>NZ_VIWT01000001.1:0-600000 GCF_007829815.1 Kitasatospora viridis | reverse complement strand
GCCGACGGCCGGCTGAACTGCACGTACTCGATGACGGCGCCGCCGGCGTGGCGCAGGGTCAGGTTGCGACCGGTCGGCACGTCGTTCGGGCCGTCGAGCACGGCGCCGGTGTCGAGCACCTCCGCCAGGTCGGCCACCAGTACGGTGGCCTGGGTCTGCCGGTAGGGGGCCAGTGCCTCGGGCGTGCCGGCGATCAGCAGGAAGTTGCCCACCGTCGCCAACTCCAGGTCACGGTAGGCGAATCGCTGGCGCACCGGCTCGCCGGCCAGGGCGGTGAAGGTGGGCAGGGCGGTGTCCAGGTCGTCCACGTAGATGCGGGCGAGGGTGGCGAGGGCGGGCATGGCGGGGCAACCTCCGGGGTCGACGAGGCATGATCGTTTCGACTTTCCCGAAATGTCGAAACGATCGGCATACTACTGCCATGGCGGAGGAACTGGAACTGGCGACCGTCCTGCACGCGCTCGGCGACCCGGTACGGCTCGCGCTGGTGCGCGGGATGGCGGACGGCGCGGAGAGCGCCTGCTCCCCGGAGGGGCTGGTGGTGCCGCGCTCGACCCTCTCCAACCACTGGCGGATCCTGCGCGAGGCCGGCCTGACCAGCACCCGGCAGGACGGCAAGAACCGGATCATGTCGCTGCGCCGGGCCGAACTCGACGCCCGGTTCCCGGGCTTGCTGGCCGCGGTGCTCGCCGGGATCTCCGGCTGAGCCGGAGATCCCGGCCGCCTGCCCGCACTGCCCACCCACCCGCAGGCTCAGTGCTGGAACGCCACCTCCGGGTACGCCGCCGACGGCCCGTCCAGCAGCGGCTGCGGGATCCCCTTCAGTTGCAGGTCGAAGAAGGCCGCGACGTAGGCCCGGGTGATCTGCGCCTCGCGCTGCGGCGGCGTGGTGTCGCCGCGCATCGGGACGCCGAGCGCGGCCGCGAGCAGCGGCTCGTCGGTGAAGCTCGGGTGGGTGAACCCGCTGACCGTCAACCAGCGCTTCCAGCCGTCCAGTTGTGCCCAGGCCTTGGTCCAGGACACGTCCATGCCGGGCGACTCGGCGGCCTGGGTGCCGAGCATCAGGAACGGCCGGTCGCCCACACCGGCGGCGGGCGCCTCCTGCTGGAAGCTGCCGTCCAGGTTCACCCCGGCCAGCACCCGGGGATCGGCGGCCATGGTGGTGGCGGCCGAGGAGCCGCCGAGCGAGTGGCCGGCCATGCCGATCCGGTGACGGTCGATCAGCCGGGCCGCGTACGGCCAGGCGGGGTGCGGGCCGGTCAGCTGGTCGATCACGAAGGACATGTCCTTCGCCCGGCTCAACTCGACGTCGGCCCACCCGTGCGGCGGCGGGTTGTCGAGGATCTCGGCGGGCAGGGTCCGGCCGTCCGGGAAGGTGACGCCGAAGCTCTCGTAGGTGTGGTCCACCAGGGCCACCACGTACCCGCGCGAGGCGAGGTCCTCGGCCAGCCCCGTGAGGGTGGCGCGGGAGAGGTTGAACCCGGGCGAGAGCAGCACCAGCGGGTACTTGCCGGGCGCGGGCTTCGCGTCCTCGGCGGCCCAGCCGGCGGGCAGCGGCACCGGCCCGGGCGGGATCGGCGTGCCGGCCGGCGCCGCCCCGGCCAGCAGCGCGTGGGCCTCCGGCTGGGTCATGTACGGCGCGGGCCCGCTGCCCGTGCCCGGCCGGGCGGGGTAGAAGACCGAGACCATCAGCTGCCGCGGCCCGGCCGAGGGCACCCACGGATCGGTGCGCTGCTGGTCCACCAGGTCCAGCACGCTGCGGCCCACGGCGTGCGGGCCGGTGGGCCGGGGGAGCGCGACGGCGACCGACGCGGTGGTGCCCGCGACAGGGATGCCCGCCGGGCCGGGCCCGGCCGCGAAGGCGGTCGAGGCTGCGGAGAGCGGCGAGACGAGGGCGAGGACGAGGGCGGCGGCGACGGCCGCCCGGCGCGGTGTGATCATGTCGGCAACGCTACGGAGACGGCGGCGACCTGACGTCGGCCCAGCGGATGCAGCCGGGAGGATGACGAGCCGTCAGTCCCGGGTGGGCGGCGTGTGGACGTCGAACAGGACGCTGCCCGCAGCCCGGCGTGGCACGGCGGCTGCCCCGGCTCGATCAGCCGGAGCCGGCTCAGACCCGGCTCTCGGCCCGCCGCACCTCGGCCCGCTCCAGCTCCAGCGGCGGGTGCCAGACCGAGTAGCGCCCTATCCCGGCCCCGCCCCGTCCCCGCGGCGGTACCACCCCACCGCCGGGCCTGCGCGGCGTCCGCGCGCCCGGTCGGGCGCCCACCGGCTCAGCCCCGGTTCCGCGGCAGGCCGAAGCCCGCCATCTGCTTCTCGGCCAGGCTGAGGAAGCCCAGCGAACGGTAGAAGGCGTGGTTGCGGGCTCCGCCGGGGGCGCTCTCGGCCTCGGTGGAGAGCAGCACGAAGCGGCAGTGCCGGTAGCGCTCCTTGAGCTCCTCCACCAGCGCCCGCCCGATGCCCGCGCGGTGGTGGCCGGGGTGCACCAGCAGGTCCTGCACGTAGCAGACCGCCGCGTCGTCGGAGATGGTGCGGGCCATGCCGAGCAGGGTGCCGGCGCCGTCCCGGGCGGTGAGCACCAGGTGCGAGTTGACCAGTCCGCGCAGCATCCGCTCGGGGTCTTCGGTGTAGCCGGTCCACTCGACCGAGGCGTAGAGCGCCAGGAACTCGGCGCGGTCGAACTCGCTCTCGGCGGCGATCCGCAGGTCGGTGTGGCTGGGCATGCGCGATCGGTCCCCCTTCCGTCGCGGCGGGCGGCCGATCCCGGGCGGGACCGGTCCGATCGTCATCCTGCCAGCCGGTTCGGCGGCGCTGACCTCGGGGTTCCCGCCGAACCGGACCCGGGCGCCGGGTGCCAGCATCGAGTCCTATGATCATCCGTCAGAACGACTAGGGATCATGTGACTTCGAGGGGAATTGTCATGACTCAGGCGGGGGAGCGGGACCTCGGCGGCAAGGTCGCCATCGTGGTCGGCGGCAGCCGGAACCAGGGCGCGGCCTGCGCCGAGGTGCTGGCGGCGCGCGGCGCGACCGTGGTGATCAGCTACGCGAACGACCGGGCGGCGGCCGAGCAGACCGTCGAGGCGCTGCTCAAGCACGGTGTGGCGGCGGAGGCGGTGCACTCCGACGCGGCGGTCTCGGCCGACGTCACCGCGCTCTTCGAGGGCGTCGTGGAGCGCCACGGGCGGGTCGACATCGTGGTGCACACCCCCGGCATGGTGCTGAAGAAGCCGCTGGCCGAGGTGACCGACGAGGAGTTCGACCGGGTGATCGACCTGAACACCCGCAGCGCCTTCTACAGCCTGCGCGCGGCCGCCCGCACGCTGAGCGACAACGGCCGCTACGTGGTCCTGTCCACCACCCTGACCTCGGTGATGACCGGACCGTACGGCCTCTACTCGGGCAGCAAGGCGGCGGTGGAGCGGCTGGTGCTGGCGGCGGCCAAGGAGCTCGGCCCGCGCGGCATCACGGTCAACGCGGTCGCGCCCGGCCCGGTGGACACCTCGTTCTACCGCGCCGCCGAGACGCCCGAGTCGATGGCCGCCGCCGCCCTGCACAGCCCGCGCGGCCGGATCGGGCAGCCGGGCGACATCGCGCCGGTGGTCGGCTGGCTGGTCGGCGAGGAGGCCGGCTGGGTCTCCGGGCAGACGGTGCGCGCCAACGGCGCGATGTTCTGAGGCCCACCGGCGCCGCTCACCGGGCCACGGGTCCGAGGAGCGGAACCCCCGCACGGCGCGGCGGCCGCTGTCCTAGGCTGCCCGCCGTGCAGGTGAACCGATCTTCAGACCATGACAGCGAGGGGCGGACCGATGGCTGACTGGGCCACCATCTCCGCGCTGGCCACCGCCGGCGGCACCCTGGTGCTCGCCGGGGCCGCCTTCGGCTCGATCCGCTCGGCCGACCGCGCCGCGCTCTCCGCCGAGCGGGCGGTGCTCGCCTCGCTGCGCCCGCTGCTGATCTCCTCCCGGCTGGAGGCGCCCACCCAGAAGCTGATCTGGATGGACGGGCACTGGGCCCACCTGCCGGGCAGCGCGGGCTACCTGCGGATCGTCGACGGCGGCCTCTACCTGGCCGCCTCGATCCGCAACGTGGGCCCCGGACTCGGCGTGATCCACGGCTGGCGGCCGGTCGAGCACCCGCTCACCTACTCCCAGGAGAGTCCGGACCCGGCCGACTTCCGCCCGCAGACCCGTGACCTCTACGTGGCCCCGGGGGACACCAGCTTCTGGCACGCGGCGGTGCGGGACGCGGCGGACCCGTACTTCGAGGAGGTGGCCGTGGCGGTGAAGAACCGGGAGCGGGTCAACATCGACCTGCTCTACGGCGACGGCGAGGGCGGCCAGCGCACGATCAGCCGGTTCTCGCTGATCCCCGCCAGCAAGGACGACGAGTCCTGGGTCTGCCAGGTGGTCCGGCACTGGAACCTGGACCGGCCCAATCCGCGCTGACCCGGACCGATCCCCGCTGACCCGGACCGGTCCGCGCCGACCCGGCCCGAACGGGTGGCGGACGGACCTTCCAAGACGTTGTGTCAGCTGATATGAATTCAGTAGATCAGCTGATCAACCGAGATGGTGGACGAAGCTCGCTGACCGGCACCCGGTCGGTCATCGTCCGTCGCCCCGTCACCGTTCGACCGTGCTGGCGGTCGGACGAGATCTGCGGGTGCCGCCGTCGGGAGTGTGGGCTCCCGCCGGCGGCGCCGCGCAGCCGCTCCGGCAGAGCGCCGCGCTGGCGGGATCTCGACGGCGGGTGGCATTCCCGCCACTGGCGCGGACCGTGCCGAACCCGGCACGCTAGGCCCATGACCAGCGCGAACGACTCCTTCGAAGATGCCATCGTCCCCGACACCAAGGACTGGACCTGGGTGTTGGAGCGGGCCTGCCCCGACTGCGGGCTGGACACCCCGGCCGTGGCCCCCACCGCCGTCCCGGCCCTGGTCCGGGCGAACGCCGCCGGCTGGACCGCGGTGCTGGCCGCCGAGCCGGCCGCCGAGCTGCGCCGCCGCCCCGACCCGGCCACCTGGTCGGCCCTGGAGTACGCCTGCCACGTGCGGGACGTCTTCCGGCTCTTCGCCTTCCGGCTGGACCTGATGCTCACCCAGGACGGCCCGCTCTTCCCCAACTGGGACCAGGACGAGACCGCGCTCGCCGAGCGCTACGGGGAGCAGGACCCGGCCGTGGTCGCGGTGGAGCTGGCCGAGGCGGCCGAGCGGATCGCCGCCGACTTCGAGCAGGTCGCGGGCGAGCAGTGGGCGCGCACCGGCGACCGCTCGGACGGCGCCCGGTTCACGGTGCGCACCTTCGCGCAGTACTTCATCCACGACCCGCTGCACCACCTGCACGACGTCACCGGCGTGCCGGCCGGCACCGCCTGAGCGGTGGTCAGCCCAGCAGCTCGGCGACCGTCCGCCGGGCCGGGGCGCTGAGCAGCGGCTCGAACCGGGTGAACAGGCCCAGCAGCGCGGGGCCGTAGCGGGCGCGGAACTCCGGGTCCTGGCGGACCAGGTCCAGCTCGTTGGCGGCGGTCAGCTCGGCGAAGTCCCGCTGCTGCTCCGGGGTCGGGCCGTAGGTCCGCCCGGCGAAGCGGTCGTGGAAGAGCGGCGGAACGGCGGTCAGCGAGCGGTAGGTGGGGGCGCGCTCGCAGCTCGCGTAGGCGTGCACGATCGCCTCGGCGGCCGGTCCGATCGCCGCCGCCAGCTCGGCCCGCCGGTCCGGCGGGAGCAGCGCGGTGGCGAAGCCGTCGGTGCCGTAGCAGGCGTGGCAGAGGCCGGCCAGCTGGAGGTCGGGCCGGGCGCCCCAGTCGGCGAGCAGCTCGCGGACCCGGTGCAGGTGGGCCAGCAGGGTGCCGCCGGGGTGGTCCAGTTCGGCGGCGCCCAGCGAGCGCAGCAGGGCATCGGCCAGTGGGAGTGCTGCCACGGTTCGGGTCCCCTTCCGGAAGGCGATCCCCGGGGCCGGCACCTGTCCCTCGCGGTCGTCGTCCGGGTCCGGATCGCCGCCGCCGTTTCCCCCGGACAGGTACCGCCCCGGGCCACTGACGATGGTTCAGCACCGCGCACATCCAAGTCAATCATCTGGTTTTCTTCCATTTCTCCAAGGGATTCCTTGGGTTCGAGCCGCTACCGTGGCCCCATGACCCTCGATGACCTGCGAGTCTTCGTCGCCGCCTGCGAGGCGGGCAACCTGAGCGCGGTGGCCCGGGAGCACGGCCGCACCCAGTCGGCGATCAGCCAGCATGTGCGGCGGCTGGAGACGGAGCTCGGCCTGACCCTGTTGGAGCGTCAGCCGCGCGGCGTGGCGCCGACCGAGGCGGGGCGGATCCTGCACCGGGCGGCCGGCGGCAGCATCGCCCAGCTCGACCTGGCGCTGCGGCGGCTGCGCGACCTGCGCGACGGCGAGAGCGGCACGGTGCGGATCACCACCGGCGCCACCACGGTGCGGCACTTCATGTCGGCGGGCGTGGTGGAGTTCCGGCGCCGACACCCGGAGGTGCACCTGGAGTTCCGCACCGAGACCTCCACCCGCAGCTGCTTCGACGCGCTGCTGGCCGGCGAGGCCGACCTGGCCTGGATCACCATCGGCGCACCGGTGCGGGGGCTGGAGCAGCGCCCGGTGCTCTCGCTGCCCTGGGTGCTCGCGGTGCACGCCTCGCACCCGCTGGCCGGCCGCGAGCGGGTGGCGGCCGCCGAGCTGCACGGGCTGCAGCCGATCCGGCTGCCGGAGAACTCGGCCGGCCGCGCCCACCTGGACGGCCAACTGGCCGCGGCCCCCGGCGGACCCGGCGAGCCCGGCGCGACCACCAGCGTGGCCGACTGGGACACCGCCGTGATGCTGGCCGAACTGGACCTGGGCACCGCCGTGGTGCCCGCGCTGCCCGGCTGGCGGGCCGCCGAGCACCCGTCGCTGCGGCTGATCCCGATCCCGGAGCTGCCGCCGCTGGCCGTCGGCTGGGCGGCCCGGCAGTGGGACGCGCTCAGCCGGCCGGCCCGGGAGTTCGCGGACGCGGTGGGGGTCCGGCAGTAGGAGCAGTAGAAACGGAGCGCGTGGTCCGATTAGTATCCGGAGTGATCAGTCCGTCTGAGTCGTCGTCACTCCGGAGGTCCGCCATGCCCGAAAGCAACTCCAGCGCCACCAGCACCGCCACCGGCACCGCCACCACCACGCCGCGCGAGGTGATCGAGGAACTGCTGCGCCGCACCGCCGCCGGCCCGTCCGAGGAGATGGCCGAACTCTTCGCCGAGGACGCCGTCTTCGAGCAGCCCTACCGGCTGCCCGGCGCCCCCGAGCAGCCGCCCGGGCGGGCCGCCTTCCGCGAGCACCTGCGCCAGGGTGCGACGGTGCAGCGGTTCGAGGCGGTGACGGACGTGCGGGTGTACGAGGCCGCGGACGGCGAGTCGGTGGTCGCCGAGCACCGGCTGCACGGGCGGGTGCCGGCGACCGGCCGGGAGTTCGCCCTGGACCTGCTGCTGATCGCCCGGGTGCGGGGCGGCCTGATCACCCGGCTGCGCAGCTACGCCAACCCGCTGGCGGTGGCCGAGGCCTTCGGGCTGCCGCTCGCGCCGGGGGCCGACCAGGGCTGAACGGGCCTGCGCTGGAGGGCTACTCCTCGATCGCGCCGCCGATGCCGCGCAGGTGGTCGCGGAAGGTGTGCGCCGGGTTCCGGTCGCGCTCGGCGAGGTAGGCGGCGAAGCCGAGCTGGGCCCGCAGCGAGGTGCCGCCGTGGATCCGCTCGGCCTGCCGGCGCTCGGTGTCGCGGATCGACTCGGCCAGGGCGAGCAACTCCTCGGCCCGGTCGGCGGGGAGGAAGAGCACGCCGTCCTCGTCGCCGAAGACCAGGTCCGACCGGTCCACCCGCCAGTCGCCGACCACGGCGGAGGCCACCGCCTCGGCGTGCCGCGGGTCCAGGCGCTGCGGGCCGGTCGGCAGGGCGCCCAGGCTGAACACCGGCAGCCCGATGGCGCGCAGGTCGGCGGAGTCCCGGTGCAGGCCCCAGATCACCACGCCGCCCAGCCCGGCGCGGGCCACCTCCAGCGCCACCAAGTCGCCGACGCACGCCTCGTCGAGCCGGCCGCCGTTGTCCACCACCAGCACGTCGCCCGGCTCCGCGTGGCGTTCCAGCACCTCCAGGAACAGGTCCACGCTGCCGACGTGCCGCGCGGGCGCCACCCGGCCGGCCACCTTGCCGCCCGCGAGGAACGGCCGCACCGCCGCCGGCGCGCACCGCACGGGCGCCGCGGCCCGGATGCACGCGTCGGCGAGGTGCGCGGTGGTGAGGGTGGCGAACCGCTCCGTGAGCTCCTGCTGGTCCATCTCGATCCCTTCGGTCGGGCGGCCGACGATGCGTCGACGATCCCCGGCGGATTCTGCCAGGGCCCGGCCGCCCTGACCCGCCGTCAGTCCTGGTGCGCGGTGCTCAGGCTCAGCTCCGCGGTGGCGTCCAGGTCGGCGGCGACGGCGGCGAGCTTGCCGCGGATCGCCGCGACCGCGTCCGCGCCCAGTGCGAGGCGCAGCGGCGGCTCGGGCAGGGCGAGCGCGGCGAGCAGCGCGTCGGCGGCCTTGGCCGGGTCGCCGGGCTGCAGGCCGTGGCTGCCGGAGAGGCCGCTGCGGACCGGGCCGACGGTCGACTCGTAGTCCTCGATCACCGTGGAGCCCTGCAGCGCGGGACCGGCGAACTCGGTGCGGAAGGCGCCGGGTTCGACGATCAGCACCTTGATCCCGAGCGGCGCGACCTCGCCGGCCAGCGCCTCGGAGGCCAGCTCCAGCGCGCCCTTGGCGGCGCTGTAGCCGCCGACGCCCGGGAAGGAGAGCGCCCCGCCCATGCTGCTGACCTGCACGACGGTGCCGCTGCGCTGCGCCCGCAGGTGCGGCAGCACCAGCCGGGTGAGCCGCAGCGGGCCGAAGAACATCACCTCCATCAGCCGGCGCAGCTCCTCCTCGCCGGTCTCCTCGACGGCGCCGACCAGCCCGAAGCCCGCGTTGTTGACCAGCACGTCGATCCGCCCGAAGGCGGCGAGCGCGTCCTTGACGGCCTGCTCGCACTGCTCCGGGTCGGTCACGTCCAGGCGCACCGCGCTGATCCGGCCCGGGAACTCCCCCACCAGCCCGGCCACCGTCTCCGGCCGCCGCACTCCCGCGACCACCAGGTCGCCCGCGGCCAGCGCGGCCCGGGCGAAGGCCGCGCCGAAGCCGCTGTTGGCGCCGGTGATGAACCAACGGCGCGCGCTGTCGTCGATCTGACTGTCCGTCATTCGATCCCCCTCGATCACTCTCACGTGCTGCCGACCCTACCGAAGCGGCCGGCACTGTCGGACCCCGTCCCTATACTCCCCGATCATGGAACTGCGCCAGCTTCAGTACTTCGTGGCCGTGGCCGAGGAGCGCAACTTCACCAGGGCGGCCGCCCGGGTGCACGTGGCGCAGCCGGGGGTGAGCGCCCAGATCCGGCGGCTGGAGCGCGAGTTGGGCCAGGAGCTGCTGGACCGCTCGGGCCGCTCGGTGCGGCTCACCGAGGTGGGCGCGGCGGTGCTGCCGTACGCCCGGGCGGCGCTGGCGGCCGTGGCCGGCGCCCGGCAGGCGGTCGACGAGCTGACCGGCCTGCTGCGCGGCCGGGTGGCGATCGGCGCGGTCACCTCGCACGACGTCGAACTCCCCGACCTGCTGGCCGACTTCCACCGGGACCACCCGGCGGTCGAGATCACCCTCGGGGTGGCCGACTCGGCCGAGCTGATCGAGGGCCTGCGCGGCGGCCGGCTCGACCTGGCCGTCGTCAGCATCGGCCCGCGCACGCCGGACGGCCTGGCGGTGCGGGTGATCGAGGACCAGCCGGTGGTCGCCGCGGTCAGCCACGACCACGAGCTGGCCGCCCACGACGTGCTGCCGCTCGCCGAGTTGCGCGACCAGCCGCTGATCAGCCTGCCCGAGGGCACCGGCCTGCGGGCCCTGCTCGCGGACGCCTGCGCCGAGGTCGGGATGACGCCGCGGATCGCCTTCGAGGCCAGCGACCCGGGCACGCTCGCCGCGCTCGCCGCCCGCGGCCTGGGTGCGGCGATCCTGCCCGGCGGCTACGCCGCCGCCCGCCCGGACGAGTTGCACACCATCGCGATCGACCCGCCGGCACTGCGCGGCCGCCTGGTGCTCGCCTGGCGGGCCGACGGCCCGCACAGTCCGGCCGGCCGGGCGCTGCTGGCCCGGGCCGGCGCGCTGTTGGGCCGGACGGGCGGTGTCCGCGCGGGGCGGCCGCCAACGGAGTGAACGGGCGCGCGCCGACTCGTCCGCGCCGTCCCGGGTCCGCCATGATCGTGTCGTCCGAGTGACACCGGATGACACCGGGTGGAGTGGCCGAGTGGCGAGGCAGCGGCTCGCAACGCCGCGCACAGAGGTTCGAATCCTTTCTCCACCTCGGCAGCACGACGGGGCCGGTCGGCTGACGCGCAGTCAGTCGACCGGCCCCGTCGGCGTCAGCCGAGCACGGCTCAGCTCAGCCGCCACTGTTGGTTGGAGCCGCCGGCACAGGTCCACAGCTGGGCGAGCGCGCCGTCCGTGACGCTGCCCCCGGTCACGTCCAGGCAGAGTCCGGACTGCACCCCGGTGACCGTGCCGTCGGGGTTGAACCGCCACTGCTGGTTGGCGCCGCCGTTGCAGCTCCAGATCTCCACCTTGGTGCCCGGGGTGGTCTGGTTGTCGTAGGCGTCCAGGCAGCGGGTGTCACCGCCGGTGTAGACGGTGAGTTGGCCCGACGGGGTCCGGGTCCACACCTGGTTGCCGCCGCCGTTGCAGTCCCAGATCTCCAGCTGGGTGCCCGGGGTGGTCCCGGCCCACGGCACGTCCAGGCACTTGCCCGCCCCGGTGGCCGAGACCACGCCGGACGGGACGGCGGGCGCGCCGCCGCCCGAGACCCGGTACATCACCGTGCCGTGCCCCGGCACCGTCGCGCTGATCGGGCCGCCGGTGGTGCTGCTGGCCCCGCTCCACAGGTCGGTCAGGGTGTAGGTCCCGGCGGCCGCCTTGCCGATCGCGCCGGTGCTGGTGGAGATGGTCGCGGCGGCGGAGTTCTCGTTGAAGAGCACCACCGCGACGTCCCCGCCGGCCAGCGGCTTGGCCAGCACGTCCAGCCCGCCGCCGGCGGCGACCAGTTGCCCCTGGCGGCCCAGCGGGTCCTGGTCCACCGCGAGCACCTGACGGTTGGTCAGGGTGGCCAGCGTGTCGGCGGAGGCCGCGGCGACGTTGGTACCGGCGATCAGCGGCGCCGACATCTCCGACCAGAGGGTGAACTCGCTGCGGTCCTCGGTGGCGGACATCCCGTTGCCCACCTCCAGCATGTCCGGGTCGTTCCAGTGGCCGGGCCCGGCGAAGGCGCCCAGGCCCACGTTGGCGTGGAAGATGCCGAGCATGCTGCCGTAGCTCGCGTTGATGTCGTTGGTGGTGCGCCAGGAGTTGCCGACCGGCGCGCCCCAGGTCCAGACCGACTCCTGGCCCCAGTTGCAGAGGCTGAACAGGATCGGCCGCCCGGTCGCGCGCAGCGCGTCCCGCATCGCGGTGTACCGGGTGGTGGCGCTGATCCCCTGGTTGGAGCAGTTGTCGTACTTCAGGTAGTCGACGCCCCAGGCGGCGAACGAGGCGGCGTCCTGGGTCTCGTGGCCCAGGCTGCCGGGGTAGCCGGCGCAGGTGGCGGTGCCGGCGTCCTCGTAGATGCCGAGCTTCAGCCCGAGGCCGTGCACGTAGGCGGCGGTGCCGGAGATGCCGTCGGGGAACTTGGCCGGGTCGGGCACCAGGTGGCCGGCGGCGTCGCGGTTCGAGGTCATCCAGCAGTCGTCGATGTTGACGTACTGGTAGCCGGCCGCCTGCATGCCGTTGCTGTGCATGGCGTCGGCGGTGGCCTTGATCAGCGCCTCGGAGACGTTGCAGCCGTAGGCGTTCCAGTCGTTGAAGCCGAGCGGGGGAGTGGTGGCCAGGCCGTTGTCGAGCGCGGCGGCCGGGGGAGCGGCGGCGAGCAGGGCGGCCGGGGCCAGCGGTGCCAGGAGGAGCAGCACGGCGGCCTTGGCGAGCAGGGAGCGGGTCAGTCGACGGATGTGCATCAGCGGCTCCGGGGAGAGGGGAGGACTGAGCCAAAATGTTGGAACAAGAGAACTATTGAGCGGACGCTCCGTCAATTACCGTGCAGTATCGAGTTTTTGTGTTGAAAAATGATCAGTAGGGTGTGAGTTCGGTCAGCTGCGCTCAAGCGGTCAGCTCAGGCGGCCCGATCAGCGGACCGATCAGCGGCCCGCTCAGGCGGTCAGCTCGCGCTCCAACGGGGTGCGGAACCGCGGGGTCACCCGGACCCCGTCCAACCAGCCCGCCAGCCGCTCCGCCTCGGCCGCCACGGCCACCTCGCCCGCCGTGCCGACGTCCCGCAGCAGCCGCCAGACCAGCTCGCCGTCGGCCCGCTGCGCCCAGCCGCCGACCACCCGGCCGTTCCACCACACCGTCGGACCGTTGTTGCCGCTGCGGTCGAACAGCGCCGGCGCCAGCTCCGGATCCAGGTACCAGTCGCGGCCCCGCCAGCCGAGCACCGTCGGGTCCAGGCCCGGCAGCAGCGCCGCCCAGGGCTCCACCTCGGTGGACTCCTCGACGTCCCCGGGGAGCACCAGGCCGGTGCCGCCGCCGTCCAGCGACACCTCCACCGCGCCCAGGTCGGCCAGCGCCGTGCGCACCTCGCGCAGCGTCCAGCCGGTCCACCACTTGACGTCCTCCACCGTGCCCGGCCCGTAGCCGGCCAGCCAGCGGCGGATCACCTCCGCCTTGGCCTCGCGCACCGGCACGTCCGGCCAGGGCGCGACCAGCGCCCACGGGTAGCTGCTGCTGAGCCAGGAGCCGCGCGGCTTGCAGCGCCGCATGTGCCCGTCCGAGGCGAGCAGCCGCAGCAGCCGGCTGCCCACGCTCTGCCGAGCCTCGTACGGCTTGCCCGGCGCCATCAGGATCGTCTCGCGCAGCGCCGGCACGTCCTCGGCGAGCTCGGCGGTGGTCGCCTCGCCCCGCTCGGCCAGTGCGGCCAGCACCGCCCGCTCGGCCTCGGCCAGCCGCCGCTCGTCCCACCCCTCGGCACCGTCGCGCAGGTGCTTCATCAGGGTGGCCCGCTCCTTGACCGCGATCGCCCTGGCCGCCGCCGCACTCACCTGCGGTGCCAGCTCCGCGCTGACCGCGAAGATGGTGCGCCGCATCGACAGCAGCTTCACCAGGCTGACGTCCCCGTAGAGGGCGCGCTCCACCTCGGCGGCCGAGGGCTCGGCCAGCCGGGCGCAGGCCGACAGGTACACCGTGGCCGCGTCGGTGGCGTGCAGCCCGACCAGGGCGTCCGCCACCCGCTCCACCCGGCCCGCCCGGGCGCCGGGCAGCAACAGGTGCCGCCGGGCCAGCCGGGCGCGGCGCTGCTCGTCGGTGAACCGGGCGGGGCTGGTGGGGTGCGTGGCCATGCCCCGGAGCGTAACCGGGCGCTCCGACAGTCCGGCGCACCGTCAGCGGGCGGTGCGCCGGTGACGATCCGTCAGGCGGCGGCCTTCTGCCGGGCCACCTCGCGCACCCGCTCGCCCAGCCGCCGGACCTGGCGGTTGCCCGGCTGGCTGGTCAGGCTGCGGCGCAGCACGTCGAAGTGCTCGTCGCCGCGGGAGGTGGAGAGCGCGGTGTAGTCGTCCAGGAACTCGCCCCAGGTGCCGGCGGCGGCCTCGATGTGCCCCAACTCCCACTGGCGGGAGGCGAGCACGCCGTTGGCGTGCAGCCGGCCCTGGCGCTCGTTGGCCGGTCGGACCCGGTTGGACTGGATCATCGCCCGGATCGAGCCCGGCAGGTCGCCCAGCGCGTACAGCACGCTGGAGACGTGGAAGTGGTAGGCCGCCCAGTCGTAGCCGCCGACCGCGTCGTTGCGGCCGTCGGCCTTGCCCAGCGCGATCTCCGTCTCGTTCAGCCGGGAGAAGGCGAGCCGCTGGTCGTGCACCAGGGCGGCGCCGTGCGCCTGTTGGCCGCGCAGGAAGGCGGTCAGCCGGGGGCCGGCGGCCGGCGCGCACTCGGCGGCGGCGTCCGCGTACTCCAGGGCGCGCGGACCGTAGCCCAGGTTGGCGGCCTGCAGCGACATGCCGCGCAGCGTGCGGCAGTAGGTCACGTGGTCCTGGCCGTCCTGGGCGAGGGACAGCGCCTCGCCGAAGTACTGCTGGCCCAGGCCGTGCGCCCGTTCGTACATCGCCATCCAGCCGGTCAGGTAGACCAGGTCGGAGGCGGCGGCCAGCATCGACTTCTTGGTGCTGGGCGAGCCGTCGGCGGAGAGCCAGGGCATCACCGTGTTGGCCAGGAAGGCCGCGCTCATCGGGCGGGCGTGGCCGCCGCCGAGCTCGTCGAGGATCGCGGCTATCCGCTCCGTCATGGCGCGCACGGTCTCGACTTCGCTCTCCCCGATGCGGACCGTGCGCCCGGCGCGCACCTCCTGCTGCGCGCCGTCCAACCGGTGCCCGAGCTCCGTGTACCCGGGCACCAGCATGGCGGCCGAGTAGAGGCCGGCGGCCAGCATCGTGCGGCGGGACGGATCCATGTCGTCCCGGACCAGGTCGACCAGGCCCTCCAGGCGGTTCCCGTCGGCCGGTCCGGTGGTCAGGCGGCTCCCGGCGGTCTTCGGCGTCGGACCGAAACCGGCCTCCTGGGAGGTGACCGGTCGGCCGAGCCGACGGGCGAAGGCCTCGTTGATCACCGGGCGGACCGCCGGTCTCGGCCGGACCCCCCGGAGCCAGTGCGAGACCGACGAGTGGTCGTAGGTCAGTTCCAGCCCGGCGTCCCGGCCGGTGCGGTTGACCGCCCGGGCCAGCTGGTCGTTGCCCCAGCGGGCCTCACCCATCAGTGAGGCCAGCTGTCTGTTCGGTGTGCGGGTCATGGCTCCCCCGTTCCCTTGCGCCCCCGTTTATCGGACCCCTTGGGACGCCCCCGCGTCCAGGGTCCGGTCGCGATTCACGTCATTCACGACTGAGTCAAGCATGGCCCGTTCTCAACCATCACGTAACCCGATTGACTGTGTATCAGTCGTGGGGGGCGGCTTGAGCGGATCCGCTCGGCCGTTCCCCGGGAACGTCGAGGAGAAGCCGTCATGGAGCGCGACTACCGTCCCCTGCGGGACGAATTCCACCTCACCGCCAACGGCGACGCGGTGCGGCGGGCGCGTGAGCGGGTGGTCGGACTCGCGCGGGACTGGGGGACGCCGCTGTCCGAGGACACCCTGGACGACCTGCGGTTGTGCGTCAGCGAGTTGGTGGCCAACGCGCTGGAGCACGCCGGGGGCGAGTGCCGGGTCTCGGTCGTCTGGGGGGACGAGACGCTCCTGGTCGAGGTGGCGGACCGCTCGCAGCGGCCGCCGGTGATGCTCTCGGCCGGGGACGAACTGCCGTCGGGGCGCGGGCTGGTGCTGGTGGACGCGCTGGCCGGGGGGTGGGGGTGGCGGCCGTTGCCGGGGGGCAAGGTCGTCTACTTCGCCTTCCCGGTGGGGGCGGTGCCGACCGGGCGGCGCGGGGGACCGGTGGCGGTGGGGCAGCGGCGGTAGCGGCCCCTCGGGGGAGGTCGCGGGCGGCCCGGCCGTGGGGGCCGGGCCGCCCGCTCGGTGGTCCGCATGGTCGATAAAGCGTCATATGCACATCGGCTGTGCGCGGGGGTTTCGGCGTGCGGGCCCCGGCCCGCCGCGGTGGACCGGGGCTGAGTGCGGGTCAGCCGCCGAGCAGGCGGCGCTCCAGCTCCTCGGTGATGCCGGTCGGCGAGTGCGCGGTGCCGGCGGGCGCGCGGCCGGGCAGGGTCCGCAGCCAGGCCCAGGTGTCGGCGACGGTCTCCTGCAGCGGCCGGCAGCGCAGGCCGGCGGTGGCGGCCTTGGCGGTGTCGCCGAGGTGCATGACACGGTGCAGGTCGCCCGGCGGGATCCAGACGGGCAGTTGGGTCCACGGTTCGACGCCGGCGGCCGCGAGCGCCTCGGGCGGGAGCCAGACCGGCTCGGCCGCGGCGCCGGTGACCGTGACGCAGGCGTCGACCAGGTCGCCCATGGTGTTGGCACCCGGCGGGGAGACCAGGTTGTAGGCGCCGCCCAGGCCGGCCGCCGCCGCGTCCAGCCCCCAGCGCGCGAGGTCGCGCGCGTCCAGGTACTGGATCGGCAGCTCGCGCGGGCCGGGGGCGAGCACCCGGCCGCCCCGGGCGATGTGGTTCAGCCACCAGGGCAGTCGGCCCACGTTCTCGTGCGGTCCGAGCACCAGGCCCGCCCGGGCGAGCAGCGCCCGCTCGCCGAACACCTCCTGCGCGGCGAGCTCGCCCCCGCGCTTGGCCGCTCCGTAGGGGGTGGCGTCGGTGCTGCCCGGGTCGCCGTCCTCGACCGCCGCCAGCTCGTTGAGCCCGTCGACGGTGGGGAAGGCGTAGACCGACCGGCTGGAGACGTAGAGGTAGTGGCCGACCCGCCCGGCCAGCCGCCGGGCCGCGGCCCGCACGGCGGCCGGCGCGCCGCTCCAGGTGTCCACGGCGATGTCCCAGTCGCCCTCGTCCAGCGCCCGCAGCCCGTCGAACGCCAGCCGGTGCCCCCACAGTGACCGCACCCCCTCGGGGGCCGGATGGTTGCCCCGGTTCAGCAGGGTCACCTCCCACCCGCGTGCCACCGCCTCCTCGGCGAACGCCCGCCCGACGAACTCGGTCCCACCCAGTACCAGAAGTCGCATGGGCCGACTTTCGCAGCCGGGCGCGGACCCGACAACGCCCGCACGCTCGCAGCGAACGCGGTCCGCTGTGAGCGCAGACGGTGGCTCAGCCCTCGGCGCCGTCCGCCACCCGGTCCGTGAGCCGCTCCGCGCGCTGCCGGGCGGCCTGCGGGGTGTTGAGGCCCAGGCCGAAGGCGATGTCCTGCCAGGTGAGGTCGCGGCCGCGGGCCATCCGGAGCAGGCCGAGCTCCAACTCGTCCAGCTCGGCCCGGACCAGGGGGAGCAGGGTGAGCGCGGCCAGCACGTCGTCCCGGTCCACGGCGGCCTCCCCCTCCTCCGCGAGGGCGGCCCCGGAGAGCAGGAAGCCGACCAGCCGGACCGCCTCGTGCGGCCCGAGCACCATCGGGTGCACCTGGCGGCCCCGCTGCTCGGGCGTGGCGGCGTGCCGCTCGGCGATCCGGAAGAGCGCGGCGGGCACCCGCTTGGCGCGGGCCTGCTCGGGGTCGGGGGCGGCGAACGGGTTCTCGGTGGCAGTCATGGTGGCAAGATTGACGGCTAGTCATCTTGTTGTCAATGGATAATGTTGAACACCTTGTTCATGTCGGGCGTGTGCTCCCGGACCCCGCCGCCCGGGCGGGCGAGGATCGACCGGTGAGCACCGCGAACCACCGCACCCCGGCGGAACCCGACGCCCCCTCAGGACGCGTTCCCCGCCTGGCCCCGCCCGGCTGGCTGCTCCGCACGCTGCGGCCCCAGCCGACCCCCGTGCCCAGGGCGGCCGCCGCCCGGGCCGCCGTCGGCATGGCGCTGCCGCTCGTCGTCGGCTTCGCCACCGACCACGCCGCGAGCGGTGCGCTGGCGGCGATGGGGGCGCTCGGGGCCGTGCTCGGCGACACCGCCGACGCCTACCGGCTGCGGGTCTTCAACATCGCCGTCCCGCAGCTGTTCGCCGCCGTCGGCCTGGTGCTCGGCGAGCAGGTGCACGGGCACGGCTGGACGGCCGTCATCGCGCTCACCGGACTGGCCCTGGTCGCCGGGATGATGAGCAACATCGGCGCGGTCTCCTCCGCCGCCGGGCTCAACCTGCTGCTCATGGGCGTGATCGGCGCCGGCCTGCCGATGCCCGCCCCCTGGTGGCGCGGGCCCGTCCTGGTGCTGCTCGGCGCCGCCCAGATCCTGCTGCTCGCACTGCTCGCCTGGCCGGTCCGCTCCCGGGTGCCCGAACGCTCCGCCGTCGAGCAGGCGTACCGCGCCGCCGCCGACCTGCTGGACGCCGCCGGCGGGCCGCAGGAGCAGTGGACCGCCGCCCGGGCCCGGGTCACCGCCGCCCTCGACCACGCCTACGACCTGCTGCTCTCCCGCCGCGCGCTGGCCCCCGGCCGCAGCCACGGCATGTCCCGGCTGATCGCCCTGCTCAACGCGATCACCCCGCTGGTCGAGGCGGCGCCCGCCGCGCACGAGGCCGGCGGACTGCCGCCCGGCCCGCTGAGCGCCGAGGTGCGCCAGGTCGCGACGGCGATCGGCCGCGGCGGCGCCCCGGTGTCGGCCCCGGCGTCGGCGGAGCCGGTGGCGCGGACCGGGACGGCGGCGGAACGCGCGGTCGACGCCGCCCTGGTGCACGTCCACGAGGTGCTGGCGGGCGAGCACCAGGTGCCCGACCGGATCGGCGCGCCCACCTCGCTGCGCAGCCGGTTCCGCTCCGCCACCCGCGAACTGCTGCTCTCCAGCGACTCCTGGCGCTACGGGCTGCGGCTCGCACTCTGCCTCGGGGCGGCGCAGGCGCTGGTCTCCACGGTGAGCGTGCCCCGCTCCTACTGGGTGCCGCTGACGGTGACCTTCGTGCTGAAGCCGGACTTCGGGTCCGTCTTCTCCCGGGCGGTACTGCGGGCGCTCGGCACGGCGGTCGGACTGGTCGGCGCGGCCCTGATCCTGGAGGCGGTGCCGCGCGGCTGGTGGGAGGTGCCGGTGGTGGCGGTGCTGGCGGCCCTGCTGGTGGTGGTGTCGCGGCGCAGCTACGGGCTGCAGACGGCGGTGATCACGCCGCTGATCCTGGTGCTCTCCGACCTGTTGAGCCATCAGGGCGTGCACCTGCTGGTGCCGCGGCTGGTGGACAGCCTGATCGGCTGCGGGATCGTGCTGGTCGCCGGCTACGCACTGTGGCCCGAGAGCTGGCACTCCCGGGTCGGCGCCCGCCTGGCGGACGCGGTGGACGACGCGGCGCGCTACCTGGAATGCGCCTTCGCGGGTTCGGCCGGCGCGCCCGGCGTGGCTGGTGCACCCGGTGGGCCCGGCCCGTCCGGTGCACCAGGCCTGCTCGGCGCTTCCGGCGCGCCCGGGTCCCCCGGCCGCTCTGGCGCGTCCGGATCCCCCGCCCCGCCTGCCCTGTCCACCTCTCCCACCCCTCCCACCCCTTCCACCTCTCCCACCCCTCCCACCCCTCCCACCCCGGCGGCTCGGGCGCGGTTGCGTCGGCGGCTCTACCGGGACCTGGCCGGGATGCGGGCGGAGTTCCAGCGGGCGCTGGGCGAACCGCCGCCCACGGGGGCCCGGGCGGCGGCCTGGTGGCCGCTGCTGGTCTCGGTGGAGCGGGTGATCGACGCGGGGACGGCGGCCGTGGTGGAGACGGCGCACGGCGCGCCGCCGCCCTCACCGGCGGAGGTGACGGCCACCACCGCCGCGCTGCGCGAGCTGGCCACCGCCGTGCGGACCAACACCCGCGCCCCGGAACCGGCTCCCGTGCCGCCGGGCCCGCTCGCCGCCGTCCGCCGCGAGACCGCCGCCGCCCGGCACGCCCTCCGGGGGCCGGTCGACGCACCGTCAGCCGCCGAGTCGGCTCCCGAGTGAGCGGAACCGGTCGATCCGCGCCGCGGGTACCACCAGCCGGGCCGCGTGCGCGAGTTCGGCGGCCAGCGCGGGGAGCAGCTGGGCGAGCAGGTCGGGCGACTCCGGGACCAGGCGGTCCACCACCCCCTCGCGCAGCAGCTCGCGGGCGCCGATGCGCTGCTGTGCGGCGAGGCGCGGGGCGTGGTCGGGCGTGCGGTGCAGGATCACCGAGGCGCCCTCCGGCGGGAGGGGGGAGAGCCAGGCGTGCTGCGCTGCGAGCGCCCGGTCGGCGGGCAGCAGGGCGAGCGCCGCGCCGCCCGCGCCCTCGCCGAGCAGCAGGCTGACCACCGGCACCGGCAGGGCGCTCAACTCGGCCACGCAGCGCGCGATCTCGCCCGCCAGGGCGCCCTCCTCGGCGGCCGGGCTGAGTTCCGCGCCGTGGGTGTCGATCACGGTGAGCAGTGGCAGCCGCAGCTCCGCCGCCAGCCGCATGCCCCGGCGGGCGGTGCGCAGGCCGCCGGGGCCGACCGGGCCGTGCAGCGCGGCGGCGGCCCGGTCGTGGCCGACCACGACGCAGGAGGCGCCGGCGATCCGGGCCAGTGCGAGCCGCATCGCGTCGTCGCGCTCGCCGGCGCCGGTGCCGCTCAGCGGCACCACCCGGTCCGCCAGCGCGAGCAACTCGGCCAGCCCCGGGCGATCCGGCCGACGGGTGATCCGGACCGACTCCCAGACGTCCACTCCGCCGACGTCCGCCCCCGACGGTGCGTCAGAAGTCGGCGGGCCCGACGTCCCACGCGCCGTCAACACTTCCGACGCCGCCAACACCTCCAACACCGCCACCAGCCGCTCCCGCAGCTCCGCGTCCGGCAGCACCGCGTCCACCGTGCCGAACCGCGCCAGGTGCTCGGCCCGCTGCACGCCCTCCGGGAACGGCTCGCCGTACAGCGCCTGGTGGACGCGCGGGCCGAGGAAGCCGACCAGCGCGCCGGGCTCGGCGGTGGTGAGCTGGCCGAGCGAGCCCCAGGAGGCGAGCACGCCGCCGGTGGTCGGGTGCCGCAGGTGCACCAGGTACGGCAGCCCGGCGGCCTTGTGCGCGGTCACCGCGTTGGCGATCGCGATCATCCGGACGAAGGCCGGCGTGCCCTCCTGCATCCGGGTGCCGCCGGAGGCGGGGAAGCCGAGCAGCGGCAGCCGTTCGGCCGTGGCCCGCTCGACGGCGTGCAGCAGCCGGGCGGCGGTCGCGGTGCCGATCGAGCCGCCCAGGAAGCCGAACTCGCTGAGCAGCAGCGCCACCCGGTGCCCGCCGATCCGGCCCTCGCCGGTCAGCGCCGCCTCGTCGGCACCGCTGCGGGCCCGGGCCCGGGCCAGGTCGGCGGCGTAGTCGGGCCCGGGGTCCGGGTCGGTCACCGGGGTGTCCCAGGAGCGGAAGCTGCCCGGATCGAGCAGCCGCTCGGCGAAGGTCAGCGCGGCGGGCCGGGGCGGCGGTCGGTCGTCGGTCACACCGTCAAGTGTCGGCAGTGCCGCCGCGCGCGGACAACATCGACTCGGTCACACCGACTCGGTCACACCGTCAGACGACCACCGGACTGCGCCGCTCGACCAGCACCACGTCCCGCCACCGGCCGTGCAGCCGGCCGATCCGCTCCCGGGTGCCGATCACCCGGAACCCGGCCCGCCGGTGCAGCGCGAGGCTGGCCGTGTTCTCGGGGAAGATGCCGGACTGCACGGTCCAGATCCCGGCCGCGTCGGTGGACTCCAGCAGCGCGGTGAGCAGCCGGAAGCCGACGCCCCGCCCCTGCGCCTCGGGGCGCACGTACACCGAGTGCTCGACCACGCCCGCGTACGCCGCCCGCTCGGACACCCGGGAGACGGCGGCCCAGCCCAGCACCAGGTCGTCCCCGTCCACCGCGACCAGCCGGTGCCCCGGCAGCCGGCCCGCGTCGAACCTCTCCCAACTCAGCTCCGCCGTCTCGAAGGTGGCGTTCCCCCCGGCGATCCCGAGGCGGTACACGTCGAGCACCTGCCGGGCGTGCCCGGGCCGCATCGATTCGATCTTCATGACAGCCCAGGCTAGAGCCGGGGGAAGAGCGTGCCGGGAGCGGGCAGGCGGCCGTCCGGGGCGGGGGTGCACTGGGCCAGGATCCGGGTGGCGGCGGTCGGCAGGAACGGGGCGAGTTGCTCGCCGAGGGTGCGGCAGGCGTGCAGCAGCACGGCGAGCTGGTCGGGGGCGTCGGCCGGGTCGGACCAGGGGCGGGTGCGGTCGAGGTGGCGGTTGGCCGCGGCGGTCAGCCGGCAGAGCGCCCCGGTGGCGCGGCGCGGGTCGTAGGCGTCGAGGGCGGCGGCGATCTCGCCGGGGAGGGCGACGGCCTCGGGGAGCGGCGCGGCGGGCGCGGCGCTCCCCGCCTTGCCGTCGAGCTGACGGTGGATCAGGGTGACGACCCGTTTGACCAGGTTGCCGATCCCGCCGGCCAGGTCGGTGTTGGCCCGGTCGACCAGCCGCTCGACCGTGAAGTCGGTGTCGCCGACCTTCGCCACCTCGCGCAGCAGCCACCAGCGGACGGCGTCCACGCCGTGTTCGGCGACCAGGCCGACGGGGTCCACCGTTGTGCCCGCCGACTTGCTGATCTTGCGGCCGCCGACGGTGAGGTAGTCGTGCACCAGCACCTCGGTGGGGAGCGGCAGGCCGGCCGAGAGCAGGATCGCGGGCCAGTACACGGCGTGGAAGCGCAGCACGCCCTTGCCGCACAGGTGGGTCCGGCGCACCCCGTCCCGCCACCAGCGCCGCAGGTCGGGCGTGTCGCGCGCGTCGGCCGGGTCGGGCGAGCCGAGGCCCAGCGCGCTGAGGTAGCCGGCCAGCCCGTCCCACCAGACGTAGACCACCTGCGAATCGTCCCCGGGCACCGGGATGCCCCAGCCGCGCGCCCGCTCGCGGGACCGCGAGACCGAGAAGTCGGGCAGGCCGACTTCCAGCAGCGCGAGCACCTCGTTGCGCCGGGCCGGCGGGTCGATCCGTAGCCGGCCCTCGGTGATCTCGGTGTGCAGCCGCGCGGTGTGGCGGGAGAGGCGGAAGAACCAGTTCTGCTCGGCGACCGTCTCGGGCTCGGTGTGGTGCTCGGGACACCGCCCGTCGACCAACTCCTCGGGCTGGTAGAACTGTTCGCAGCCCACGCAGTACCGGCCGCGGTACTCCTTGCGGTACAGGTCGCCGGCCGCCGCGCAGCGGCGCCACAGTTCGGCGACGCCGGGAGCGTGCCGGGGATCGGCGCTGGTGCGCAGGAAGTCGTCCAGCTCGACCTCCAACGGAGCGGCCAGGGCCCGGAAGGCCGCCGCATGGCGGGCCACCAGGGTGCGGACGTCGGTCCCGGCGGTCCCGGCGGCGAGCACGTTCTTCAGCGAGTTCTCGTCGGTACCGCCGAGCAGCCGCACCTCGCCGCCGCTCGCGCGCCGGTGCCGGGCGAGCACGTCGGCCTGCACGAGTTCCAGCGCGAACCCGAGGTGCGGGCGGGCGTTGACGTAGGGGAGCGTGGTGGTCAGGTAGCTGCGCTGACGCGTGGTCATGGGGCGGTCCTCCGGCTCGGGACTCGGAACGGGAATTGGCCGGGGCCGCGCGGAAAGACGAACGAGGCCCCGTGGTGGCGGGGCCTCGGACGGTTCTGGGCATCCGTCGGCTGCTACCCCGCGGGGCGGGGCATCAGCCGGTGGGTGGCGCAGAACGAGGTCATGGCACGAGGCTACGCGGCCGGCACCCGCAGGCGCACCGGCTTTTCGCTCCGCCCTGACGCCGCGTCAGCCCTCCGTCCCCTCGCCCGCGCCCAGCAGCGCCTCCGCCACCGGGGTGCGGTAGTACAGCACGGTGCGCCCGTCCCGGGCCCGGCGCAGCAGGCCCGCGCGGCGCAGCACCCCGAGGTGGTCGCCGACCGCGCCGGGGGCCATGCCCAGGGAGCGGGCCAGCTGGGTGGTGCCGGCCGGCTCGGCGAGGGCGGTGAGCAGCCGGGCGCGGGAGCGGCCGAGCAGCTCGGTGAGCGCGGCGGGGGAAGTCGGCTCGGCCGACTCCCAGAGCGCGGCGGTGCCCCGGGCCGGGTAGACGATCGCCTTCGGCCACGGGTCGTCGACGAACGCGGCGGTCCCCGGCTGGATCAGCACCGACGGCACCAGCAGCAAACCCTCGCCGGCCAGCCGCACCACCGTGCTGGTGGAGTTGTCGGGCAGCTCGATCCCGCCCTCGTGCCAGCGCACCCGGGAGTGCAGCCCGCCGAGCGCGGCGGCCCAGCCCCGGCGGCCGAGCAGCCCGGCCCGGTGCACCACGTCCCGTTCGCAGATCGCCCGCAGCTGCGGCCAGTCGGGGGCGAGCAGCGCGTGCCAGGCCAGGTCCAGCGCGGCCGCGACCCGCTCCACCACCCGGGGGCTCGCCAGCACCTCGGCCACGGCGGGGGAGGCGGCCGGTCGGACGGCCAGGCAGCGGGCGATGTCGGCCCGCGCGGTGGCAGGCGGCGTGGCCCGGGTGGCGGCCAGGTCGTCCGCCCAGGTCTGGGCGAGCCCGGCGGTCGGTGGCAGGGCGATGAAGTTGGCACCGAAGCTCGCGGTCTGCAGCGCCAGCACCGCCGCCAACTCGCTGTGCGCCAGCAGCCGTTCGAAGACCGGCCGGAGCCGGGCGGCCCAGTGCGCGGGCAGCGCGCGGTGCGGCGGGGTGCCGTTCAGCGCGTGCAGCAGGGAGCACAGCTCGAACGCGGGGGAGAGCGCGAACCGACTGTGCAGCAGGTCGTCGGTGCCCACCTCGAATCGCAGCATGGGCGCGAGCTTACGTCCCAGGACGAAAGAATCGCCCTGGCCGCGCCCGCCGGTGGACGCTGCCGGGCATGACGACGAGCACCGCGCACGCCACCTCGACCACCCGCCGGACCGGGTACCGCGAGGTGCTGGCCAACCCGGTCTTCCGGACGCTCTGGGTGACCGGCGCCCTCGCGGTGGCCGCCGACGGGCTGCGGATCACCACCTTCTCGATGCTGGTGTTCGCGAGCACCCACTCGCCGCTGCTGGGCGCGCTCGCCTTCGGCGTCGGCTTCGCGCCGCAGTTGCTCGGCTCCCTGCTGCTCGGCGCGCTCGCGGATCGGGGGCGCCCGCGCGCCCTCCTGATGACCGGTCACCTGCTCGCCGCCGCGGTCGCGCTGCTGATCGCGCTGCTCGCCCTGCCGGTCGCCCTCGCCCTGGCCCTGGTCGCCGCCGTCTGCGCGCTCACCCCCGTGTTCGGGGCCGCCGGCACCCGGCTGGTCGCGGCCGAACTCGACGGCGACGCCTACGTCCTGGGCCGCTCGCTGACCAACATGGCCAGCTCCGGGGCCCAACTGGTCGGCCTGGCCTGCGCGGGCGCGGTGGTCAGCCTGCTCGGGCCGCGCGGCGCACTGGCGCTCAGCGCGGCCGGCTACCTGGCCGCGGCGCTCACGGTGCGGCTGCGGCTGCCGGCCGCCGCGCCCGCACCGGCTCCCGCGCCCACCGCCACCGCCACCGGCGGCCGCCTGCTGAGCGGGAGTTGGCACGGCGCCAGGGCGCTGCTCGCCGACCGTCCGGTCCGGGTGGTGCTGCTGGCCCAGTGGCTGCCCTCGGGGTTCGCGGCCGGCGCCGAGGCGCTGGTCGTGCCCTACACCGGCCAGCGGGGCCTGCCGGTCGGGGTGGCCGCGCTGCTGCTCGGCGCGCTGCCGGTGGGCATGCTGCTCGGCGACCTGCTGGTCGGCCGGCTGCTGCGCCCGGCCACCCGGGAGCGGTCGGTGGCGGCGCTGACCGCGCTGCTCGGGCTGCCGCTGACGGCCTTCGCGCTGCGCCCCGGGGCGGTCACGGCGGCGCTGCTGCTCGGCGCCTCGGGGCTCGGCTTCGCCTACGGCCTCGGACTCCAGGCCCGCTTCCTGGCGGCACTGCCGACGGAGCGGCAGGGGCAGGGCTTCAGCCTGCTGTCGGCCGGCCTGATGACGGTTCAGGGCATCGGGCCGGTGCTGGCCGGCGCGGCCGCCCAAGGCAGCTCGGCGGCCGGGGCGATGAGCGGGGCGGGGCTGGCGGTGCTGCTCACCGCCGCCTGGCAGCGGCAGGCGCTCAAGGGGTCAACCAGTGCTCGACCGAAGAGCGGTTAGAATCGGCCCGCAGACCGAGCCAGGAGAGCCCCATGACCGAAGCAGAAGCAGCGGCGCCGGACGCACCGCAGCCGCCCGCCGACCCCCGCCCGCTGCCCGGCGAGCCGCTCTGCCTCGACCTGCTCAACACCCGCTGGCACGACGGCGGCAACCCGCGGGACCTGCTGGACTCCCTCGACGGCTTGGCGCTCTGGCTCCGGCTGAACGGCTTCGCCGAGCAGGTGCCCGCCGACCGGGCCGCGCTCGACGCGCTGCTCACCACCCGCGCCGCCATCGCCGGCCACCTCGCACAGCTGCGGGCGCAGTCGGCGCCCGAGGAGGGCCCGGGCGCGGAGCACCCCGACCTCGAAGCCGCCCGCCCCGACCTCGAAGCCGCCCGCGCCGAGCTGAACGCCGTCCTCGCGCACGGCGCCCTGCGCCGCACCCTCGCCGCCGACGGCCCCGCCGAGCGGGCCGAGGCGGACACCCCGGCCTGGCTCCCCGCCTGGCTGGCCGCCGCCGACTACCTGCGCCTGCTCACCGAGGCCCCCGACCGGATCCGCTCCTGCGCCCACCCGGACTGCGTGCTGCACTTCTACGACACCTCGAAGAACGGCACCCGCCGCTGGCACTCGATGGCCACCTGCGGCAACCGGGCCAAGGCCTCCCGCCACTACGCGCGCAGCAAGGCCTGACGCCCGCTGACGCCCGCTGACGCCGGATCAGGCACCCCCGGAAGCCTCCCCGGAGGCATTGACACGGACTGGTCCAGACCGGTTCAGTGGTCTAGTCCAAAAGGGGTGCGCACCGGCGGGGTCGCCCCCCGTCCCGCCTGCCCCGACGGACTCCCCCACAACGAGGCGTTCGAGGCAGGAGCATCCCCACATGCGCAGTCTCAGCAGAACCGGTTCCACCCGGCCCGCACCGCGGCGCAGTTCACGCCGCGCGGTGGCGGGCGCTACCGCCTGGACGGTCGCCGCCGGCCTGGTGGTCGGCGGCCTGGTCGGCCTGGCCCCCAGTGCGTCGGCCGGCGAGTTCCTCAGCAACGGCGGCTTCGAGAGCGGCAGCCTGAATCCCTGGAGCTGCGACGGCAGCACCGGAAGCGTGGTCACCGGCCATGCGCACAGCGGCACTTACGCCCTCGCGGGTGCGGCCACCGCCGCCGACGACGCGCAGTGCACCCAGACCGTGGCCGTCTCGCCCAACACCACCTACACGCTGAGCGCCTGGGTCAACGGCGCCTACGTCTACCTGGGCGTCAACGGCGGTACCAGCACCTGGAGTCCGAGTACCGGCGGCGCCTACCAGCAGCTCTCGGTCAGCTTCACCACCGCCGCGACCCAGACCAGCGCCACGGTCTTCGTGCACGGCTGGTACGGCCAGGGCACCTACTACGCGGACGACGTCTCGCTGTCCGGCCCGGGCGGCCCCTCGCCGACCGGTTCGCCGACCACCACGCCGCCGACCAGCGCCCCGCCCACCACCACCCCGCCGACCACGGCGCCCCCCACCACCGCCCCGCCGACCACGGCTCCCCCCACCACCGGCACGCCCACGCCCACCGGTTCGCCCACCCCCGGCGGCGGCCTGCCCGCCCACGCGCTGGTCGGCTACCTGCACGAGAGCTTCGCCAACGGCGCCGGCTACCTCAAGATGTCCGACGTGCCCGACTCCTGGGACGTCATCGACCTTTCCTTCGGCGAGCCCGACTCGGTGACCTCCGGGAACATCCACTTCACCCGCTGCGCGGTCGCCGACTGCCCCGGCATCGAGTCGGACGCCGACTTCAAGGCCGCGATCGCCGCCAAGCAGGCCAAGGGCAAGAAGGTGCTGCTCTCGATCGGCGGGGCCAACGGCGAGGTCCAGCTGACCACCACCGCGGCCCGCGACAACTTCGTCAACTCGGTCTCGGCGATCATCGACCAGTGGGGCCTGGACGGCCTGGACGTGGACTTCGAGAACCAGTCGCTCTCGCTGAACGCCGGTGACACCGACTTCAAGAACCCGACCACCCCGGTGATCGTCAACACCATCTCCGCGCTGCAGGAGCTGAAGGCCAAGTACGGCTCGAAGTTCGTGCTGACCATGGCGCCGGAGACGTTCTTCGTCCAACTCGGCTACCAGTACTACGGATCCGGCCCGTTCAACGGCCAGGACCCGCGCTCCGGCGCCTTCCTGCCGGTGATCTACGCGCTGCGCAACGACCTCACCCTGCTCACCGTCCAGGACTACAACTCCGGCTCCATTATGGGCCTGGACAACCAGTACCACTCGATGGGCGGCGCGGACTTCCACATCGCGATGACCGACATGCTGCTCTCCGGCTTCCCGGTCGCGGGCAACACCAACAACATGTTCCCGCCGCTGCTGCCCTCCCAGGTGGCGATCGGCATGCCGGCCAACACCTACGCCGGCAACGGGTACGTCGCGCCCGCCGCGGTGGACCAGGCCCTCGACTGCCTCACCAAGGGCAGCAACTGCGGTGGCTACACCCTGCACTCCGGCCCGCACCCGGACCTGCGCGGCCTGATGACCTGGTCGATCAACTGGGACAACTACAACGGGAACGAGTTCTCGAACAACTTCCACAGCTACTTCGGCTGATCCTTCCGCTGCGGAGTGCGGCGTGCCAGGGTGACGGCATGCCGCACTTCGCCTCCTACGACGACACCGGGCTCTGGTACGAACGGCTGGGCACCGGCGCCCCGTTGGTGGTGCTCCCCGGCGGGCCGGGCACCGACCTGCGCTACCTGGCCGGGCTCGGCGGCCTCGACCGGCACCGCGAACTGATCCCGCTGGACGGCCGGGCGAGCGGCCGCTCCGAGGTGCCGCACGACCGGGCGACCGTGGCGTTCACCGCCCAGGCCCGCGACGTCGAGGCGCTGCGCGAGCACCTGGGCCTGGAGCGGCTCGACCTGCTGGCGCACTCGGCCGGCTGCTTGACCGCCCAGGAGTACGCCGCCGCCCACCCGGGCCGGGTGCGCCGGGCCGTGCTGGTCACGCCGGTCGGGCGGGCCGGCCGCGAGCCGGACCCGGCCGAACTCGCCGACCTGCACGCCGCGCGCGCCGCCGAGCCCTGGTACCCGGCCGCCGCAGCGGCGCAACGACTGCTGACCGCAGGTGACTTGACGTTCCTCCAGCAGGGCATGCTGCAGGTCCGGACGCTGCCGTTCGCCTGGCACGAGTGGAACCAGCGGCACAAGGCCGAGCACGTGCCCGGCCACGCCACCCGACTGCCCTGGCTGCGCGCCGCGTTCTACGCCGACGCGGCCACCCCGGACACCCTGGCCGACCGCCTGGCCCGGCTGGCCGGCCCGCGGGTGCCCTACCTGGTGATCGCGGGCGCCTCCGACGGCATGATCGGCACCGCCCCCGCCCGCGCGGTGGCCGAACTGCACCCCGACGCGCGGCTGGAAGTCCTGGCCCGCTCCGGCCACCGCCCGTGGGTCGAGCAGCCGGCGGAGTTCGTGCAGTTGGTGACGGAGTTCCTCAACACACCTTGATCAGAACAGAGTTGCATTAGGGCCGGGGCGACCTGACGCCGTGCCGGGCCGTGTACTCCTCGGCCAGCCACGGGCCCAGCCGCTCCAGCAGCAGCTCCAGGGCGGCCGGGTCCGCCGTCCCGGCCGGGGCGATCCGCGCGACCGCGCGCATCTGCTCGGCGCGGTCCGGGTAGTAGTGGCCGAAGGCCTCGGCGGACTGCGCCAGGTCGCTGGTCCAGCCCTGCCAGCGCGGCATCACCAGGGTGAACCCGGTGCGCACCACCTTGCGGGCCGCGCCCCGGGTGAGCCTGCGCAGCGCCGCGGGGTCGCCGCCGGCCGCCGCGGCCCGCTCGCGCCAGCGCGGGAGCAGGTCGGCGAGGTCGCCGTTGGTCTCCCGGGCGAGCTCCGAGTCCAGTCGGTAACGGGGCAGCCGCTCGGCCAGGTCCGGGCCGAGCAGCGGGGTGCAGAGGCAGGCGACGAACCACCCCAGGTCGTACCGCTCCGCCTCGCTGAGCAGCCGCTCGACCCCGAAGAGCAGCACCCCGCCGCCGTCGATCTGCGGGAAGCCGGCGTCCAGCGAGGCGAGCAGCCGGTCGGCCGCCGCCCGGTCAGCCGCGGTGGGCTCCTGGCGCAGCGCCAGCAGCAGGTCCAGGTCGGAGCGGCCGGCCACGGCGGTGCCGCGCGGGATGCTGCCGTACAGGTAGGCGCTGTGCAGCGCGTCGCCGAAGGCCTCGGTGACGCCCGCCCGCACTGCCGCCACCACCGGCGCGAACTCCTCGGGCACCCGCTCCAGCGCGCCCTCACGGAGCATCAGACCGTCCTGGTCGAGTCCGGTTCCCCTGCTCATCAGCCACCCCCGCGATCGTTCCTGGCGGCATCGTGCCGGTCGGCATCGCCGCAGGTCAACCGAGATCCACCGTGGGTTCCCAGGGCCCCTGCTCGGGGCGTGCCTCGGCCGGGCCCGGCCAGGCGGGCACGGTGGCGCCCAGCACCACCAGCGGCTCCCCGGCGTCGGCGTCGGCGCGGAACTGGAAGGCCGTGCCGAGCGGGATGCTCGCCGTCAGCCCGGGCCGCAGCGGCGTCAGCTGCTCCACGCCGTCCTGACGGCGCCACAGCTGCCCGCTCCCGGAGAGCACGTGCCACAGCTCGCGCACCGTCCGGTGCGAGACCGCCGCGGCGACCTCGCCCGGGGCCAGCTCGAAGCGCGCCATGCTCACCACCGCGGGCAGCTCGCCCAGCTGCCGCACCAGGGAGCCGTCCGGCGCCCGGACCACCGGTGCGTCGGCGAGCGGCCGGCTGTCCGGACGGGGCTCGGGCCCGGCGCCGGTCACCGGTGGCCGCCCGCCGGGGTCCAGGCCCGCGCGGCGGCGATCCGGCGCGCGGTGCTCGGGTGGGTGGCGAAGAGCAGCTCCAGCAGCCGGGGCGGATCGACGTCGGCGACGTTGGTCAGCGCGAGCCGGCGCTGCATCGCGACGAACTGCTCCGGATCCCCCGTCAGGTCGAGCGCGTGCCGATCGGCGCGGGCCTCGATCCGGCGGCTCACCGCCGCCTGCGCCGGCCCGCCCAGCGCGCCGAGCACCGCGGCGCAGGCCGCCAGCAGCGGCAGCGAGCGCGGATCGGAGACGCTCGCCACCCCGGCGGCCGAGAGCAGCGGGTGGAGCGAGAGCAGCAGGCCCAGCACGGCCACCGCGACCGCCGAGCCGAGGGCCGCCGCCGCCGTGCCGCGCGGCACGTCCCGGTGCTTCACGTGCCCCAGCTCGTGCGCCACCACCAGCTCCACCTCGCGCGGCGTGGCCGTGCTGAGCAGGGTGTCGTAGGCGACGATCCGGCGGGTCGCGCCGAAGCCCGAGACGTAGGCGTTCAGCGCGGTGGTCCGGCGCGAGGCGTCGGCCACCAGGACGTCGCGCACCGCCACGGCGTCCCGCTCGGCGAGCGCCAGCAGGGCGGTGCGCAGCTCGCCCGCTGCCATCGGGGTGAAGCGGTTGAACAGCGGCTCGACCACCAGCGGGAACAGGAAGGACATCAGCACGGTGAGCACCGCGGCGGCGCCGGCCGCGGGCAGCCACCACCAGTGCCGGGACCAGCCGGTCAGCGCGTAGACGCCCAGCGCGGCGGGCAGCGCGAGCACCAGGGTGAGCAGCAGGCCGCGCAGCAGGTCCACCAGCCAGCCGGCCCAGCCCTGGGTGACCAGGCCGAACCGGGTCCGCACCACCCGGACCCGCGCGTTGAACGGCAGTCCGAGCAACTGGCCGAGCAGCACCAGGGCCGTGGTGCCGGCCAGCACCCGGGCCGTCCAGGAGCCGCCGAGCAGGTCGCCGCTCCCGCGCACCAGGGCCGCCCCGGCCGGGGTGAGGCCGAGCACCAGCGAGAGCGCCAGCCCCGCCAGCCGCCCGCCGAGCACCCACGGCACCTGCGCCTGCCGCAGCGCCCTGCCGCGGGCCAGCTGCTCGGCCGTGAAGTCGTCCTGGTCCGCCATCGCGCCGCCCCTCTCGCACTCCGCCGACCCCACACGCTAGGGCATCGGGCCGCCCGGCGGGGTGCTGCCTCAGGCCGCGCGGCGGTGGCGCTCCGGCAGGCGCTCCACCGCGACCATCGCCGCGTCGTCGCCGAGCCGCCCGCCGGCGTGGGCGAGCAGGTCGTGCCGCAGGTGGTGCAGCAGGGCGGCGGGACGTTCGGTGGCCCAGCCGCGGATCCGGTCGGTGAGCGGGTAGAAGGTGCGGGCGGCGTCCCGGGCCTCGATCACGCCGTCGGTGTAGAGCAGCAGGCGGTCCTCGGGGGCGAAGGAGAAGTAGTCCGGGTGGTACTGCGTCTCCAGCAGGTTGCCCAGCCCGAGCGGCGGGGCCGGCCGGCTGGCCTCCAGGCTGAGCACCCGGCCGTGGTGCAGCAGCAGCGGCGGCGGGTGGCCGCAGTTGATGATCTGGATCCGTGACCCGTCGTCGGGGATGTCCAGGATCACCGCGGTGATGAAGGACTCGGCCGCGTCCGGGCCGGCCGGTCCCACGTCGTCCTCCTCGTCGTCCGGCGGGCCGCAGCTGTCGGCGGCGGCCAGGTCCCAGCTGACGCTGCCGTCCAGGTAGGCGGCGAGCTCGGGCAGCGAGGCCTGGAGGTGGGCGGCGGCCCGGAAGGCGCCGAGCAGCAGCGCCGCCTCGCCGAGCGAGGTCAGCCCCTTGCCCCGGACGTCGCCGACGATCAGCCGGGTGCCGTCCCTGGTCCGGGAGGCGGCGTAGAGGTCGCCGCCGATCTGCGCCTCGGCCTCGGCGGCCAGGTAGACCGAGGCGATCCGCAGCGAGCCGATCCGGGTGGGCAGCGGGCGCAGCAGCACCTGCTGCGCGGCCTCGGCGACCGAGCGTACCTGCACCAACTCCCGGTCGCGCCGGTCGCGCAACGCGCAGAAGCCGACCACCAGCGCGGAGACCAGGATCAGCGCGGCGATCTGGCTGCGGTGGTTGGAGGTGCTCAGGCCGTCCCGCATGATGCCGATCACGGTCAGCGCGGCCACCGCGAGCACGCTCACCAGCGCGGTCAGCCGGGCGCCGGCGAAGGAGGCGGTGAGCGCGGGGGCCACCACGAGCAGCGGGCCGAGGTGGATGTTCGAGGGGGAGAGGATGTCCACCACCGTGATCACCACGATCAGGCCGAGCGGCAGGGTGACCAGGGCGCGGCCGGGTTGCCGCGGCCGGGGGCCGGGGGCGGATCGCTGGTGGGCTGGCACGCTTCCTCTCTACACCCCGCCAGCCCCCGGCGCACCGTGAGTTCACCGGCCCCGTCCGGGGCTCAGCCGGGCGTGCGCCGGGTCCAGTCCCCGGAGGCGATCGGCGCCGGGTGCGCGCGCAGCCGCGCGGCCGCCGCCGGGCCGGCCAGGTAGACCCAGGCGGGCTCGTCGGCGCCGCCGACCCGGACGGTCAACCGCTCGCGCAGGTAGAGCCCGGTGCCGTCGGCCCGGCAGCCCTCCAGCTCGTCCAGTTCCGCCAGCACCTGCCGGTAGGCGGCCGGCCGGACCGTGATCAGGTCGCCGATCACCCGCCGCCCCGGCTCGGGCAGCACGAACGGGTAGCCGGGCCCGTCGTGCAGGGCCAGGCCGTCCAGCACGGCGGGCCGGATCAGCGCGCAGCGCCCGGCCAGGAAGGTCTGGTGGTTGCGCAGCCCCGGGCGGAGCGTGCCGTAGGCGAAGAACGGCAGCGGGTCGGTCACGGCGGGCGTCTCCTTTCGTACGGGAGCGGGCTCGGTGCTGGCGAGAGCCTCTCGAACACCGATACCCACTGGCGTGCGCGGTCTCCGATGCGCTCTCATGTCTCCCGATCGGACAGTAGCGAACCAAGGAGATACCCATGACATCGGTCGGGGACAGACAAGCAGCGGCAGCGCTGGCGGCCCCCACCCGGATCTCTGGCACGGTCTGGGCCGCGCTGGCCGTGGTGTACGTGGTGTGGGGCTCGACCTACCTGGCCATCCGGGTCGTGGTGGAGAGCATGCCGGCGCTGCTGTCCGGCGCCATCCGGTTCCTGCTCGCGGGGGCGCTGCTGCTCGGCTGGGTGGTGGTGCGCAACGGGCCGGCGGCGGTGCGGGTGACCTGGCGTCAGCTGGCCTCGGCCGGCACGGTCGGGGTGCTGCTGCTGGTCGGCGGGAACGGGCTGCTGGTGATCGCCGAGGGCACCGTGCCGTCCGGGCTGGCCGCGCTGCTGGTCGCCGTGGTGCCGCTCTGGGTGGTGCTGCTGCGGGCCGTCTCGGGGGAGCGGCAGGGCCTGGCCCGGGTCGGGGGCGTGCTGCTCGGCCTGGTCGGCCTGGCGGTGCTCTCGCTGCCCGGGCTGTTCAACGGTTCAGGGGCAGGCAGCATCGGGCTCGGCGGCGTGGTGCTGGTGATGATCGGCGCGCTCAGCTGGGCGGTCGGCTCCTTCGTCGGCACCAAGCTGCCCCGGATCGAGAACGCGATGGCGGCCAGCGCCTACCAGATGCTGATCGGCGGCCTCGGCTGCCTGGTGGTGGCGCTGGCCCGGCGCGAGCAGCAGCACTTCCACCTCACGGAGGTGACCACCCGCTCCTGGCTGGCGCTGCTCTACCTGGTGCTGGTCGGCTCGCTGGTGGGCTTCACCGCCTACTCCTGGCTGCTGCAGAACGCGCCGCTCGGGCTGGTCGCCACCTACGCCTACGTCAACCCGGTGGTGGCCGTCTTCCTGGGCTGGCTGGTGCTGGCCGAGCGGCTGGCCACCTCCGAACTGGTGGGCGGGCTGATCGTGGTGGCCGCCGTCTGCGTGGTGGTGAGCACGGAGCGCCGGGCCCGGGCGCGGTAGCGCCGCGACGGCGCTGCGCCGGGCCCGGGCCGGTCGTACGGTGGACCGGGGGTGAGCGAAGGGAGCACGAAGATGCCTGGATCCGTCACCATCGGCCACCACCTGGAGAACCCGGCCATGGTCGAGCACGCCGACGCCGAGCGGCTGGCGGTGCTGCTCGACGAGCTCGGCCACCTGCTGGCCGTGCAGGGCCCGACCCGGCTGAGCGACGAGCAGGCGAGCGCGCTGCTCGGCGGTGCGGACGAAGGGCGCACCGAGCTGGCGCACTGGTGCCGCGGCCTGTCGGCGCGGCTGCACGACCGGCTCTGACCGACCTGCCCTGACCGAGCTGCTCCGACCGACCGGCTTCGACCCGCTGGAGGGCGCCGGCACCCCGCCCGGGGTGCCGGCGCCCTCCGCTGTCCGGCGGAGCGTCAAGGCCCGGGCCGCGCACGGATCTTGACAGTGCCTCGCGGACCGTGAGTACATGCCAACCGTGCTGATACCCTCCCTGATCCGCCGCTCCCGCCGCGCGCTGACCGCGCTGGCGCTGGCCGCGGCCACCGTGCTGATCGTGCCCGCCGCCGCCACCGCGGCCCCCGCCGGCGCCACCGCCCCGACCGCGAACCGGGTGGAGACGAACTACGGCAACCCGGTCACCGCGCTGCCGCCGATCAGCCGCCCGTCCGGCAAGCACTGCACGGTCACGGCCATGCAGCACGACTTCGCCAACAGCTACGGCCAGCCGTTCACCGGCACCCTCACCCCGCCCTCCGACTGCCCCGGGCCGTGGTCCAAGGTGGTGCTGGACTGGAACGGCAGCGTGGCCGGCCGTCAGTACGACCGGCTGGCCGGGGTCTGGATCGGCGGCGCCGAGGTGCTGCGCACCAGCACGCCCGAGCCGGACCCGGCCGGGATCAGCTGGCACGTCGACCAGGACCTGACCCCGTTCGTCCCGCTGCTGCGCACCGCGCAGCCGGTGGTGGTGGACCTCGGGAACGTCGTCAACTCGACCTACACCGGCACCTACCACATGACCATGACGGTCACCTACTACCAGGCCGACCGGGACAACCCGCCGGCCGCCACCGCCGACCAGGTGCTGCCGGTCTCGCAGTCGACCACCGCCGCGGGTTGGTGGACGCTGAACAAGGGTCAGACCGCGACCGCCTCGCTGACCTTCCCGCGCAACCTGACCGGCCTGCGGATGCAGGTCTACGCCCGGGGCGGCGGCTGCGAGGAGTTCTGGTACTCCAACGTGCCGGACGACTTCGCGGCGGCCCACCCGGACTGGGGCCTGTGCGGCGGCGGCACCTACCGCGAGGTGCAGGTGCTGGTGGACGGGCGGCTCGCGGGCACCGTGCAGCCGTTCCCGGCGATCTACACCGGTGGGATCAGCCCGCTGATGTGGCGGCCGATCCCCAGCATCGACGCCTTCCGCACCCAGCCCTACGACGTGGACCTCACCCCGTTCGCGGGCACCCTGACCGACGGGCGCCCGCACACCGTCACCCTGGTGCCGCCGGCCGGGATCAGCGACTCCTGGACGCTGGACGGGAACCTGTTCCTCACCACCGACCCGCTGCGCGCGCAGACCACCGGCGCCGTCACCACCGACACCATCGCCGCTGCGCCGCAGTCGGCCACCACCGAGGCGGCCCAGCCGGACGGCAGCGAGCTGATCACCGTGACCGCCGGGCGGGACTGGACGGTGTCCGGGTACGTGGACACCTCGCGCGGGCGGATCACCACCCGGATCGACCACCACGGTGAGTACCGCAACACCGACACCCTCTCCGACCAGGGGCAGCAGCAGGTGACCAGCCAGCGGGACAGCGGCTGGACCGTGGTCTCCACCGGTGACGGGCACGGCCGCCCGGACCAGCGCCGCAGCACCTGGTCCTACCCGCTGGACGTGACCAGCACCTACGTGCCCGGCACCGGCAGCGACAGCTTCACCGCGACCGGCAAGGTCTCGGTGGCCCGGGAGCTGACCGACCAGGCCCGGCACGGCCAGGGCGCGTGGAAGCAGCAGGACCGCACCGACGACCGGCTGCAGGCCCAGGGGGTGTTGCAGCGTCAGAACGGCACGGAGCTGCAGGCCGACGGCAGCTCGCACGAGCGCTACCTGGGCAGCACGGCGGACGGCGGGTGCTACGAGCACGAACTCGCCTCCGACCACGGCTACCTGACGCTGGACCGGGTCTCGGACTCCGCCGGCGGGGGTGGCTGCCGCTGAGTGCGCGCGGTCGGGAGTTGTCCAGCCGCCGGGCCGGACGACTCCCGACCGGCGTTCGTCAAGACCGCGTGAAGGGCTGGAGCGGATGCCGTCGGGACGGCTCTGACCAGCCCTTTGTCGCTGCGTCAGGGCGGGATTGGGCAGGTGTTCGGTGCGGGTGAGATCTCCGTCACACCCGGCGGTCTTGTCGGGATTTGTCTGACCTGCCGCAATCCGTCGCTGACCTGCGGAAATGACCTTGAGGTCAGCTTCATGATGGATGATCATCCAACTTCGTCCACGAAGTTGATCTTGTCCTCCGATGGGTTCTGCGCTTCACTCGTGCGGGTGCCAGCGGCGAGGGGGGTGCGGCCGGCTGGAACAGGACGCCGCGTCGGCTGGTGACGGTCTCGCGGTGCAACCGGTTGGCGAGACAGAGAGCACCTTTGCGCATGACGATCGCGAGTCGGAAGCCCCCGTCGGCCGGTCGCCCCGACCGCGTGCCCGCCCGCAGACTCCGCAGATCCCCGCTCCTCGGCAGACCCCTCGTCCTGCTCCCCGGCCTGGCCACGCTGACCGGCTGCTCCGCCCAGTCCGGCGCCACCGAGGCCGTCGGCGGTGCGGTCGCCGTGGTGCTGATCGGCGCCACCGCCGTGGTGGTCCGCCGGGTCACCGCCCGCCCGCTGGAGCGGGCCCGCGCCCGCGCCGACCGCAACCTCTCCCAACTCCTCGACGAACGCGCCGGACTGGTCGCCGAACGCGACCGGCTGGCGGCCGACCGGGACGCCCAGCAGAGCGGCCGGCAGCAGCTGGCACGGGACTTCGAGGAACTCCGGCGCCTGCACCACGAGCTCACCGCCGCACACGGCACGGCCGTCGAGCGGATGGCCGAACTCGGCGCCGAGCGCGAGCAGCTGGCCGCCGAACGCGACCTGCTGACCGCCGAGCGGGACGAACTGGCCAAGGAGCGCGACGAACTCCAGGGCAGCGTGGACGCCACCTTCGTCAACCTGGCGATGCGCACCCTGACCCTGGTCGAGCGCCAACTGGTGCTGATCGAGGCGCTGGAGGGCCGGGAGGCCGACGCCGCGCAGCTGGACAGCCTGTTCCGGCTCGACCACCTGGCCACCCGGATGCGCCGCAACAGCGAGAACATGCTGCTGCTGGCCGGCCTGGAGAACAGCCAGCGCAGCCGCAAGACCGTCACCCTGCTGGACGTCGCGCGCGCGGCCGTCTCCGAGATCGAGCGCTACGAGCGGGTCAAGCTCGGCTTCCTGGCCGCCGTCCGGCTCACCGGTGCGGTCGCCGACGACACCAGCCACCTGCTCGCCGAACTGCTGGAGAACGCCACCGCCTTCTCGCCGCCGCAGGAGCAGGTCGAGGTGGGCGGCTGGCTGCTGGACAACGGCGAGCTGATGATCTCGGTCAGCGACCGGGGCATCGGGCTGCCGCCCGAGCGGATGCGGGCGATCAACGAGCAGCTGGCCGAGCCGACCCCCGAGGACCGCGCGGAGCGGCGGGACGCGCTGCTTGCCGGGGCGCTGACCGGGCGGAGCATGGGCCTGTTCGTGGTGGCCCGGCTGGCGGCCCGGCACGGGCTGCGGGTGCAGCTGCGGGAGAACGGGCGGGGCGGCGGGGTCACCGCGATGGTGGTGCTGCCGCGCGAGGCGCTGCACCAGGACGGGGTGAGCAGCGCGGACCTGGACGACCAGCGGCGGGCCGAGCGGTCGGTGGCGGCGGACGCGGCGCGGGCGGCGGCGGTGGCCGCCGAGTCGCTGCCCGCGGCGCCGGTGGTACCCGTGGTGCCTGTGCAGGCGGCGGCGGAACCTCCCGCGCTGCCGCGTCGGCGAGGCGCGCACGCGGCGGGGGCAGGGGTGGGCGACGGTGCGGCCGTCGAGCCGGGTGCGGTCGAACCCGCCGTCGCTGAGGTCGAGGTCGTCGAGTCCGCCGCCGCCGAGCCGCCTCCCCTTCCGCGCCGGCGGGCCGCGCACGCGGCGCCGCAACAGCCGGTCCAGCCGCCGGTGTTCGACGACCCGCCGACCCAGCAGCTGATGCTCCGTCAACTCCGGGACGGGCTTGCCGAGTCCGTCGCGGCGGACCGCACCGCCGAGCCGGCGCAGCCCGAGACCGGGCCCGAGGCCGAGGCTGACAGCGCAGAGGCACCCGAGCTGCCCCGGCGGGTCCCGCGCGGCGCCGGCCTGCCGGGCACCGGGGAGGCGCCGACCTCCGGCCTGCGCCGCGCCACCGCGCCCGCGCCCGCACCTGCTGCGGCGGCCGGCACGCCGGACGGCCGGGCGCCGGGCGAGCCGGACGCCGCCGTCGAGCAGGGCGCCGCCGCCGCGCCGGTCGCCCCGCCGAGCGGGTCGGCCCGGGTCGACGCCGAAGAGCTGCGCCGCCGACTCGGCGGCTTCCAGAGCGGGCTGCGCCGAGCGGCCCGCGAGACCGCCGCCGCCGAGCGCCCCGACCCCGAGGAGCAGGACCGATGAGCGACGCCGACTACCAGCTGGCTCCCGCCCAACCCCGGGTCAGTCAGGCCGCGATGAACGTCCGCTGGCTGCTGGGCGAGTTCCTCGGCCAGGTGCCCGGCGTCAGCGAGGCGGTGGTGGTCTCCTCCGACGGGCTGCTGCTCGCCGACTCCGAGCAGGGCCGCCAGGCCGAGCAACTCTCGGCCATCGTCTCGGCGTTGACCAGCCTGGCCGGCGGCATCGCGCGGGCCATCGAGTTCGGCGGGGTCAAGCAGACCATGGTCACCATGGACGAGGGCCACCTGGTCGTGATGGCCATCAGCGACGGCTCCTGCCTCGGCGTCTACGCCCGACTGACCTGCGACCTGGGCGTGTTGGCCTACCAGATGTCGCTGCTGGTCGAGCGGGCCGGCCATGCGCTGACCCCGCAGGTGCGCAGCGAGCTGCGCGCGATGGCGGTGCGATGAGTCCGGCCGAGGACGCCCCGGATCCGGTGGAGCAGAGCACCCAGTACCCCCAGGAGGTGGGAAGCATGTCCGGCACCGCCCACAGCGGTACCACAGCGAGCGGCGTCGGGCCCGGCGCCGGGCATGCCGTGCGGACCGACAGCGTCCGTCCGGGCAAGGGCCGTTCGTCCCGGGTCCGCCCCTACGCGATCACCCGCGGCCGCACCAGGTTCGGCCGGGTGCTGCTGGTCGAGACCCTGGTCTCGGCGCTCAACCGCCCCGCCGACCCGGCCGACCGCAGCCTGCCGGAGCTGGGCGCCATCTGCGAGGTGACGCGGGGTCAGATGCGTTCGATCGCGGAGATCTCGGCGCTGCTGCAGATCCCGCTGGGCGTGGTGAAGGTGCTGGTGAGCGACCTGGCCGAGCAGGGCCGGGTGCGGGTGCACGGCGAGGACGCCGCCGACCCGCTGGACGACGAGGGCGTGCTGCCGGGCAAGCGCGTCCTGCTGGAGAGGGTGCTGGGTGGACTTCGCAAGCTCTGACCCGTTCGCCGACCGGGGCGACGGTCCGTCAGCCGGTTCGCTGCCGCCCGTCGCACCGCCCGGGGTGCCGCTGGTCCCCGGCGGCGCCACCTCCACCAAGATCGTGGTGGCCGGCGGCTTCGGGGTCGGCAAGACCACCTTCGTGCGCTCGGTCTCCGAGATCCCGCCGCTCACCACCGAGGCGGTGATGACCGAGGCCAGCGTCGGGGTGGACGACACCGCCGCCGTGCCCGGCAAGACCTCCACCACCGTGGCGATGGACTTCGGCCGGATCACCCTGGAGTCCGACCTGGTGCTCTACCTGTTCGGCACGCCCGGGCAGGGCCGGTTCTGGTTCATGTGGGACGACCTGGTGCGCGGCGCGGTCGGCGCCGTGGTGCTCGTCGACACCCGCCGACTGGCCGACTCCTTCCCGGCGTTGGACTACTTCGAGGGCAGCGGGCTGCCGTTCGTGGTCGCCGTCAACCAGTTCGACGGCGCGCCCGTCTACACCGCCGAGGCGGTGCGCGACTCGCTCGCCGTGCCGGACCGGGTGCCGGTGCTGCTCTGCGACGCCCGGCAGCGGTCCTCCACCGTCGAAGTGCTCACCCGACTGGTGCTGCACGCACTGGCCGAGGAGCCGGTCGCGGCCCGCTGAGCGCCCGACCTCCACGCCCACTAGGTACGACTAGCTACGACTCGCTACGACTCGCAAGAAGGCAGGGAGCTTTGCGCAAGATACTGATCGTCGGCGCCGGGCAGGCCGGGCTCCAGCTGGCGCTGGGCCTGCAGGCCAACGGCTACGACGTCACGGTGATGACCAACCGCACCGCCGACGAGGTCCGGGACGGCCGGGTGCTCTCCACCCAGTGCATGTTCAGCACCTCGCTGGGCCTTGAGCGCGAACTGGGCCTGAACTTCTGGGAGGAGGCCGCCCCCAGGGTCGAGGGCGTGGGAGTCTCGGTGGCCGGGCCCGACTCCCAGAGGGTGATCGACTGGGTCGGTCAACTCGACGGCTACGCCCAGTCGGTGGACCAGCGGATCAAGATGTCCGGCTGGCTGGAGACCTTCGCCCAGCGCGGCGGCAAGGTCGTGGTGCACGGCGTCGCCGTCTCCGACCTGGACTACTTCTCCCGCACCTACGACCTGGTGCTGGTCGCGGCCGGCAAGGGCGAGCTGGTCTCGATGTTCGGCCGGGACGACTCCCGCTCGCCGTACAGCGCCCCGCAGCGCGCGCTCGCCGTCAGCTACGTGCACGGCCTCGGCCCGCGCCCGGAGCACGACTTCAAGGCGGTGCGCTGCAACCTGGTCCCCGGGGTCGGCGAGCTGTTCATGATCCCGGCGCTGACCGGCAGCGGTGCCTGCGACATCATCTTCTGGGAGGGCATCCCCGGCGGTCCGCTGGACGCCTTCGGCGACGTCAAGGACCCGGCCGAGCACCTGCGGCTCACCCTGGAGCTGATGCGGACCTTCACGCCCTGGGAGTACGAGCGCACCCTCGGCGGCGTCGAGCTGACCGACGGCGGCGCCACCCTGGCCGGCCGGTACGCGCCGGTGGTGCGCAACCCGATCGGCGAACTCCCCAGCGGCGGGCTGGTGCTGGGCGTGGCCGACGTGGTGGTCGCCAACGACCCGATCACCGGCCAGGGTTCCAACAACGCGGCCCGGTGCGCCGCGATCTACCTGGACGCGATCCTGGCGCACGGCGACCTGCCGTTCGACCGCGACTTCATGCAGGGTGCCTTCGACCGCTACTGGGCCGCCGCCGCGCCGGTCACCAAGTGGACCAACGCGATGCTGGCCCCGCCGCCGGAGCACGTGCTCAACCTGATCGGCGCCGCCGGCCAACTCCCGCAGGTGGCGCACCGGTTCGCCAACGGCTTCGACAACCCGGCGGACTTCGAGAACTGGTTCTTCGAGCCGGAGAAGGCCGCCGCCTACCTGGCCTCGCTGGGCTGAGCCGACCCGGTCGCCGCACGGTGCCCGCACCCCCGCCCCGGGGTGCGGGCACCGTGCGTTAGAGTCCCGGATCGATTCGGTGGATCTTGGGGCGGACGAGTTGGGGGACGGTAATGACGACTGACGGGCCTGACGACGTCTGGGCGGCTCCGGCGGACGAGCCGGCGGCGCAGCCGCGCCGCTCCGCGCCGCCGGGGCAGCCCGGCTACCCCGCCCACCCCGGCTACCCCGCCCACCCCGGCTACCCCGCCCACCCCGGCTACCCCAACTACCCGGGCTATCCCGGGTACGGCGGGGTGTCCGACGTGCGGCCCGGGACCAACGGCCTGGCGATCACCTCGCTGGTCACCGGCGTCATCTGCTGCTGCTGGCCGGCCGCGATCGGCTTCGGCATCGGCGCCCTGGTGCAGCTGCGCAGGCGGCGGCAGGCCGGCCGCGGGCTGGCCGTCGCCGGGTTGGTGCTCGGCCTGATCGGCGCGCTGCTGACCGCCCTGCTGGCCGTCGAGGTGGTCCGCCACGCGCAGCCGGAGACCTCGGTCTTCAAGCTGCGGGTCGGCGCCTGCTTCCAGCAGGCGCCCAGCCCGATCCAGCAGATGGTCACCACGGTGCCGTGCACCTCCCCGCACTACGGCGAGGTGTCCGGCACCGTCAACCTCACCGACCCCGCCTTCCCCGGAGCCGTCGCCGCCCGGCGGGAGACCGACCAGGACTGCGGGAACACCGAGGACACCTACATCCTCGACCCCTGGGCCCGGCCGGCCACGCTGCGCGAGTACCACCTCGCCCCGGCCGACCAGCTCGACTGGGACCAGGGCGGCCACATCGGCGTCTGCTTCCTCACCGACACCGCTCCGGACCCGGTGCCGCGCCCGCTGCGCGCCGACGGCGTCACCCTGACGCCGGACCAGTTCCAGTTCGTCTCGGGCATCGACGACCTCGACCTGGACCGGACCGCCCCCGCCGACCGGGCCAGGATCGCGCGGACCGCCCGTGACCTTCCGATGCTGCTCATCTCCTTCAGCGGCAGGTTCTCCGCCGGTATCCAGCCGCAAATCACCGCCTTCGACCAGGAATTGACCCAGGACGTGCCGCTCTGGCAGGCCGCTGCCGCCGATCCCACCACCCCGGTCGCCGACCTCTACGCCCGACTCGCCGGCCATGACGGCACCGCGTCCGAGATCGCGCTCCGCCGGACCTTGGGTCTGGTCGACCAGCCGCCGGCCGGCAACGGCTCGTCGGCGGACGGGGTTTGAGACCGTTCGCGACATTTGGCAAGGGGGGGATGGTGCACGATCGGCGTCAGGTCGGCCCACTCGGGCCAAATCACTGTGAATTGACCCAATATGACGCCGCCACAGGATCCGCACTGTCCATGCCATTGCCGGACGGCTGAAGAGGGACCTACAGTCGACGAAGTTTTCCTTTCGAGCGGCGGGAAGGGGGGATTCCCATGCAGTACGTCTGGCCGACCGACTAATGGATTCCGAGGGCGCGGCCGCGCCGCTCATTCTTCTCCCGGTGCGACCGCGCCTTTCTCCGCTTTCCCGTTGTTCGCTGACGCATCGCATTCGTTCTTCGCTGTCGTGCTCCGATGCCGAATGAAGGAGTCGTCCCGCAGTGGCAGCCTCCGACGATCTGTTCGACCCGCGCTCCGCGGAGTTCATCGCGGATCCCTATCCGACCTATCGTCGGCTGCGCGCGCAGGACGGCCCGCACTGGTTCGAGCCGCTGGACTCTTGGCTGGTGTCGACGTACGCCGACTGCCAGGCCGTGCTCCGGGACACCGCGGCCTTCCGGTCGCCGCCGAACCTGACGGGCATCCAGGCGCTCGACCCGCCGCAGAGCCTGCCCTACCGCAGCCTGATCCGCTCCGGGCTGCGCGCCGCGCAGAGCCCCGAGTTCGAGGCGGACCTGGTGCGGGCCGGTGCGCAGCTGCTGCGCGCCGCGCGGGCCGGCGGGCCGTTCGACCTGGTCCGGGACTTCGTCACGCCGTTCTGCCTGGCCGCGGTCAGTCGGCTGGTGGCGGTGCCGGTGCCCGACGGCGGGGTCTTCGAGGAGTACACGACCGCGCACCAGCGCGCGATGGACTCGCAGGTGGTCGACCCCGCCGAGCGCGAGGCCGTCGCGGCCCGGGCGGCCCGCAGCCGGGCCCGGATCGCCGAGCTGATCGACCGGTGGAGCGCCGGTGGCGCCCCCGGCATCCTCACCCACCTCCAGCAGGGCGGCGGCGCGCTGGGCATCACCGCCAAGGCGGAGCGCGCCACCGTCTACTTCGTGGTCTTCTCCACCTACGGGACCGGCACCGCCGCGCTCGGCAACGGGCTGGCCGCGCTGCTGCGCCGACCCGGCGGGCTCAAGGAACTGCGCGCGCTCGGGCCGGCCGGCTGGGACCGGGCCACCGACGAACTGCTCCGCTACGACCCGCCCGTCCAGGTGCTGGCCCGGACCTGCACCGCCGACACCGAGCTCGGCGGCCGCACGATCCGGCAGGGCCAGGGCGTGCTTGCGCTCGCGGGCTCGGCCAACCACGACCCCGAGCAGTTCGCCGACCCGGAGGAGGTCGTGCTGACCAGGGAGCACAACCCGCACTTCGGCCTCGGCTGGGGTGCGCACGTCTGCCTCGGCGCCCCGCTCACCCAGCTGATGTTCCGGGCCGCCTTCCGGGCCCTGCTCGACGAGGCGCCCGGCCTCGCGCTGGTCGGCGAGCCGGTGCGCAGGCCGATCTCCACCAGCCGGGCCTTCGAGGCCATCCCGGTCGACTGCTGACGAGGACCCATCCCATGGACCCCAGATCCGACGGCGAGCACCTGGCTCAGCTGCTGGACGGGCACATCACCACCCAGTTGATCGCCGCCGCGGTGCGCTTCGGCATCCCCGACCTGCTCGGGGAGGAGGTCGTCGCCGTGCCCCGGTTGAGCGCGGCCAGCGGAATCCGCCTTGCCGAATTGCCGCGATTCCTCTACGCCCTGCAGCGGATCGGACTCGTCGAAGCGGTGGGGGCCGGGGAATTCAAGGCCACCCCGATGATGCGTCACCTCCGCAGCGGGACCGGTGGTCTGCACGGGCACGCGCTGATGGCGGGAAAGATCTATTACGACGTCTGGGCCGACCTGGACCACACGCTGCGCACCGGCGGATCGGCATTCGACCACCACGGTGGCAGCCTCTGGGACCACCTCGCGAAAGAACCGGAGACGGCCGCCGCGTTCACCAGGACGATGAACTGGAACACCGGCCGGATCCTGGACGAACTGACCGCCCTCTACCCCTTTCCGGAGACCGGGATCATCGCCGACCTGGGAGCTGGTGAGGGCACGGTCACGGCCGGCCTGGCCGAACGGCTCCCGGGGGCCGGGTTCGTGGTCTTCGAGCAGCCCTCGGTGATCGGGAACACCCGCCGGGCACTGGCGGAACTCGGTGTCGCGGATCGCTGCTCGTTCGTCTCCGGCGACTTCCTGGAGCAGGTCCCGCCGGGCGCCGACCTGTACCTGCTCAAGTCCGTGCTGCACAACTGGGGTGATCCCGCGGCGGACCGGATCCTGCGCAACTGCCGTGCCGCGATGGCCGGTCGGGGACGGCTGCTGGTCATCGAGCACGCCGCCGACAGCGTCGACCCGGTCGCCGCCGCGATGCGCGACATGATCATGCTGGTGCTGTTCGGCGGCCGGGACCGCACCGTCGGCGAGTACGGCGCACTCCTTGAGGCCGCCGGCTTCGAGGTCTCCCGGACCTGGTCCGGCTCGGCGGGCCTGCGCCTGCTGGAGGCCGTTCCCCGCTGAGCGGCCGCCGCCGGCCCTCCCGTACCGCGATCCCCGCACCGCGAGGCCGGGGCAACCGATGAAAGGACCCCTGGTGCGCATCGCGCTCGTTTCGGCGCCGTGGAACCTGCTGGAGACCCCCTCGCTGCCGCTGGGCATCCTCAGCGCGGCCGCGGCCGGCTGCCAACGTCCGCCAGAAGTACAGGAGTTCTACGCCAACCTGGACTGGGCCGACTACCTGCTCGACGCCTCCGGCGGAGACCTCACACCGGCCGACTACGGCTACGTGGCCAACCTCGGCGTCTGGTACGGCATGGGCGACTGGGTCTTCACCTCGGCGCTCTACGACCAACCCGACTGGCACCGCGCGGAGTTCACCGCTCACCTGGAGCGGGTCGGGGTCCCGCCGGGACGTTCCTTCGAGATGGCCCAGCACGCCGAGCGGTTCGTCGAGCTGACGGCCCGCCGGATCCTCGCGTCCGACCCCGACGTGGTCGGCTTCAGCTCCACCTTCCAGCAGAACATCGCCTCCCTCGCACTGGCCCGCCGGATCAAGCAACTGCGCCCCGAGGTCCGCACGCTGATGGGCGGCGGCAACTGCGCCGGCTCGATGGGCGCCGCGATCCACCGCAACTTCGACTACGTCGACTACGTGATCAGTGGCGAGGCCGAGGACTCGTTCGTGGAGTTCGTCGACCACCTGGACGGCTACCGGGAGGTCTCGGAGGTCGCGGGGCTGTCCTGGCGGGCGGAGGACGGCTCGACCGTGGTCAACAAGCCGGCGGGCGCGGTCCGGATGGAGTCCGCCCCGTGCCCCGACTACCGCGCCTGGTTCGAGGCCGTCAACGCCAGCGCGGTGCGCCCGTTCATCCAGCCGAAGCTGCTCTACGAGGCGGCCCGCGGCTGCTGGTGGGGCGAGAAGCACACCTGCACCTTCTGCGGGCTGAACCAGCTCACCATCGGGTTCCGCTCCAGGCCGGCCGAGCAAGTGCTCGCCCACCTGCGCGAGATGATCGAGCGCTACCGCCTGCTCGACGTCGTCGCGGTCGACAACATCCTCGACATGGCCTACCTCAAGTCGCTGCTGCCCCAACTCGCCGCCGAGGACTGGGACCTGCACTTCTACTACGAGATCAAGTCCAACCTGCGGGAGGCCGACGTCCGGCTGCTGCGCCGGGCCGGACTGGTCCAGGTGCAGCCGGGCATCGAGAACCTCAGCTCCAGGGTGCTGAAGATCATGGAGAAGGGGGTCCACGCCACCCAGAACGTGGTGCTGCTGCGCGACTGCGAGGAGAACGACATCACGGTCGACTGGAACTACCTCTACGGATTCCCCGGCGAATCCGACGAGGACTACGACGAAGTGCTGGCCCAGTTCCCCGCCCTGGCCCACCTCCAGCCGCCGGCCGGCAGCGTGCGGATCATCCTGGAACGGTTCAGCCCGTACTTCGAGCGGCCGGAGCTGGGCTTCGGACTGCGCCGCCCGGCGGCGCACTACGAGCACCTCTACGACCTGCCGCCGGACGAACTCCAGGAGATCGCCTACCAGTTCGTCACCGACGAGCGCGGGATCGGCGCCGACAAGGCCGCCGAGGTCAGGGCGGCCGTCCGGCAGTGGCGCGCGGCCTACCCGCAGAGCAGCCTGACCCTCGCGCCGGACGAGGACGGCTCGCTCACCCTCGCCGACCGCCGGACCGGCTGGCCGCAGCGGGAGGTCCGACTGGCCGCCGGGTGCGAGGCGGCGGCCTACACGGCGCTGCTCAAGCCACGGCGAGTCGAGGCGGTGGCGGCCGAACTGGGCATCGCCGCCGCGGACCTCGAAGCACTGGTGGCGGACTGGCAGCGGCAGGGCCTGGTGTTCCGCGAGGGCGGCCGGGTGGTCGCGCTCGCCACCCGGTGCACCAGCATCAAGAGCGGGGAGGCCTGATCCGATGTTAGACGCACTGGGCTTCGTCGCCGACCTGCGGGACCGCACGGCCCGGGGCGAGCGGGTGGACTGGCAGCTGGAGGCCCTCGGCCTCGCCCCCGACCCCGAGCTGCTGTGCCACCTCGCACCGCCGGCGCCCGACCAAGCACCCCGCTGGCACGAACTCCACCGCTTCGGGCTGCTCTACTACCGGCGCGGCCCGGGCTTCGTGATCGTGTACGACGCCAGGCCGACCGCCACGGCCGCCCAACTGCTCCTCGACGACCCCGACGAACTGCGGCTCTTCGACCGCCTCGCCCGCCCGGGCCCGCTCGCCTCCGACGACCCAGCCGCGCGGCGCTTGCGAACTGCCCGGCTGGTCATGGAGGTTGACGGGTGGGCGGTCGCACTGCCGTACCGGGAGTCGCGGTTGGTGCTGCCGCTGGACATCATGTGCATGCCGTCGAACGTGTCGCCGAAGGCCTCGCCGACCGCTACCAGTAGTGGATGACGGTGCCAGGGGGGAACTGGTCGGTGTTCAGCAGTGTGGTGGGGCCGTAGACGGTCACGCTTTCCAGGGCGGGGAGGAGGCGCAGTGGGGCGAGGTCCAGCTGTGGCGGATGAGGCAGGTAGTTGATGGTCAGTCGACGCAGCTGCGGGGTGAGGCTCGGCAGTTCCTCCAGGAAACCCGGGTCACTGTCTCCGCCGACCAGGAGATGGGTGAGGTAGGGCAGGCGGGGCAGTTGGGGGCGACCGGGGCACCACAGCGACAGGACGTCGAGGGCCGGGAGCAGGGCGAGTTCGTCCAGCGGTTGACTGCCGTCGTAGTCGAGGGCCACCGCCCGCAACTCGGCCCACCGGCTGATGCCGGTGATCTCGGTCGTGAGAAGTGCCTTCTTCCAGAGGGTGAGTGACACCAGGTCGTCGGGTGCCGGGAGCGTGCGCAGGGTCGCGCAGCGCAGCGGTACGTCCAGCGTGAGGTGGCGCAGGCCCTGGAGTTGGGCCAGCGGTTCGTGGCTGGCGATTGGCGTTCCCTGGAGCATGAGGCGCTCCAAGGGCAGCTCACCGATGGGGCCGAGGCCTTCGCGGACGACGCAGCCCAGCAGGGCGAGATTGGTGATCCGCTGATGCTCCCGGAGGAACCGCAGGCTCTCGAAGTCACCTCCGCTGAGCCGGAGTTCCTGGCAGTCGTGAAGTCGGCCCGTGGCGATCAGGTCGGCCGCCTCGAAGGGGCCGGTGAACTCGATCCGCGAGAAGGTGGCGGCCATCGGCAGAGCCGCGAGGTGTTCGGGGCCACTGACGGTGAGCAGGCCCTGGCCCGAGCCGTGGGAGAGGATCTCCCGGGCGTACTCGGCGGGGTCGATCCGAGGGGAGGCCCAGGCGCGGCCGAGCGCGTTCCACAGTGCGACGCCCGTCAGCGATCGGAACCGCTTGAGGAAAGGCATGGCCAGTTCCCCGCCGGCCCGCGCGGCGGTGTCGACGACGAAGCACCGCTCGATGTCCGTGAGGTCCTCCGGGCCCGGGAGCAGGTCCAGTACCAGGGGGCCGCAGGCCGACAACCGGTCGACGGCGTAGGACGAGCGCGGTGGGAGGTGCTCGCGGAGCCGGTCCTCGACCTCTGCGCGGACGGTCGGATCGAGCACGCTGACCTGCTCCAGGCAGGCCGCCGCCAGCAGATGGAGCCGGGTGAGGTGATCGGCGTTCGCGTCCCCCCGCTCGATCAGCATCCGCAGCACTCGTGCCGCCTCGTCCGGGCGGGCGTGGGCCACGGCCATGCGCAGCACGTCCTCCCACTGCGGGTCGGTCGCATGCTCGTTCAGCACGCCGAAGTCGAGCCCGGTGACGGCCGCCTTGGCCCCCAGGAAGTCCTGGAACGTCCGGTGGATGAAGTCGACCGTCTCAGCGGTCGGTTGGCGCAGCAGGCCGCTGCGCGCGATGAGGTGCGTGAGCACCTGTCCGGCATCCCCCTGCGTGCTCACGTCGGGCATCGCCGGGAGCGCGGCGGCTACCGCGTGCGTGGCGTCCGGGAGTTCGGCCTCGGCCAGGCCGTTGCGGATCATCCAGTAGGCCAGTCGCTGGAGCAGCTCCGTGGTCTGCTCCTCGTCGAGCACGATCCCCTCGGGCGCGGTGATGTCCCGCTCGTCGTCGCGGCGGATCATCAGCATCGAGAGTGCGGCGCTGTAGAGCGCCTTGCGTCCTCGGGGCAGGTGCCCGCGGCGGTCGCGGTGCAGGGCGCAGACCAGCGCGCAGAGCAGGGGAGTGGTGGTGAGCTGGGCGAGGTCGCGCTGGGCCGTTACGGTGTCGCCGAGTTGGCGTTCGAGCTGGGTCAGCCGGTCCGCCTCGGCGGGATCGTCGGTCTCGGCCCGGGCGGCGTCGTGCCAGCGTTCGACGAAGACGGCGACGTCGCGCAGGCTCATCGGACGGACCGTCAGCTCGGCGAACCGGTCCCGGACCAGGGCGCCCTCGGCCAGCGCGGACGGCCGGGTGGTGACGGCCACGAAGCATGCGGGGTACGCGGCGAGCAGGTCGCTCAGCCACTCGAAGGTGCGGTCGCGGTCGCGCTGCGGCACCTCGTCCAGGCCGTCCAGCAGCAGCATGCCGCGCCCGTCCGCGAGCACCCGGTCCGCCCAGTCCGGGGGTTGGCTGCCCGCCAGCGGACAGCCGATGCTCTGCAACAGTTCGTCGGCCGTCGGGAACGCCGTGCTCCGCACCAGCCGCCGCAGCGGAAGCAGGAAGGGGACCACTCCGCGCAAGCGTGACAGCTCGTCAGGGAGTTGGTCCTGAGCTGCGGCGACCGTGAGCCACTGCAGCAGGGTGGTCTTCCCGCTCCCGGCCTGGCCGCGCACCAGGATCCGCTGTTTGCCGGCCAGCGCCTGTTCGGCCCGCTGCACCAGGTGGACCTGTGTCTCCTGCGGCGAACGGGCGGCGGGGGAGGCGAGTTCGAGGCTCAGGTAGGCGGTGTCGAGCGGCCAGCGGGAGCGTTCCGGGTGGCTGAGGTCCAGGCCGATGATGTCCAGGTGGCTGTGCCGCTTGACCAGGTAGTCGCAGTACCGCCGTTCGAACTCCCCGCGCGTCGCGACGGCGGGAGCCGGCCCCGCCGCCCGCCTCCGTAGCTCCAGCAGCGGCCCCTGCTCGGCGCGCAGGGCCGTGGCCAGCACGATGACCGTCCGCTCGGAGGGCAGCTTGGCGCCGTTCAGCGCCTGGCTCACCGTCGTCCGTCCCAGGGCCGACCTGCGGGCGAGCTGTTCCACCGTCAGGTTGCGTTGGACCATCAGCTGCCGCAGTGTGTCGGCCAGTTCCACCATGGCGTTCATCTTCGTTCAGCTGAACGGCGCCGAACACGACTTCCGCCAGATTGGCTCCCGTCCGCCCAACCCGGCCGATCGGAGAAGTCCAGTGCTGACGCTGCTCGTTCCCTACCTGCTCCTGCTCACCGTCCTGCTCCTCCTGGGCGTGGTGCTGCCCGCCGTCTGGTCCCGCCGACCGGCCCGGCGGGCGGCCGCGCGCGAGGTGCTGAGGCTCCTGCTGGCTGCGCTACGGCGCCCCCGCCGACAGTGAGCCGTCCGCGGGCGGCGGGCCCACCCGCCTGCTGCGCAGCCGCAGCAGGGGGACGGGGTCCGCGCCCAGGGCGCGGGCGAGCAGGAGCACCGTGCGTTCGGAGGACGGGCCGCCGTTCAGCACCTTGCTGACCGTGGTGCGGCCGAGGCCGGAGCGGCGGGTGAGTTGATCGACCGTCAGGTGGTGGCGGCGCATGATGGTCCGGAGGGCGGCGTCGAGTTCAGCCATGGGGACATCATGGTTCAGCTGAACACGGTCAAACCAGAGGGCGCTCGCTCACCGATACCGGCTCGCAGGCGCTCGCTCGCCTGCCCTCTCGCCCGCTCGCCCGCTCACTCACCCGCTCGCCCGCTCACTCACCCGCGCACCCGCTCACTCGCCCGCGAGCCGCAGCAGGAACTTGCCCGTGGTGGTGCGGGACTCGATCAGGCGGTGCACCTCGGCGGCCTCCTCCAGCGGGTGTTCGGCGGTGATCAGCGGGTCCACCGCGCCGCCCGCGACCAGCGCGAAGGCCCGCTCGGCGAGGGCGCGCAGCTCGGCGGGGTGCTGCTGGGAGAGCTCCAGGATCGACATCGCGCCGATGCTGCGGCCCGGCGCCAGGTCCGGCACACCCGCCTGCCAGGGCGCCTCGCCGTCGGCGTTGCCAAAGGAGACCAGGCGGCCGAAGGGGGAGAGCACGGTCAGGCCGGTGCGCAGGGTCGCGCCGCCGATCGGGTCGAGCAGCAGGTCCACCCCGCGGTCGCCGGTGGCGCGTTGGGCCCCGGCGGCGAACTCCGCGCCGACGAACACCTCGTCGTAACCGGCCTTGCGGGCGTACTCCGCCTTGGCCTCGGTGGAGACCACGCCGAGCACCTGGCCGGCTCCGCCCAGCTTGGCCAACTGGCCCAGCACGCCGCCGATCCCGCCGGCCGCGCCGTGCACCAGCACCGAGTCGCCGACCCGCAGTCGGCCGATCTCGTGCAGCAGCGCGTGGGCCGTGGGAAGCACGGTGGGCAGCGCGGCGCCGGTGCGCAGCGCGACGTCGTCGGGGAGCGCGAAGACGGTGTCGGCCTCGGCCACGGCGACCTCCGCGTAGCCGCCGAACCTGGTGAGCGCGGCGACCCGCTGGCCGGGGTGCAGCCCGTGGCTCTCGGCCACCCCGGCGCCGACGGCGCGGATCACGCCGGCGACCTCCAGGCCGGGCTGGAAGGGCAGCGACTCGACCCGGTAGCCGACGCTGCGGGCCTTCAGCTCCGCGAAGTTGACGCCCGCGTAGGCGACGTCGATGCTCACCTCGCCCGGACCCGGCTCGGGCACCGGCAGCTCGGCGAGCCGCAGCACCTCGGGACCGCCGAATTCCTCGACCACGATCGCGCGCATGACGTCATCCCCTCGTCGCGGAGGCACGGCCGGGACCGGCCGCCTCCGCCTGCTCAACCTGTTCAATGGAAAGCGAACACCTAGAGTGTATGGATTTCATCGAACACTCGGCAAGGGGGTACGTGGGGTGGGCGTCGGCCGGATGGGGGGCCGGCAGGACGCTGACGAACTGGCTGGGAAAAGCCATGCTCAGCCAGCACTTCGCGGTGCTAGGCTCGGCCGGTTCGGTCGGGGGGAGGTGGACCGGCCCGGGCGCGGCTCGCCGGGTCCGGGGTCAACTCCGCTTCCCGCCGGCGTCGGTGCCGTGGGGTCGGGCCGCACCGGTCGGGCCGCCATCGGGGCGCCACCGGCCAGGAGATGGACGAGGGGACGAGAGATGGCCGAGTACCGGATCCGCCGCCGCTGGTCGGCCGATCTTGAGGGCTGCGTGCGGGCTCTCGCCGAGGTCTATGAGGCCGACGGCTATCCGCAGGTCTGGCCGGCCCGCCCGTCCGTCTGGCTGGTCGATCCGGACCAGCTCGCCGGCTGGGTGGCGACCGGGCCGGACGGCAGCGTGGTCGCGCACGTCTCGCTGGTCGCGGGCGCCCGCTCCTCGGCCGCCCGGGTCTGGGCGGACCGGACCGGACGCCGGGTCGAGGAGACGGCGGCGGTCAGCCGGCTCTACGTCGCGCCGACGGCGCGCGGGCGCGGCCTGGGCTCCGAACTGCTGGACGCCGCGGCCGAGTACGCCCGGGAGCAGGGGTTCTGCCCGGTGCTGGACGTGGTCACCGGCCACACCGCCGCCGTCGAGTTGTACGAACGGCAGGGCTGGGAATGGCTGATGACGGTGGATCAGCAATGGCCGGACGGGCAGGTGGTGCCGGTGCACTGCTATGCCCTGGACGGTGCGTTGGGCGGGGCGCTGGACGGGGCTCCGGACGGCGAGTCGGGTGGCGGGGCGGGCGGGGTCTCGGGCGGGGCGCCGGATGAGGTGGCGGACCGCACGTTGGAGAGGTAGGCGGCGGGCGGGTAGGGTCCGCGCCATGAATCATGATCAACTCACGGCTGCGGCAGCTGACCTGGAGCTCGCGGTGCACTCCGCCGTGACGGCGCTGGAGCCCGCGGCGGGGGCTGACTGGACGGTGCTCGCGGGCGGGCTGGAGTGGGACTGCTGGGAGACCATGGAGCACATGGCCGACGCGCTGTTCGGCTACGCGCTGCAACTCGGGCCGTCGAAGCCGCCGTTGGACCACTGGGTGCACCTGGCCTGGCAGCGCGACCGGCCGGCCGCGCCGCCCTCGGCCTTCAGGGTGGAGCGCGAGGCGGGCGCGGGCGCGCTGCTGGAGGCGGTGGAAGCGGCGGGTGCGGTGCTGGTGGCGATGGTCCGCACGGTGGCGCCCGACGTGCGGGCGTTCCACTCGTACGGGGTGTCCGACCCGGCCGGTTTCGCGGCGATGGGCATCGTGGAGGCCCTGGTGCACGTCGACGACGTGGCGCGCGGGTTGGGCATCGAGTGGGCGCCGCCGGCCGGTCCGTGCGCGCGGGCCCTGGCGCGCCTCTTCCCCGAGGTTGAGGTCGAGGTGGCCGATGACCCGTGGGTCGCGCTGCGCTGGGCCACCGGGCGTGGCGAGCTCCCCGGCCGGCCGGGGCTGCGGCAGTTCGAGCAGTGGCACAGCGCGCCGCTGGGGGACTGACGGCGGGGGTGCTCCGTGGGGGGTGGGGGAGCGGGGTGGGCGAGCAGTGTAATGCTGGCCATTATTAATGGTTGGCATTACGGTGCGCGCTTGCCCTGCCGCGGTGCGTCGGCGTGCTGCGTGCGCCGCGCGCCCGCCTGGGCGCTTACTTAATGCCACCCATTAATGCTGCCCAGTATTAACGGTCGCCCAAAGCGGCGCGGGCCAAGCTCGGCGGCTACCCCCGCGGCGGCAGCGGTGTGCGCAGTTCGCCGACGGCGACCGATGACGGCTCGCCACCGAGAACGGTCAGCACGAACGCGGTGGTGAGCGCGCGGACGGCGTCCGCCTGCTTCACCAGGTAGTGGCTGCCGCGGGGCACCTCGTAGCGGGCCAGGTCCGGGGCGAAGGGCAGGGCTCGCCGGGCGTAGTCGAGCGACTTGGCGGCGCTCGCTTCGGTGCGGTCCCGGTCGCCGTGGATGATCAGCACCCGTCGGCCCGTCAGGTGCTCCACCGGGGCGCCGTCCGGCAGCCACGGTGCGATGCCGACCACGCCCGCGACCGCCGGGTGGCCGGCCTCCTGGAATGCGGCGCGTCCGCCGAGTGAGTTGCCGATCAGCACGATCGGCACATCGCCGTACCGGGCGGCGAGTTCCGCCAGCGCCCAGCGGGTGTCCGTGGCCGTGTCGGCGGAGGCGCCGTTCCAGCCCGCGTAGCGGTAGTGCAGCAGGTGGACGGCGATCCCGTCCGGGCGCCCCCGCTCGGTGAGCTCGGTCGCCAGCTCGTGCAGCCCCTGCTCGACGAACTTCAACGGCCTGAGTCGGCTGCGGACGAACCCGCCGGGCAGGAGCAGTGCAACGCCCCGGACCTTGCCGCCGCCCTGCCACTGCGTCAGCTCGGCGGTGCGTTCTCGCGACCTGAACATGTCGTCCCTCCCCGTCTGGCACGCAGATCCTAGCGGCGCACAATGCTGCCCAGTATTAATGCTCCCCATTACCGGGCGCCCTCCCCGTCCGATCGCACTGGTCGCACTGGTCGCACCGGTCGCACCGGTCGCACCGGTCGCACCGGTCACACCGATTGATCGATTGCACCGATCGCACCGATTGCCCCCAGCCATTTACCTCCCAAGGTGAGCCAGTTCCTCGTAGCCTCTCGACTTTTAGCTCTCACTGAGAGATAAAATGATCGTATGAGCGAACCCCCCATAGCCCCACCCGAGATCGCTCCCCGCGACCTCCTCCTCGCCGACGAGTTCTCCACGCTCCTCGTCGGCATCCAGCGGCTGCTCCGCCGCCGGCTGCGCCGGGGGCAGACGGAGCCCCGACTGCGTGGTGCCCACGTCGAACTGCTGCGCCTGGTGCAGGACAGCCCCAACCTGCGGGTGTCGGACGCCGCTAAGGAGCTCGGGCTGGCCGGCAACTCGGTCTCCACGCTGGTCAACCAGCTGGTCACGCAGGGGCTGCTGCGCCGCGAGGTGGACCCGGCCGACCGGCGGGCCGCACTGCTCAACATCACCGACGAGGCGATCGGGCGGCTCTCCGAGTGGCGCGCCCGCCGCACCGCCCTGGTCGAGGAGCTGGTGGCCGGCCTGCCGGTCGAGGACCGTGCCGCGCTCACCGCCGCCCTGCCCGCCCTGCGCGGTGTGGCCGCCGGTCTGCGCGCCCAACTGGGAGAGGAAGACCGATGACCGGATCCGGTTCCGCGGCGCAGGTCCCGGACGCCGTGGTCTGCCAGGCCCTGGAGTACTCCTTCCACCGTGGCCGGGGCAAGGAGAAGGCCACCAAGGCGGTGGACGGCGTGGACCTCACCGTCCGCACCGGCGAGGTCTTCGGCCTGCTCGGCCCGAACGGCGCCGGCAAGACCACCACCATCCGCGCCATCACCACCCTGCTCCCGGTGCCCAGCGGCATGGTCCAGGTCTTCGGCAACGACACCGCGCGCCGCAAGATGGACGTCCGCCGCCTGCTCGGCTACGTGCCGCAGATGCTCTCCGCCGAGGCCGGACTGACCGGTCGGGAGAACGTCAGCCTGTTCGCCCGGGTCTTCGACGTGCCGCACGCCGAGCGGGCCGAGCGGGTCAGCCAGGCGCTCGCCGCCGTCGACCTCACCGAGGCCGCCGACCGGATGGCCGGCACCTACTCCGGCGGCATGGTGCGCCGCCTTGAGCTGGCCCAGGCCCTGGTCAGTGCCCCGCGCCTGCTGGTGCTGGACGAGCCCACCATCGGCCTGGACCCGATCGCCCGCACCAGCGTCTGGGAGTGCATCGACGCGGTCCGGCAGGCGACCGGCATGACCGTCCTGGTCACCACCCACTACATGGACGAGGCCGACCAGTACTGCGACCGGATCGGCCTGATGGACCGTGGCAAGATCCGCGCCCTCGGCACCCCCGAGGAGCTCAAGCAGCGGGTCCGGGAGCAGGTTCCCGAGCTCGCCTCGCCCACCCTCGACGACGTGTTCCGCCACTTCGCCGGACGCGACCTGGCTCGCGGCCAGGCCCAGGAAGGAGAGTTCAGCGATGTCCGCCGTACCCGCCGCACCGCGTCCCGCGTCGGCTGAGGCCGCCGTGACCACCGCCGAACAGAGCCCCGAGCAGAGCTCCGAACAGAGCTCCGCGCCGAGCGCCGAGCAGGCCACCGGCCGGCGCGCCCAGCACAGCAGTGCCCGCCCCGACCTCGGCCTGCTGCTGGTCGCCCCCCGGGCCCGGACCGGCTGGCGCCTGGTGCCCGCCCGGGTGTTCGCGATGTGCGCGGTCGAGCTGCAGAAGCTCCGCCACGACCGCACCGAGCTCTACACCCGCGCCGTCCAGCCCGCCCTCTGGCTGCTGATCTTCGGTGAGACCTTCACCCGGCTGAAGGCGATCCCGACCGGCGGCATCCCGTACCTGGACTACCTGGCCCCGGGCATCATCGCCCAGTCCGCGATGTTCATCGCGATCTTCTACGGCATCATGATCATCTGGGAGCGGGACTCCGGGGTGCTCACCAAACTGCTGGTGACCCCGACGCCACGGGCCGCGCTGGTCACCGGCAAGGCCTTCGCGGCGGGCGTGAAGGCGGTGATCCAGGCCGTCGTGGTGGTGCTGATCGCCGCCCTGCTCGGGGTGGCGATGACCTGGAACCCGTTGCGCCTGCTCGGCGTCGCCGTCGTGGTGCTGCTGGGCTCGGCGTTCTTCTCCTGCCTGTCGATGACCATCGCCGGCATCGTGCTCACCCGGGACCGGCTGATGGGCATCGGCCAGGCGATCACCATGCCGCTCTTCTTCGGCTCCAACGCCCTCTACCCGGTGAGCCTGATGCCGACCTGGCTGCAGGTGGTCAGCAAGGCCAATCCGCTGAGCTACCAAGTGGACGCGCTGCGCGGCCTGTTGATCGGCACCAAGGCCCACCTGCCGCTCGACTTCGGCGTGTTGGCCCTGGCCACCGTGCTCGGCATCACCGCGGCCTCCTCGCTGCTGGGTCGGCTGGCCCGCTGAACCGGGCGCAGCCCACACCGTCTGACGCTCCGTCAGTCGCCTTCCGTGCGGCGCTGGTGGAGCGTCAGGCCGATCGCGGCGCCCGCCACCGCCACCCCCAGCGCGGCCAACAGCCGTGCGGACTGGCTGCTCTGGGCCGGCAGCAGCGCGGCGGCCAGCACCACGGCGGCCGCCGCGCAGGCGGCCACCGTGGCGGCGGGCCCGGCCGGCAGGTGGGCGTGGCCGCGCGCGTCCACGTGCAGCAGGTAGCCCAGCAGCAGGGCGGTCACCGCCACCGCCAGCCAGGCCGGCGGGTTCCCTATCGCCGCCAGCACGACGGCGGCCACCGCCAGCACCGTGTTCCGGTGCCGCATGATCCGCATCCCCAGCCGCGCCGAGGGTGCCACCGGCCGCGCCGTCAGCGGCGCCGCCGCCCACCAGCCGAACAGGGCGCCCGCCACGGCGAGCACGGTGCGCGCCGTCCCGCCCTGCGCTGCCATCGGGTCGACCGAGGCAACCAGCAGCACGGCGCCCAGGAACCGCGACGGCAGCTGCCGCCCCAACTCCCGCCACGCCTGGGCCCCGTCGGAACCGTCGCCGCCGACCGGCAGCACGGACCCGCGCGACCCGGCGGCTCGACCGTCCTCGGCCACTCCACCGCCCCCCACGGACCGCTCCGACCCTGTACCGAGTACCCCGCTCACTCCCGCCTCCCGCGGATCCGGCCGCGCTGCAGCGGCGCGATCGCCAAGTCCAGTGCCTCCCCGGCCTGGTGGGTCACCACCGGGACGCCGCGGTTGCGCAGCGCGAACCGGATCGCCTCCCGGTCGGCCCGCCAGAGCCGCCCGGCCCACACCTCGGCCTGGTCCTGCGGGTCCACGGCCGGCTCGCCGAACGGGATCTCGACGACCACCAGCGGATTGCCCCGGTCGGCCAGGTCGCCCAGCACGTCCAGGATCCGCTGGTCGGCCAGCGGCGTGAACGCGTACACCAGCGCCCCGGCCGGCAGGGCGGCGGGCGGCAGCCGGTTCAGGTCGGGGGTGCGGTAGCCGAGGTCCCGGCGCACCTCCAGCACGCTCTGCACGATCCGGTAGAAGTGCTGCTCCCCGGAGCCGGCCTGCAGCCAGCGGGTCCGCCCGCCGACCGAGACCACCCCGATCCGGTCGTGGGTGCGCAGGTAGGCCCGGGTCAGGCCGGCGGCCGCCCGCAGCGACTCGTCCAGCGAGGAGGCACCGGTGGCCGGGTCGGCCAGGTCGCCGAACGCGTCCAGCAGCATCACGGTGTCCACCGCCCGCTCGGCGCCGAACTCGATCAGCTGGATGCCGCCGCGCCGGGTGGTGGACGGCCAGTGGATCCGCCGCTGCCGCTCGCCCCAGACGTGCGGCCGCACGCCCGTCACCTCCACGCCGTCGCCGTGCTGACGGGCCGTGTGCTCGCCGAGCCGCTGCGGCAGCCGCACCGGAACCGGCGTCAGCCCGGCGGCGCTCGGCACCGGGAAGACCTCGACCTCGCCCAGTTCGACCCGGACGGTGCGCCGGGCCAGGCCGCCGCTGTCGTAGAGGTCCAGATCGACCAGGCCGAGCGTCCAGGCGCCCCACCGGGTGGCCCGGAAGTCCAGCTCCAGGTGGTCCGTGCCGACCCGTTGGCCGGTCAGCGTCAGTCCGGGGCCGCCGATCAGGCCGGCGTCCAGCAGGCCGATCTCGCCGTCGTGCGCCACGTCGATCCGGGCGGTCACCGACTCGCCCTCGAAGAGCCGGCGCGGCTCGACCTCGGCGGCCACCGCGACCGTGGTCGGCCGGGTCCGTCCGGGCGCGGCGAGGGTGACCAGCACCGCGGGGCCGGCCGCCAGGGCGAGCAGCCAGGCGTGGCCGGTGAGCAGCGCCGCGGCGGCGGCGACCACGGCGATGGTGAGCAGCCGCAGGGTGCGCTCGCCGGTCCGCCAGCCGGCGGGCGGGGCGCTGAGCCGGTCGCTCAGCCCCACTCGGGGGCGGCCGACGACGGAGCCCTCGCCGGCCGCCGAGCCGGCAGCACCGTCCATCACGACGCCGGGACGGCGGCGGGCTCGGCCGTGCCGGTGCCACCACGAACAGCCGCACCGCCCGCACCCGTTCCCGTGCCCGCAGCGGCCCCCGGCAGGGTCGTCGGCGTGGGCACCTCGGCGACCAGGCGGCCCAGCACGTCGTCGGCCGAGACCTGACGCACCCACAGCTCCGGCTTGAGCGTGACCCGGTGCGCCAGCGCCGGCACCGCCACGGCCTTCACGTCCTCCGGCGTCACGTAGTCGCGGTCCTCCAGCATCGCCCGGGCGCGGGCCAGTTGCACCAGCGCCAGCCCGCCGCGCGGCGAGGCGCCGACCTGGATCTGCGGGTGCTCGCGGGTCCGGCTGACCAGCGCCATCACGTACTCCACCAGGTCGTCGTCGACCTCCACCCGCTCGACCGCGGCCCGCATCGACAACAGCAGCTCGGGGGAGGCGAGGGTGCGCAACTCGGCCTCGGGGGCGGCCCGGTCGATCCGGGCCCGGAGCATCGCGGTCTCCAGCTCGGGAGCCAGGTAGCCCATCCGGACCCGGAGCAGGAAGCGGTCCAGCTGGGCCTCGGGCAGCGAGTAGGTGCCGTCGTACTCGATCGGGTTGGCGGTGGCGATCACGGTGAACGGGTCGGGCAGCTTCCGGGTGGTGCCGTCGATCGACACCTGCGCCTCGGCCATCGCCTCCAGTAGGGCCGCCTGGGTCTTCGGCGGGGTGCGGTTGATCTCGTCGGCGAGCAGCAGGTTGGTGAAGACCGGGCCGGCGCGGAAGACCATCTCGCCGCTGCGCTGGTCGTAGAAGGGCGCGCCGGAGACGTCCGAGGGCAGCAGGTCGGGGGTGAACTGGATGCGGCGGAAGTCCAGGCCCAGCGTGGTGGCGAAGGAGCGGGCCAGCAGGGTCTTGCCGAGCCCGGGCAGGTCCTCGATCAGCACGTGGCCGCCGGCCAGCACGCCGAGCATCACCAGTCGCAGCGCCTCGGGCTTGCCGACCACGGCCCGCTCGATCTCGGCCAGTACCTCGTTGGACAGCTTGCCGGCCTGGCGGGGCGTCAGTTCTTCGGTGGTCACGGGGGTCCTCACAGGAAAGTGGCTACAGGGTGTCGAGCCGCTGGATCAGGTCGCCGAGGCGGTCGGCGGGAATGGTCCGGGCGGGCGCCGGCTGCTCCGGGTCGAGCCAGGGCCAGTTCGCCGGGCCGATCAGCTCGGCCGCCTTGGCGGGCTCGGCGTAGAGCGAGACGCCGTGCTGCTCGGAGAGCTTGGCGGCGAAGAGCCGCTGGAGCTGGGGGCGCAGGGCACTGGCGTAGCCGTCGTCGTCCACGCCGTTGCGCACGGTCCAGTACCAGTCGCCCAGGCCCGGCACCCGGGAGGTCATCAGCCGGGCCTCCCGGCGCAGCCCGCTGTCCTGGGACGCGGCGCCCGCCACGTAGCGGCCGGCCAGCAGGGCGGTGGCCGCGATCGCGGTGGCGCCGAGGCCGAGCGCGGGCAGCCCGCCGACCAGGCCGAGCACCAGCTCGGTGGCGGCCGCGACGGGCAGCAGCACGGTCAGCGAGTGCCGCACCGAGCCGGCACCGGCAGTGGTCGACGGGTTGGCGTCGCCGTCCGGGGACAGCCGCCCGGAGGTCCGCTGGTCGGCGAAGGCGCGGCGGATCCCGGCCTGCACGGCGTCCTGCCGGGCCGCGTGCACGGGCGAGTTGTACCGCTCGTGGCGGCTCTGTCGGTTGTCCATCAGCTGGCCTCCGCGGGTGCGGGCTGGTTGTCGGCGAGCTGGGCGGCGATGGTGTCGAGTGCTGCGCGGGCGCGGTCCAGTTCGGGGGTGCCCATCGGGTGGCGGGAGTAGCGGGCTTCGCGGAACAGTTCGGTCAGCGCGGTGGCCTCGGGCTGGGGGACGCTGCCGGTGGCGACGGCGCGGGCGAGCAGGTCGGAGGGGCTGTCGGCGAGTTCGCGGGTCACGCCGGAGTCGGCGAGTGACTCTTCCATCGCGGCGTAGCAGGCGATGACGGCGGCGCGGGCGTCGTCGCCGAGCAGGGCGCGGCGGCCGGAGGCGATCGCCTCGGCCAGCTGCTCCTCGGCGGGGCGCGGTGCGGGGGTCATCGCCAGACGCGGCAGCGTCCGGTGGCGCAGCCGGCGCCAGAGCAGCACCACCGCCAGCACCGCCAGCAGGCCCAGCAGCACCTCGACGACCAGCTCGGCCAGACCGTAGTGGTGGGTCGGGGCCGGCGTGGTGTCGAACACCATCGGCGGCGGCGGGGCGACGGAGGGCGGCGGCGCCGGCTTCGAGTGCTGCGAGAAGTACCCGACCAGCAGCGCGACCGGGACCAGCACGGCGACGGGCGGCAGCAGACGCACCGTCAGGTCGCGCAGCCGGTCGGCGGTGGGCGACAGGTCGCTCGCGCCGCGCACGGCGGCCTGGTAGCGGCGGTGGATCGCGGCGATGGCGAGCAGCCAGCCGGCGCAGCACAGCAGCACCGGGAGGAGCGCGCCGAGCGGCGCCCGGCCGGCCTTGAGGAGCCCGGTGGACGGACGCAACAGCACGGCCGCGAAGGCCAGCGCGGCCACCGCGAGTAGCACCGTCGCGGCGCGCGGCGCCCGGCCGGGGCCTGCTGCGGACCGATCCGGTGTGGACCGATCGGGCGCGGACCGATCAGGTGCGGACCAGCCCGGTCTCGCGGGTGTGGTCATGGCTCGGTAACTCCCCCCAAGCGGGTCCGCTCCGCTGTCCGGCGGCCGCTCGACGGCAGCTTGGCACAGACCAGTGGGGATTGTCAGCACCCGCAAGATGCACCCCGAGCCCCGGCCCTCCGGCGGCCCACGCGGCGACCGCCACCGATCGTTCGTGTACCCGAGGGCACCGCCGCTGCGTGCTCGTGGCGGCTCTGCCGGCTGTCCATCAGCCGGCCTCCGCGGGTGCGGGGTGGTGTTCGGCGAGCTGGGCTGCGATGGCGTCGAGTGCCGCGCGGGCGCGGTCCAGTTCGGGGGTGCCCATCGGGTGGCGGGAGTAGCGGGCTTCGCGGAACAGTTCGGTCAGCGCGGCTGCTTCCCGTTCGGGCACACTGCCGGTGGCGACGGCGCGGTCCAGTAGGTCGGAGGGGCTGTCGGCGAGTTCGCGGGGCACGCCGGAGTCGGCGAGTGACTGCTCCATCGCGGCGTAGCAGGCGATGACGGCGGCGCGGGCATCGTCGCCGAGCAGGGCGCGGCGGCCGGAGGCGATCGCCTCGGCCAGCTGCTCGTCGGCGGGGCGCGGTGCGGGGGTCATCGCCAGGTGCGGCAGCGACCGGTGGCGCAGGTGGCGCCAGAGCAGCACCACCGCCAGCAGCACGAGCGCGCCGAGCAGCACCTTGACGCCCAGCGCGGCGAGGCCGCGCAGCCCGTAGTGGTGGGAGACGTGCTGGGCGGTGCCGACCACCGGCTTCATCGTGGGCTGCGGGTGGGGGTCGAGGTTCGGCGGCTGCCGCTGGTAGTCCTGGCTCGGTGGCACGGGCTCGGTGTGCTGCGCGAAGTAGCTGATCAGCAGCGCGACGGGGACCAGCACGGCGACGGGCGGCAGCAGGTGCAGCGTCAGGTCGCGCAGCCGCTCGGCCCGGGGCGTCAGGTGGCCCGAGGCCTGGACGGCGGCCTGGTAGCGGCGGCGGACGACGGCGATGCCGAGCGGCCAGCCGGCGCAGAGCAGCAGCACCACCGGGAAGAGCGTGCCGAGCGGGCCGGGGCCGGTCGAGAAGAGACCGCTGGACGGGCGCAGCACCATCGCGGCGAAGGCGAGTCCGGCGACGGCGATCGCTGCCAGTGCGGGGCGCAGCGTGCGGGTGGACGGCGCCGACGGCGCGGATCGGGCCGGGGCGTCGGTCGCGGATCGGGCCGGCTGCCCGGGCGCGGGCCGCGCGGGCCCAGCGGGTGCGGACCGGTCCGGTCTCGCAGGTGTTGGCATGGTTCGTAACTCCCCCCGAGCGGGTCCGCTCCGGTGTCCGGCGGCGGCCCGACGGCAGCATGGCAGGGGTCGCCGGGGATTGTCAGCACCCGCAACATACACCGTGCGCACCGGCCGTCCCGGGGGCCCCGCGCGGCGGGAACTTCCGATCGTTCAGATACCGGGGGTACCGTGCCCCTGCTGGTCGGCGCGGCCGGAGGACAGGGGAGTGGGCATGGACGGGGAGCGGGCGGAGCGCCGGCGGGGACTGCGGTGGCGCGGGCGCACACGCAAGCAGCGGCCGTTCTGGCAGGAGTTGCCGATCCTGGTGGTGCTGGCGCTGCTGCTGGCCCTGGTGATCAAGAGTTTCTTCGTGCAGGCCTTCTCGATCCCGTCCGGCTCGATGGAGAACACCCTGCAGCCCGGTGACCGGGTGCTGGTGGACAAGCTCACCCCGTGGTTCGGCGCGAAGCCGGAGCGCGGGGACGTGGTGGTCTTCAAGGATCCGGACGGCTGGCTGGACGACGAGCCGGTCGCGAAGGCGAACGTGGTCCAGGAGGCGCTCAGCTACGTCGGCCTGATGCCGGCGGCCGGGGACCGGGACCTGATCAAGCGGGTGATCGCGGTCGGCGGCGACACCGTGGACTGCGAGGCCGGCAAGCCGGTCACCGTCAACGGCGTCGCGCTGAACGAGCCGTACATCTTCCCCGGGTCCACGCCCTGCGACGACTACCCGGTCGGAAAGATCACCGTGCCCAAGGACCACCTGTGGGTGATGGGCGACCACCGCAACAACTCCGCCGACTCCCGCTACCACCAGGTGCGCGGGCCCGGTGACGGCTTCGTGCCGGAGTCGGACGTGGTCGGCCGGGCCTTCGCGGTCGCCTGGCCGCTGACCCACTGGGCCACCCTGCCGGTGCCGTCCACCTTCCAGCAGCACGGCCTGGCCCAGGGTGGCGGCGCGGTCGGCATGGCCGCGGCGGTCCCGGTGCTGTACTGGTACCGCCGTCGCCAGGGCAGCTGACGCTCCGTCGGAACCACTACTGGGCGCAGCGCCTGACGAGTCGTCAGGAACTGCGCCCAGTGGCGTTCCTCAGCTGCGCCGGAGCAGGAACTCCCGGTTCAGCGTGCCGATCGCGTCCAGGCCGATGCCCTTGGGGCACGCGGTGGCGCACTCGCCGGTGTTGGTGCAGCCGCCGAAGCCCTCGCCGTCCATCGCGGTGACCATCGCCCGCACCCGGGAGCCGCGCTCCGGCGCGCCCTGCGGGAGCAGGTTGAGGTGCACCACCTTGGCGGCGGTGAAGAGCATCGCCGAGCCGTTCGGGCAGGCCGCCACGCAGGCGCCGCAGCCGATGCACTCGGCGTGCTCGAAGGCCCGGTCGGCGGTCTCCTTGGGCACCGGCGTGGCGTGCGCCTCGGGGGCGCTGCCGGTCGGCGCGGTGATGTAGCCGCCGGAGCCGATGATCCGGTCGAAGGCCGAGCGGTCCACCACCAGGTCCTTGATCACCGGGAAGGCCGCCGAGCGCCAGGGTTCGACGTCGATGGTCTGGCCGTCCCGGAAGTGCCGCATGTGCAGTTGGCAGGTGGTGGTCCGCTCGGGGCCGTGCGGCTGCCCGTCGATCACCACGCCGCAGGCGCCGCAGATGCCCTCGCGGCAGTCGTGGTCGAAGGCGACCGGCTGCTCGCCGCGCAGGATCAGCTCCTCGTTGAGGGTGTCCAGCATCTCCAGGAAGGACATGTCCTCGCTGATGCCGCCGACCTGATAGGTCGTCATGGCACCCGGGGCGTCCGGTCCGGCCTGCCGCCAGATCCGCAGGGTGAGGTTCACGCGTAGCTCCGCTGGGTGGGGTGGACGTGGTCGAAGACGAGTTGCTCGCGGTGGAGCACGGGCGGGCCGGCGGGGTTGAACTCCCAGGCGGCGGCGTAGTCGAACTCCTCGTCGCGGCGGGCGGCTTCGCCCTCCGGGGTCTGGCTCTCCACCCGGAAGTGGCCGCCGCAGGACTCGGCGCGGTGCAGCGCGTCCAGGCACATCAGCTCGGCGAGGTCGAAGTAGTCCACCAGCCGGTTGGCCTTCTCCAGTGACTGGTTGAACTCCTCGCCGGTGCCCGGCACCTTGATCCGGCGCCAGAACTCCTCGCGCAGTTCCGGGATCCGGGCCAGTGCGTTCTTCAGCCCCTCGGCCGTGCGGGCCATCCCGCAGTCGTCCCACAGCAGTTCGCCGAGCTCGCGGTGGAAGGAGTCGGGCGTGCGGTCGCCGTCCACCGCGAGAAGGGCGGCCAGCCGGTCGGCCGACTCCCGCTCAACCGCCGTGACCGCGGGGTGATCCGGCGCCACCTGGTGGGCCGGGGTGCGGGCCAGGTAGTCGTTGAGCACCGGCGGCAGCACGAAGTAGCCGTCGGCCAGGCCCTGCATCAGGGCGCTGGCGCCGAGCCGGTTGGCGCCGTGGTCGGAGAAGTTGGCCTCGCCGATCGCGAACAGGCCGGGGACGGTGGTCTGCAGGTCGTAGTCCACCCAGAGGCCGCCCATGGTGTAGTGGATCGCCGGGTAGATCCGCATCGGCACCCGGTACGGGTCCTCGGCGGTGATCCGCTGGTACATGTCGAACAGGTTGCCGTAGCGGGCCTCCACCGCCGCCCGGCCGAGCCGGGAGATCGCGTCGGCGAAGTCCAGGTAGACGCCCTGCCCGCCCGGTCCGACCCCGCGCCCCTCGTCGCAGACCGCCTTGGCGGCCCGGGAGGCGATGTCGCGCGGCACCAGGTTGCCGAACGACGGGTACATCCGCTCCAGGTAGTAGTCGCGCTCCTGCTCCGGGATCTCGGCGGCCGGGCGGGTGTCGCCCTTGGCCTTCGGCACCCAGATCCGGCCGTCGTTGCGCAGCGACTCGCTCATCAGGGTCAGCTTGGACTGGTGGTCGCCGGAGCGCGGGATGCAGGTCGGGTGGATCTGGGTGAAGCACGGGTTGGCGAAGTAGGCGCCGCGCCGGTGGGCCCGCCAGATCGCGGTGGCGTTGGAGTTCTTGGCATTGGTGGAGAGGTAGAAGACGTTGCCGTAGCCGCCGGTGGCCAGCACCACCGCGTCCGCCAGGTGGGTGGTCAGCTCGCCGGTGACCAGGTCGCGGGCGACGATGCCGCGGGCCCGGCCGTCCACCACGACCAGGTCGAGCATCTCGGTGCGGGCGTGCAACTCCACGTTGCCGGCCGCGATCTGGCGGGACAGCGCCTGGTAGGCGCCGAGCAGCAGCTGCTGGCCGGTCTGGCCACGGGCGTAGAAGGTGCGGGAGACCTGCACGCCGCCGAACGAGCGGGTGTCCAGCAGCCCGCCGTACTCCCGGGCGAACGGCACGCCCTGCGCCACGCACTGGTCGATGATCTCCACCGAGACCTGGGCCAGCCGGTGCACGTTGGACTCGCGGGCGCGGAAGTCGCCGCCCTTGACGGTGTCGTAGAACAGCCGGCGGATCGAGTCGCCGTCGTTGCGGTAGTTCTTGGCCGCGTTGATGCCGCCCTGGGCGGCGATCGAGTGAGCGCGCCGGGGGGAGTCCTGGAAGCAGAACTGCACCACGTGGTAGCCCTGTTCGGCCAGCGTGGCGCCGGCCGCGCCGCCCGCCAGGCCGGTGCCGACCACGATCACCGTGCGGCCGCGCCGGTTGGCCGGGTTGACCAGGTTGGCCTCGAACCGCCGCTGGTCCCAACGCTGTTCGATCGGGCCGTCCGGCGCCTTGGTGTCGCTGATCGGCTCGCCGACCGTGTAGCGCTCGTCGGTCCTTGCGGTGGGTGTGGTGGCTGCGGTGGTTGAGGTGGCTGCGGGGGTTGCGGAGGTGCTCACTTGACGACTCCCGTCATCACGCCGATCGGGATGGAGACGAAGCCGGCCGTCAGGGCCAGGGCCAGCAGGTTGGCGGTGGCCTTCAACGCCCGTTCCCGGCGCCGGTTGTTCAGGCCCAGGGTCTGCGCGGCGCTCCAGAAGCCGTGCCGCACGTGCATCCCGAGGGCCAGCATGGCGACGATGTAGATCGTGTCGCCGTACCAGGTGCGGAAGGTGGCGACCAGGTTCTCGTAGGGGTGGCCGGCCTCGGCCCGGGGGTTCACGGTCAGCGTGGTCAGGTCGAGGATGTGCCAGACGATGAACAGGCCCAGGATCACCCCGCCCCAGCGCATGGTCCGGGTCGCGTAGCTGCTCCGGGCCCGGGTGTGCCGGTAGCCGACCGGACGGGCCCGCAGGTCGCGCCTGCTCAGCTGGAACGCCGCCGTGCCGTGCACCACGGCCGCCGCGACCAGCACCACCCGGGCGATCCAGAGGAACCACTCGTGGCCCAGGAACGGCTGGCCGATGGTGCGCAGCCAGGCCGCGTAGCCGTTCAGGTCGGACGCGCCGACGAAGACCTTGAGGTTGCCGATCAGGTGGGCGACCAGGTAGCCCAGCAGGATCGCCCCGCTGACCGCCATGGCCGCCTTCTTGCCGACGGTGGAGTTCCACAGGGCCGCCACCGTGGAGCCGCCGCCGGGGCGTTCGCCGCTGCCGCCGGAGCGTTCGCCGCTGGAGCCCTTGCCACCGCTGGAGCCTTTGTCGCGCTGCCCCGTGCGCTCACTCGTCAGAGCCATGCCATGAAAGGTAGGGAGCGGGCACACCATCCGTCCAAGACAGGTTACGGCTCACCACGATAGGCCTGGCCTATCATGGCTGACGTGCAGCTCCAACAGCTCCGGTACTTCGCCGCGGTGGCGGAGACCCGCCACTTCACCCGCGCGGCCGAGCGGCTGCACGTCGCCCAGCCCTCGCTCTCCCAGCAGATCCGCTCCCTGGAGCGGGAGTTGGGGGCCGAACTGTTCCACCGCGGGCGCGGCGACACCGCGCTCACCGACGCCGGCCAGGCCCTGCTGCCGCTGGCCCGGCGGATCCTGGCGGACGCGGAGAGCGCCCGCAGCGCGGTGCAGGAGACGGTGCAGCTGCGGCGCGGCCGGCTGCGGCTCGGCGCCACGCCCAGCCTCTGCGGCAGCCTGGTGCCCGACGTGCTGCGCGCCTACCGTGCTGACTACCCGGGCGTGCGGCTGCTGGTCCGCGAGGACGGCTCGCGCGACCTGCTGGGCAAGCTCGCGGCGGGGGAGCTGGACCTCGCGCTGGTGATCACGCCGCCCACCGTGGACCGGCCGCCGGGCCTGGCGCTGACCGAGTTGCTGCGCGAGGACCTGGTGCTGGTCTCCGACCGCCCGCTGGGCCGGCGCCGGGCTCGGATCCAGGACCTGGCGGACCGCCCGCTGGTGATGTTCCGTCAGGGCTACGACCTGCGCGAGGCCACCCTGGCGGCCTGCCGGGCGGCCGGCTTCGAGCCGGAATTCGCCGTCGAGGGCGGGGAGATGGACGCGGTGCTCGGGTTCGTCCGGGCCGGGCTCGGGCCGGCCGTGGTGCCCGGGATGGTCGCCGACCGCAGCGGGCTGGCGGTCACCCCGTTCGCCCGGCCCGGGATCGGGCGGGCGATCGCGCTGGCGCACGGTACCGAACTGCCGCTCAGCCGCGCCGCCGCCGCGATGCGCGAGGTGCTGCTGCGCTACCTGGCCGAGGCGGCCGGGGCGGGCGCGCTGCCGCCGGGGACGCGGCTGCCGGACGCCCAGGGCCCGTAGGTCACGTCTGGGTGATGCGCTCGACGGCCGACGCTCGGGGCCCGTCGGTCACACCTGGGCGATGGGCCTGCCAGTCACACCTGGGTGATGGGCGCGCCGGTCACGCCTGGGTGATGGGCCTGCCGGTCACGCCTGGGTGATCAGCTCGGCCGCCGCGATGGCGGCCCGGCGGACCCGCTCCATCGCCTCGGGGCCGTCGCCGACCATCATCCGGCGGACCTGCGGCACGGCCAGCGGCCAGCCGACCAGGCCGGTGAAGATCAGCATCAGGGTGGCCGGGTCGATCGCCTTCGCCTGCTCGGACCCGGGGGTGCGGGCGCCGGCCAGCGCCTCGGACTTCTGCCGGTAGTGGGCGGCCCGTGCCGCCTCGTCCGGGACGGCCCGGTCGCGGTACTCCAGCGCCTCCCAAAGCAGCAGTCGGAGCACCTCGGGGTGGCTCTGGTGGTAGGCGAGCAGCCGGTCCACGTAGTCGGCGGCGGCCACCGTGCCGTCCGGGCCGGCGGGCGGCACGGCGGCGGCCAGCTCGCTCAGGGTGCCCTCCAGCACGGTGGCGAACAGCTGCTCCTTGTCGCCGAAGTAGCGGTAGATGGCCTGCTTGTTGGCCTGCGCCTGCTCGGCGATCCGGTCCACCCGGGCGCCCGCGATGCCGTGCTCGGCGAACTCGGTGAGGGCGGCTTGGTAGATCTGACTCCGGGTCCGCTCCGAGCGTGCGGTCATGGTCCGGCCTCCTCCTGGGCGCCGTGGGCTGTGGGTACGCCCCAGCCTTCGGCCGGGAGCTGCCCCCTCCCGGCCGTGGGCTGGGGGAGGGATCCCGCAGCAAGGGTAGCAATGGGAGGCCCTAACTCAACTATCCAGTTGAATAAACTATCTGGTTGGTTTAGCTTGGCCGTGCTGATCCGGGCGCTCATGTCGCCCGGGTGTTCGCCTTCCGCTCATCGACACCCCCAGGGGAGGGACCTGTCATGTCGTCACCTGTGGTGGCACCGCGCTCGGTCGCGGCCACCCCCGCCCGCGGATCCGCCCGACCGCTGCTCTTCCTGGCCATGGCCGTCTGCAGCGGCGCGACCGTCGCCAACGTCTACCTGGCCCAGCCGCTGCTCGCCCTGCTCGCCGGCGGGTTCGGCGCCTCGCGCTCAGCGGCCGGCGTGGTCGTCACCTGCGCCCAGTTCGGGTACGCCGCCGGGATCCTGCTGCTGGTCCCGCTCGGCGACGTCCGCCGCCGTCGGCCGCTGCTCGGCGCCCTGCTCGCGGTCACCGTCGCGATGCTGCTGGCGGCCGCCGCCGCACCCGGCCTCGCCGTGCTCGCCGCCGCCACCGCGCTGATCGGTGGCGCCACCGTGATCCCGCAGGTGCTGGTGCCGCTCGCCGCCGAACTCGCCCCGCCCGAGCGGCGCGCCTCGGTGGTCGCCAACGTGCAGATCGGGCTGCTGACCGGGATCGTCGGCTCCCGGGTGGTCGGCGGCGCGGTCGGCCAACTCCTCGGCTGGCGTGCTGTTTACCTGCTCGCGGCCGCGCTCACGGCGGTGGCCGGCGCGGTCACCGTGCGGCTGCTGCCGGCGGAGGGGGAGCGCACCGGGCCGCGCTACACGAGCCTGCTCGCCTCACTGCCGCGCCTGCTGCGCGAGCAGCCGGCGCTGCGGCACTCCAGCCTTCTGCACGGTGCGCTGTTCGGGGCATACAGCGCCACCTGGACCACGCTCGTGCTGGTGCTGACAGGCCGTCACTACCACTTCAGCAGTGCGGTTGCCGGACTGTTCGGACTGCTGGGGCTGGCCGGTGCGGTGGCGGCACCGTGGGCGGGGCGGTTCATCGACCGGCGCGGCCCGCTGCCGATCGCCGCCGCCGCGCTGCTGCTGACGCTGCTCTCCGCCGGGGCGTACGCGCTCGGGTCCTCGCGCCTGGTCGCGGTGATCCTGGGCATCGTGCTCGCCAACGTCGGCGTGCAGTGGAGCCAACTCGCCAACCAGGCACGGGTGCTGGCCCACCTGCCGGACGTCCGCAGCCGGGCCAACACCGTCTTCATGGTCATCGTCTTCCTCTGCGGCGCCGTCGCTGCCGCCGCCTCGACCGCCTGCTACGGGGCCTTCGGCTGGGGCGGGGTCTGCGCGGTGCAGGCCGCGCTGGCGCTGGCCGGGCTCCTGGTCCTCCCCGCCGCCTACCGCTACGACAGCAACAACCACCACTGAAAGGTGAGTTCGATGACCTTCCCCGCCATGCCCGCCGCCGTGTCGCAGTTCTTCGACGCCTCGCAGCGCGCTGACGCTGACGCCTGGGCGGACTCCTTCGCCCCGGATGCGCTCTTCCACGACCCGGTCGGCACCGAGCCGCTGCGCGGCCGCGAGGCGATCCGCGAGTTCATCGCGGGCGTGCTGCCGAACTTCGCGCCGTTCCTGGGGCTGACGCCGCTGGAGGCCCACACCGTGGGCGGGTTCACCGCCGTGTCCTGGCGCGGTGCGGCGGTGTCGCTGGACGGACGGCCCGTCAACTGGTCCGGCATCAACGTGTACGAGCTCGACCCGGCTTCCGGGTTGATCCGTGAGGCCAAGGCGTACTTCAACCACGCGGTCTTCGCGGCCCAGCTCGTCGCCTAATAATGGGCATTAGCAATGTCGAAGCCGTTGCTAATGCCCATTATTAACGCCCGTTAGTAGTGCCCGTTGCTCACGGCCGAGCGGGATCGAGCGGGGCTGAGTGGCCGTCATTAGCCCGTTGGCCCCCGCCGCTAATGCCCATTATTAACGGAACGCCCACAGTCTGACGCCCACTCAGCCACCACCCTTTGCTAAGCCTCCAGGGTGACCTCTGCCCAGCGTTGAGCCGCCATGGTCGGCGCCAGCCCGGTCCCCCGGCGGCCCGGCCGCGATCCACAAGGCCCGCTGGATCGGCGCCATGCCCTCCGGTGGCTACGGCTTCTATAGCTTCATGACGGCTCATCAGGGCCTTTTCGCGGAACCAGGTTGCGTCCTGGCCAAGCTCACCGATGCGCACGGCGCGCTCACCGGGGTCGCCAGCGACCTGACCATCGACGCCGACCTGGTGGTCACCTATCACGCGTCGCTGCCCCCGACGCCGCCCCCGCCCCCGACACCGCCTCCGCCCCCGACGCCCACTCCGCCGACCCCGAGGCCCCCGCTGTCCGATATCGGGACCACGGCGCTGCCGCTCCTGCTGGGAGCCCTACTGTCCGGGCTCGCAGGCCTGTTGCTCCTGGCGGTCCCCCGCCTGCGTCGCCGGCGCTGACCGGCCACCCTGAACGACGTGCGACCAGGACCCCTGGACCACTCTCACCTGCTCCGCCGCGATCAGGCCGGTGGCCGGCCCGGACCCGCCCGCGTCCGCCTCGAACGCCACCAGCACCGGTGGCAGTTCACCGACCTGACGCACCATCAGTGCGAGCTCCTCGGCCGTCGGCTCGCGGAACTCCGGGTCGTGGAACGCCGAAGGGCACGCGACGTACATCGGATCGCTGAACACCAGCTCCAACTCGTGGTGGTACGTCAGGTCGTAGCCCGCCCCGAACCGCAGCCGTCCGGGGATCCACTCCACCACCTCCCAGTCCCACCACGATCCCTCTGGCAAGGCGAACACCGCTTCACTCCCAAGGCGCCGGACCCGTGCGGCTCGCCCAGCCGGCGAGTGCGGTGCCATCGTACGTGCGGATGCCGAGGCGGCGGCTGTAGTCGAGGGCGTGCCGGGTGAAGGTGGAGGTGGTCACCACCGCTGCGATGTCCGCGCCGTGGATCTGGCGGGCGGTGCCGCCGACCTTCTGCATGTCGCCCGAGCCGACCTTGGTGCTGGGGGCGTACCGCTTCGCCTGGAGCACCAGGCGCTGCCCGGCGGGCGTCATGGCGATCACGTCGGCGCCCAAGTCGCCCGCGCCGCCCACTACTTTGACCCTGGTGCACCCGTCCCGCCGGCACAGGTCCGCGAGCGCCCGCTCGAACTGGGTCGCGGTCATCCGGTGGTACTCGGCGAGCGTGTACGCGTGGGTCGCCCGCAGCTCGAACCGTGCCTGCTGCTGTCGCTGGTGGACCAGGTAACCGCCAACTGCGGCCCCGGCGAGGAGCACGACCAGGACGGCCGCCCCGAGCGGGTGCTCCGAGACCGTCCGCACGATCAGCAGCAGGATCACGGCACCGACCAGGAGCGCGATCCAGAGCCCACTGTTCGCGCGCCGTCGACGGTAGTAGCGCCTGCGGGCAGGACGACGTGACGCCACGAAGCATCCCCTCACGGTCCGGAGCCTGGGTCGTGTGGGAAGTGTATGAGCGCTGGGGCAGGACAGGAGGTGGTTTTGCTGACACCGGGTCAGCTGTCGCTACCGAGGGTCGTCGGTGTTCCAGGGGTACTCGAAGCCCGCCGGGGACAGCCGCCAAGCGTCGAGCACGCGCAACAGCTCGCCCTCGTCCGCCGCCGAGGCGGTGCGCACCAGCTCCTCGCCGATGTCGTAGTCGAAGCCCTCGGTCTGGTCGGCCTCGTACTCGCGGTGGTCCACTCGGAAGCCCGTCCCGCCCCGAACCGGCGTGACATCCACGAACGCCCGCCGGCCCGGGCGCGAGGCCGGCACCTCGGTGACGAGCCGCGGACCGAGCCGGAGGGCGGTGAGTTTGTCGGTCGGCCAGCCGTAGCCCTGGTGCGATGTCACTTCTCCTCCTTCGCGCCGAACATCGAGCGCCGCCGGCAGTTCGGCCGGCAGCACGACCAGGTCGAGGCCGGAGCGGGCGCGCGTGGTCGCACCGACCAGCGCGTCCACGCCCCATCCGCCGTCCACCCGCGCCGTCACTCCAGCCCGTGCCAGCTTGCGCAGAACGTCGATCACGTCGACTTCCGAGAACACGTCACGAACCTCCGCCCTCCCGTCCTCCCGTCCTTCGTCAGGCGATGATCCGGCCGCGCAGGATGATGCGGCTGGGGTGGGCGAGAACCGACGGGTCGAGGGTCGGATCGGCGTCGTAGGCGACCAGGTCGGCGGGGGCGCCCTCGACCAGTCCGGGCAGGCCGAGCCAGTCGCGCGCCGCCCAGGAGGCCGCGCCGAGCGCGATCTCGGCCGGCAGTCCGGCCCGGACCAGCCACTCCACCTCGGAGCCGACGGTGCCGCACGGGAAGCTGTCCGTCCCGGCCAGCAGGGTGACCCCGGCCTCGTGCGCGGCCCGCACGGTCGGCAGCATCCCCGCCCAGCCGGCCAGCCACCAGTCGCGGCGGGCGCTCGGCTCGGCGGCGCGCATCCGGTCGGCGCCCGCGCCGAAGACGCTGAGGGTGGGGACGAGGGCGGTGCCCTGAGCGGCCATCAGGTCCAGCAGGCCGGGGTCCAGGTGCATCCCGTGCTCCAGGCTGTCGACCCCGGCCTCGACGGCGTTGCGGCAGCCGTCGGCGGTTTGGCAGTGCGCGGCCACCTTGCCGCCGACCGCGTGCACGGCCGTGACCACCGCGCGCAGCACCTCCAGCGGCAGCGCGGGCTGGTCGAACCGCCAGTCGGCGACCACCTTGCACCAGCCCGAGGACGCCTGCGCCTCCTCCACGGCGGCGCGCGCAAGGTCGGCCTCGTCGACGTCCCGTCCGAAGCCGGGGAAGAACCGCCCGGGCGTCGCCAGCCAGCGCCCGGCCGACCGCACCCGGGGCAGCTCCGGGTCCTCGTCCACCCAGCCGGGGATCCGGGCTGCGGACCCGGGGGTCCGGACCAGCAGCACGCCCGCGTCCCGGTGCGCCACCAGGTGCCGACGGAGCACCTGGTCGCCGAACGGGACGGCCCGGTCCTCGGTGCCGGGGTGGGTATGGGCGTCCACCAATCCGGGCAGCAGCCAGCCGCCGTCCACCACGAGCTCGGCGCCGCGCACGGGCTCGGTCCGCAGGCGGTCACCGTCGATCCAGAAGGACCGCTCCTCCCGCTCCGGCAGCACCACGCCCCGCACCTGGAGTACCACCGGTGACCCCTCCCACCACACGTGATCGAACCCGGCCGATCCTACGGGCACCGGATCCCGGGATCCCCGCGTTGCCGGTCCAGCGCAACGCCGCCCCGAACCGGAGCTCCCACCGTCGCGTCGTGGCCGGTCATCGCACGAGCAGGTATGGCCGTAGCGGGACTCCTCCTGGCCGTCCCGGGGGCGAGCCTGAATCCCACCACTCCGAACTAGGGCGCCAACGGTTCGCCTTACCTGATGCTTCGTCATCACACCTTCCCTCTATAGGCACTTCGCCGCCCCGAGCCGCCACGCACCGGTGTACGGTCGTGCCGGGTCGGCCGGGGAGGCGGGCCGGTGGGGTTGGGGAGGGAAGCAGGTCATGGAGCCACTGGAGCCGGACGACCCGCGTCAGGTCGGTGAGTACCGGGTGCTGCGGCGGCTGGGTGCGGGCGGGATGGGTCGGGTGTACCTGGGGCGCACGGCGGGGGGCCGTGCGGTCGCCCTCAAGGTGGTGCGCAGCGAGCTGGCCGAGGACCGCGAGTTCCGCGCCCGGTTCCGGCAGGAGGTCCAGGCGGCCCGGCTGGTCGGCGGCGAATGGACCGCGCCGGTGCTGGACGCGGACACCGAGAGCCGCCACCCCTGGGTCGCCACCGGCTACATCGCGGGCCCGGCGCTCGGCGCGGCCGTCCGGGAGTTCGGGCCGCTGCCGGTCGACTCGGTGCGGGTGCTGGGCGTCGGACTGGCCGAGGCGCTCGCCGCGGTGCACGCGCTCGGCCTGGTGCACCGGGACGTCAAGCCGTCCAACGTGCTGCTCACCTTCGACGGACCGCGGCTGATCGACTTCGGCATCGCCCGGGCCCTGGACGCCACCAGCTCACTGACCCGCTCCGGCCTGGTGATCGGCTCGCCGGGGTTCATGTCGCCGGAGCAGGCCCTCGGGCGGGAGGTCGGGCCGCCGTCCGACGTCTTCTCGCTCGGCACCGTGCTGGCCTACGCGGCGACAGGGGCGCAGCCGTTCGGCGAGGGCCTCAGCACGGCGGCCCTGCTCTTCAAGGTCGCTTACGAGGAACCGGAGTTGACGGGCCTGGACGCTCAGCTGCACGGGATCGTGACGGCCTGTCTGGCCAAGGATCCGGCGCAGCGGCCGGCGCCGGCGGAGCTCGCCGCGCGGCTCGACGCCTCCGGTGCGGGGCTGGTCCGGCCGCGCGAGGGAGCCTGGCTGCCGGGCGCCCTGGCGGCGGCGGTGGGACGGCAGGCGGAGGAACTACTGAACCTGGACCACGTGCCGGGACCGGCCGGGCCGCCGCCCACCGCGCCGCCCACCGCGCCGGCGACCGGGCTGCCCGGTGGCGGCCCGGCGGGGCAGCCGCACCTGGGCCCGCCGACCGGGGTCTTCGGCGCGCCCGACAACCCGTACGGCGGCGGCCACCCGGCCCCGCCGTACGCCCCGTACCCACAAGCGCACCCGCAGCCCCGAGCACAACCACAAGCGCCGCGACGCCGCTGGCCCGCCGTGCTGGGCGCGTCCGTGCTGGTCGCGGCGGTGGCGGTCGGGACCACCCTGTGGCTGACCAGCGGTGACGGCTCGTCGACCAACGGCCAGTCACCGCCCGCCGCGCAGCCGCCGGCGACGAGCAGCGCACCGCCCCGACAAGAGCCCAAACCGTCCACCGCCGCACCTGCCACCCCGTCAGCCTCAGCAGTCTCAGGGGCGATCCCGCAGGCGTACCTCGGTTCTTGGAGTGGCACCCTGAGCGAGCCGGGCGTCCTCGGCTCGGTCAGCTACCAGGTCACCCTGCACCAGGGCCAGGTGGACCAGGTGGTCGCCACCGCCACCACCCTCTGGCCGAACGGCATGACCTGCACCGGCACCGACTACCTGGAGTCGGCGAGCAACAACCAGGTCGTGCTGAAGATCTCGGCGCTGTCCGGCGGCCTCGGCTGTACCCCGGACGGCAAGCCGCGGGTGTACACGCTCAACCCGGGCGGCACCCTGCACCTGGAGGTGGACGGCGGCTCCGGCACCCTGACCCGACCTGCTCCGGGCATGCCGCCCTCGACACCCTGACCCGCAGCGGCTGAGCCCGGCCGGTTCAGCCGAGCTGGTCCGCGACCAGCTCGGCGAACTCCTCGGGCGTGAGGATGCGGATGCCGAGCTCCTCGGCCTTGGCCCGCTTGGAGCCGGCCTTCTCGCCGGCCACCAGCAGGGTGGTCCTCTTGGAGACCGAGCCGGAGGCCTTGCCGCCGGCCCGCTCGATGAGTTCGTTCACCTCGTTGCGGGACAGCTCGGCGAGCCGGCCGGTCATGCTGCCGGTCACGACCACGGCCTCACCGGCCAGTGGGCCGGATCCGCCCTCCGCCGACCCGCCGCCCTCCGCCGACCCGCCGCCCTCGGTCGGTCCGCCGTCAGCCGCAGCACCCGTCGCGACAGCCGGCGCGGTCGGCACAGTGACGGCGGTGCCGACCTCCTGCGCGAGCAACCGGTCGATCAGCGGCGCCAGTTCGACGAGTTCGGCGACGATCACCCGGGCCTTCTCCGCGCCGATCCCGTCCACCTGGGCGAGCGCCTCGGCGTCGGCCGCGCGGATCGCGGCCATGGAGCCGAAGTGCGCGGCGATCCGGCGCGACATGCTCCGGCCCGTGCCACGGACCCCGAGGGCGCAGAAGACCCGGTTCAGCGGTTGGGCCCGGGCCGTCTCGATCGCCGCGAGCAGGTTGTCGGTGCTGGTCTCGCCCATCCGGTCCAGGGCGAGGAGCTGCTCGCGGGTCAGGGTGAACAGGTCGGCCAGGTCGGTGACCAGGCCGGCCTCGACCAGCTGGACGGCGCGGGTGCCGCCGAGGCCCTCGATGTCGAGCTGGTCGCGCCCGACGGCGTAGCGGATGCCCGCCACCGCCTGGCAGTTGCGGCCGCGCACGCAGCGCCAGCGCTGCTCGCCGGTGTCGATCGCGTCCCCGCAGCGGGGGCAGACCTCGGGGAAGGTGATGGGCTGTTCGGCGCCGGTGCGCTCGTCGACCAGCGGCGCCTCGACGCGCGGGATCACGTCGCCGGCCCGGTAGACGAACACCCGGTCGCCGATCATCAGGTCGCGGCGGGTGATGTCCGCCGGGTTGTGCAGGGTCGCGTAGGTGACGGTCACCCCGTCGATGACGACGGGCTCCAGCACGCCGCGCGGGGCGATGATCCCGGTGCGGCCCACGTTCCACTCCACCCCGAGCAGCCGGGTGACCTTGTGCACGGCCGGCAGCTTGCGGGCCACGGCCCAGCGCGGCGCCCGCGAGCCGGCGCCGGCCAGCTCCTGGTCGGCGGCGGCGTCCGCCTTGACCACGACGCCGTCGATGCCGAACGGCAGCTCGACGCGCAGGTCGGCGATCTCCTGGACGCGCTGCTGGGCCTCCTCGACGGTGGCGCAGTGCCGCGGGTGGGCCGCGGTGCTGCGGGCGGTGTTGGCGCCGAGCTCGGCCAGGCGCTCCAGCAGCGCGGTGTGCGACAGCTCGGCGGGCAGGCCGACGGCGTCGTAGCCGAAGAAGGTCGACTCGACCCGGTAGGGGCGGTCCTTGGCCCGCAGGGTGCCGGCGACGGCGTTGCGCGGGTTCGCGAACGGGGCCGCGCCGTGGGCCGTGCGGGTCTCGTTGGCATGGTCGAACTGGGCCTGGGTGAAAAGGACTTCGCCGCGGATCTCGACGTCGATCGACTCACCGAGCAGCTCCGGCAGGCCCAGCACGGCCTCGGCGGCGTGGGTGATGTCCTCGCCCGCCAGGCCGTCGCCACGGGTGATCAGCCGCGCGAGGCGGCCGGCGGTGTAGCGGGCGGCGACCGCCAGCCCGTCCAGCTTCGGCTCGACGCAGAAGCCCGCGGCGGGCCGGCCCAGTCGGCGCTCCAGGTTGGTGGCCCAGTCCGCGAGCTCCTCCGCGGAGAAGACGTTGTCGAGCGAGAGCATCGGCACGCTGTGCGGCACGTCGCCGGTGGCCGCGCCGCCGGCGACCTTTCCAGTGGGCGAGTGCGGCAGCACCTCGTCCGGGTGCAGCGTCTCGTAGGCCTCGATCGCCTTGACCAAGGCGTCGTACTCGTCGTCCCCGAGCGTGGTGGACCCGTCCGAGTAGTAGGCGGCGGCGGCCTGCACGGCGGCCGCGACGGCATCGCCGTACTGGGCGGAGGACAGCGGAGCGGTGGTCTCGATCATGGACACAATCCTCCCGCCCGGCACTGACAGCCGCCCGCAGGCAGTCCGGCGGCATCGACGGGCGCGGGCGCCCGTCGATCACCGACCAGGCCTCCCGGACGGCCGGCACCAGCGGGAGGAGGACGGCGTTGTGGCGGGGCGGGCCCGCCACGACACGCCCCGAGCGCTCAACCCAGCCTGCCCGTCTCCGGGTTGCGCGACGTCAGGCAGTACACGCCGCCCGCCGGGTCGCGCAGCACCACCCAGTACGGGAACTCGGCGACCACGACCGCGCCCAGCGCCTCGTGGCGGGCCCGGGTGGCGGCCACGTCCGCGCAGGAGAAGTCCAGGTGCGCCCGGGTCGCGGCCGGCTCGTCCAGGCGCTGGATCAGCAGGCGCACCGGCAGCGAGGCCGGCGACTGCACCGCACGGAACTCCGGGCGCGAGCCGGTCAGCACGGGCCAGCCCGTCAGCTCGCTCCAGAACGCCGTCTCGGCGTCGTGCGCGTGCGGTGCCACGTCGATCGACACCTGGTCGAGCCGGGTCCCCTCGAACACCTCCGAGCGCACCGCCTCCCCGCGCGACCCGACCACGCAGAACCCCAGGCCGCCAGGCGAGTCGAGCACCAGCAGGCTCCCGTGGTCGGCCACCAGCGCCGCTCCGAGCGCGATCGCCCGGTCGGCCGTCGCGGCGACATCGTCCACCACCAGGTCCAGGTGCGCCCCACCCGCCGGGGCGTCGACGCCCTGGAGCTTCAGGTGGGCGTCCCCCGCCGCCGGCACGAAGGTGGCGAACTCCCCGTCGGCCCCGCGCCGGGGCGAGAGCGAGGTGCCGGTCACGGCCGTCCAGAACTCCGCCGCCCGCTCGAACCGCTCCCGCGGCCGGTCCACGAAGGCGTACACCCAGCTGATCACCATCTGCCCCCTGTCTTCGGTGGGCCCATCGTATGCGGGTCGTCTCCGGGGCACCTCAGGGTTGATCCGGATACCGACCGGGTCCGTCCGCTCGGCAGGATGATCACGTTCACCGAACGGATCTGAGGAAGAGTCACCCATGATGCGCAGTACCGTGAAGCTCGGCACCGTCGCCGCCACCCTGGCGGCGCTCACCCTGGGCGCGGCGACCCAGGCGTTCGCCGCCGCCCCGCAGGCCGGCCAACTCCCGCCGCTCGACCCGGCCGCCCTGCAGGCCGCCATCCAGCCGCAGCCGGGCGACGGCGTGGCCGGCGTGATCGCCCGGGTCGGGGAGCCGGGCGGCCGGCTCTGGCGCGGGTCGAGCACCGACCAGGTGACGGGGCGGCAGATCCCCGCGAACGCGCACTTCCACATCGGCAGCATCTCCAAGGCGTTCGAGGCCACGGTGGTGCTGCAACTCGCAGCGGAGGGGCGGATCGACCTCGACCAGACGGTGCAGTACTACCTGCCCGGGCTGCTGCCGGACGACTTCCAGCCGATCACCGTCCGCGAACTGCTCAACCACACCAGCGGGTTGCCGGACGTGGACGAGGGCGCCCCGGCGCAGAGCAACGACCAGCTGATCGCGGACCGCGCCGACTACCGCACCTTCGACCAGATCATCCAGCAGACCCTGCGCCCCGCCCACCGCCCTTGGCCGGGCCCGCACTTCGCGCCCGGCACCGAGCAGGAGTACAACTCGCTCGGCTACCGGATCGCCGGCAAGCTGATCGAGCAGGTCACCGGCCACTCGTTCCGGGACGAGGTGTCGGAGCGGATCCTCCAGCCCCTGCACCTGGACCAGACCTCGGTGCCCGAGGACCACCTCGCGATGCCGCGCCCTTACCTGCACGGCTACCTGACGAACAGTCAGGGTGTGAACGTGGACGTCAGCGAGCAGGGCGGCGACCCCTCCAACATGATCTCCACCCCGGCCGACCTGGACCACTTCATCACCGCGCTGTTCAAGGGGAAGCTGCTCCCGGCCGCGCAGTTGGACGAGATGTTCACCTTCCCGAAGGGCGACGACGGCAAGGTGGTCCCGTACGCGGGCACCTTCGAGTGCGCGGTCAACGGCAAGCCGGGCCCGGCCTGCTTCGGCGCCGGCCTGATGGCCACCCCGCTGCCCGGCGGCCAGCTGCTCTGGGGCAAGACCGGCCACGACCTCGGCTACGCCAACGGCATGTTCGCCACCCGCGACCTGACCATGCGGGGCGTCTTCTCGCTCTCCAACACCACCGGGAACGACGGCCCGAACGAGCTCTCCAGCCGCCTGCTGATGGCGGTCCTGATGCCGCACAAGAACTGACGTACAGTCAAGCCCTGACCCGAGAATCGATCAACTCGCCGGTAGGTGGATCATCCACGGCTCGACCTGCGCCCCTGGCCGGGTCCTCGCCACCTGCTGGTAGCGGGCCCAGGCGTCCGGGTCGGCGTGGGAGAGCCGTAGGGACCGGCGGTGGACCGCCATGAGGGTGCGGCGCTTGGTGCGGATCAGCAGCACCAGCGCCCCGGACTCGATCAACTGGACGGTCTCGGCAGGGTTCAGCGCGTGCGAGCTCGGGAACCCCGGCCCCGGCGACCTCAGTTGCCAGATGACGAAGGCGAGGAGCGCGGCGCCGAGCACGGCCAGGGCGGTCCGCGCGACCGTCGAGTGGGTGCTGTGCCTGCCCACCGAGAGTGCGGCCTCGGGGCCCAGCACGCTCCCGATCAGGGTCGCGGTCAGCAGGCGGGAGGGCACGATCGCCAGCACCTGCTCCGCTGTCACCGTCGGTCGGGCCAGCAGTCGCCGCAGCCGGACGAACTGCAGCACGTGCAGCGCCGTCCCCGCGACGACGAGGACGAACAGTGCCGCGATGATGTCGTCAGTCACGGCCCCCAGCGTGCCCGCCTACCGGCTCGGCCAAGCGCGCAGCGCGAGATCGACCGTGCGCCGCAGCTCCTCGCGGGTGGCGCCGCCGGCGGCCCGCACCGCGAGGCCGTAGGAGACCGTGTAGAGGTACTCGGCGAGGTCGGCCACATCGGTCTCGGGCGCGAACTCGCCTTCTTCCTTCGCCCGTTCGAACCGCTCGCACAGATCGGCCTCGCCGGCCAGCCGCCGCGCCACGGCGTCGGCGCGCACCGGCTCGGCCTCGGCGCTGGTGGTCAGTGCGCCCTGGATCAGCAGGCAGCCGGGCCCCTCCCCGCCGGTGACGACGGCGATGACGCCGTGCAGCAGGTGCTCGGCGGCGGCGCGGGCCGTCGGCTGCGCCAAGGCGGTGCGGACATGGCCGGCGGGGCCCTCGCGGTAGCGGTCCAGGCACTGCCGGAACAGCGCCTCCTTGTTGCCGTAAGCGGCGTACAGGCTGGGCCGGTTGATGCCCATCGCGGCCGTCAGGTCGGCCATCGAGGTGCCCTCGTAGCCGTGCCGCCAGAACACCCGCATCGCGCGGTCCAGCTTCTCGTCCTTGTCGAACCCGCGCGGTCGACCGGTCATCGGGGCACGCCTCCGTCCCTGTGATTCTGTACCGATCGATATGCTACCGTCCTGCTTGCGTACCGAGCGGTACAGAATTCGAACCGGAGGGGGCTCTCATGGCACGGGCGGCTGTGGCGCAGCTGGGGGCGAAGCCGTTGCAGGGCAAGGTCGCCCTGGTCACGGGCGGTTCGCGAGGGATCGGGGCGGCCACGGCGCGCAGCCTGGCCGAGGCCGGCGCCGACGTGGCGATCAGTTACGTCGCCTCGGCGGAGAAGGCCCTGGCGGTGGTCGAGGAGCTGGTGGCGCTCGGAGTGCGGGCGCAGGCCTACCAGGCCGACCAGGCGGACGCCGAGCAGGTCGCGCGGCTGGTGACCACCGCGGCGGCGGACTTCGGGCGGCTGGACGTGCTGGTCAACAACGCGGGCGTGTTCGCCGGCGGCACGGTCGACGACCCGGAGGCGGACGGCGCCGCGCTGGAGCGGCAGTTGGCGATCAACGTCGGCGGCGTGACGGCGGCGATCCGGGCCGCGGCCACCGTGCTGGCCGAGGACGGGCGGATCGTCACGGTCGGCTCCAACCTCGCCAGTCGCCCCACCCGCCCGGGCATGGCGGACTACGCGGCGACCAAGGCGGCGATCGTCGCCTTCAGCAAGGCCGCCGCGCTCGACCTGGCGCACCGTCGGATCACCGTCAACGTGGTGCAGTCCGGTTCGGTCGCCACCGACATGAACCCGGAGGACGGCCCGGGTTCGGACGCCCAGCGGGCGCTCAGCGCGCTCGGGCGGTACGGCCGACCGGAGGAGATCGCCGCCGGCATCGTCTTCCTGGCCGGCCCGACCGCCTCCTTCATCACCGGCACCACGCTGAACATCGACGGCGGCTACCTCGCCTGAAGGTGAATTGACGGTGCGTCAGATCACTGCCCCGCTGGGCTCCGTGCCCGTGGCCGGACCGGGGATGCGCGCCTGCGCCGCCGTCGTGCCCAGCTTGCGCAGCCCGTCCAGCAGCGCCTGGCCGCCGGGGCTGCCGAAGCCCGAGCAGGCGTCCCAGCCCGGGCCGGCGGCGTAGGCGCCGTTGCCGCCCCGGGTGATGTCGCGGAGCACGCCCGTCCCGAAGTGGGCGTACAGCAGCGGGTTGAGGAAGCCGACCGGGGCGCCCAGGCCCTGGTTGATCCGGGCCAGCAGGGCCGACCACTGCGGCGCGGCGGCACTGGTGCCACCGATCTGGACCAGGTGCTCCCCGTCCACGCTGATGATCATCACCCCGGTCTGCGGGTCGGCCAGCGCGGCGACGTCCGGGACGCCCCGGCCCCGCTGGTGCGGCGGGTTGGCGGACGGCGGCACCGGCGTGCCGGACTGCCAGGGCGGCACGGGGAACCAGCGGCTGACCCCGCCGCCGGTCGCGCTGCCCGGTCCGTCGTCCCAGACCGTCTCGCTGACCACGGTCGCGCCGTCGACCACCAGCCGGGTCCCGCCGACCCCCAGCACGTGCGGGCTGGAGGCGGGGAAGTCGGCGTGCGCCAGTGCGTCGCCGGCCTGGTCGCGGGAGCCGTCGTCGCCGGAGGCGCAGCAGATGCTGATGTTGTGCAGTCCGGCCTGGGCGAAGGCCTGGTCCACGCTGGTGATCGCCATCCTGGTCCAGGCCGAGCCGGGGTCGTCCTCCGGGTTGCCGTAGCTGCACGAGACGATGTCCGGCCGGTTGGCGGTGTCGGTGACGATCGCGTTGATCGCGTCCACCCAGCCCTGCTCGGTGAACTCGGTGAAGTAGACGACGATCCGCGCGCCCGGCGCGAGCGCGCCGACCACCTGCAGGTCGAGCATGATCTCGGCGGTGCTGTCGTTGGGGTCGCCCTGGCCGTCGTCCCGCCCCGGGTCGTTGCCGGGGCCGTGCACCAGCACGTCGGTGATCTGCGGCACCGGCGCGTGCAGCACCTCGGTGAAGTAGGTGTGCAGGGCGTCGAGCCGGTAGCCGCCGGACGGCACGCCCGGCTGGGTCTGCCCGTTGAAGGCCAGCACCGCGACGGTCTGCCCGGTGCCGTCCAGACCGCTCGGGTAGGCGTACGGCGCGGCCAGCGCGTTCGGCAGGAAGGTGCCCGCGGGCAGCCCGGTGTCGTCGGCGGCGAGCCGGGCGAGCGGGATCCGAGCGGTGCGGCGGGCCAGCCGCGTGCCGCCCAGCGGCCGGTTGTCCAGGCCGAGCACGGCGGTGACCACGCCGGCCAGCTCCGCCGGCAGATGCACCGCACCCTCCCGGCCGCGGTAACTGCGCCGGCGCCCGTCGCGGTCCTGGTAGCGGTAGCGGGCCAGGGTGACCTGGAACGCCTCGGCGAGCTGGGCGGCGGTGCCGGTCAGCCGGACGCTGCGGGCCGCCGGATTGACGGCGCCCACCCGCAGGCCGTGCTCGGCGGCGAACCGCGCGACCAGCGCGGCGTCGGCCGGGTCGGCGTGCAGCGCGCCCGCCAGTGCCGCGTCATCGGGCGCCGGGCGCAGGGTCGGCGGGATCGCCGCGTACGCGAGCAGACTCGGCGCGGGCGGGGCGCCGGGCGGACGGCGCAGGTACACCGTGACGGTGACGGACTCGGACGGACTGGCCGGCCCGGCGACCACGGCGCCGTGACGGGGCGTCCGGTCACTGTCGGGTAGGGCGAGGTAGGGGGATCGCGGCACGGGTGTCACCAGCTTCCGACTGGGCTGCTGCCGACCGAACGGCACACAGGTGCTCTGTGCACCCAGGTTTGGTCCCGGTGCGGCGGGGCGTCAAGGGGGCGGGGGCGCGCAGGCCCACGCCGTGCGCGGATCACGGCGGATGACGGTCGAACAGTGCGGAACCTCCACCGGAACAGACGTCCCGCCAAGCAGAACGTGACGGCGCGCCACCGCCGCTCCGACCGGAGACCGCCGCCGAGTTCGGCCGCACCCGCTCGATCGGATACGACCTGGTGCCCCGCGCCAAGACGCCTCCGGGCTCGGCTCCGCCGCCGTGGACGACCGCCACCCGGTGCTCGGGCAGGGCGCGTTCGGCCACCCCGGCGGCCCGGAGGCCGTCCACCACCGACTGATCCCGGTGCTGCACGCCCAGGTGACGGCTCCCAACCGCTGACCCGACATCAGTGGTTCACCCGGCGCCGGTGGCGGCGGACACCTCCGCCCGGGGTGCGTGGACCTCCTCCGGCGCGTGTCACGCCACCGGTGACGGCGCGCGCGGGGCATTGTGGCACCAGCGAAGGCCGGGTGCGTGCAAGGCTCGAACGCCCACCCGTATCCTGACCTACCAGCACGGACACCGGATGCGGCGCACGCTCCACCACCGCCGCCGGTGGCCGTACCTACGCAGCCCCTCGCCAGGAATCCGGACGATCCCCATGACAGTGCTTCCCGTGCAGAACGCCGACGTGCCGCCGCAGGACCGCTCCGCGGACTCGGTGCCCGACCCCGCACCGGGTCTGGGCGAGAACCTGCTCAGGTACGCCGAACTCGGCGGCTTCGAGCTGGCCGCCGACACCCACGCCTGGTACGCCGCCGCCGACACCGTGACCGGCGCCGAGGAGGCGCGGGCCGCCTCCACCGCGCTCGCCGAGGTGCGCGGCGGCGACCTCAACGCCCTGCGCGAGGCCGCCGACCGGCTCTCCGCCGAGGCCGCCCTGCGCGAACCCACCACGGTGGCCGAGGTGGTGACGCTGGTCGGCCTGCTCCGCCGGATCCGCGAGACCGCCGGCACGCTGCGCTCGGGCGCCTACGAGGCCGACCTGGACGCGCTCGCCGCCGCCACCGCCAACGGCAGCTGGCGCAAGGAGCGCGGCCTGAAGATCTCCTGGGGTCGGCGCCGCAAGCTGCGCGCCGAGGCCCGCCGGCTCGCCGTCGCCGACCGCCCGCGCCGCGACGCGCTGCACGCCGCCCTGGTCGCGGCCGCCGCCGAGCGCGAGGAGTGGCAGGCGCTGGCCCCGGCCACCGGCACGGTTGCCCGCCCGGTGGACGCCGAACTGCTGGAGCTCACCGGCCAGTGCGCGGACAGCCTGATCGGCGGACTGCGCGAGCTGGGACGGCTGCTGGCGGGCCGTGAGCTGATCGCACTCGGGTTCGACGAGCTCGCCGAGCTGGTCGAGGCGCTCGCCGCCGACGAGGGCACCCTCTACCGGCTGCCCGAACTGCGCACCCTGCGCGCCGGGCTGGACGAGGGCGGGATCGAGGAACTGCTGGCCGAGCTGACGGCCGCTCGGGCCGACCGGGCCGCCGCGCAGGAGCTCTGGGCGGCGCACACGGGCACGGCGGAGGTCGACGACCTGTCCGAGGCCGAGACCGCCGATGCCGAGCTCGAAGCCGAGGAGGTCGCCGAGCCGGCGCCGGTGCTCGCCACCGAACTCGCGGTCGACGTGGACCTGATCGTCATCCCCTCGCCCTCCCCGGAGCCCTCGGTCGAGGTGATCGCCCCGGCCGAGCCCGAGGCCGTGGCCGAGGCGGATGTCGAGCCCGAGCCCGAGGTTGTCGAGGAGCCGCTCGTCGAGGAGCCGGTGGCCGAGGTGGCCGAGCCCGTCGAGGAGCCCGTCGCGGTCGAGGAGGAGCCCGCCGCCCCGGTCGCCGAGGCGCCGGTGGTCGAGGACGCCCCCGAGACCGAGCCCGAGACCGAGCCCGAGGCTGAGGTCGCGGTCGTCGAGGAGCCGACGGCCGAACTCGTCGAGGAGGAGCCCGTCGCCGAGGCCCCGGTGGTCGAGGAGACCCCCGAGCCCACCGTCGAGGAGCCCCTCATCGAGGAGCCCGCCGCCGTCGAGGAGCCCCTCGCCGACGAGACCGCCGCCGTCGACGAGCAGCCCGCCGCCGACGAGCCCGCCGCCGAGAAGCCCGCCCCCGCCCAGCGCCGCGTCCGCCGCCCCAAGCGGCCCGAGCTGACCGCCGGCAAGCCGATCACCGCCTACAGCGCCGACGAACTGCTCGCCCTGGTCCGCTGGATCGACAGCGACTTCACCACCCGCACCGACGACGAGCTGCTCCGCGCCGCGATGAAGGAGCTCGGCTTCGCCCGCCTGGGCCCGCGCATCAAGGAGGCGCTGGCCACGGCGGTCTCCGCGGCCCGCGCCGAGAAGAACTGACGCAGCATCAGATCGAACGCCGCGGGGCCCGGGTGCCGAGCTGACAGCTCGGCACCCGGGCCCCGCGGCGTTGGGGTGGGCGCCGACCGCTCACCCCGCGCCACCCGTCAGCAACTGCGCAGCTCCGGCGTCTGGTTGAGCAGCTGCGCCCGCATCGAGGTGAACCGGCGGTAGGCCTCGCCCTGTTCGGCGCCGACCGGGAAGACCGCGACCCGGTGGCAGTTCATGAAGGCGAGCTTGACGCCGAAGTGCCGCTCCAGGCTGCCGCGGATCGAGTCGCTGGCCATCGCACGCAGCAGCTGGGCCCGCTCGGCGTCGGTCGGCTCGACCTGGTTGTCGGCGAACGGGGCTCCGCCGTCGGCGAGTTCGGCGGTCAGGTGCTCGACCATCGTGTACGCGTAGGGCAGCGACTCGCGCACCGTGGCGACGAAGTCGGCCTGGTCGACCTCGCCGGCCTCGGCCTGGGCGAGCAGTTCGGGGGAGACGGTCAGCGACATGGGGGCAGGATCCTTCCGGGAACGGATAGAGAAAATGAAAGCCATTTCCAGTAACTGATCCTGGATCACCTTCCCATGTGCTGTCAACGAGCCGCGCCCGCAAGCCGAAGGGCCCCCGGGGAGATGATCCCCGGGGGCCCTGGCGCACCGTCGGTGCTACTGCAGCGGCACCGTGGTCAGCGGCGTCGGGTCGGTGCCCTTCAGCGCTCCGGTCATCGCGTCGCGCCAGATCGGGCCGGCCAGCGTGCCGCCGAACGCCTGCCCGATCACCTGGCCGCCGATGCTCTGGCCGTCCAGCTGCTTCGGGTTGTCGGTGTCGGTCACCACGGTCGCGCCGGACAGCTCCGGCGTGTAGCCGACGAACCAGACCTGCTTGCTGTCGTTGGTGGTACCGGTCTTGCCCGCGCTGTCCCGGTCGGTCAGGCCGGCGGGGGAGCCGGTACCGTCCTGCACCACACCCTTCAGCATGGTGGTGATCTGGTCGGCGGTCTGCGCCGACATCGCCTGGGTGCACTGGCTCTGCGGCACGCTGATCGGCTTGCCGTCGGGGCCGGTCATGCTGTCGATCGCGGTCGGCGTGCAGTAGCTGCCGTGCGCCGCGAAGGTCGCGTAGACGTTGGCCATCTCCAGCGGGGTCAGCGAGTTGGAGCCGAGCGCCATCGCGGGGGTGACCGCCAGCGGGGTGCCGCCGGCCTGCTGCTCGATGCCCAGCTTGTTGGCCATCTGGGCCACCGAGCAGAGGCCGACGTCGCCCTCCAGCGAGGCGAAGTAGGTGTTCACCGAGGCGGCCATCGCCGGCCCCATGGTGAACGGGCCGACCAGCGAGGTGCTGTCGTTGTGCACCGTCCCGGTCTGCGCGCCGGAGTACTTGTTCCCGCTGCAGTCGGTCATCGTCGGCCAGGTCATGCTGTACGGCGAGGCGTACGACTGGGAGGGCGTGATGCCGGACTCCAGCGCCGCCGCGGCCACGATCGGCTTGAAGGTCGAGCCGGTCGGGAAGCCGATCCCGCCGCCCATCGACTTCTCGACGTTGTAGTTGATCTGGGTCTGGTTGGCGTTCACGCCGTAGGGGCGGCTCTGGCCCATCGCGATGATCTTGCCGGTGCCGGGCTGGACCACGGTCGTCGCGGTCGCGGCCTTGTCGCTGGCGTAGACGTGGCTGGTCACCGAGGACTGCAGGGCCGTCTGGGCCTTCGGGTCCAGGGTGGTGTGGATCTGCAGGCCGCCGCGCTTCCAGAGCGCCTGCCGGGCCGCGGAGTTGGCGCCGAAGGCCGGGTCGTTGAGCACCTGGTCCTTCACGTAGTCGCAGAAGAAGCCCTCGCCCTGCTGGGCGGTGATGCAGCCCTGCTGCGGCTTGCTGACGTTCAGCTGGACCGGGGTGGCGATCGCCTGGTCGGCCTGCTCCTGGCTGATCGTGCCGTACTGCGCCATCTTCCGCAGCACGGTGTCCCGGCGGTCCTGGGCGGCCTTCGGGTTGGCCACCGGGTCGTAGCCGCTGGGGGACTGAACCAGGCCGGCCAGCAGTGCGGCCTGCGGCAGCGTGAGGTCCTTGGCGTGCTCGCTGAAGTAGCGCTCGGAGGCGGCCTCGATGCCGTACGCCTGCTCACCGAAGAAGGTGATGTTCAGGTAGTTGGTGAGGATCTGGTCCTTGGTCAGGGTCTCCTCGACCTTGATCGCGTACTTCATCTCCTTGAGCTTGCGCCCCAGGCTCTGGGCCTGGGCCTGCAGCACGGCCTGCTGGTCGTCGCCGGCCTCCTCGACGAAGACGTTCTTCACGTACTGCTGGGTGAGCGTCGAGGCGCCCTGGGTGCCGCCGCCGCCCGCGTTGTTGCCGACCGCGCGCAGGATGCCCTTGGGGTCGATCGCGCCGTGCTGGTAGAACCGGTTGTCCTCGATGTCCACCAGCGCCGACTTCACCAGCGGCGATATCTGGTCGCTCGGCACCACCGTGCGGTCGCGGTCCCAGACCGTGGCGATCACGTTGCCGGAGGCGTCGTAGATCGTCGACGCCTGGGTGAGCGGCGGCGCGATGAAGTCGTCGGGCAGGTTCTGGAAGTCGTCGGTGGCGTTCTTCGCCGTCAGCCCGAGCCCGCCGACGGCGGGTACGGCGATTCCGGCGGTGAGCACTCCGGCGGCTGCGCTGGCCCCCAGGAACTTGGCGGCGAGGCGGCTTTTCCGGGCAAAGGAGCCCATACGCGGCGAAGACATGGTTCGCACTCTATGCAGAAAAGATGAGGAAACCGACCAAAGGGAGCGCGTTCTCTGTCACAGCCCTGCGACAATGTGCGCCTACGGACCGTCGGAGAGCGAGGTGCGCCCCATGACCGCCGCCCTGGCCACCGCTCCCGCACCCGCCCCGGCCACCACCCCGGAACTGCCCGGCCCGCTGGCCGCCCTGGCGCCCTTCCTGGAGCACTACGGCTACCTCGCCGTGGGCCTGCTGGTCCTGCTCGACAACGCCGCGCTCCCCGTCCCGGGCCAGACCGTGCTGATCCTCGCCGCGGTCTACGCGGGCGCCGGGCGGCTCTCGTTGGCCGGCGTGGTGACCGTCGCCCTGGCCGCCGCGGTGCTCGGCGACAGCCTGGGCTACCTGCTCGGCCGCTCCGGCGGGCGCGCCCTGGTGCACCGCTGGGGCCGCTACGTCGGCCTGACCGCGGCCCGGCAGCAGAAGGCGGAGGAGTTCTTCACCCGCAACGGCGGCAAGGTGGTCGTGGTCGCCCGGTTCATCGACGGGCTGCGCCAGACCAACGGCATCATCGCCGGCACCACCGAGATGCCCTGGCGCCGCTTCCTGCTCTGGAACACGCTGGGCGCGGTGCTCTGGGTCGGCGCCTGGAGCTCGGCCGGCTACCTGGCCGGCAGCGACATCGGCGAGGTCTACCACCAGGCGCTGCGCTACCAGCTCCTGCTGCTGGCGGTGGCGGCCGCCCTGGTGATCGCCCTGGTGCTGCGCCGGGTGATCCGGGCCCGCCGCCGCGGCTGACACCGGGCACCACGACGGCGCCGCCGCCGACCGGGTCGGCGACGGCGCCACCTCGAACGGGGTGCCGGCGGGCGCTCAGGGCAGCAGGCGCTCCACGGCCGACGCCCCGTACTCCTCCAGGGCCTGGCGGGCGCGCTCCAGGCGCTCCGGGGTCACGTCCCGACCGGAGGCGCGCACCATGTCCTCCGGGTCCACCGGATGCTCGGCTCCGGTGTGCAGCAGGCGGTCGGGAGTGGGGGACTCGCTGGGATTCGGCTCGGACATGGGAAGCCTCCGTGGGTCGGGGCACGGCCGGATGGGTCCTTGCACTCACGAGTGTGTGCCAGAACTCCCGCCCGGCGCACGCCGGAACCGGCACGCTGAGTGGTTCGCCCCCTTGGCCGTCTCGGGTGCGCCCCGCCCGGCGCCGCTGCTTAGTCTGCCGACATGACCAGCCACGAAGTGACGTCCCGGGTCGGGGCGCGATCCCGGGAGCAGGTTGAGAGCGCGCTCGCGCGCCTGGAGTACATCGGCGAGACCCCCTTCGAACCCTCACCCACCCGCCACGGTTCGCTGGACGCCTACCACTGGGCGCTCGGCCACGGCCGGCTCGCCCCGGTGACGGCGAGCGTGGCCAGCGGACCCGAGGGCCCCTGCCCGGCGCAGCTCGCCGCCGAGCAGCAGGCCGCCCAGGTCCGCCACCTCGACCTGCGGGTCGACCCCGCCCAGCGCGAGTACGCCCGCGGCGCGCACGACGCGCTGGCCTGGGTCTGCGCCCGCAGCGACGTCCAGCCCTGACGGCTCAGCGGGCGGTCACCCCCAGGTGGCGGCGGAGGAACTCCACCTGGTGGTCGAGCAGCGGGGCGCTGAGCGCGGAGTGGGTGGCGCCGGTGAGCGGCAGCACCTCGTGCGGCCGGCCGGCCGCGAGCAGCTCGGCGGAGAGCCGCAGGGTGTTGGCCGCCCACACGTTGTCGTCGGCCAGGCCGTGCACCAGCAGCAGCGGGCGGCTCAGCTTCGGCGCGTCGGGGAGCAGCGAGCAGGCGTCGTAGCGCTCGGGGTGCTCCGCCGGGTGGCCGAGGAAGCGCTCGCGCCAGTGGGTGTCGTAGAGCCGCTGGTCGACCACCGGGGCGCCGGAGACCGCGGCGTGGAAGACGTCGGGGCGGCGCAGCACCGCGGCCGCGGCCAGGGTGCCGCCGAACGACCAGCCGCGGATGCCCACCCGGCCGAGGTCGAGCAGGCCCGGGCGCAGCGCGGCGGTCCCGTGCAGGGCGGCCACCTGGTCGTCCAGCGCGGGGCCGACGGTGTCGCCGTGCACCTCGCGCTCCCAGCGCGGCCCGCGCCCGGGGACGCCGGCCCCGTCGGCCACCAGCACCGCGAAGCCCTGCTCGGCGAACCACTGGGAGAGCAGCACTCCCCAGCTCCGGTCGTTCTGCACCCGCTGCATCGCCGGTCCGGCGTAGGGGTCGAGCAGCACCGGCAGCGGGGCGTCGCCCGGCCGGTGCCAGGAGGGCAGCAGCAGTTGGGCGCGCAGCTCGCGCGGGCCGACGGTGAGCAGCTCGACCCGGGGCTCCAGCACCGGCCGCTCGGCGACCGAGGTGATCTCCACCGGGGCCGCGCCGGGGCGGTGCACCCGGGTGGCGGGGACCGGCAGGTCCAGTGAGCGGGCGGTGGTCACCAGGGTGCCGGCCCGGTGGGTGCCGTCGTGCACGCCGGGTCGGTCGGTCAGTCGGCGGGCGCCGTGCTCCGGGTCCCAGCTCCACAGCTGGACCTCGGTGGGCTCCTCGGAGGCGGTGAAGAGGACGGTCTCGCCGTCCACGGCGAGCACCTGGCGCAGCTGCACGCCGGGCGCGGTGACCGGTTCGCCGGCGGCCGTCAGGTGCCGGGTCCCGTCGAGGTCGGCGGAGCCCAGCAGCCGGCCCGCGGCGGTCCGCGCGGGCAGGCCGACGACCAGCTGCACCCAGCACGGGTCGTGCTGCTCGGCCAGCACGGTGGTGGCACCGGTGACCGGGTCGATCGCCAGCGTCCGCACGGTCCGCTGGTCCCGGCTCTGCACGGCGGCGAACGGGCCGTGCCCGTCCCAGCCGGCGGCGGTCAGGTACTCGAAGGCCGCGCGGTCCCAGCGCACTTCGGTACGGGTGCCGTCCAGCGCGGTGAGCCAGAGCGAGACCTCGGCGTTGGCGGTGCCGACCGGCGGGTAGCGCAGGGCCCGGGGCGGGGTGGCCGGCTGCGCCGGGTCGGCCAGGTACCAGAGCGCCACCTGGGACTCGTCGACCCGGGCCACCAGCAGGTGCTCGCCGTCCGGGGCCCACCAGTAGCCGCGCTGGCGGTGCATCGACTCGGCGGCCACGTGCTCGGGGCGGCCGAAGGAGACCTCGGGGCCGTCCGGCACGGCCACCGGGCGGTCGCCGGTGCCGTCGGCCTCGATCACCCGCAGGGTGTCGCCGCTGCGGTAGGCGATCCGGCGGCCGGTCGGGTCCGGCCGCGGGTCCACCACGGGTGCCTCGGCGGGCAGTCGGCGGGCGGCGCCGGAGGCGGGGGCCACCGTCCACAGCTCGCCGGAGAGCGCGAAGACGACCAGGGTCACCGCCCGGTCGGTGGTGTAGCCGACGATGCCGCTGCCGCCCTGCCGGGACCGCTCCCGGCGCACCCGCTCGGCTTCGGACAGCTTCTCCTGGGCGCCGCCGAGCAGTTCGGCCGGGTCGCAGAGCAGGCGCTCGGCGCCCTCGGCCAGGTCGAGCGCCCAGAGGCAGCCCACCGGGTCGCCGCCGGTGCGGGTGCGCACGAAGAGCAGGGTGGCACCGTCCGGGGTGACGGTGAACTGCTCGGGCCGCCCGAGCGTGAAACGACGGGTGCGGACCAGCTGCTCGGGAAGGGTCATGGTCGTAGGCATGCTGACACCATGTCACCTGCTCCGGGCCGTCCAGAAGGGTGAGGAGGATCATCGGATCGGCCGACCGGCGCGAAGGTGACGGTCATTCAGCTGAAAATACGCGGCCAATCCGGTCGTCCGGGGTGCGCGGGAGGCCCGGCGGGGCCAGTCTGGGCACATGGGCGGAGTCGAGCGGACACACAGGGTGACCGAGGCTCGAACCGTCCAGAACCCTGGAGTTCTCACCCTGGAGAGGACCCGATGACCTCGGACCTGACATCCCACCAACTCGTCGCCGGACGGCCGCCGATCCCGATCGACTACCACCCGATCGACGGGCCCGCCCAGCAGCTGATGGTCAGCGGCGAGCAGCTGCACGCCAACGCCTGCCTCTACTGCGGCACCGACCAGCAGCAGCTGCACACCGCCGGGCACGCCTACACCCACAGCGGCGGGCTCGCCTGGGTGGTCGTCGCCTGTGCCGCGCACCTCGCGCTCGGGCGCGCCGAGGTGGCCCAATACCAGGCAGCGCAGTACGAGGCGGCCCGACAGGCGCTGGAGCAGGAGGACGCGCAGGCCCGCTGACGCCCCCGGTCCTGCTCCGCCGGGCGGGGCAGGACCGTCAGGCCGGGGCGCCGAAGTCCTGGGTCCACCACGGCCCGCCGGTGCCGAAGTGCACGCCGACCCCCAGCTCCCGGTAGTCGCAGTTGAGGATGTTGGCCCGGTGGCCCGGACTGTCCATCCAGCTCGCCATCACCGACGCCGGGTCCCGCTGGCCGCGCGCGATGTTCTCGCCCCAGGTGCTCCACTGGTAGCCGGCCGCTTCGATCCGCTGCTGCGGACCCGCGCCGTCCGGGTTGGTGTGGTCGAAGAACCCCCGCGACGCCATGTCGTCCGACTGCCGCTGGGCCGCCAGCTGGAGCTTTCCGTTGGTGGCCAGCGGGCCGCAGCCGGCCTGCGCCCGCTGGGTGTTCACCAGGTCCAGCACCTGGCGCACGTAGTCCGCCTGGGTCGCCGAGACGTCGCCGCGCCGGGTCGGCACCGCCTGGCTGGTCGAGGGGGCCGGGGCCGGGCTGCTGGGCGGGGCCGGGGCCGGAGCCACCGAGGCCGCGTCCACCTGGACCGGGGAGGCGGAGGACTGCGGCGGCGCCGGGTCGGCCGCCGCGAGCGGGGTGCCCGTCGCGCCGCCGTCCGACTGCCCCTCCCAGAGCAGCCCGGCCGCTGAGACCGCGACCACCGCGCCGAGCGCCGCGACCGCGATCCGCCGTCGGCGCACCCCCGCCCGGCCGCGCTGCCGGGCCCGCCGGCCGGACGGCCCGGGACGGTGCCGGCCGGCACCGACCACCGTGACCGCGCCGGCCGGCTGCAGCGCCGGCACTGCCAGGTGGGGCGGCGGCAGCAGCAGCGCCAGGCCGGCCAGCAGGCCCTCGGCGGGTACCAGCCCGCGGGCCGGCTCCTGGCAGTCGGCGCAGTCCCGCACGTGCCGGGTGATCCGCTTGCGCCACAGCGGCGCCGGTGCGCCGTCCCAACCCGCCGTCAGCTCGGCCAGCACCGGGCAGCCGGGGCGGGCGGCCAGCGCCCGGACCACCGTGCGGGCGCCGTCCAGGCGCTCCTTGACCCGCTGCACCCGCACCGCGGCGTGCTGCGGGCTGAGCTCCAGCGCCGCCGCCAGCTCGGCCCGGCTCAGCTGCCCGGCCGCCTCCTGCCACCACAGGGCCAGCACCTCGCGGTCCGGCCCGTCCAGCCAGCGGGTCGCCTCGGCGACCTCGCGGCGCTGCCCGGACAGGCCGAGCCGGACGATGGTCAGCTCGGCGAAGTCGCCGGCCGGGTCGGGCAGTTCGCCGAGCTCGTCCAGCCCGTCCGGCTGGCCGGCCTGGCGGGCCTGGTGGCGCCGGCGGACCTGGTTCATCGCGATCGCCACCAGCCAGCTGCGGAAGGAGCCCGGCTCGCGCAGCGCGGGCAGGCCGTCCACCGCGCGCAGCATGGTGTCCTGCACCACGTCGTCGGTGTCGGGGTGGCCGTCCAGCGCCCGGCCCACGATGTTGTAGACCAGCGGCAGGTGATCGCCCAGCAGTTCCTGGCGGGCCGTCGGATCGCCCGCCCGCGCCCGGTCCGCCAGCTCGCGGTACCTGTCCGTCTCCACCCGTCGCCCACCTTCTCCAGCCGGTCCACCTGTCCACTGCAGGAGACCCGCGGCGGGCCGCCGGATAACGGAAACCGGACAACTGGACCCGGCTGCCGCAGCGCCGCCGACCGATCGACCCTAACCCGGGCCCAAGGCGGCGGGGCCCGGTCAGTCGGTGCGGGCGGGCGGCAGCCGGAGCACGAACCGGGCGCCCCGCTCGGCGTCCTCGGCGTTGAGCGTGCCGTGGTGGTGGTAGGCCAGGTCGCGGGCGATGGCCAGGCCGAGCCCGGCCCCGCCGTGGTCCCGGCTGCGGGCGTCGTCGAGCCTGGTGAAGCGCTCGAAGACGCGCTCGCGGTCGGCCGGCGGGATGCCGGGACCGTCGTCGGTCACCTCCAGCACCGCCAGCCCGTCCTCGGGCGCGCGGGTCAGCCGGACCTCGACCGTGCGCTCGGCGAACCGCTGGGCGTTGTCCAGCAGATTGGTGACCACCCGGGTCAACCAGAGTCCGCTGCCGATCACCTGGACGTCCCCGGCCAGCTCGGCGCGGATCGGCAGCCGGTCGCCGCGGCGCTTGTCGATCGCCTCGCGGACCAGCTCGGTCAGGTCCAGCGGCTGGCTGGGCAGCGGCTCGGCGGCGTCGATCCGGGCCAGCAGCAGCAGGTCGGCGGCCAGGTGCTGGAGCCGGTCGGTGTCCTCCAGCGCGCCGCTGATCAGCTCCGGCCAGGCGGCCGGGTCGCGCACCGCCAGCGCCACCTCCAGCTGGGTGCGCAGCACGGTGATCGGGCTGCGCAGCTCGTGCGAGGCGTCCGCGATGAACTGGCGCTGGCGCTGGCCGGAGGACTCCAGCCGGTCCAGGGTGGCGTTCATGGTGAGGGCGAGCCGGGCGATCTCGTCGTGGGTGGCCGGCACCGGCACCCGGCGGTGCAGGTCGCGGTCGCTGATCTCGGCCACCTCGGCGCGGATCGCCTCGACCGGGCGCAGCGCCCGGCCGGTCACCCACCAGGTGACCCCGGCCACGGTGACCAGCAGCAGCGGCACGCCGACCAGCAGTGCGGCCGAGGTGGTGTTGTCGGCCGCGTCGGCGTCCCGCAGCGAGGTGCCCGCGTACACCGTGACCAGGCCGCCCTCGGTCTCGGTGGTGACCTGGACCACCCGCTGGCGGTAGTCGTCGCCGAGCGGGCCGACGTCCCAGGTGGAGCGGATGGTGCCGGGCACGGTCGGCCGGGTGGGGGAGATCGGCGGATGGCCCGTCAGGTTCTGACTGGAGGTCAGCACCTGGCCGCTCTCGCTCACCACCTGGATGAAGTCGGCGCCGTGGGTGGGCGGCAGCAGCGGGTCCAGCTTGCCGGCCACCGCCGCCTGGGCCACCGCGGCGGCCTGCGCGTCGGCGTCCGCCTCGGCGTTGTGCAGCAGGTTGGCGTCCAGCAGGCCGAGCAGCGAGAGTGAGGCCACTGCCAGGGCGATCGCCACCACGGCGCTGGCGCCCAGGGTGGCCCGGGCCCGCACGGTCAGCGGGCGCAGCCGGGCCAGTCCGCGGCGGCGCGGCCGGGGGCCGGTGGCGAGCTGGCGCGGCGGACGGTCAGCCACCGTCGGCCGCCAGCCGGTAGCCCGCCCCGCGCACCGTCTCCAGCGCGCTGCGCCCGAACGGCGCGTCGATCTTGCGGCGCACCGCGCTGATGTGCACCTCGACCACGTTGGGGTCGCCCTCGAAGGCGCTGTCCCAGACCTGCTCCAGGATCTCCCGCTTGGGCACCACCTCGCCGGCCCGCCGGGCCAGGTACTCCAGCACCGCGAACTCACGGGCCGTCAGCTTGATCGGGGTGCCGCCGCGGGTGCAGGAGTGCCGGGCGGGGTCGAGCAGCAGGTCGCCGAACTCCAGCACCTGCGGGCGGCGGCGGCCGGTGCGCCGGGCCAGCGCACGCAGCCGGGCGACCAGCACGACGAAGGAGAACGGCTTGGAGAGGAAGTCGTCGGCGCCGGTGTCCAGGGCCTCGGCCTCGTCGTACTCGCCGTCCTTGGCGGTGAGCATCAGGATCCCGGCCTCGTTGCCGGCGGCCCGCAGCCGGGCGCAGACCCGGTAGCCGTTGACGCCGGGCAGCATGATGTCCAGCACGATCACGTCGTAGTCGTGCTCGCCGGCCAGCCACAGGCCCTGCGGGCCGTCGTGCGCCACGTCCACCGTCATGCCCTCGGCCTGCAGCCCGCGCTGCAGCGCCGCGGCCAGCCGCTTCTCGTCCTCCACCACCAGTACCCGCATGCGTTACAGGATCCCAGGCGGCCCTGGCCGATTGCTGAAGACCCCTTCAGCTGTCTTCAGCTTGGCTTCAGGTGGGCCCCACCATGCTGGGCGCGGAAGTTCGATGGAAGGATTCGGTCCCGGGAGCCGGCGCAGGCCTCGGCCGGACCGACAGGTGGGACAACGGGGACGTATAACCGCGTGTTTGTTGGCTGAGCTGTCGGGGGGTGGACACCTGGTGTCCGGATGCCATCCACGCGGACTCCCGTTGGGCGCCCTACCGTCACGTGCCTGACCGGCCCGATCACTCGGGCCGGCTCCGAAAGGGATCTCGGGGCCGGTCCGTCCGGTTCGTGGTCCGGTCGGCCGGCTATCCGATCAGGAAGGCCAGGCAGGGGTCCCTGTACATCCGTACGACGCAGTGAGTCGCGGGTGCGGCTCCGTCATGGGCGGGTGCCGGATCCGCCTGGAAGGAGCCTGATGCGGTCGAGTCAGCCGAGCCGGATCACCGTCGTGTCCGCGAGCGTGGGGGCGGGCCACGACGGTGCCGCCCGGGAGCTGGTGCGCCGCCTTGAGGCGGCCGGCTTCGAGGCCGAGTGCCACGACTTCCTCGACCTGCTGCCGCCGGGCTGCGGACGACTGCTGCGGGCCAGCTACGCGCTGGAGCTCAAGGTGGCTCCGTGGGCCTGGGGCTGGCTGCTCGGCGGGCTGGAGAAGAACCGCTCGTCCTCCGGGATGGTCGGCTCGCTCTTCGCCCGGGCCGCGGCCCGCCGGACCAGGAAGCTGGTCGGCGCCGGCACCGCCGCCGTGGTCTCCACCTACCCGCTGGCCAGCCAGGCGCTCGGCCGGCTGCGCCGCCGGGGCGAGGTCGAGGTGCCGGTCACCACCTTCCTCACCGACATGTCGGTGCACCCGCTCTGGGTGGCCGAGGGCGTCGACCTGCACCTGGCGCTGGACCCGGTGGCGGCCGCCCAGGCCGCCCGGCACGGCGCCACCGACATAGAGATATGCCAGCCGCTGGTCGGTCCGAAGTTCCGGCCCGCCCGCTCGGCCGCCGAGGTCGCGCACGAGCGCGCCCGGTTCGGCCTGCCCGTGGACCAGCCGGTCGCGCTGATCACCGCCGGCTCCTGGGGAGTTGGCGAGGTCGAGCAGACCGCCCGGGAGATCGCCGCCGCCGGAGTGGCCGTGCCGGTCACCGTCTGCGGCCACAACACCGCGCTGCGGGACAAGTTGACCGCCGCCGGCACCGGGATCGCGCTCGGCTGGGTGGAGGACATGCCGGCGCTGATCCGGGCCAGCGACGTGGTGGTGCAGAACGCCGGCGGGCTCACCTCGCTGGAGGCGATGGCCAGCGGCGTCCCGGTGGTCAGCTACCGCTGCCTGCCCGGCCACGGGGTGACCAACGCGGCCGCCCTGGATGAGGCCGGCCTCGCGGTCTGGATACGCGACGAGAAGAAGCTCGCCCCCGCGCTCACCGAGGCGATGACCGGCCCGGCCCGCCACTGGCGCCGCAGCGCCCCCGCCGCCGACCACGTGATCGCCGAGCTGGCCGGTGCCCAGGCACCCGCCGCACCGGTCCTGGAGGTGGCCTCGTGAGGACGACCCGTGCCCTCGCCCTGACCGCCGGCGCCCTGGCGCTCGGCCACGGCCTGCCCGCGCTGACCTCGCTCGGCCCGGTCCGCCCGCTGCTCGCGCCGAAGTTGAGCGGCCCCGGCGACCCCGGCCACGTCGCGCTCACCTTCGACGACGGGCCCGACCCGGCCTCCACCCCGCTCTTCCTGGAGGAGCTGGCGAAGACCGGCACCAAGGCCACCTTCTTCCTGCTCGGGCAGATGCTGGAGAAGGCCCCCTGGCTGGGCCGCGACCTGGTGGACGCCGGCCACGAGGTGGCCGTGCACGGCTGGGCGCACCGCCCGCTGCTGATCCGCGGCCCGCGCGCCACCCTCGACGACGTCACCCGGGCCAAGGACCTGATCGCCTCGGTGACCGGCCAGGAGCCGGCCTACTACCGGCCGCCGTACGGCGTGTTGAACAGCGCCGCGCTCTACGCGGCCCGCCGCAACGGGCTGCGGCCGGTGCTGTGGACCCACTGGGGGCAGGACTGGACGGCCAAGGCCACCCCGGACTCGGTGCTGCGCACGGTCACCCGCGGTTCGCTGGCCGGGGCCACCCTGCTGCTGCACGACTCAGACTGCACCTCCGCGCCGCAGGCCTGGCGGTCCACCCTGGGCGCGCTGCCGCGGGTGCTGGAGCGGTGCGCCGAGCAGGGGCTGAAGGTCGGCCCGCTGCGGGAGCACGGGCTGCGCTGAACGCGGCTGACCTGGCGCCAGGTCGACAGGACGTCAGGTCGATGATGTGACGTCAGAGGGGGCGGACCCGGCCGGGTCCGCCCCCTCTGACGCGTTCTCAGGCCTGCGGGGCGAGCACCACCGGCAAGTGGCGGTGGCCGTTGGAGATGAAGGACTCCACCGGAGTCAGGTCGGCCCCCTCGGCCAGCGCCAGCCCGGGGAAGCGCTCGAACAGCGCCGGCAGCGCGACCTGCGCCTCCAACCGGGCCAGCGGGGCGCCCAGGCAGAAGTGCGCGCCGTGGCCGAAGGCCAGGTGGTCCTTGTCGGTGCGCAGCAGGTCGAAGGCGTCCGCGTCCTCGCCGTGCACCTGCGGGTCCCGGCCGGCCGCCGCGTAGGCGGCCAGGATCGGCTCGCCCTGGCGGATCAGCACGTCGCCGGCCTGGACGTCGCGCACCGCGTAGCGCAGCGGCAGGTTGGCCACCGGGGACTGCACCCGCAGGGCCTCCTCGATCACGTCGTTCCAGCCCGCCTTGCCCTCGCGGACCAGGGCCAGCTGCTCGGGGTGGGTGAGCAGCAGGTGGATCGCGTTGTCCAGCAGGTTGACCGTGGTCTCGTGGCCGGCACCGAGCACCAGCAGCAGGGTGTCGATCAGCTCCTGCTCGGTGAGCGAGCCGCCGTCGCCCTCCTCGGAGTCGTCCCGGGCCGAGATCAGCATGCTGGCCAGGTCGTCGCCGGGGTGCTCGCGCTTGTGGGCGGCGAGTTCGGCCAGGATCCCGTAGATGCGCTCGCCGTTGGCCACCGCCGCCTCGGGGGCGATGCTGGTGTCGAAGATCGCGTCCACGCACTCGCGCAGCCCCGCGTGCAGGTGCTCCGGCACCCCGAACAGGTCGCAGATCACCTGGATCGGCACCGGGTAGGCGTAGGCCTCGCGCAGGTCCACGGTCGCACCGGCGGGGACGTCGGCGAGCCGGTCCAGCAGCTCGGTGGTGAGCGCCTCGATCCGCGGCCGCAGCCGCTCGGTCTGCCGGGCGGTGAAGGCGCCGGCCACCAGGCGGCGCAGCCGGCGGTGGTCCTTGCCGTAGGCGGTGAACATGTTGTTCGGGGTGACCCAGATAGCCAGCGGCCAGTCGGCGGGTATCTCACCGTCGACGAAGGCGGTCCAGTGCTGGCGGGCGCTCTTGGAGACGTCCGGGTCGGCCAGCAGTTGCTTGACCAGCTGCTGGCTGGCTACCGACCACGCAACCACGCCACCAGGGAGCTCCACCTGGGCCACCGGCCCGTCCTGGTGGACCCGGCGGGCCTCCCCGTAGATGTCACTACCGCTGGGGTCGAGGCGGAAGGGGCAGCGGTCGGGTTCCATGCGGGGTCTCCTGAGGCGTCGTCGGATCCGGGGGGAGCGGGTACGGCGGGCGCGTTGCCGGAGGCGGCCGGTCGGGCCGCCGCCGGCACGGCGATCTGGGTGGTCACGGTGGCCGGCGGGAAGCGCACCGGCAGCTCGGCCAGGGCCCGGTGGAACGGGCCCGGCCGCCAAGTCAACTCATCCGCCTTGACGGCGAGTTCGACGTCCGGCAGGCGGTCCAGCAGGCGCTCCACGGCGACCGAGGCGATCAGCCGGGCGTGGCTCTGCGCCGGGCAGGCGTGCGGGCCGGCGCTCCAGGCCAGGTGGGCCCGGTTGCCGGTGCGCGGCGAACCGGCCAGCGCCGGATCGGTGTTGGCCGCCGCGAAGCTGATCACCACCGGCTCGCCCTCGGGCAGCCGCACCCCGGCCAGCTCGACGTCGCGGACCGGGAAGTGCACCGCGTAGTTGGCCATCGGCGGGTCGGTCCAGAGCACCTCGTCCAGCGCGTCCTCCACCGGCAGGCTGCCGCCGGCCAGGTCGCCGGCGAACCGGTCGTCGGAGAGCAGCAGCCGCAGCGTGTTGCTGATCAGGTTGAGCTGCGGCTCGGTGCCGGCGCCCATCAGCAGCACCAGGTGGTGCAGCATCTCCTCGTCGTTCAGCCCGGCCTGATGGGCCATCAGCCAGCTGGTCACGTCGCTGTCGGGGTTCGCCCGCTTCAGCGCGACCAGTTCCAGCAGCACCTCGGTGAGCTCCTGGTTGGCCCGCTCGGCGTCGATGCCGTCGAAGATGCCGGTCATGCCGCGCACCAGGCGATCGCCGAAGTGCTCGGGGGAGCCGAAGAGTTCGTTGAAGACCAGGAGCGGCAGCGGGCGGGCGTAGTCGGCCACCAGGTCGGCCTCGCCGTGCCCGGCGAAGCCGTCGATCAGCCGGTCGCAGGCCCGCTCCACGTAGTCGCGCAGCGCGTTGGGGTCGATCCGGTCCAGCGAGTCGGTCACCGCGCCGCGCAGCCGGGCGTGCGTGTCGCCGTCCGAGAAGAGGCAGTTGGGACGGTAGGCCATCATCGGCACGGCCGGGTTGTCCGGCGTCACCCGGCCGTCCGCCAGGCCCTTCCAGCGCCGCGGGTCCTTGGAGAAGGTCTCCGGGGTGCGCAGCACCTCCAGCGCGGCGTGGTAGCCGATCGCCAGGGTGGCGGTGGCGCCGGGGTAGAGCTCGACCGCGGCCAGCGGGCCCTCGGCGGCCCGCAGCCGGGCGTAGACGCCGGCCGGATCCTCGGCGAACTCCGGCCCGTACAACGGCATGGTGTGCAACTGCGGCTGGTGGGCCGGGCAGCCGGGCGGCGGCGTGGGGTCGTTCACACGTGCTCCAGGGTGGCTTCTTGACCGATCAGGTACTGGACGAGCGAGATCAGTGCCCGGGTGGCCGACTCCGGGTCGCGGGCGTCGCAGCTGACCAGCGGGGTGCCCGGCAGCAGGTCGAGGGCCTCGCGCAGCTCCGCCTCGGCGAACTCCGGTGAGCCGTCGAACCTGTTGACGGCCACCGCGTACGGCAGGCCGTGCTCCTCCAGCAGGTCCATCACCGGGAAGGAGTGCTCCAGCCGCCGGGTGTCGGCGAGCACCAGGGCGCCCAGCGCGCCGAGCGCCATGTCCCGCCAGAGCGGGGTGAAGCGCTGCTGGCCGGGGGCGCCGAACAGGTAGAGCACCAGCTCGGGGTTGAGGGTGAGCCGGCCGAAGTCCATGGCCACCGTGGTGGTCTGCTTGGCGGGCACCCCGGTCAGGTCGTCGACCAGCACGCTGGCCTCGGTCATCGGCTCCTCGGTGCGCAGCGGCTCGATCTCCGAGAGCGCCCCGACGAAAGTGGTCTTGCCGACCGCGAAGTGACCGGTGATCAGCAGTTTGACGGCGGTCTGCACCTCCGCCCCGAGGTAACTGACCTCAGAGTCGGGCACGGAGCCCATCCAGAACCTCCTGGAGCAGCTGGGACGCGGGGAGTTGGGCGCGCGGAACGGGCGCCCGGGTGATCACGTGGCCGGAGTCCACCAGGTCGCCGAGCAGCACCTTGCAGACGCTGGCGGGCAGCCGCAGGTGGGCGGCGATCTCGGCCAGCGAGAGGGTGCCGTCGCGGACCAGCAGCACCAGCCGGCGGTGTTCGGGCCCCAGGCCCGGCAGCGGCCGGTCCGGCACCCCGAGCACCAGGGTGACCAGGTCGAAGGTGTTGCGCGAGGGCTCGGAGCGGCCGTTGGTGACCACGTACGGCCGGACCAGGCCCTGTTCCCGGCGCGGGCGGCTCACCGCACGACCCCCGCGTCCGCGCGCCGCGGTGTGCTGAGTTCGCGGCCGAGCCGGTCCACCAGCTTCTGCATCCGGTAGCTGACCGCCTCCATGTCCACCGAGGCGCCGGCCGAGACCGCCAGGTAGGCGCCGGGGCCCGCGGCCACCAGGAAGACGTAGCCGCCCGCGAACTCGATCAGGGTCTGCTGCCAGGCGCCGGGTTCGGCGCCGAGGAAGCCGTTGGTGCTGCGGCTGATCGACTGCACCCCGGCCAGCGCGGCGGCCTGCCGGTCGGCCTCGTCCCGGGTGATGCCGGCGGAGTGGGCGCGCAGCAGGCCGTCGGCGGAGAGCAGGATGGCGTGCCGGGCCTCGGGCACCTGCAGCACGTCATCCAGCATCCAGCCGAGGTCGGTGTTCGGGCGGCCGTTCATCGTGCTCTCCTAGCGGGCGAAGCGGTGCTGACTGTTCGTCAGTCGGAGGGTCCGGGCTGGGCTCAGCCGTGCCGGTCGTCGGGGTCGCTCTCGCGGCCGGCCCGGGTGCCGCGGGCGAAGGCGCCCAGGCGGCGGGCGGTGGCCTCGGCGTCCCTGGCCCACTGCTCGGGGGTGCCGGACGCATGGTCGGCCGGTTCGGTGTGGTCGGCCGAGCCGGTGCGGGCCTCGTGCTCGGGCTGCTCGGCGTAGGCGGCCGGCTCGCGCCGGCGGCGCTTGGGCAGGCCGCCGGCGGTGCGCTGGGTGATCGGCGGTGAGGTGTGCTCGTGGGCGGGGGTCGGCTCGGCGGCGGCGGGCAGGTGCCAGTCGTCGCCGCGCGGGGTCGGCGGTGCGGCGGGCGCGGGGGCCGGGGCGGGTACGGCGGTGGACACGGGCGGCTCCGGGGCGAGCTGGGTGAGCAGCGCGGTGGGCAGGAAGAGCACCGCGCGCACCCCGCCGTAGGGGGAGCGGGTGTCCACCGAGACGCTGAAGCCGTAGCGGGCGGCCAGCACGCCGATCGCCGCGAAGCCGAACTGCGGCGGGTCGCCGAGCTTGGTGACGTCCACCGAGCGCTGTCCGGTGAGCAGTTCGGTGGCCAGCTGCACCTCGCGCGGGTCCATGCCGACGCCGGCGTCGTCGATCACCACGCAGGCGCCGTTGTGCGCGGGCTGCAGGTTGACCTCGACCGTGGTGTTGGGCTGCGAGTGCCGGGCCGCGTTGTCCATCAGTTCGGCGACCGCGAGCACCACCGGCTCCACCACCCGGCTGATCACCGCGAGTTCGACCTGGGTGCGGATCTCCACCCGCTTGTAGTCGCGGACCCGGCCCTTGGCGCCGCGCACCACGTCGCTCAGCGAGGAGGCCGAGCGCTGCCGGCCGGGCCAGGAGCCGCAGAGCACCGCGATGGCCTGGGCCCGCCGCCCGAACTGGGAGTTGGTGTGGTCGATCTCCAGCAGGTCGCGCAGCACGGCCGGGTGGTCGTGCCGCTCCTGCATCTGCGAGATCGCCATCTGCTGCTCGTTGGCCAGGCCCTGGAGCGCCCGCACCGCGCCCTTCAGGGCGGCCTTGGCGTTCTGGTCGGCGCGCACCTGGGCCCGCTCGACGGCGCTGCCGAAGTGCTCGGCCACCAGCTGCACGCTGGCCGCGAACTCGGTTCCGGCCAGCAGCGGGTCGACTCCGCCCGGCTGCTGCACGGTGGCCTGGCCCAGGGTCGGCAGCCGGACCGCGGCGAGGCGGTGCGCCTCCTCGTCCCGGGCCCGGACGGCCGCCCGCAGCCGGGTCAGCGAGGCGGCCTGGGACCGGGTGGTCCGCCACTGGCGGAGCAGCAGCACGAGGGCCACCAGCAGTACGGCGCCCAGGCACCAGGTCACCGGCTGGGGTATCTGTGACATCAAGTTCCTTGCACGGCCGTTCGGTTCACGACCCGAACGGAGGCGGGCCGAGTGGGGAGCTCAGGCGCCGTTCATCCAACCACATTGACGACTGGTTGTCAGAGAACCGTCTCAGCCTGTGACCTGATGGTCCGTTTGTGATCGGAGTGGCTGGAATCATTCGCTCGGCGGGGCCCGAAGTAGGCATTACCATCCGGACCATGACTGAGGCCGCCCGCGGAACCGACCCCTCCGCCGCCGGGGAGCAGCCGTTCGCCGACCACTACGTGGTCTGCGGGGCGAACGCCCTGGCCCACCGGCTGATCCTGGAGCTCACCGAGCACTACGAGGTCCCGGTGGTGGCGGTGGTGCCCGACCGCAGCCGGGATCACGCGCCGCGGATCGAGCAGCTGGAACAGGTCGCCGCGGTGCTGGAGTTCCCCGGCGTCACCCAGGAGGCGCTGGCGGCGGCCGGGGCCGCGACCGCCCGCGGGATCGCCCTGGTGGACGGTGACGATCAGGCCAACATCCACGCCGCGATGAGTGCCCAGGGGATGAATCCGGAGATCCGGATCGTGCTGCGGATGTTCAACCAGCGCCTGGGCGAACAGATCCAGACACTGCTGAAGAACTGCGCCGCGCTCTCCGGCTCCGCCACCGCCGCCCCCGCCTTCGCCAACGGTGCGCTCGGCCGGCCCAACTCGGTGCAGGTCGGCGACCGCTACCTCTACGTCGCCCACGACCCCGACGAACTCGCCGGGCACCTGTGCGTGGCCGCCGACCGGATCGACCGTCAGGACCTCGACCGGCTCCGGCTGCTACCCGAGACCGAGTCCGCCGCCCGCCCGTTCATCGAGCTGGCCACCGCCTTCGGCGAGGGCGGCCCGATCGCGGTGCGGGTGCCGCAGCAGGGCGAGGACGGCGAGCCGCCGGCGGCGCGGGTGCAGCCGGACCGCGAGGAGGGCATCGCGGTGCTGCAGACCCTGACGACCGAGCCCCGGGCGCGGGTGCCGCTGCCCTCCCGGCTGCGCTACCGGATCCTGGACGCCCTGCGGTTCTTCACCGGCGCCCGGATACGGCTGGTGCTCTGCACCGCGTTCGCCGCGATCCTCTCCGCCGCGGTGGTGATCTGGCACTTCAACCACAGCATCGGCTGGACCGCCTACCTGACCATGCTGGACGCGGCCGGCTCCGCCCAGCCGGACCAGATGAGCGACCCGACCGGCGGCACCGGCGGGTTGTGGCAGCGGGTGGCCCAGGTGGTGATCACCTTCAGCGGGATCGCGCTGCTGCCGGTGCTCACCGCGATCGTGGTCGACGTGCTCGCCTCCGGCCGCCGCGGCCTGCCGCGCAGCCCGAGCGCCGGCCTGCGCGGGCACGTGATCGTGGTCGGCCTTGGCAACGTCGGCACCCGGGTGGCCCAGCAGCTCAACGAACTGGGCGTGCCGGTGGCCTGCGTCGAGATCGACCCGCAGGCCCGCGGCGTGGCCGCGATGCGCCCGCTCGGCATCCCGGTGGTGGTCGGGGACGGCCTGCTCGCCGACCAACTGCGCTCCGCCCGGGCCAAGTACGCGCGCGCCGTGGTCGCGGTGACCAACGACGACGCGGTCAACCTGGAGGCGGTGCTGGAGGCCCGGGCGCTGCGCGAGGACATCCGCTCGGTCGTGCGGCTGTTCGACGACGACTTCGCGCACCACGTCTACGCGACCATCGGCAACGTCGCCTCCCGCTCGGTCTCCTACCTGGCCGCGCCGGCGTTCGCGGCCGCGCTGATGGGGCGTGAGGTGCTCGGCACCCTCTCGGTCTTCCGCCACGTGCTGCTGATCGCCGAGCTGACCGCCGACCCGGGCAGCCCGCTGGTCGGGATGAGCCGCAACGACATCGAGGCGATCGGCGGGCTGCGGGTGCTCGCCGTCCGGCTGGCCCGTGCGCCGCAGTCCTACCAGTGGGGCTACGCCGACCGCAGCCGGGGCCTGGCCGCCGGTGACCGGGTGGTGGTGGTCGCCACCCGGGGCGGCCTGGCCCGGCTGAACACCGCGGCGCCCGAGACCGTGCTCGCCGAGAGCGCCTCGAACTGACGGCGTCTCGAACCGACGGTGTCTCGAACTGACGGTGTCTCGAACTGAGGGTGTTCGCCGGCGTCGGCCTCAGGGCATCAGGTGGGCGCGCCGCCAGATCCGGGCGGTCGAGTCGTCGATGATGCCCAGCTCGGTGAAGAAGGCCACCGCCTTGCGCGACCAGTCCAGCTTGGCGGCCTGCCAGTGCGGGTTGGCCCGGGCGGCCCGGCGGGCCTCCTGCGGGTCCAGCCCGGCCAGCGCGTAGACCCGCGGGTTGACGCACTCGCGCACCGCCTCGGTGACCAGCAGCGCCAGCACCCGGCGGAACAGGGCCTTGCGCGGCGCGCTCATCGCGGCCCAGCGGCGGGCCAGTTCGGGCTTGGCGTAGCCGATGTGCCGGGCCTCCTCGACCACGTGGATCCGGGCCACCGAGCGGGCCAGCGGCTGCAGCGAGTCGTCCCGGATCATCTCGCGCTGCATCGCGTCGGCGAACTCCTCGACGAACACGGCGCCGGCCAGCGTCAGGGCGATGTCGTTGATCATCAGGTGGATCCGGCCGCGCCGCTCGGCCCGGCGGGACGGGCGGGCCGACGGGTACCCGGTGGCGGTGATGTAGCGGGCGAACATGGTGGAGTGCCGGCACTCGTCGGCGACCTCGGTGAGCGCGTACTGGGCGTGCCGGGTGGTCAGGTCGGCGTCGTAGACGTGCCGGATCAGACCGTTCATCAGCAGCAGCTCGAACCAGATCCCGGCGGCGGTGGTGCTGGCGAACTGGTTGGTGCTCAGCCGGGCGCGCTGACGGTGGCTCATGGACTCCCACAGCCCGGTGCCGTAGAGCGTCACCCGGTGGGCGGGGAGGGCGAACTGATCCGGGTCGATCGGGGCGGACCAGTCGATCTCGGTGAGCGGGTCGTAGGAGTGCTTGGCGGAGGCGCGCAGCAGGCGTTCGGCGTTGCGCTCGCGCTCCGCCGCGGGATCGGCGGTGGTGGTCACGGGGCGGCTCCGGCGGTTCCGGTGAGGAGGGTGGGGGAGGTGGGGACGCTGCGGGGGTCGGGAGCGGCGGGCGTCGGCGCGGGGAAGCCCAGTGCGCGCAGCGAGAAGGCGATCAGGGCGGGGACCAGGTCGGCGGGGGCCCGGCCGTCGGCCAGCGGCCCGACCAGCGCCTCGCCGACCCCGCCGACCAGCAGCGCGGCGGTCAGTTCCGGGTCCTGGGCGGGCAGTCGGCCGGCCGCGGTGCCCTCGGCGACGGCGGCCGCGATCACGTCCCGGAAGGCCCGGCGGAAGACCAGGCGCTCGGCCTCCACCTCCGGGTCGACCGGCTCGGCGAGCAGCGCGTAGGCGAGCCTGGGCGCGCCGAGCGCGCGACCGGCGAAGGTGCCGATCACCGAGGCGACTTGGGCGTGCAGGTCGCCGCCGTAGGCCGCGGCCTCCCGGACGGCGGCCACCTCGCGGCCGACCACGCTGCGGAACAGCTCGGCGACCAGCTCGGCCTTGCTCGGGAAGGAGCGGTAGACGCTGCCGGTGGCGATCCCGGCCCGCTCGGCGACGGCGGCCACCGAGCAGGCGGCGTAACCGCGTTCGGCGAGCAGCTCGGTCGCGGCGGCGAGCACGGTCGCGCGCTGGGCGTCGAGCCGGGCTTGGACGGCGGGGGTCTTCCGGTAGGCCACGGCAAGAAGTGAAGCAGTGATTCACTGCTTCAGCAATAGCCTTGGCTGCCTCGGATTCCTTGGGATTCCTCGGGTGCGCTGGGGCTTTTGCGGGCGTCAGTTCCAGACGTCCCGGACCGGCGCGGCGTCGGCGGCCGCGCCGGCGTGCCCCAGCCCGTACATGTCCTCGACGGTGCGCAGCACGGTGAAGTGGTCGATCGGCTCGCCGTAGCTGCCGATCCGGACCGGACCGCCGTCGAAGAAGGTGGCGATCCGGTTGCCCGGGGAGCCGTCGTTCTCGTCGAAGGTGGTGATCAGCAGGCTGTCGTGCTGCCGGGCCCACTGGACGTACGGGTCCAGGTGCGTGCGCAGCCAGCCGTCCGCGGTGCTCAACGGGCAGTCGTGGGCGTCGTCGCAGAGGTTGGGGATCACCCAGGAGACGGTGGGCAGCCGGTTGAAGTCGGTGGGGAAAGCGGTGAACGGCGCGCTGTCGCCGGCCGGCACGTTGCTGAAGTCCAGCCAGGGCACGTGCTTGCGGGCGTACTCGCCGGCGGCGCAACTCGACCGGTCGGCGGGCAGGTTCTCCGCGTAGCCGGTGAAGCCCAGCCCCTTGGCGGCGAGTTCGGTCGCCAGGTTGTCGGAGCCGAAGGAGTGCGGGCAGGAGTCGTCGGTCACGCCCTGGTCCGAACCGGCGAACAGGTCAAGGTAGTTCGGCTGGCTCGGGTGGGTGATCGCCGTCGAGTCGGTGAACTGGGCTCCGGTGCGGGCCAGTTGGTTGAGGTAGGGGGCGCTCGGGTTGCCGAGCACCGCGTCGGCGGCCTGGTTCTCCAGCACCACGACCACCACGTGCGCCGGGCGCGGCAGGCCGCCGCCGCTACCGGACCCGCCGCTGCCGCTTGTGCTGCCGCCCGAGCAGGCGGCCAACAGGCCGAGTGCGCCCGCCAGAACGGCGATCCTGCCCGGCGGGCGCACGACGGCCTCCTCGACTCGAAGGGTGACTCGAACGGTGACCCGGACGGTCAGTCCACGGGCTCGGCCAACGAGAGGCCGAACCGGCCCTCGGGGTCGGTCCACCAGTGCCGCAGCGCGAAGCCGGCCGTGGCCAGCTCCGCGGCCACCCCCTCGCGGCGGAACTTGGCCGAGATCTCGGTGCGCAGCTCCTCGCCCTCGGCGAACTCCACGGTCAGCTCGACCCCGGGAACCGGCACCCGCTGCGCCCTGACGGAGCGCAGCCGCATCTCGATCCACTCCTGCTCGGCGTTCCACAGCGCCACGTGCTCGAAGGCCTCCGGATCGAACCCGGCGTCCAGCTCGCGGTTCAGCACGTTCAGCAGGTTCTTGTCGAACTCGGCCGTCACCCCGGCCGAGTCGTCGTACGCCGCGACCAGCACCGCCGGGTCCTTGACCAGGTCGGTGCCGAGCAACAGCGAGTCCCCGGGAGACAGTTCGGCCCGCAGCGCGGTCAGGAACGCGGACCGCTCGGCCGGGTTCAAATTGCCCAGGGTGCCGCCGAGGAAGGCGACCAGCCGGGGCGCCGGCACCTCGCCGGGCAGCCCGAGGCTGGCGGTGAAGTCGTTCAGCACCCCGTGCACGGCCAGCCCCGGGTAGTCCTCGGCCAGCCGCCGCCCGGCCTCGCGCAGCGCGCTCTCGCTGACGTCCACCGGCACGTACTCGCGCAGGGTGCCGAGGGCGCCCAGCGCGTCCAGCAGCAGCCGCGTCTTCTCCGAGGAGCCGGAGCCCAGTTCGACCAGGGTCCGGGCCTTGGTCGCGGCGGCGATCTCGTCGGCCCGCGCTGTCAGGATCGCCCGCTCGGCCCGGGTCGGGTAGTACTCGGGCAGCCGGGTGATGTCCTCGAACAGCTCGCTGCCCCGCTTGTCGTAGAACCACTTCGGCGGAAGCGACTTGGCGGGCGCGGTCAACCCGCGCCGGACGTCCTCGCGCAGCGCCCGGGCGAAGTGGTCGGACGGGAGCAGGCGGGTGAGTTCGAAGCTGGTCATCGGATCAGACTCTCCTTGCGGCTCGGCAGCGGCGGTTGGACGCGGCTCGGTTCCAGCGGGCGGACCACCACGGCGTCGGGGGTGGCGAGCAGGACGGACCGGTCGGGCACCGGGGTCCAGCCGGGGCCGTCGTCGCCCGGCTCGGAGGCGACCAGCACCGATCGGCCCGGCTCCAGACGGTGGAACAGGGTGTCGCCCCAGGCGGTCGCGGCGATCACCCGGCCGTCGGTGACCAGCAGGTTGAGCCGGGCCTCGGTGTGCTCGACCACCTCGGCCACGACCCCCGCGAGCGCCTGCTCGACCGGCTCGCCGGCCCGCAGCCGACGCAGCAGCAGCGCCCAGACCAGCGCCGAGTCGCAGTGCGCCGCGAGCCCGAGCAGCTCGGCGGGGTCGAGCAGCGCGGCCAGTGCGCCGAGGCCGTTCGGCCAGCCGGCCAGCGCGCCGTTGTGGCTGAACAGCCAACCGTCGGCGGCGTAGGGGGCGGCGGCGCTGCGCTCCGGAGTGGTGCCGACGGTGGCCGAGCGGACCGCCGCCAGCAGCGCCCGGGTGCGCACCACCCGGGCCAGGTCGGTGAAGTTCTCGTCGGACCAGATCGGTCCGGCCTGCCGGTAGCGGGCCGGCAACGGGTCGCCGTCGGCGTACCAGCCCAGGCCGAAGCCGTCCGCGTTGACCGTGCCGAACCGCTGCAGCCGGGGCGACCAGGATTGCCGGTGCAGGCCGTAGGGCGGCTCCACCAGCAGCTCGGCCGGCGTCACCGGGGCACCTAGGTAGGCGAGATGACGGCACATCAGGCACGTTCCGACAGGTCGCGGGCGGTCCGGAAGCCGGCGAAGATCTGCCGTCGGATCGGGTAGTCCCAGTTCCGGAAGGTGCCCCGGCAGGCCACCGGTGCGACCGCGAAGCTGCCGCCGCGCAGCACCTTGTACTCGGCCGGCCGGTCCGGCCGGGCGAAGAAGACCTCCGAGTACTCCCGGTACGGCCAGGCCCGGAACCCCGGGTAGGGGGTGAAGTCGCTGGCCGTCCACTCCCACACGTCGCCGATCAACTGCCGTGCTCCGCAAGGAGCCTGGCCGGCCGGGTAGCTGCCGACCGGGGCCGGCTGGAGGTGGCGCTGGCCCAGGTTGGCGTGCTCCGGGCCGGGCGGCTCGTCGCCCCAGGGGAAGCGGCGGGAGCGGCCGGTGGCCGGGTCGTGCCGGGCGGCCTTCTCCCACTCCGCCTCGGTGGGTAGCCGGCGGCCGGCCCAGGCCGCGTACGCCTCGGCCTCGTAGAAGGTGACGTGCAGTACCGGCTCGTCGCCCGGCACCGGCTCGGTGCGGCCGAACCGGCGGCGCAGCCAGACACCGTCCTGCTGGAACCAGTGCAGCGGGGCGCAGAGGTCGGCCTCCTGACGGTGGGACCAGCCCGCGGCGCTCCACCAGTGCGGCCGCTGGTAGCCGCCGTCGGCGATGAAGGCCTGGTAGGCGGCGTTGCTCACCGGCACGGTGTCGATCGCGAAGCCCGGCAGGTCCACCTGGTGGGCGGGGCGCTCGTTGTCCAGCGCCCACGGCTCGGTGTCCGTTCCCATGGTGAACGGGCCTGCGGGGACAAGGACTTCGCTCGGCAGCGGGTCACCGGGAGCCGGCGCGGGAGCCGGCGCGGCGAGCACCGGCTCGCCGGCGCGGAGCTGATGGGTGATCAGCATCGTCTCGTCGTGCTGCTGTTCGTGCTGGGCGATCATGCCGAAGGCGAATCCGGCCCGCAGCAGCGGCGGTCCGGAGAGTTCCGCGCCGGCCAGCAGGTCCAGCACCCGACCGCGCACCTCGCCGGTGTAGCCGCGGGCCTCGGTGGGCGGCAGCAGCGGCAGCGCGGGCCGGTCGGCGCGCGGGTGCTGGAAGGCGTCGTAGAGCGGGTCGATCTCGGGGTGCATCGGGTCCTGGCCGCCCACGTTGCGCAGCAGCCAGAGCTCCTCCTGGTTGCCGATGTGCGCGAGGTCCCAGACCAGCGGGGACATCAGCCGGGAGTGCTGCGCGACCAGGTCCGCGTCGTCCACCGCGTCGGTCAGCAGCGCGGTGCGCGCCCGGGCGGCCAGCAGCTCGTCGGCGATCGCCTCGCGCAGCCGCTCGTCGCCGCCGTCGGGGTCGATGACGGTGGGGTTCAGCACGGTGCGTCCTCTCGGGAGGGGTGCTCAAGCAAGTCGTCGGCCGGACATCGGCCACGGGACGGGTAGCGCTCCGCGAAGGCGGCGAGCGCGGAGCGGATCCCGCCGTCCACGCCCGCCCGGCCCAGCGCGGCCTCGGCGGCGGCGAAGCAGTCCAGCGCCGCGCGGCGCAGCACCGGGTCGGCCATGCCGCGGGTGGCGGCCCTGGACCAGGCGGGGCCGCGCGGGCCCGGCTCGGCCAACGCGGCGCTGAGCGGCTCCAGCGCCGCCTGCGCGGCATCGGTGGCCCGGGGGTCGGCGAAGAGCGCGGCGGCCAGCGCGGCCGGCACGATCCAGCCGTCGTCCGGCTGCGCGTCGATCATCCGCAGCTCCAGGTAGCCGCGCGGGCGGACCGGCGGGAAGAGCGTGGTGGTGTGGTACTCCAGGTCGGCCAGGGTCGGGCGCTCCGCCTCGGGACGGCGCAGCCAGTCGCGGAAGGTGAGGCCGGATGGGGCGCTCCACGGCGCGCCGTCGGCCCGGCGCACGCAGAGCACCTTGGCGTCCAGCACGTAGCGGGCCCAGGCCTCGCGCGGGTCGCCGGCCCCCGGGGCCTGGGTGCGGGTGCGGTCCATCCGGGCCCAGACGGCCTGCCGGGCGGACCGGTAGCCGGTCGGACGGCCGTCCAGCAGCGGGGAGTTGGCGAAGGCGGCGACCAGCACCGGGCCGAGCCGGTGGGCCAGCCGCCAGCGCTCGCGGAAGTCGGTGCTGCCCGGGGCCTCGGTGCCGGCGTCCAGGCAGACCTGGGTGGAGGCGGTGGCGCACATCATGATCCGGCCCCACGGGCCGGCGCGGTCGAAGAACTCCTCCATGGCCAGGTAGCGCGGCTGGCGCAGGGTCACCTGACGGTCCTTCGGGTGGGGCTCGACGCCGTAGCCGACCAGGCTCAGGCCTTGGGCGGCGAAGGCGGCGCGGAGGGCGGCGAGGTCCGCGCCGGTGGTCCGGATGCAGGCGACGAGGCCGTCGGCGGCGGGGGAGCTGAGCTCGACCTGGCCGCCTGGCTCGCGGGTGATCCGGGAGCCGCCGGGGAGCACGGGGTGCTCGGTGTACTGGGTGTGTTCGGTGTGCTGTTGCTTGCCTTGGTGGTTCTCGCCGCGGTCGGGGTGCTGGTGGTCCAGGGCGGCCAGGGCGGCGGCGATGCGTTCCGGATCCGGCGCGCGGTCGGGCTGTTCGGAGTCGTGGACGAGCCATTCCAGCTCGACCCCGATCCGGGCGGGCGGCCCGATCTTGAAGCACGTGCTGGCGACGAAGGCCTCCGCGGTGGACTCGGTCAGCGGGGTCACGGTCGGCGGCGCTTGGGGTGGTGCACTGGGGGGTTGGGTCGACGGTCGTGCGACGTTCACGTGCAATCACGTCCTCTGCTGAACCGGCGATGACCACGCGGGCACGGGCAGCCCGCACTTCTCGATCCAGTGTGCGACCGGTCACGCGCAGTTGCCCGACACGTGGTCGTATGTGCTGGATTCCCCACGCCCGCCCGGGGCAACCGGGTGAGGTGAGGCGGCTCACATCGTCGGAAAATCCGGTGGACCGGAAATATGTGGGGACCATCTCCCCGTTTGCCGTACAGTCGATGGAAGTGGGGGATGAGTCCCCAGATCGACGAGCCAACGAGGAAGGGAGTGCGGTCATGGACATGCTCGACGTAACGGCGCCCGTGTGTGCCACCGCCCCCGACCCGGCGGCCGACACCGTCGGTGCCGACGCCGTCGGCCCTGACGCCGCGAAGCCGGTCTGCGCCGCCGCGCCCCGGCTGCGCGCCGACGCGATCCGCAACCGCGAGCGCATCGTCGCCGCGGCGGGGCAGCTCTTCGCCGACGAGGGCGCGGACGTTCCGCTGGACGAGATCGCCCGGCGGGCCGGCGTCGGCAACGCCACCCTCTACCGGAACTTCCCTGACCGCACCGCGCTGATCCACCAGGTCGCGCTCACCGTCATGGAGCGGATCCGGGACCGGGCCCGTGAGGCGGTCGCCGGCGGCGGCGACCCGTTCGAGGCGCTGTGCGCGTTCGTGCACGCCACCGCGGACGAGAAGATCGGCGCCCTGTACAGCATGCTCTCCGACCACGTCACGGCCGAGGCCGAGGAGGAGTACTTCGGGATCAAGGCCGAGACCGACCAGCTCACCGCCCAACTGATGACCCAGGCCCGGGAGGCCGGCACGCTCCGGCCCGACGTCGGGCCCGGCGACCTGTTCGTCGCGCTGGGTCGACTCGCCAGGCCGATGCCCGGCGCCCACTGCCTGGTCCTGGACCAGGCCGTCACCATCCACCGTCACCTGCAGCTGTTCCTGGACGGACTGCGGGCCCCCGCGCCCTCGGTCCTGCCCGGCCACGTGATCACGCTGGAAGAGCTGCGCCGGAACCACTGATTTCCGTCCGGGGGGACCTCCCGGACCCGTACATCCGGGAGCACCTCCCGGGCCGCGTACATCCGGGAGTACCTCCCGGGCCACGTACATCCCCGGGCGCAGCCCCACCGCGCCCGTCGTAAAGCACCGATTCCTGCCGTTAGGTGAGTACACCCATGTCTGACTCCGTCGTGCCTCAGGCCGACCCCAATCGCTGGAAGACGCTGGGCTTCATCGGCCTCGCCCAGCTGATGGTGGTGCTCGACGCCACCATCGTGAACATCGCGCTTCCCTCGGCCCAGAAGAGCCTCGGCTTCTCCGACGTCAACCGGCAGTGGGTCATCACCGCGTACGCGCTGGCCTTCGGTGGCCTGCTGCTCTTCGGTGGTCGCGTGGCCGACATGTGGGGCCGCCGCCGCACCTTCATGACCGGTCTGATCGGCTTCGCGCTGGCCTCCGCCGTCGGTGGTGCCGCGCAGAACTTCTCCATGCTGGTCGGCGCCCGCGCGCTGCAGGGCATCTTCGGCGCGCTGCTCGCGCCGTCCGCGCTCTCGCTGCTCACGGTGAGCTTCACCGAGGCCAAGGAGCGGGCCAAGGCGTTCGGCATCTACGGCGCCATCGCCGGTGGTGGCGGTGCCATCGGTCTGATCCTCGGCGGTGTGCTCACCGAGTACCTGAACTGGCGCTGGACCTTCTACATCAACGTGCCGTTCGCGATCATCGCGGTGCTGGGTGCGGTCTTCGTGATCCGCGAGCCGGCCGGCAACCGCAACCGCAACCCGCTCGACGTCCCCGGCGTGCTGCTGGTCTCCAGCGGTCTGGTGGCGCTGGTCTACGGCTTCACCGAGGCCTCCGAGAAGGGCTGGGGCGCGCACCTGACGGTCGGTCTGTTCATCGCGGCCGCGGTGCTGCTGATCTCCTTCGTGATCGTCGAGAGCCGGCTGCGCGCTCCGCTGCTGCCGCTGCGCGTGGTGACCGACCGCAACCGCGGTGGCTCGTACCTGGCGCTGGGCCTCGCGGTGATCGGCATGTTCGGTCTCTTCCTGTTCCTGACCTACTACATGCAGAACATCCTGGGCTACACCCCGGTCACCACCGGTGTGGCGTTCCTGCCCATGGTCGCCGGCATGATCACCGGCTCCACCCAGATCGGCGCCCGGCTGATGAACCGGGTCCCGGCCCGGTTCCTGATGGGCCCCGGCTTCCTGGTCGCGGCGGTCGGCATGGCGATCCTGACCCAGATCAAGGTCGACTCCTCGTACTGGCTGATCCTGCCCGGCCTGGTCCTGATGGGCCTCGGCATGGGTACCGCGTTCATGCCGGCGATGAGCCTGGCCACCTTCCGGGTGCGGCCGACCGACGCCGGTGTCGCCTCGGCGATGGTCAACACGTCGCAGCAGGTCGGCGGCGCCATCGGCACCGCGGCGCTGAGCACGGTGGCGACCAGCGCGACCAAGTCGTTCTTCACCAGCCACCACGTCAACCCGGCCCCGACGAAGGACCCGATGCAGCTGATGCTGCAGGCCCAGGGTGCGGTGGAGGGCTTCTCGCACGCGATCTGGTGGTCCTTCGGGTTCCTGCTGGTCGCCTCGGCGCTGGCCTTCGCGCTGCTGAACGGCGGCGGCAAGAGCAACCACATCGCGGCCGGTGCGGACGGCGAGGTCGCCGACGTCCCGGTGATGGCGCACTGACGCGCTGACAGTGGGCCCCGGGCCCGCCTGACGGCCTGTTCGACACCGGACGGCGCTGCTGCTTCCCCGATGGGGAGGGGGCGGCGCCGTTCGGTGTTTCGCGTGTGGGCGAAAGGTGGCGGGGGGTTTCGCGTGTGCGCGAAAGGTCGCCGGGGGTTTCGCGTACGTGGGAAGGGTGGCGGGGGGTTTCGCGTACGCGCGAAAGGTGGCGGGGGTTTCGGGTATGCGCGAAAGGTCGCCGGGGGTTTCGCGTACGTGCGAAAGGTGTGCGGGGGGTTTCGCGTACGCGCGAAACCTGCTGGACACTCCTCGCGGGTGCGTGATCGACTCGCCGGATCGATCGCCACCACCCCCTGGAGGATCCCGGATGACCGTCAGCCCCGTCTCCCCCCTGGACCGGTTGCGCCTCGCCGTCGAGCGCACGGCCGAACTGGTGCAGGGCCGTGCGGCCACTGGGTTGAGCCACGACGACGCCGACCCGGAGCACGGCACCATCGCCACCGACGGGGCGATCGGCTTCGACCCCGTACCGCTGCTCGCCGAACTCGACCGCCAGGGCGCGCCCGTCGTCGCCATCGGCCAGGTCGCCGGCATCCTGCACGGCTCCCTGGAGCTGACCGGAGACCTCGACCTGCTCTGGGACGGCGACCCCGCGCGGGCCGAGGCCATGGCCAAGGCCTTCGCCGCCGTCGGTGCCCGGCTCCTCGACGAGGAGGGCGCCGAACTCCCCTGCACACCCGAGGCTTTCGGAGCGCGCAAGCTCGACTACCGGACCCCGCAGGCCTCCGGCGACCTCTGCACCCCCGCGCTGCCCTGGGGCGAGCTGGACGTCGCCGGCTTCGCCGCTCGTGCGCTCACCACCCCCGGTCCGGACGGCACCCTGCTGCGCTACCTGCGGCGGGCCGACCTGATCGCGATGCGCCGGGCCATCGGCCGTCCCAAGGACCTGCGCCGGGCCGCCGAGTTGGAGCAGCTCGCCATCGTCCCCGCCGCTCCGCCCAAGCCGCGTCCCGGCGACCGGATCGCCGTGCTGTCCGCCGGTGCCGGTCTGCCGCAGATCTTCCCGCACCCGCACGAGCTGGGCCTGCGCCGCCTGCGCGAGGAGTACGGCCTGGAGCCGGTCGAGTACCCGACCACCCGGGTCCTCGGTGCCTCCCCCGAGGACCGGGCCGCCGACGTGAACGCCGCCTTCGCCGATCCCACCGTCAAGGCCGTGATCGCCACCATCGGCGGCGAGGACCAGATCACCGTGCTGCCCCATCTGGACCGCGAGTTGATCCAGGCCAACCCCAAGCCCTTCTTCGGCTACAGCGACAACACCAACCTGCTCCTGCTGCTGCGCAACCTCGGCATCGTGTCGTACCACGGCGCCAGCGTGATGGTGGAGCTCGGCCGGGGCGGCCGGGTGCACCCGGACACCGATGCCTCGCTGCGCGCCGCGCTCTTCGAGTCCGGGCCCTACGAGCTGCGGCCGGCCGAGCGGTTCGGCGACGAGAACCTGGACTGGAACCAGCCGGAGCTGCTCGCGGGCGAGCCGACGGACGAGCCCGGTACCGGCTGGTCCTGGCACGGGCCGGAGCGGGTGGTGGACGGGCCCGGCTGGGGCGGCAACCTGGAGATCCTCTCCTGGATGGCGATGGCCGACCGGGAGATCCGCCCCGTCGAGGAGTACGCCGGCGGCGTGCTGCTGCTGGAGACCTCCGAGGAGATGCCCGGCGGCGAGGAGGTCTTCCGGATCCTGCGCAACCTCGGCGAGCGCGGGCTGCTGCGACAGTTCCCGGCACTGCTGATGGGCCGGGCGAAGGCCTGGAACATCCTGGCTCCCCGCACTGCAGAGGAGAAGACCGCCTACCGCACCGCCCAGCGGGAGGCCGTGCTGCGGGCGCTGACCCAGTACGCGCCGGACACGATGGTGGTCTTCGACGTGGACTTCGGGCACACCGACCCGCAGACGGTGATGCCGATCGGCGGCCGGATCCGGGTGGACGGGGCGGCCAAGCGGATCACGGTCTGGTACTGACGGGGGCTTAGCCGTCCGGGGCTGAGCTGTCTGGGGATGGGCAGCTTAATACTGCGCATTATTGACGAGCCGTCAGCATTGATGTGGTGCGGCTAGGTTAATAATGCGCAGTATTAACGTGCTCCCGGCGTACCGTCAGCGCAGGCGCCCGACTACCGAGCTGAGGTCGGGCGCCAGCCGCAACTCGGTGGCGGCCAGTGCCGGGTGCTCCAGCCAGTGCAGTCGGGCGGCGTCCGGTCGGCCCTCGTGCAGGGGCGGCCACGTGGTGGCCGGGGTGAAGTCGTCGATCACCACCGTGCCGCCCGGAGCCAGCAGCCGCTCCGGATCCGCCGCGGCAGTCTCGTTCTTGCCCTGGCCGCCCCCGTCCAGCACCAGGAGGTCGAAGGGGCCGCCGCGCCGGTAGAGCGCCGTCCAGTCCGCGCAGACCACCTCCACCTGCGGCAGCCCCGCGAACACCTCCGCCGCCACCGCCGCCCGTGCCTCGTCCCGCTCCACGCTCAACAGCCGCACCCCGGGCGGGGCTCCGGTGGCCAGCCAGGCCAGCCCCACCCCGCACCCCGTCCCGGTCTCCGCGATCCAGCGCACCGCCCCCTGGGCGAGGGCGTGCAGCAGCCGCCCCTGTTCCGGCCGGCACGAGTTGTCGAACCCGTGGGCCTGCGCCGCCTCGACCGCCTTGCGCACCAACGGCGGCAGCTCCTTCGCCGCGCGATGCGCGTCCGTACCCCGAAGGGACACCGGTACCTCCCCGTCAACCGATCCATCGTTCTGACACTCACTCAACACCCGGACCGCCCCACCCCGCAGCTGACCGGGTGATTCCGCCTGTGTCGATCCGCCCGCCGCGTCGGCAGGTGTGCGGATTTCCGGACGATCTGCTGAGGAACCGCACCTGACGGAGGCACGGCGTGAGCACCTGGTCCCGGCGCATTTGGGCGATGATGATCGCGGCGGTCACGGCGCTGTTCGGGGCGGCGTCGGCCTCTGCCGGGCCGCGGCCGGCCGTCTACTTCGTGGATGCCAGCGACAACTACGCGTCGGTCCGCGACCCGCACACACTTCAGGAGAGCGCCCGGACGCCCCAGCACACGGTGTGGCTGGTGCTGGTGCGCGGCTGACCGGTGCTGGTGGGGCCGATAATGGCGTGGTGATCAACGAGCGTCTGCGCGTGGTGCTGGCCGAGGACTCCGTCGTGCTGCGGGACGGCATGGTCGAGTTGCTCGGTGCCCGTGGTTGTGAGGTGGTGGCCACCGCCGGGACGGGGTCCGAACTGCTCGCCGCCGTGGCCGAGCACCGGCCGAGCGTGGCGGTGGTGGACGTCCGGATGCCGCCCACGCACACGGACGAGGGCATCCGGGCCGCGGTCGAGATCCGGGCGAGCGCGCCGGGTGTCGGCATCCTGGTCTTCTCCCAGCACGTCGAAGCCTCCTGGGCCACCAGGCTGTTGGCGGACGGTGCGTCGGGCGTCGGCTACCTGCTGAAGGAGCGCGTCGCCCGCACCGCCGAGTTCGTGGACGCGCTGCGCCGGGTCGCCGCCGGGGGCACCGCGCTGGACCCGGAGGTGGTGGCCCAGCTGACGAGCAGTGGGCGACGCAGCAGGCTGGACGCCCTGACGCCGCGTGAGCGCGAGGTGGTGGAGCTGATGGCGCAGGGCCACTCCAACCGTTCCATCGCCGCGCTGCTGGTGGTGTCGGAGCGGGCGGTGGAGAAGCATGTCGCCGCCGTGTTCGGCAAGTTCGACCTGCCGGCGACGGAGGCGGACAACCGGAGGGTGAAGGCCGTGCTCACCTACCTGGCGGAGGGCGGTGGCTGACCGGTCGTCACAGACGGGACAGCCAGCCGTCACAGCCGGTTCGGCAGGTCGGCGGTGATCACGGTGGGCCCGCCCGGTGGGCTGATGATGCGTAGGGTGCCGTCCACCGCCGCCAGGCGCCCGGCGAGGCCGGTCAGGCCGGTGCCGGCGCCGAGCGCCGCGCCGCCGTGGCCGTCGTCGCGCACGGTCAGGCGGACCCGGTCGGCGGTGGTGGTCACCGTGACGGCGGCCGAGCGGGCGCCGCTGTGCTTGGCGATGTTGGTGAGCAACTCGGCGGTGCAGAAGTAGACGGCTCGTTCGATCGTCGGGTCCGGGCGCTCCGGAAGGTCCGGGAGGTCAAGTTGGAGCGTGACCGGGACGGGCGAAGTGGCGGTGAGCCCGGGCAGCGCCGCGCCGAGGCCGCCGTCGAGCGCCACCGGGTGGATGCCCCGGGTGAGGAGCCGGAGCTCGGCGATTGTGTCGTCGATCTGGCCGCGGGCTCGGCCGACCAGGGCCCGCATCCGCCCGAGGTCGGGGTTGGGGGTGGGGTCGGGGTCGGGGTCGGTCGAGGGAGCCAGTGCGTCCTCGGCCAGCGAGAGGGTGATGGCCAGGGCGACCAGCCGGGCCTGGGTGCCGTCGTGCAGGTCGCGCTCAAGCCGGCGGAGCTGGTCGGTGTTCTCCGCCAGCAGGGTGGCCCGGGCGGTCTCCAACTCCCGGACGCGCTGCTGCGCGCCGGCCGGGCTGAGCAGCAGCCGGGCGAGCCGGCGGTTCGCTCCGCTCAGCGTGCGGACCGCGCTGGGCACCGCGAGCAGCAGCATCAGGCCGAGGAGCACGGCGGTGGTGTCCAACCAGAGGGGTGACCACCGGTCGGATTCCAACAGCCTGTCCCAGAGCGGGAAGCCGACCAGCCAGACGCAGCCGAGCGGAAGCCCGACGGTGGCCACGAATCCGAGGACGCCGAGTGGCAGTCGCAGCAGCAGGTAGAGCAGCGTCCGCCAGGCCACCGGGTCGATCAGCACGACTCGGCCCCTGGCGATCACGCCTGCCGGGCGCGGCAGCGGGGCCGGCCGCTCGACGGTCTCGCCGAGCAGTCGGCCGGTCAGCCAGCGGTGCAGCGCCCCGAGACCACGCGTCCCCAGCAGCGCGGCGACCAGGAACGGCAGGCCGAGCACGGTGAGGGAGAGCAGCACCCCCGCGTACAGCACGGCGATCGCGTAGGCGCCGGCGAGCAGGGCGAGCGGCAGCCCGAGGACGGCGAACGCCCACTCGCCGCCCCGGACGGACAGGTACGCCCGCCGGGCGGGGGCGGCCGCGCCGACCGGGCCGCTGCGCTCAGTCACGGCCACCACCCACCAGCTCCGCCGCCGGGCCCCGCACCGCGCGCAGGCCGGTGAGCACGATGCCCGGAACGGTCAGCACCGCCGCACCCGTGACGATCCACCAGCAGGCGGCCGTGGGGACGGTGGGCACCGGCGAGCCGGTGACGGAGGTGCTGAACGCCGCCGAGGCGGCACCGGCGACCGCCGCGCCGAGCAGCACACCCACCGCCGCGGTGAGCACCGCCTCCACCGTCAGCATGCGCATCAACTGGGCCTGGGTGGCGCCGATCAGCCGCAGCAGCGCGAACTCGCGGCGCCGCTCGGCGGTCACGGCGACCAGGGTGTTCACGGTGGAGACGGCGGCGAAGCAGACCAGCATCGCCAACTCGGTCTGGCGCAGCCAGACATCCGTGCTCGATGCGGCGCTGGTCGCGGCCGCGCCGGCGGCGTGCTCGGCGGTGCTCGTCATGATCGACATGGTGCCTGACAAGCCCACCAGCAGGGCGACCGGCACGACGGCGGAGGACAACCGCCTCGCGTAGCCGCGCAGATTGGCGTCGGCCAGCCACCCCGCGCCGGGTGCCAGCGCACGCAACGGCGCGCCCAGCACCGCGGTCAGGGCGCGCGCCAGCAATGGTCCCGCCAGGGCCAGTGCGATCAGCAGCACCAGTGAGCCGAGTAGTGCGGCCTGCCCCGCCTTGTCCGCCTGCTCGGCCGGGCGCGTCGCGGCCAGCCGCAGCAGCAGGCTGCCGCCCGTCAGCGCGCTGGCCCCGGCGAGCAGGCGCACCACACCCGCGCGCCCCTGCTCGGTCGAGCTCGCGGCGAGCGCGGCCGCGGGTGCGATCCGGGAGATCCGCCGCGCCGCGACGGCCGAGGCCAGCAGGCCGACGGCGAGCGCCACGCCGAACGCGACAAGCATCGGCACCGTGGTCGCCGACACCCGCAGGCCCGGCGCCGCCATGCCCCGCCGCTGCAACTCGGTGAGGAACCGGCGGGCCGCCGCCGTGCCGACGACCCAGCCCGGTACGGCCACCAGCACCGTGATCGCGACCACCTGCCCGCGGACCAGCCGCCGGACCTGACGGGGCGTCGCTGCGACGGTGCGCAGCAGGGCCAGCTCGCGGTGCTGCTGGCGCAGTGCGAAGCCCAGCGCGTTGATCACGACGAAGAGCGCGACCAGGACGGCGATCTCCCCGAAGACCCCCGCGATCACCTTCGGCCCGGGCCCGGCGACCGCCTGCCGGGCGGGCGAGGGTCCGGAGCCGTCGGCGGCGAGGAGCGACCCGAAGAGCGTCATCGTCGCGAGGGCGAGGAAGAGCGCGACCGCCAGGCCGACGAAGGCGGCCGGACGCCGCCGCAACTGCCCGAGGACGAGCGCGGCCATCGCCCTCACCCGCCCATCCGGCTGAGGAGTTCGCCGACTCGGGCGGCCGTGGGCCGGCTCAGCTCCTCCACCAGCACGCCGTCGGCGAGCAGCAGCACCCGGTCGGCGTACGCCGCGGCGACCGGGTCGTGAGTGACCATCACACAGGTCTGCCCCTCCTGGTCCACGCCCGAGCGCAGCAGGTCGAGGACCTCGTGGCCGGTGGTCCGGTCGAGCGCGCCGGTCGGCTCGTCGGCGAAGAGCACCTGGGGACGGCAGACCAGTGCCCGGGCGATCGCCACCCGCTGCTGCTGCCCGCCCGACAGCTGGCCCGGCCGGTGCCGCTCGCGCCCGGCCAGCCCGACCCGGGCGAGCGCCTCCCGCACCCGCTCACGGTCCGGCCGCTCGCCCGCCAGCCGGCCGGGCAGCTCGACGTTCTGCGCGACCGTCATCGCGGGCATCAGGTTGAACGCCTGGAAGACGAACCCGACCCGGCTGCGCCGCAGTTGCGCCAGCCGACGCTCGGGCAGCCGGGAGACTTCGACGCCGCCCCAGAAGACCGACCCCCGGGTCGGCCGGTCGATGCCCGCGAGGCAGTGCAGCAGGGTGGTCTTCCCGGAGCCCGAGGGGCCCATCACCGCCGTGAACGTCCCGGGCGCGAAGTCGACCGACACCCCGCGCAGTGCCCGGACGGCGGCGCCACCGCGCCCGTAGTCGCGGTGCAGGTCCCGGGCCAGGGCGGCGGGTCCGGTCGCGAAGTCCTTGGTCATCTCAGCCATGCCCTCATCCTCGGCGAGCCGGGCGCGGCGATCGATCGTGCCAGCACCCGAATCCGGGGTTCGGTTTTCCGAACCCTCTCCGGGGGGCTGGACGGTCATCCCCTGGCGGAGTTCCAGCGCAGCCGATCTGACGAGTTGTCCGGACAACCGGGACTCACATCGAGGCGGCGATCGGGTGTCTGCACGGGGGTTCCGCTGTTCACCGCGGGCTGGGAGCATTCCTACCCACAGGTAACCAGACGACCCACTGGGAGGACCCGTGTCCCCGCTGTCGAGACGTGCTCTGCTTGGAACCGCCGTGGCCTCCGGCGCCGCCGTCGGGCTCGGCGGTCTGCCCGGTTCGGTGCCCGAGGCGCTCGCGGCGCCGATGGGGCCGGGGACGCTGGACGGCATCGAGCACGTCGTGGTGCTGATGCAGGAGAACCGGTCCTTCGACCACTACTTCGGGACGCTGAACGGCGTGCGCGGCTACGGGGACACCTCGCGGGTGCGGTTCCCGAACGGGTCGGACGTGCTGCAGCAGCGGCTGCTCGGCACGGTCGGCGGGACCACCCTGCTGCCCTGGCACCTGGACACCTCGACCAGCGACGCGCAGCGGATCTTCGACCTGGACCACTCCTGGGGCGGCACCCACAGCGCCTGGGCCAACGGCCAGTGGTGCAACTGGATCCCGGCCAAGACCTGGTACACCATGGGCTACTACCGCCGCCAGGACATCCCGTACCAGTACGCGCTGGCCGACGCGTTCACCGTCTGCGACCAGTACTTCTGCTCCGCGATGACCTCCACCGACCCGAACCGGCTCTACCTCTGGTCCGGGATGATCGACCCGGCCGGCACGCACGGCGGACCGGCCACCGACAACAGCAAGAGCGGCTTCACCTGGACGACCTACCCCGAGCGGCTGGAGGCGGCCGGCATCTCTTGGAAGGTCTACCAGCAGCAGGACAATTTCGACGACAACGCCTTGGCCTGGTTCAAGTCCTTCCAGACCGCGGCGCCCGGATCCGCGCTCTACGAGAAGGGCATGGCCCGGCGCGGCGCCGACGACTTCGCCAACGACGTGGCCAACGGCACGCTGCCCGCCGTCAGTTGGGTGGTCGCCCCGACCGCGCAGTCGGAGCACCCCAACTACCCGCCGGCGCAAGGGGCGGACTTCACCTCCACGGTGGTGCTGCAGGCGCTGGCCGCGCACCCGGAGGTCTGGGCGAAGACCGTGGTCTTCCTCAACTACGACGAGAACGACGGCTTCTTCGACCACGTGGTGCCGCCGGTCGCGCCCGACGGCACGCCGGACGAGTTCGTCAACGGGGCCCCGATCGGCCTCGGCCCGCGGGTGCCGATGATCGTGATCTCCCCGTGGAGCCGTGGCGGCAAGGTCAACTCCGAGGTCTTCGACCACACTTCGGTGCTGCGCTTCCTGGAGAACTGGACCGGCGTGAAGGAGACCAACATCTCCGCCTGGCGCCGCACGGTGTGCGGCGACCTGATGTCGGCCTTCGACTTCACCACCAGCAACCGCACCTTCCCCGCGCTGCCCGACACCAAGCAGCTGCTGGCCGACCTGGCCGCCCAGGACAAGCTGCTGCTGCCCCCGCTCTTCCCGCCGTTGATCCAGCAGCAGCCGCAGGTGGAGCCGGGCGACCGGCCGGCGCTACCGACCGGCTACCGGTTCGGCTCCTCCTCCCGGACCGACACCTCGAACGGGCAACTCTGGATCACCATCGACAACTTGGGCACGCTCGGCGCGGGCCTGTCGATGTACACGGTGAACCACCGGCAGTTCGGCGCCTGGCGCTACACGCTGCCGGTCGGCGGCAGCGTCAGCGATTTCTTCAGCGCGCTGGGCGTCAGTGGCGGCCCCTACGACATCGACGCGCACGGCCCCGACGGCTTCCTGCGCGGCTTCAAGGGCGACGTGCGTACCTGGAGCGACCCGACGAAGGGCCACCCGGAGGTCGCCTCGCAGGAGTCGGCGGACGGCGTGCTGCTCACGCTGACCAACCAGGGCGGCCGGGCGGTCACCTTCTCGGTCGGTGCCAATTCGGCTTTCGGGGCCGCTGGTTCGGCTGCAACGGTGGTCACCGTGCCGGCCGGCGGCAGCGCCGAGCGGCTGCTGGCGCCGACCGACGCGGGCCGGTACGACTACACCGTCACCGCCGACACCGGCGACGGCTTCGAGCGCCGGTTCGCGGGTCGCGTGCAGCCGTAGTCGTCGTCGAGGGTCAGACCCCGGCGAGGGCTCGGTCGAGGAGTGCGTGGAGGCGGTCGGTGGTCAGCGCCGGGTTGGCGGCCGCCGCCTCCGCGAGTTCGGGGTCGTCGAGCAGCCCGTCGAGCAGGTCGAGGGGGAGCAGCGGGTTGCGGGCGGCGGCCTGGCGGACCACCTCCGGGGTGGCGGCGTCGAGCAACTGGACGGGAGCCGCCGGGAGGGTGGGGTCGGCGGCGGCCAGCGCGCGGACCTCCGGATCCTGGTGAGTGAGCAGCGAACGCAGGCCGGTGCGCGGCAGGTTGGCGCGGGTGAGCAGGTAGTGCCGCTGGTCGGGGCAGGCGAGGAAGGCGTCGAGGACGATCCGCCCGGGCGCCGACGGGTGGTTGAGGGCGAGCAGGTGGCGGACCTCCGGGTCCGGGTCGTCGGCCAGGCGCTCGACGAGCTCCTCGGGAAGCTCGCCGCAGGTGGCGGCAACTCGGCGAAGCGTGGGATTGGTTGACGTCGCGCAGGCGGTGTACCAGGCCGGTTCCGGCTCGATGACCAGGTCGCGGACCGGGCCGACGCAGTCGGCGGTGTGGCCGATGACGCGGGTGACCGCGGCGCACTGCGGCCAGGTGCGCGGGAGCGGCTGCGCCAGTGTCCGGGTCCGGACGAATTCGTCCGAGTCGGCTGCTAGTGCAGCGAATTGATGCTCGGTCAGATCAGCCCGGGCGGCGATCAGGGCCCGTACCCCGGTGTCGGGATCGGTGGCCAGTGCGGCCACCGTCCCGGCGGGTGTGAACCGGTTGAGGGCCAGCGGCGTCAGGCCGCGCCGTTGGGCGAGGCACTGGTCGGCGACGTCCTGGGAGATCGCGTAGGCGTGCAGCCGGAACTGCCGGTCGCGACCGTCTTCCTCCGGCAGTTGGGCGGCCATCGCCCCGGGGTCGAGGTACTGGTCCTGCCGGCGGGCCTCGTCCCGCACCTCCTGGGCCGGGTCGGTCCGCAGTCGTGCCCGCTGCTCGGGGGTCAGCCAGGTCCACAGGGTGCTTGCCCAGCGGCGCAGTCCGGGGTTCGGGTGGGTCAGGGCCCGGTGGCGGAAGGCGGCCGGGATCTGCGAGGAGAACGAGAGCTCCTGCGCGATCTCGTTGGCGGTCAGCAAGCCGGGCTGGTCAGGCGCGGTGAGCAGGGTCTCCAACACGTCGTCGGGCAGCGGCGTTCCCCGGCCGAGCCGGGGGGACGGACCGCCGGCCAGGCTCGCGCGGACGAAGGCGTCCGGGTCGTTCACCAGTCGGCCGCGCTGGGCCGGCTCGGCGAACCGGTTGCGGGCGAACGCCTGCCGCACCGCCCGCTCCGGGTGCGCGAGGACCGCCTCGACCAGGTCGGCGGGAAGCGCACGCTCGCGGCAGAGCGCCTTCCAGGCGGGCTTGCCCTGCGGGGTCAGCAGGCGCAGCAGGACGTCGGAGGGTGCGGCCGGATTGGCGGCGACCCCGCGCAGCCAGGATTCCACGGGAACGGAGGGCATCCGGCCATCCTGGCAGCAGCCGCGCGGCCGCGTCGACGAGGATTGCCCGTCGACGCGGCCGCGCGGCGGGCTGGTCAGGCCTGGCGTCCGTCCAGGTTGGCACGGCGGCGGGCGGTGCGGCCGAGCGCGGCGCCGTCGAGGTGCCCCTCGCCGTGGGCGAGGTTGTCCAGCAGGTTGTCGCGCAGCAGGCCGGCGAGCGGCAGCGGCACCCGGTTGTCGGTGCCGGCCTCCAGCGCGAGGTTGACGTCCTTCAGCGCGAGGTCCAGCCGGAAGCCGGCCGGCTCGTAGCGGTCGGCCGCGATCTGGCCGCCGTAGCCCGCGTAGACCGGGCCGGGGAAGATGGTGCCGGTGATCACCTCCAGCAGGTCGCTCGCGGCCAGTCCGCCCGCCTCCGCGAGGGCGGCGGCCTCGGCGAAGGCCTCGACCGCCGAGAAGATCATGAAGTTCGCGCTGATCTTCGCCAGGTTGGCCGACTGCGGCTGCTCGCCCAGCCGGTAGGTGTGCCGGCCGATCGCCTCGAAGAGCGGGGCCACCCGGTCGACGAGCGCCTCGGGGCCCGCCGCCAGGATGTTGAGGTTGCCGGCGGCCGCCACGTCGGGTCGGCCCAGCACCGGTGCGGCGACGTACCCGATGCCGTGCCGCTGGTGCAGCTCGGCGGCCCGGACGGCGAGCGCGGGCGAGACCGTCGCCATGTTGACGTGCACCTCGGCGGTGGCGCCGGCCAGCAGTTGCTCGTCCAGCAGCAGCGTGGTGAACGCCTTGTCGTCGGCCAGCATCGAGAGCACCACCTCGTTGCCCAGCACCTCCGCGATGCTGCCGGCCGCCACCGCGCCCTGCTCGACCAGCTGCTTGACCGGCTCGGGCGACCGGTTCCACACCTGGACCCGGTGCCCCGCCGCGACGAGCTGGCCGGCCATCGCCCGCCCCATCGTGCCCAGGCCGATGAATCCCACGTTCATGCTCTGCTCCTCGTGATCCTCGTGAAGTGGTGCGTGGTCGGTGGTGCGTGGTCAGTGGTGCGTGGTCAGTGGTGCGTGGTCGGTGATCAGTGGTGGGTGATCAGTGGTGCGTGGTCAGGGCGTCCTGGAAGCCCAGGAGTTGATCTTAGGCACGGTCGGCCCGACGGCGGCGGCCGCAACCACGGCGGTAACGGCTGTACCTGGTACGTATGAGCAGGTATGTTCGTGCGCCGTGCAGTTCCCGTGTACGTGTTCCGATGACTGATGGAGCCTCATGACCGATATGCAGAGCGCCGCCCTGCTCAACCTGGCCCTCACCGCGATCACCATCCTCGCGCCGCTGGTCGGCGGCATCGTGGCCGCCATGGCGATCCGTCGCCGGGGGCGCAATGCCCGGCTGGCGATGATCGGCTGCCTGGTGATGGTGCCCGGGCCGATCGTGTCCGGCGTCGCCATGGCGCTGGGCTTCGGTTCGCTCGGCAACGCCATCGGCTACGGAGTGGCCGCCAACGTGCTCTCCGGGCTCGCCATGCCCTTCCACCTGGTCGGGCTCGCCCTGGTGCTCGCCGGGGCGCTGGCCGCGCCCGCGCAGCCGGCGGCCCCGGCGGTTCAGCCGGAAGCGATGCTGGGCGGGGAGCGGGCTGCCCGGTAGCGGCGGTCGGGTGACAGACTGTCGAGCGGTGGGCCATCGGGTGGGTCGCGTACTGGGGGAGCGATGTCCGAACGTGAGGCCGGTGCTGGAGCCAACCTCCTCGCCCGGATGCTGGGGGCGCTGGGCGGCGGGCAGGCCCGGCCGCCGGTGGAGCCACTGCCGACCGACCCGGTGATCACCAGCCGGGCGCTGAACGGACTGGAGCCCCGGCTGCGGAAGCGGTCGACGGTGCCGGTCGAGCACCTGCTGCGGGCGGCGGTCGTCACGGGTCGGACGCCCGGTGAAGTGGCCCAGCGGTTGCTGGAGTTGGGCTTCCGGCCGGCTGAGGCGCCGGCGGACGACGCGGTGCGTCCGGGCGACCGGAAGCTGATCAGCGTGCGGCACGACGGGAAGCCCGGCTGGCTCCCGCTCGGCCTGCGGGTCCAGTACCACGAGGTGCTCGCCGCCGCCTCCGCCAGCGGCACCACACCCGCGCAGGCCGTCGACCGGTTCGGGGAGCTCGGCTACCGGGTCGCCCCGGCCCGGTTCCCGGCCGTCCTCCAGCCGCACGACCTCGTCCTGGTCTCCCGCGACCTGGACGGTCGGGAGCCGTGGCTGCCGCTGGACGGTGACGTCAAGGTCGGCCACCTGTCGCGGGCCGCCGTGGTCACCGGGGAGCCACCGGCCGAGCTCGCGCACCGCCTGCTCGAACTCGGCTACCGGGTACCGGCCGAGCTGCCCACGGACGTGGTCCGGCCGGGCGACCGGACGCTGCTGAGCCGGGACCTCGACGGCCGGCCGCCCTGGCTGCGCCCCACCGTGCAGGTGGACGTCGAGCGCCTGCTGGCCACGGCCGTCGCCACCGACAGCACGCCGCGCCGGGTGGCGGTCCGGTTCGGCGAGCTGGGTTACCAGGTCACCAAGGCCGAACTGCCCGGCATCGCGCGGCCCCACGACACCCTGCTGCTGAGCCGCGACTTGGACGGTGGCCAGCCTCAGCTGACGCACGGTCAGCGAATCTCCTCCGGGCACCTGTTGCGGGCGGCCGTCGTCACCGCCCAGAAGCCGAGCGAAGTGGCGCAGCGGATGGTGGAGTTGGGGTTCCGTCCGGAGGAGGCGCCGGCGGACGACGCGGTCCGGCCGGGGGACCGCGAGCTGATCAGCGCTGGCCACGACGGGAACCCGCCCTGGCTGAGGACCGGCCAACCGCTGCAACTCGGTGCCGTGCTGGTCGCGGCGCTCGCCACGAACACCGCACCACGGCAGGTCGCCGACCGGCTGGAGCAGCTCGGCTACGAGGTGCCGAAGACCGGGATCCCGGAGCAGGTACGGACGGTCGACCCGGTGCTGCTGAGCCGGGACCTGGACGGGCGGGTGCCCTGGCTGCGGGACGACATGGCGGTCCCCGGTCGCCACCTGTTGCGGGCAGCGATCGTGGCGGAGCGCCTGACGGTCCGCGAAGCGGCGCAACGGTTGCGGGAGTTGGGTCACCGGACCGCCGCCGGGGCGTCGCTCGACGAGCCGGTGCGGCCGGGCGACCGGCAGTTGATCAGCGACAGCCATGACGGGAAGCCGCCCTGGCTGAAGCCCGGGTCGCCGGTCCAACTCGGCTGGCTGCTGGCCGCGGCGTCTGCCACCGGCACGGGCCCGCGGGAGGCCGCGGCCCGGCTCAAGCAGCTGGGCTACGACGTGCCGGAGAGCGGACTCCCGGAGCGGGTGGACAGGTCCGATCTGGTGCTGGCGAGCCGGGATCTGAACGGGCGCCGGCCCTGGCTGGCGCACACCGATCTGGTGAAGGCCGGCCACCTCGTTCGCGTGGCCGCCGTGACGGGCCGTGGGATCGAGGAAATCGCGCTGAGGGTAGCGGAGTTGGGCTTCCGGGTGGCCAAGGTGGCGGCCACGGCGCGGGTGTTGCCGACGGACCGGCAGCTGCTCAGCGAACGGGGTGACGGAGCGGCACCGTGGCTTAGGCCCGGTTCGCCCGTGCCGCTGGGCCGGATCCTGTCGGCCGCCCTCGCCGCCGGTGCCACGCCGCGCGAGGTCGCCCTGCGGCTGGCGGAGCTCGGCCACGAGCTCCCCGGTACGCAGCTGCCGCCGCTCGTCGAGCCTGCCGACCTGGTCCTGATCAGTCGTCATGCCGACGGCGCGGCACCGTGGTTGCCGATCGAGGACGTCGTTCCGGCGCGCCATCTCCAGCAGGCCGCCCTCGCAGCCGACCGCTCGCCGGAGACGGTGGTCGCCCGCCTGCGGCAGCTGGGCTACACGGTCGACTGAGGGGTGGGCCATCGGTCAGGCGCCCGCCGGGGTCGCCCGGTCGGCCGGGTACGGGCTGTGCATCGTCAGGTAGCGGATCTCCAAGTCCTGTTCCAGGTAATCCATCCGGCGCTCCCAGAAGTCCCGCAGGTGGGGCAGGGCGAGGTGGGCGTTCAGGTCCTCCTCGCTGCGCCACGCCTCGTAGAAGACGAAGAGCCCGGGGGTGTCCCGGTCCTCGTGGAAGTGGTACTCCAGGCAGCCGGGCTCCTGCCGGGTCGGCTCGACGAAGGAGAGCAGCAGCTCGCGCAGGTCCTGCGCGCGCTCGGGCTTGGGGCGGGCGGTTCCGACGAGGGTGAAGGGCTGGGGCACGGCGCGGTCCATCCGTAGGCGTCCATGAGCACTGCGTTCATGGGCAAGGCGTTCAGAGGTAGGCGTTCAGAGGTAAGAGAATTCTCGTACCTCGGACGCTAGCAATCCGAGAAGGTACGATGCAAGTCATACCTAGCTACCGGGAGGACGAGCGATGCCCGACGAGGAGGGACACCCCGAGACGGCGGAGATCGCCCTCGGTCCGGTCCTGGCGGCACTCGCCGACCCCAATCGCCGCCGCGTCGTCCGCGAACTGGCGCTGGCCCCCGCCGGCGAGGCCCGGACCTGCGTCTCCTTCGGCCTGCCGGTCAGCAAGGCCACGCTGACCTACCACTTCCGGACCCTCCGCGAGGCCGGGCTGATCCGCCAGGTCAGCCGGGGCAACAGCCGGACGGCCACGCTGCGCCGCGCGGAGATCGATCAGCTCTTCCCGGGCCTGCTCGCGATCATCGCGGAGGAACGAGGCGACGGACAGGCGGAGGAGTGAGCGCTCAGCGCGGCCGCACCCAGCTCGGCCGCCAGGTCCCGGCGGCGTCCAGGCCGGGTGTCGTCGCGGTGAGGTGCTCGCGGAGCGTGGGCAGCGCCGGGTGCGGGTTGTCGCGGTGCCACAGGAGCGAGTGCGGGTAGACGGGCACCGGGTCGATCACCGGGATCCGCCGCAGGCCGTGTCCGGCCGGCCAGACCAGGCGGGTGTGCCCGCCCATGAAGGTGGCCAGCGCCGGGGTGTCGGCGATGGTGTCGAGCAGCGCGTCGGAGCCGAAGTTGGGGCCGGTCGCCTCGATGGTGAGGCCGAACTCGGCGACCAGGTCGTCGTAATAGGCCCCCCACTCGGTGCCGGGAACGATGCCGGGCATCCAGATCCGGTGCCCGACCAGGTCGGCGAGGGTCACCGACCGGGCGGCGGCCAGCGCGTGGCCGGGGCCGGTGAGCAGTTCGAGCGGCTCGTCGACCACCCGGGCCGACTCGATGTCCTCGGGCAGCCGCCGACCGGGCATGGCGACGGCCCGGAAGGAGGCGTCGATCGTGCCGGACCGGATGGCGGTGACGGCCGTCTCGATCTCGAACAGCATCAGCACGTCCAGGTCGATCTCCGGGTGCGCGCCGTGGAAGTCGCGCATCAGGCCCGACGCCGCACCGCGCGAGGAGATCACGTCGACGCGCAGCGGACGGCGGCCGGCGCGCACGGAGGCGACGGCGCGCTCGGCGACCCGCAGCAGCTCGCGGGCGTGCGGCAGGAACGCCCGCCCGTCGATGGTGAGCTCGGCGCCACGGGGCGCGCGGGTGAACAACCGCACGCCGAGGTCCCGCTCCAGTGCGGCGATCCGCTTGGAGACGGCCTGCTGGGTGATCGACAGGTCGGTCGCGGCCTTCTGGAACTGGCCCGCGTCGGCGACGGCGACGAAGGTGCGCACGGCTTCGAGATCCACGCCGCCACCCTAATGAACAACAGATGGTTGTGCGGCGTGGGTGAACCGGTTGTTTGACCTGCCGCTGTCCGGCCCGGTTAGCTCTCAGCGGTCAACGCCGGTTTGTCCGGTGATCGGGACGGGATATCGACGGATGTCGAGGGAGCGGGCTGAGCATGATGGCCAGGCGGCGGTTGGGCCGGCAGTTCGGCTGGCTGTGGGCGGCCTACGCCGTGAGCGCCTACGGCTCCGGGCTGGGGTTCGGCGCGCTCCCGCTGATCGCCGTGCTCGCCCTGCACGCCAGCCCCGCCGAGGTGTCGGCGCTGTCCGCCGTCGGGCCCGTGGTCGGCGCGCTGATTGCGGTGCCGCTCGCGCCGTGGGTTGAGTTCCGGCGCAAGCGCCCCGTCATGATCGCGATGGACCTCGCCCGGTTCGCGGCCATGGCGACGATCCCGATCGCCTACGCCTTCGGCCGGCTCGGCTTCGGCCAGCTGCTCGCGGTCTCGGCCGTGATCGCCGCCGCCAAGATCGCGTTCAACGCCGCCAGCGGCGCCCACCTCAAGGCCCTCGTCCGGGCCGAGGACCTGCTGGTGGCCAACGCCCGCTTCGAGTCCACGAACTGGAGCTCCATCGCGATCGGCCCCCCGCTGGGAGGGGCGGCGATCGGCCTGTTCGGGCCGGTCACCACCGTGGTGGCCGACGCGCTCAGCTACCTGCTCTCCGCGCTGGGCATCACCGCGATCCGGGGCCGGGAGGAGGTGCCGCAGCCCGCCGACCAGGGCCGGGCCGGGGCCGGCGCGGTGCTCGACGGCTGGCGGCACATCATGGGCGACCCCGGCCTGCGGGCGCTCTACCTCAACAACATGCTGGTCGGTGGCCTGATCATGGCCACCGAGCCGGTGCTCTCCGTCCTGCTGCTGCGCCAACTCGGCTTCCCACCCTGGCAGTACGGCCTCGCCTTCGCGCTGCCCTGCCTCGGCGGACTGATCGGCTCCCGGCTGGCCCGCCGGGTGGTGACCCGGTACGGCCGGGACCGGGTCTTCCGGACCGTCGGCACCCTGCGGGCCGTCTGGCTGATCGGCCTGGCCTTCGTCCGCCCCGGCGTCATCGGCCTGATCACCGTGATGGCCGTCGAGTTGGCGATCATCATCAACATGAGCCTGTACAGCCCCGTGCTCGCCACCTACCGGCTCGAACGCACCCCCAAGCACCTCGTCGCCCGCACCCTGTCGGCCTGGTCGATCGGCCAGCAGGCATCCATCGCCCTGTGCACCGCGCTCGGCGGACTGCTCGCGGACGTGACCAGCCCGCGCACCGTCCTGGCCGTGGCGGGACTGCTCATCCTGGGCACGCCGTTCCTGCTGCCCTGGCGGGCACAGACGGCGCAGCACGAACCGGAGTTGGCCCGGACTCCCGCCTGAGGTACTGCCCCGGCCTTGCGGAAGAGCGCAGAGCCTACGGCGGGCTGGGGTAGAGGCGGAGGAGGTGGGGGCCGTCGGGGAGGGTGAAGGTGAGCGCCACCTCCGGCTCCCGGGCCAGGCGTTCGCGCATGTACTGCTCGGAGCGCGGGCGGGCGAGGATCAGCTCGAACGCGCAGCAGTGCGCGGGATCGAGCGGGAGCAGCCGCATCGACTCCCAGGTGGCGGCGAGCGCGTCGGCCAGCTGCGGGAACCTGGCCGGGCAGGTGATGCCGGTGAGTTCGACGACCACCGGCCCCTCGATGTAGCCGCCGCTCACGGCGCGGCGCCGGCCGGGCTCGGCGCGCAGACGCACCAGACGCGCTTGCCGACGCCTTCGCGCGGCCCCCAACCCCAGGCGTTGGCCAGCTTGCTGACCAGGTGCAGCCCGTAGCCGGACTCGGCGGCGGAGAGCGCCCGCAATTGCGGCGGCAGGTCGGAGGCGTCCTCGACGGAGACGATCAGTCGCTCCTCGTCCGCCTCCAGCGAGAGCTTGATCAACTGCCCGCGCTGGGTGCCGTGTTGCAGCGCGTTCGTGACCAGCTCACTGACCAGCAGCTCGCCGGTGTCGGAGAAGCGCGCGCCGTTGGGCAGGGCGGCGAGGAACTCGCGCAGCTGCTGCCGGGCGAGGCGCGGGGTCCGCTTGCTGTACGGCAGCCAGAAGTGCTGCTGGGCAGTGGGGGACGGAGGCTGGGAAACGGCTTCAGGCATGGCAAAGCTCCCTTGCAGCAAGGCTGTTGGATGTCCGGCCTGTGGCATGAGGATGCCCGGTGACGGATCGTCAAGATCACGTTCCGTGTGGAGGTCTCCACGGCGAGTAGCATGCTCTCCAGTTGTGATCGATTGCAAGTGCAGATTGCTTGCACTTCCAGAAATCGCTAAGCGGTTCGATCGACTGGGAGGGGGTGGCAGACTGTGTATCCACGCACACGACCAGGGAGGGTGACGGGTGGACAGTCCAACCGTGCTGCGTCGTAGGCTCGGCTCCGAGCTGCGAGAGTTGCGAAATCGGGCGGGACTCACCGGCAAAGACGTCGCCGACGCGCTGGACTGGTCCGCGAGCAAGGTCAGCCGCATCGAGAGCGGTGAAGTCGGCCTGCGCGAACGGGATGTGCGGCCGATGCTGGCGCTTTACGGGGTCAGCGACCCGAACGAGATCAAGCAACTGACGTCGCTCGCGCGGAAGAGTCGGCAGCCCGGTTGGTGGCAGAGCTACGGCGATGCACTTCCGGAGTGGTTCAAGGCGTATGTCGGCCTTGAAGAGGATGCATCTGCTATCCGTACCTATGAGTCGGAGTTGGTGCCGGGACTGCTGCAGACCGAGGAGTACTTTCGCGCTGTGGTTCGCGCGACCGTGCCGGTGAGCTACGAGGAGGCGGCGGACGCTGGGGATCGCCGGATCGCTTTGCGGATGCAGCGTCAGGAAATCCTTTCCCGCCCCAATCCTCCGTTGCTCTGGGCCATCATCAATGAAGCCGTGCTGAGACGCCCGGTTGGGTCGCCCGAGGTCATGCGAGCTCAGCTGGAACACCTGGCCGATGTAGCGGATGCGCGGCAGAACGTCATGGTCCAGGTCCTCCCGTTCAGTGCCGGCGCACATCCCGCCATGACTCAGTCCTTCTCACTGCTTTCGTTCAAGGACATCCCCGGAAGCATCGTCTATTCCGAATCGCCGACGAGCAGCACCTATACAGAGAAACCAGCGGATACGGAGTATCACCAGAGGGTCTTTGACCGGCTCATGGCCTCGGCGGTCCAGCCTGAGAAGTCGGTCCTCTGGTTGCGCGACGTTGCAAAGGAGTACATGAAGTGACGCGGAACCCTACGGCTGTCGTGTGGCGAAAGTCCTCGTTCAGTGGTGGCACTGGTGGCAACTGCCTTGAGGTGGCGGTGGGAACCCCCGGCGCCGTCCCCGTGCGCGACAGCAAGGACCCGCATGGTCCCGCCCTTGTCTTCGGACCCGACGCCTGGAGTGCGTTCGTGGCGAAGGTGCGCGCGGGGGGCTTGCACGCGCAGGCGTGAGCCCTATCAGATGCTAATGACCCCGGTCCGTCGACCGGGGTCATTGCACTTGCATCCGGCTCCCGCTCCGGCTCAGTGCTGGATCGGCGGGCAGTAGCCGGTGTTGGCGCCGATCGAGTTGATTTCCGCGTTCGACCGGGGGTCGCCCGCGTAGTTGATCTGGTCGGTGCACTTCACGCCCGGCTTGTTCGGGGTGCCCGAGGGCGTGGCGGCGCCGCTCTTCTCCGGGGTCGGGCAGTGGCCGGTGTTGGCGCCGATGGAGTTGATCTCGGCGTTGGAGCGGGGGTCCCCGGCGTAGTTGATCTGGTCCGTGCACTTCTCGCCGGCTGTCGCCTTCGGCGTGCCCGACGGCTTGGTGTGCGCCGGGCTGGCCGGGCTGGCTGCGACAGGTGCAGCGGCAGCGGGCGAGTCGGCGGCGGCGGGCGTGCCGGCGGCGGGGGAGGCGGGGGCCACCGGGCTGGCGGCGGCGGGCGGCGCGGCCTTGGGGGAGCTGTCGTTGCCGCAGGCGGTGAGCGACAGGCCGACAGCGACGGCGACGAGGGTGACTGCCGACAGCTTCCGAACGCGCATGGTTTTTTCCTCTTCCGGCCGAGCTTCCCGCTCCGGTGAACGGGCCTTCCGTGAAGCATGACGCGGTGAGCAGCCGCCGCCGTTCAACGCCGCGGCGTGCCGGGACATGTCTGTGACAAATCGACAGAACCCCTGTGACATGCGGTTTCGGGCGGGGCGTCAGAACTGGGAGGCGGCGCGGGACCCCCGCCACTACGCTCCGCTGCATGGGTGGGATCGACGTGGTCAACGGCGTGGCCGGCGCCGTCATCGGGATGCTGGTCGCGGTGCTGTTCCAACAGCCGCTGCAGGACGCGTGGTTCAGGCTGCGCAGGCGCTGGTTCGGCGCGGTCCGCAGCCGCTGGACCAAGGAGGTGTCCAGCCCGTCGTGGTCCACCTTCTCGCTCGGCCCGCTGCGCACCACGGCGCTGATCGTCGAGGGCGACGGCGAAACGCCCATCCCCGCCGAGGGCGTGCACATCCAGGTGCTCGACGGCGAGACCGGGCTGCCCGCGGAGATCGCGCACTGGTGGGAGGAGATCGAGGCCGAGAGCGCCCGGCTCCAGGAGGAGGGGCGGACGCCGATCTGGAACGGCCCCCGGTACGCCGTCGAGTCGTTCGCCGTCTCCCGCACGCCCACCGAGGAGCAGCCGGAGGTTCGCCTGCGGCTGCGGCCGACGGACTACTACACCTTCCTCGCCGCCCAGCAGCTCGACCGCCGACTGCCCGACGGCAGTACCCTGCGCTCCCGCCACCTCGACCCCGACCGCCCGCTCGACGCACCGGCGTTCTTGCAGTGCAGCCTGGGCGTGAACGTCGCGGTGGTGACCGCCGACGACATGCTGGTCGTCACCCGGCGCAGCAACCGTGTCCGGACCGGGCCGGGCATCTGGAACTCCTCGGTCAACGAGGGGCTGTCACGGCACATCGACTCCGCCGGGCGGAGCGCGCCGGTGCTCCACGCGGTCGCCCGGCGCGGCATGCGGGAGGAACTCGCGCTGGAGCCGCACGAGTACTCCCTCGAACTCCTGGCCTTCGTGCTGGACGTGGAGCGGCGCCAGTGGGCCGTCCACTTCTACGCGCGCCTCAACGAGCTGACCCACCAGGGATTGCAGGACCGGTTGAGCCGGGGAGTGGCGGACCGGTGGGAGCAGGAGACCATCGACTACGTCCCGTTCCGCGCGGCGACGGTCGCCGGGTACCTGCTGCACCCCGACCGCATCCACCACTGGGCCCCGGTGGCCCCGGCCCTGTTCCACCTGGCCCTGGTCCACGTGTACGGACGGGCGGCGGTGGAACGGGCCGAGGCACAGGCCGTCCGACGCCTGTAAGTTCGTCGGTTCCCCTCCCCGGCCGGCCGGCCGGGCTACGCCTGCGGTGCCAGGATCACCACGTCCAGCCGCCGGGGACCGTGCACCCCCTCGACCCGCTCCAGCTCGATGTCACTCGTCGCGGACGGCCCGGAGATCCAGGTCTGCGGGCGGGCCGGGTCGAGCAGCGGCAGGGCCTGCGGGACGGCGGCGACGACCTGGTCGGCGCGGATCACGCAGATGTGGTGGTCCGGGACCAGGGTGAGCCGGCGGCGTCCCTGGGCGGCGCCGGCGTCGAGCACGATCGTGCCGGTCTCGGCGATGGCCAGCGCGCAGCCGGTCAGCGCCGTGTCGGTGCGTTCCAACCGATCAGGCGTCAGATCGGCGCCGTCGACGAGGAGTTCGACGTTGCCGAGCTCGCCGGTCCAGGCGTCCGGCAGGTCGGCCGGGACGGCCAAGGTCCGCGAGCCGTGGGCCTTGAGCAGCTCGGCGAGCGTGGCCGGGAGTTCGGCGGCGGTGGAGCGGTGCACCACGGCCCGGTAGTCGGCCAGGTTCTCGGCGAGCAGGTCGAGCAACTCCGGGACGGGCAGCTCGGCGTGTGCCGTGCGGTAGCCGCGGGTGGGCTCGGGCGGCTCGGGGTGGTCGGCCAGGGCAGTGCGGATCCGGGCGAGGACCCGTTCGCGGGAGCCGGTCGTCGGGCTCATCAGTTCGCTCCGTCCTGCTGGTCGCGATCGGTCGGCTCGGTCCGCGCGTTCGGCGCGTTCGGCTTGTTCCGGTCGCTCTGGTCGGGGGTCCGCTCTTTCCACCAGCTGCGGAACGACTGTTCGGGCAGGGGCGGCAGGTCGCGGCTGTCCGTCCACGCCTTCGCCGCCCCCGGCAGGGGCAGTCGGCGCGGCTGGACGCCCCGGGCGAGTCGGCTGGCCTTCAGCGCCGTCGAGTACGCGGCCGGGTGGTCCAGCAGCCAGCTCGCCGACTTCATCGCCGCCCGCTCCAACCGGTGCCCCGCGCCGCCCTGTTCGGCCACCTTCTCGCGCAGGTGCACCAGCACCTCCGGGATGTCGATCGCCACCGGGCAGACCTCGTAGCAGGCGCCGCACAGCGAGGACGCGTACGGCAGCGAGGCGTCCACCTCGCTCTGCAGGCCGCGCAGTTGGGGGGTGAGGATGGCGCCGATCGGGCCCGGGTAGGGGGAGCCGTAGGCGTGTCCGCCGGCCCGCTCGTACACCGGGCAGACGTTCAGGCAGGCCGAGCAGCGGATGCAGCGCAGCGCCTGGCGGCCGACCTGGTCGGCGAGGGTGTCGGTGCGCCCGTTGTCGAGCAGCACCAGGTGGAAGTCTGATGGTCCGTCACCGTCCGCGGCGCCGGTCCAGGTCGAGGTGTACGGGTTCATCCGCTCGGCGGTCGAGGAGCGGGGCAGCAGTTGGAGGAAGACCTCCAGGTCCTGCCACGTCGGCACGACCTTCTCGATGCCCACCACCGAGATCAGGGTCTCCGGCAGGGTCAGGCACATCCGCCCGTTGCCCTCGGACTCCAGCACCACCAGCGTCCCGGTCTCCGCGACCAGGAAGTTCGCGCCGGAGACGGCGACCTTGGCGCGCAGGAATTTCTCCCGCAGGTGCAGCCGCGCCGCCTCCGCCAGGTCGGCCGGGGTGTCGGTCAGGCCCTCCGGGGCCGGGCGGCCCCAACTGGCCATGTTGTCGCGGAAGATCTCGCGGATCTCGCCCCGGTTGCGGTGGATCGCCGGGACCAGGATGTGCGAGGGCAGGTCGTCGCCCAACTGCACGATCAGCTCGGCTAGATCGGTCTCGTAGGCGGTGATGCCCTCGGCGGCGAGCGCCTCGTTGAGCCCGATCTCCTGGGTGGCCATCGACTTGACCTTGACCACCTCGCGCTCGCCGGTGGCCTTCACCAGGTCCGCGACGATCCGGTTCGCCTCGGCGGCGTCGGCCGCCCAGTGCACCGTGCCGCCGGCTGCCGTGACCGCCGCCTCCGCCTGCACCAGGTACTCGTCCAGCCGGGCCAGCGTGCGGTCCTTGATCTGCTTGCCGGCGAGCCGGAGTTCGGCCCAGTCGTCCAGCTCGGCGACCGCGCGGGCGCGCTTGTCGCGGATGGTGTGGGTGGCGTGGGTGAGGTTGGCGCGCATCTGGCGGTTCTGCGTGGAGACGGCGGCGGCCTTCGGGAAGGCGGGCATGCCGATGAAGGTGCGGCTCATGCGGACACCACCAGGCTCTCGGTCGGGCCGTCGGTCGGGCCATTGGTCGGGCGCGTGGGCGGGCCATCCGGAAGGTCTTCGGTGGCGGCCAGGATCTCCGCGATGTGCAGTGCCCGCAGTGGCTCGTCCTGACGGTGCAGCAGACCGCCCAGGTGCATCAGGCAGGAGTTGTCGGCGCCGCAGAGCACCTCGGCGCCGGTGGACCGGGCGTTGCGCACCTTGTCCTGCCCCATCGCGGTGGAGACGGCGGCGTTCTTCACCGCGAAGGTGCCGCCGAAGCCGCAGCACTCCTCGGCGCCCGGCAGCTCCACCAGGTTCAGCCCGCGCACCGCCTGCAGCAGCCGGCGCGGCCGGTCGCCCAGACCGAGCATCCGCAGGCCGTGGCAGGACGGGTGGTAGGTGACGGTGTGCGGGAAGGACGCGCCGACGTCGGTGACGCCCAGCACGTCCACCAGGAACTCGGTCAGCTCGTGCACCTTGGGCACCAGGGCGCCGGCCGCCCGTTCGAGTGCGGTGCCGCGCCCCTCCGCGCGTGTCCTGGCGCCGATCCGGGGGTAGTTGTCCCGCACCATCGCGGCGCACGAACCGGAGGGGGTGACCACGTGGTCGTAGTCGGCGAACACCTCGGCCATCCGGCGCACCAGCGGCTCGGTCTCCCGCCGGTACCCGGTGTTGTACTGCGGCTGCCCGCAGCAGGTCTGCCCCGTCGGGAAGTCCACCTCGACGCCGAGGCGTTCGAGCACGGTCACCACGGCGCGCCCGGTGTCCGGGTACAGGGCGTCGTTGACGCAGGTCAGGAAGAGTGCGACACGCATGGAGGTCCTCGGGTCGGCCATTCTTTGGTCTGACCATACACCCGGAGGGGCTGATTCCGCGTGTGGTCGGTGCGTGATCCGGGTGAGCGGAGCGGTGCGGCGCTCGTCTCGTCTCGACTCGAACGGGCGGCGGCCGCGACACCTGCCGCCCGGCGGGCTCGTTGACCCGCGCAGCCGCCCGGACGGGCCGGTATTGGCCGGTATTGGCCGGTTTTGGAGGAGAGGTCATCGTGAGCGTCACCGACTGGATCGGGCAGACCAGCCGTGAGGTGCGGATCCGCGAGCTGCGCTCGGGCGCACCCGGCTGCGCCGCCGTCGTCCGGCGCACCTACCAGGCGGGCGCCGACGAGTTGTGGAGCGCCGTCACCTCGCCGGAGCGGATCGCGCAGTGGTTCCTGCCGCTCTCGGGTGACCTGCGCGCCGGCGGCACGTTCCAACTGGAGGGCAACGCCGGCGGCGAGATCCTGGCGTGCGACCCACCCCACCGGCTCCGGCTGACCTGGACCTTCGGCGGGGCACCGGAGAACGAGGTCACCCTGACCCTCACCCCCGCCGGCCACGGGCGGACCACCCTGGAACTGGAGCACGCCGGACCCGGCGAGGGCGACGGCGTCCCACCGCTGGTGCTGGCCGTCGGCGTCGGCTGGGACCCCGCACTGGTCGGCCTCGGCCAGTACCTGAGCGGCGATCACCCCGACCGGACGTGGTGGTTCGAACCCGCGCAGGCCCGCGAGTTCACCCTGCTCTCGGTGACCGCCTGGGCCGCCGCCCTGGACCTGGCGAAGGTCGCCGCCCCCGAGGTGGTGGCGGCGACGGCGGAGCAGACGCTCATGTTCTACGCGCCGGAGTGACGGGCCGGCGCGGCCTGGCTGGGCGACCGTCAGGACAGTAGGGCGGCGCTGAACTCCGTGCGGTGGGCGGCGAGCCAGGACTGGAGGCGGTCCCAGCGGGGCCAGCCGCCGCGGGTGGTGAAGGCGTGCAGGTAGGCGGGGTCGCCGGTGGCCACGCGGTGGGCGACGAAGGCGCGGCAGGTGGCGGTGGCCTGTTCGACGACGGTGGGGAGCTCGGCGCGGTCGGCGGGGGAGAGGTCGTAGCCGTCCGCCAGGACGCGCAGGCGGTGCGCCGGGTCGAGTCCGGCCGGGTAGAGGGCGGCGGCGGAGGCCGGGTCGAGCATGGGCGCCCAGTAGCGGGCCGTCATTGCCACGTCCCAGAGCGGGCGGCCGGGCGCGGCGAAGTCGAAGTCGATCAGGGCGGCCGCGCGGCCGTCGCGGAAGACCACGTTCTCCGGGCAGACGTCGTTGTGGCACAGGACCGTTCCGCCCAGCGGGTCGGCGAGGTCGCGGGACCACGGGGCGGTGGTGTCGAGCGGGACCGCTGCTGCGGCGTCGTGCAGCCGGCGCAGGAGGGTGCCGAGGGAGCGTAGCGCGGCCGAGGTCATCGCCCAGGCTGGGAAGGGGGGTTGGGGTACGTCGCCGGGGAGGAAGGTGAGCTGCTCGCGGCCGGCCGAGGTGAGGCGGACCGGTGCTGGGCAGGCGTCGAACCCGTGGGACCGCAGCGCCCGTAGGTGGGCGTGCAGGGCGCGGGCGGCGGGCGGTGCCGGGCGATCGACGAGCGGGCCGCGACGGAAGACGGCGCCGGCGTTCGCCAGGCCGCCGGCGAGGGGTTCGGGGGCGGCGAGGGGTTCGGGGACGGCGGTCATGCGGTCACGGTAGCCGGGTGGCAGTGCGTCCGGATGGGTTCAGGACGGGTCGGGCCGGGACAGCGCCGGGAGCGCCACCTCGTGGTGGAAGCGGTGGATGTGAGCCTCCATCAGGTCGCCCGCCGACTCCGCGTCGCCGCTGGTGATCGCCCGGTGGATCGCGTGGTGCTCGACGCGCAGGGTGGCGGCGGCCGCGTCCCAGTCGGCGATCCGGTGGAAGGCGGCGAGCAGGGGATGACGCACGGCGTTGCGGACGGCGATGGTGAGGTCGGCCATCAGCCGGTTGCCACCGGCCTCGGCGACGGCGACGTGGAACGCGGTGTCGTACTCGTTGAACTGTTCGCGGGTCAGCTCGGGATCGTCCATCCGGGCCAGCAGCTCGCCGGCCGCGGCGAGCTGCTCGGCTGCCTCGCCCGTGGCGGCGCGCTCGGCGGCGAGGCGGGCGCTGGAGCGTTCCAGGGCGGCGCGGGTGTCCACCATGTCGGCGAGCGGGAAGTTCGCCAGAGCGAGGTGGAAGCGGAGCAGCTGGCTGAGCCCGGCGCTCGGCAGGGCGGCGATCACGCTGCCGGAGTCCGGGCCGGTGCCGACCTTGGCCCGGACGACCCCCTGCGCCTCCAGTACCCGCAGCGCCTCGCGGATCGCGGCACGACTGACGCCGAGCAGCTCGACCAGCTCGCGCTCAGGGGGGAGGCGGTCGCCGACCCGGAGCTTGCCGGCGCGGATCTGCTCCTCGATCCGGTCCAGCACCAACTCGAAGGTGCGTGAGCGGGGAACCGGTTCCCAGTCAGTCGGCTCCGCCATGACGCTCTTCCGCTCCGCTCCGCTCGCACCCGGACGGCGCGGCTCCTGTCCGGCCTGACCGGCCCCGATGGTTCTCCCGATCATAGGTCAACCCGGGTGGAGGTCGGGGTGGGCGCGGGGTGTCGGGGTGGGGGTGAGTGTGGGGGCGGTGTGGGCCGGGGTGTGGGGGAGTGGGTGTAGCGGGGTGCAGGGGTTCCGGCTTGGGCCGCTGGTGAACGGTCCAGCTGGGGTCTGGGGGTGGGCCGTCATGCGGTCGTCAGGGGGCGCCTGCGGGGTGGCCGGACGTCTCGGGGTGCTGGGGGTCGCGCGGGAGCGGGTGTTGTGGGGCGTTGGGCTTCCGGCTTGGGCTGCCGGTGATCGGTCCAGCTGGGGCCCGGGTGACGGATCGTCAGGCGGTCGTTGGTGGGAGTGGCCGTCCCGGGGTGTGTCGGGTCGCCCGGGGGCGGGTTGTCGGGGTGGGGCCCCGGGGGTTGCGCGGTGTCGGGCTTCCGGGCCGGGCTGCTGGTAATCGCTCCAGCCCAGGGTCAGAGTGACGGGTCGTCAGGTGGTCGCTGGTGAGGGCGGCCGCCTTCGTGGCGGCCGGGGCGCTGGGCTCAGGGTCGTCCGCGTGTTCCGAGGTGCTGCGCTCCTGGTTCGGGCCGCCGGTGATCGCTCCCACCGGCGGCCCGGGTGACGGATCGTCAGGCCTTGGGTGTCTCGGCCGGCTTGCGGGCGAGCAGGAGGGCCTGCGGGACGAGCTCGGTGCCGTCGGCGGCGGGAGCCCGGACCAGGCGGGTGTGGACGGGGAGGCCCGCGGTGGCGAAGGCGGCGATGACGAACTCGGGGGTGCGGGAGTAGTAGTCAAGGCTCACCGGGCGGCCGAACAGCTCATCGCGGCGGTGCGGGCGGTCGCGGACCTGGAAGGCGGTGAGGAGTTCGCCGCCGGGGGCGAGCACCCGGTGGAACTCGGCCAGCGCCTGCGGGAGTTGCTCGTCGGGAAGGTGGATCAGCGAGTACCAGGCGAGGATCCCGCCGACGCTGTCGTCGGGGAGGTCGAGGTCGGTGATCGAGCCGACCTCGAAGCGCAGGCCGGGGTGGGCCTGCCGGGCCTGGGCGATCATCTGCGGCGAGAGGTCGATACCGAAGGCGTCGAGGCCGTGGTCGCGCAGCCGGACGGTGAGTCGACCGGGACCGCAGCCGAGGTCGGCGACCGGGCCGAGGCCGGCGGCGGCGACCGTCTCGGCGAAGGTGCTGAACACCGCGCGGTCCAGCGGCTTGATGTCCGGGGCGTCGCCGAACCGAGCGGTGTAGTCGGCGGCGATCGCGTCGTAGGAGGCGCGGGTGTTGCTGAGGAAGTCGGGCTCGGCGGGGGTCATGCGGAAGACCCCTCCGACGTGGCTGCGGTGGCGGTGCTCGTGGCGGCGGCAGCACCGGTGGTGCCGGTGGTGCCTGCGGGCGCGTCGGCCGGAACCACGGCGAGGGCGTCCACCTCGACCAGGACGTCGGGGCGGAACAGGCCGGCCACGACCATGGCGGTGCTGGCGGGAGGGCGCTCGGTGTCGATGACGGCGTCGCGGGCCACTCGCAGGGCGGGCAGCTGGTCGCGGTCGGTGACGTAGAAGGTCAGCTTGAGGACGTCGGCGAAGGTGGCGCCGGCCGCGGCGAGGGCGCGGCCCAGGTTCTCGAAGACCTGGCGGGCCTGGGCCTCGGGGTCGCCCGGGCCGACCAGCTCGCCCTTCTCGTCGAAGGCGACCTGGCCCGAGACCGCGATGGTGCGGCCGGTGCCCCAGGCCACGTGGCTGTATCCGTTGCCGGGCGCCAGCCCCTCCGGCGCGACCAGATGCACGTTCTCGGACAATGGAGCTCCCCTGTTGGTAATGCCCACCATTAATAATGCCCAGCATTAAGCGTCGTCGTCCGCGCTCCGGTCGCGTGGGGCGAGCATCGAACGTCGACGGTCGAGAGTCATGAGTCGAGGGGCGATGGTCGATCCGGCGATCGGGGCCCTGACGGGACGTCGGGCGAGATCACGGTAGGCGAATCGCCGAGATCTCGCTGATGCTCGACATTAATAATGGCCAGTATTAACATCGATGGCATGGCACGCAGCACAGGACAAAGCGACACCCGCGAGAAGCTGATCCTCGCGGCCGAGCAGCTCTTCGCGACCCAGGGCGTGGACGGCGCGCAGACCAGGGACATCGTCCGGCTCGCCGGACAGGCCAACCCCTCCGCCGTCCAGTACCACTTCGGCTCCCGGGCCGGCCTGCTCGAAGAGATCATGAAGGGTCGGCAGGACCGGGTCGAGCACGCGCTCGCGCCCCGCCTGCCGGAACTCATGGCGATGGGCCTGCCGGACCTGCTCCGCACCCTGGTGGGCGCCGAGGCCACCGAGCTCGGCACCGAGCGCGGCCGCTGCGCGCTGCGGATCTCCGCGCAGGTCAGCCACCAGAGCGGCATCCGCACCCGCACGCCGCACCCCACGCTGGCCGGCGGCGGCTACTGGCGCCTCTTCGACCACATCGGCGAGCGGCTCGCCACCCAGCCCGGCGCACCCGGCCTGCCCGAACCGGTCCGGCTGGAGCGCCTCGACCTGGCGCTCACCCTGATCGGCGCCGCACTGGCCGACCGTGCCCGCCAGTACACCGACGGCGAGCAGCCGCTCACCGACGAACCCTTCTTCCTCGCCGACCTGGCGGGGATGGCGACGGCGCTGCTCCAGGCGCCGGCACCGCAGCTCTGACGCGGACGGGCCCACGCCGGGCGCAACCCGGCCCCGGTCCCTGACGCGTCGACAGCACTCCCACGCAGTACGCAGTACCCCACGAGGACGTGATCCAGATGACCGACCGCACCGACAACCAGCCGACCACTGCGGCTACCCCCGCTCCCGCCCCGGCCCCCGCTCCGAGTGTCGCGCCCGACCTGACGGGCAAGACCGTCATCGTCACCGGTGGCGCCCGCGGCCTGGGCGCCGAGGCGGCGCGGCTCGCCGTAGCCGCCGGCGCCAACGTGGTGCTCACCGACCTGCTCGACGAGGAGGGCCGGGCCACCGCCGCCGAGCTCGGTGCCCGTGCCCGGTTCGTCCGGCACGACGTGACCTCGGTCGAGGACTGGCAGGCGGTGGCGGAGTTCGCGCTCGCCGAGTTCGGCTCGATCGACGGCCTGGTGAACAACGCCGGCATCGCCACCGGCACCTTCCTCGCGGACGAGAGCGTCGAGTTCTTCCGCAAGGTGGTGGACGTCAACCTGACCGGTGTGTTCATCGGGATGAAGACGGTGATCCCGGCGATGCGGGCGGCGGGCGGCGGCTCGATCGTCAACATCTCCTCGGCGGCCGGCCTGATGGGCCTGGCGCTGACCGCCGGCTACGGTGCGTCGAAGTGGGGCGTCCGGGGCCTGAGCAAGATCGGCGCGGTGGAGCTGGGGACGGACCGGATCCGGGTGAACTCGGTGCACCCCGGCATGACGTACACCCCGATGACCGCGGTGGCGGGCATCCAGCGCGGCGAGGGCAACTACCCGAACACCCCGATGGGCCGGGTCGGCGAGGCGCCGGAGATCGCGTCCGCCGTGGTGTTCCTGCTCTCCGAGCAGGCCTCCTACATCACCGGCGCGGAGCTCGCGGTGGACGGCGGCTGGACCACCGGTCCGACGGTGAAGTACGTCATGGGTCAGTGACGGCGGCCGGGGCGAGGCGCGGGAAGAGGCGCTCCCGTCCCGGCGCGCCCAGCCTGGGCCGGTGATCAGCAGCCCGCCGCGCAGCAGCCAGCTGCCGCGATCGCACGGCGGCTGGACAGCTGGACCACCGGCCCGTTGGACCACCGGCCCGACCGTGAAGTACGTCATGGTCAGTGACGGTGGCCGGGTCGAGCCCAGGAGGCGGAGTCAGAGGAAGAAGGTCACCCCGGTCGCCACCACGCTCGCGCAGAACGCCAGGACCAGCGCCTGGCAGTAGCGCAGCCACGCGCTCGCGGCGCGGCGCGTCCAGCGCGGGGCGGTGATCAGCGGTGCATCGCGCTGCAGCCAGGTGCGGGCTGCTGTCAGCAGTGCCCGCAGGCTGGCTGTCGTGATGGCGAGGAGCAGGCACTCGCTCAGCAGTCCCAGGGCGACGGGGAAGGCTTCCGGTTGGGTGCAGGCGTGGCCGGTGCAGCGGAAGTCGAGCGTGCCGCCGGGGGCGGGCTGGGGGAGCGGGTCGTGCAGGGCGAGGCTCCAGCCGGCGGAGCGGACGTGCATCGTGCCGGTGCACCAGGTGTCGACGCTGGAGCCCTTGGTGACCTTGGTGACGGTGGTGGTGCAGTGGTCGTTCTGGAAGACGGCCCGGTCGCCGGCCACCCCGGCGGCGCGGCCGAGCGGAAGGGCGAGGCCCAGCTCCAGCCGACCGACGAGCAGCAGCCCGAGCACCCCCGCGACCAGCAGCGTGGCCGCTTTGAGCAGACGCCTCATCCCGTTCCCCCTCCCCGAAGATCGTTTGTCGCCGACCGGGAGGGTAGCGCACTGCTGTTCGACTGTCAGTGGGCCGTGCCAGGCTGGAAGTGGAAGGGACGCACGGTCCCTGACGAGACGTCGGGAGGCTGCAGTGCCGGATTTCGTACCACCGGTGGCGGACGAGCGGTCGGCCTTGCTCGGGTACCTCGGGAAGCAGCGCGACGGGCTGCTGGCCGCGGTCGGCGGGCTGACCGAGGAGCAGGCGTGGTCGGTGCCGTCGGCGAGCGAGCTGTCGCTGGCCGGGCTGCTCAAGCACGGTGCGGTCACCGAGCGGCGCTGGGTGCAGGCGGGCCTGCTCGGGCGGGCCCTGCCAGAGCTGTGGCCGATCGTCGATCCGGCCGGCGAGTTCCGCCGCGAGGACGGCGACACGGTGGCGCGGTTGCTGACGGCGTATCGGGAGGTGGGCGCGGAGACGGAGCGGACGGTCGCGGAGCTGGCCTCGATGGACGTGCCGTGCCTGCTGCCGGAGGCGGCCCAGTGGTCGGCGCGGTGGGTGCTGCTGCACCTGATCGAGGAGACCGCCCGCCACGCGGGCCACGCGGACGTGATCCGGCAGTCGATCGACGGCGCGCACGCCGCCGACTTGTAGGGGGAACGCCTCGCCCGGCCCCGAAGACCCGCGACAGCGAAGAGCCCCACCACAGCGTGGCCGTAAACCGACCGCCGACCGCGCGTGCCCCGGTAGCGTGGACCCCATGGCGATCAGTGAAGGGGTGCTCGCCGAGCTGCGCGCGGTGCTCGGGAGCGGTGGCGTGGTGGCCGGTGACGATCCGGTGGCCGGGTTCGTGCGCGACGAGCGGGGGTTGCTGACGGCGCGTCCGGCGGCGGTGCTCCGGCCGCGCAGCACCGAGGAGGTCGCGGAGGCGGTCGCGGTCTGCCACCGGCACCGGGTGCCGGTGGTCCCGTTCGCGGGCGGTACCGGCCTGGTGGGCGGGGCGATGCCGGTCGGTGAGCGCGAGCAGGTGGTGCTCAGCGTGCGCGGGCTGGACCGGATCCGCAGCGTCGATCCGGCCGACTTCGCGCTCACGGCGGAGGCCGGCTGCGTGCTGACGGACGTTCAGCAGGCAGCCGAGCGGGCCGGTCTGTACTTCCCGCTGCGGCTGGCCTCGGAGGGCAGCGCCCGGCTCGGCGGCGCGGTGGCGACCAACGCGGGCGGCAGCAACGTGCTGCGGTACGGCATGACCAGGGAGCTGGTGCTCGGCCTGGAGGCGGTGCTGCCGGACGGCCGGATCTGGCACGGCCTGCGCAGCCTGCGCAAGGACAACACCGGCTACGACCTCAAGCAGCTGCTGATCGGTTCCGAGGGCACCCTCGGCGTGGTGACGGCGGCGACGGTGCGGCTCTTCCCGCTGCCGCGCCACCAGGCCGTCGCCCTGCTCGCGCTCCCCGGCCTGGAGTCGCTCGGCCCGCTGTTCGCGCTGGCCCGCGAGCAGTTGGAGGACCGGCTCAGCGCCCTGGAGCTGTTCGGCCGCACCGGCCTGGAGCTGCTGCTCGCGCACCAGAGCGGCACCCGTGACCCGTTCGACCGCCCGTACCCGCGCTACCTGCTGGTCGAGGCGACCGCCGCCGAGGACGGCGCGGGCCTGGCCGCGCAGTTGGAGCGGTTCCTCGCCGAGGCCGTCGAGCGCGGCCTGGCCGCCGACGCGGTGCCGGCGCTGGACCGTCCGCAGGCCCGCGCGCTCTGGGCCCTGCGCGAGGGCCTGCCGGAGGCCGAGAAGCGGGCCGGCGGCGCGGTGAAGCACGACGTCAGCGTGCCGCTCGGGTCGATCGGCGCCTTCATCGAGGCGGCCGAGCGGGCCCTCGCGGCCGCCTTCCGCAACGTCCGGGTGAACGCCTTCGGCCACGTCGGCGACGGCAACGTCCACCTCAACGTGCTGCTGCCGCCCACCCGCGCCCCCGAGGTCTCCCCGCTGGTGCACCGGCTGGTCGCCGAGCACGCCGGCTCGATCAGCGCCGAGCACGGCATCGGCCTGCTCAAGCGGGAGGCCCTGGCGGAGTACCGCAGCCCGCTGGAGCTGGAGCTGCTGCGCACCGTGAAGGCGGTCCTCGACCCGCTCGGCATCATGAACCCGGGCAAGATCGTCAAGTAGCGAAGGTGACCTGAGGCCCCGTCGGCAGTCGCCGACGGGGCCTCAGGTCACACCTCAGGACGTTCAGTTGATGGCGAAGTCGTCACCGTAGACGTTGCCCTGCCCGTACCAACCGTGCAGGTACACCGTGACGGTGCCCGTGGAGCCGGTGGTGAACGGCACGGTCAGCTGGGTCCAGCTGGTGCTGTTGGCCCAGCTGGAGGCGGTGGCACCGCCGCTGACGCCGACGTAGGCGTAGGGGCCCTGCACCCAGGCGGTCAGGGTGTAGGAGTGGTTCGGCAGCAGGGTGACGGTCTGGTCGCACTCACCGGTGGTGCCGGCGGTCGGCGAGACCTGCAGCGCGTGGCTGCCCGAGTGCACCGGGGAGCTGACCACGGCCGCGCCGCTCTGGCAGGTCCACGGGCTCAGCGAGCCGGTCTCGAAGCCGCCGTTGACCAGGCTGCCGCCGCTGTTGGAGCCGGTGACGGTCAGGGTGTAGGTGGCGGTGTGGCTGCCGGAGGCGGCGGTGCCGGTGATGGTCAGCGGGTAGCTGCCGGGGGCGACGGCCGAGGTGGTGCTGAGGGTGAGCGTCGAGGACGAGCCGGCGGTCACGGAGGCCGGGCTCAGCGAGGCGGTGACGCCGGCGGGGGCGCCGGAGACGGAGAGCGCCACGGACTGCGCGCTGCCGGAGGTGACCGCGGTGCTGACCGTGGCGGTGGCGCCGGCGCCGGCCTGGACCGAGCCGGACGCCGGGGAGGCGCTCAGCGAGAAGTCGTTGGCGGTGCTGCCGGTGACGGTCAGGGTGTAGGTGGCGGTGTGGCTGCCGGAGGCGGCGGTGCCGGTGATGGTCAGCGGGTAGCTGCCGGGGGCGACGGCCGAGGTGGTGCTGAGGGTGAGCGTCGAGGACGAGCCGGCGGTCACGGAGGCCGGGCTGAACGAGGCGGTGACGCCGGCGGGGGCGCCGGAGACGGAGAGCGCGACGGACTGCGCGCTGCCGGAGGTGACCGCGGTGTTCACCGTGGCGGTGGCGGAGCTGCCCGGGGCGACCGAGCCGGTGGCCGGCGAGTCGCTCAGCGAGAAGTCGTTGGTGGTGGTGCCGCCGCCCGTGGTGAAGGGCTCCAGCGCGTGGCTGAAGTCCCAGGTGTTCTGGGCGATGCCGGAGCAGGTGTCGGAGCCGGCGGTGCCGGTGCAGCCGCCGTTGTCACGCTGCAGGGCCCAGAAGGCCAGGGTGTTGATGCCCTTGGCGGTGGCCCAGGTCTGGACGTTCTGCGCGTCCGCGACGGTGGTGGTCTCGCCCGCGCCGAAGTCGTCGATGCCCGGCATCAGGGTGATGCCGATCGAGTTCCACAGCTGGGCGGCGGTCTTGCCCGGGTAGAGCTGGGCCAGCTGGCCCTCCAGGCCGGTGGCGGCGTTCTCGGCGTCGGTGCCCATCTCGTGGCTGGCGCCGTCGTAGTAGTCGAACGTCATGATGTTCACGACGTCGATCCGCGCGTTGTTGCTGACCGCGTTCTTCAGCACGGCGAGGCCGGAGTCGGCCAGGCCGCTGGTGGTGGTCGGCAGGGTGTAGGAGAACTGGACGGTGCGCCCGTTCGTCGCGGCCCAGTCCTCGACCAGCTTGATCGCCTTGTTGCGGCGGTCGATGCCGGCGGTGTTGGTCAGCGAGTTGTCCTCGGTGTCCAGGTCGATCCGGCTGACGTTGTAGGTGGTGATCACCGACTCGTAGGCCGCCGCGATCTGGTTCACGTCGGTGCAGCTGTCGGCGATCTCGGTGCCGCCGTCGTCCGCCGCGTAGCCGCCGAAGGACGGGATCACGTTGCCGCCGGCCGCCTGGATGGCCGAGATGTCGCTGCCGAAGCTGGAACTGGCGATCGGGGTGGTGGTGTCGCCGTCCCAGTACACCGAGCAGGAGCCCTTGGTGGCCGCCTGGACGAAGGCCATGCTCAGGTACTTGTTGCCGGACGCGGTGGCCTGCCCGGAGAGGCTGCCCGGGGTGTAGGCCTCGTAGTACGGCGCGAAGACGTGGGCCGGCAGCGGCGTGCCGGTGGTGGCCGCGTGGGCGGCGGTGCCGACGCCGACGAGCAGTCCGGCCGAGGCGGCCAGGGTGGCACCGGCGGCCAGCGCTGCCTGGACTGATCTGTGAAGTCGCATCAGTGTGCTCCAGCAGATGGGGGATATGGGGGTGGTGGCGCACGAACGGGCTTTGCACATGACAACGACCGGCGCGGCAGCGTCGGTTCGGGATCGGTGTGCGGGGGCGGGGGCGGCGGTGGGCAGCGTGGGGGTGCGACCACCGTCCGGCGGGGACGAGTCATATCGTTGGACTAGACCAGTTATCTGTCAAGAGACCTAACAATCCAACGGCCGGGACTCGCCCCCACCCTTCGGGTGCTCTTAAGGCACAGTTGAGGAACCGTCAGCCCCGTCCCTCAGTGCCGCCCCGCCGTCAGCAGGTGCCCGCTGATCCCCAGCAGCGTGGGCTCCGACTCGGCGGTGCGCAGCGCGGCCAGCACCTGCTCGCGCTGGTCCGGGTCGTCCAGCCGCTCCTCGATGCCGAGCAGCCAGGCGGCGCCCTCCAGGCCGTACTGGCCGGTCGTGGTCAGCCCGGCGGCGGTGAACTCGGCCGGCACCTCCTCGGGCCGGTGGAAGTAGGCGGTGGTGAAGAGGTTCTGCTCGCTCGCCGGGCGCAGTGCACCGCTGGCCACGCAGGCGTCGGTGGCGGCCCGGTTGGCCGGATCGAAGTAGGCGCCGCTGCGCATGGTGTCGTGCAGTCCGGCGAACCGGTTGATGGTCGCCGCCACCACCAGGCCGCCCGGGCGCACCGCGCGGCGGGCCTCGGTGAGGGTCGTCAGCCGGTCGGCCGGATCCGGCAGGTGGTAGAGCGGGCCGAGCAGCAGCACTGCGTCCGCCTCCCCGTCCGGCACGGGCAGGGCCCGCGCGTCACCCAGCGTGGCGGTCACGCCGGGTAGCCGGCCGGCCTGCTCGACGTGCAGCGGCACCGGGTCCAGCAGCTCGACGCGGTGGCCGTCGCCGGCCAGCCACTCGGCGTGCACGCCGGCTCCGCCGCCGACGTCCAGGACCCGCAGCGGGCCGGGTCCCAGCTCGGCCAGCAGGCGGCGCAGCACGTCCTGGGTGCGCCAGAGCTCCAGGCGGTTCTTCGGCAGGGCCAGCCGGCCGGCCTCGTTGCCGCGGTCGTAGTAGGCGAGGACTTCGGGGGCGAGGGAATGCGTCATGGCCGCGAGCCTGTCCCGTGCGGCCGGACGGGTGCAAACGAGTTTCCCGTTGCTCACCGTGAGTGACCAAGCTGGTGACCATCCCCACAGGCGTTTCCGGAGTACGAGCACGGGTCGTAGCGGTCTCCGCAGTGCTGGAGCGGTCGGCGCGGGCGGTCGGCACCGACCTACTACCGGGCGTCGTAGGGGCGGTGCTTGCTGCCCCGCCGAGCGCCGGGTTAAACCTGGACGAGTCGCCAAGCGCACCGCCCTCACCGGGACGGACCGTTCGGGTTCACCGGTACCGGCCATCGAGCCTGCTTCGAGTCTTCGAGGTGGTGGAGCGCTTCCGTACGGGCACCGACCGGCAACGGCGTGCCCACGGTCACCGACGCGCCCACGCAACAGTCCCGCGGCCCCGCGCCGCGCGGTGATGTTGTCGTGCGTCCGGGACCGGCAACCCCGAAGAGGTAAAGCAGTATGCGCAGCGCCCTGATGACCACCGTGGGTCGACGATCCTCCGTGGTCCTCGCCACGGCCGGCCTGACCGCCGCCGTCGCCGCCTCCGCCGTGGCCTTCGCGCTCCCCTCCGACGCCGCCACCGTCGCCACCGGCACCGCCGCCGGCGCTCCCGCGCACTCCGCCGCGGTCGACGCGCCGCACGGTGCCGAGCTGATGGACAAGCTGAAGCCGGCCCTGAACGGCACCCCCGTGAGCCTCACCCCGGCCGCCGCCGGCGGCAAGATCGAGAGCGCCCCGTACCTGGAGCCGGCCGCCAAGGGCAACGGCACCGCCCTGGCGATGCCGTTCCAGACCGAGCAGGCCAAGCCCGCCACCCCGGCCGCCCAGCCGGCCGAGGCCCCGCAGCCGGCCGCCCAGCCCGCCGCCGAGCAGCCGGCGCCGCAGCCGGCCCCCGCCCCGCAGCCGGCTCCGGCCCCGCAGCCCGCGCCCGCCCCGGCCCCGAAGCCGGCCCCGGCGACCGCCACCGACACCAGCCCGAGCGGCCTGCGCGCGCTGGCGCAGAGCATCGTTCCGGCCAACCAGTGGGCCTCGTTCAACAACATCGTCACGCACGAGAGCACCTGGAACTACCAGGCGGTCAACCCGTCCTCCGGCTCCTACGGCCTGGGCCAGGCGCTGCCGGCCAGCAAGATGGCCTCGGCCGGCGCCGACTGGAAGACCAACCCGGTCACCCAGATCAAGTGGACGCTGAACTACATGAACGAGCGCTACGGCAGCCCGAACGCCGCCTGGACCTGGTGGCAGGCGCACCACTGGTACTAAGCCGACCAGTGCACGCACGACCGGTGCCCCCGGATGGAGAACTCTCCGTCCGGGGGCACCGGCACGTGCTCAGGCCAGGCCGTTGGCCTTCACCCACTCCTTGGCCACCTGCGACGGGTCGTCCTTGTCCACGCTGACCTGCTTCATCATGGCCAGCAGCCCGGCGGTGTCCAGCTTGGCCGAGACCGCGTTCAGGGTGTCGGTGACGGTGCTGTTCGCCTGGGACTTGTAGACCACCGGCGTCACGTTCTGGGCGCCGAACAGGTTCTTCGGGTCGGCCAGCGGCACCAGGCCGAGCGAGGTGATCCGCGGGTCGGTGGTGAAGACGTCGCCGACCTGCACCGTGCCGTCCTTGATCGCGTTGGCGGTGGTGTCGGCGGTCGGCTTCCACTCCTTGAAGCCCACGCCGTAGACGTCCTGGAACTGCTGCTCGCGGCGGGACTTGAACTCCGGCTGCCCGCCCACGGTGAACTGGGCGCCCAGCGGCGCCAGGTCGGCGATGCTCTTCAGGTTGTACTTGGCGGCGGTCTCCTGGCTGACCGTCAGGGTGTCCTTGTCCTCGGCGGCGGCGGAGTTGAGCAGCTCGATCGAGCTCGGCAGGTCCTTGGCCAGCGCGGCGTTGACGTCCGCCGAGCTGGCCGCGGTTGACTTGGGATCCAGATAGCTCAGCAGACCGCCGTTGTACTCCGGCAGTATGGTCAGCTTGCCGTCCTTGAGCTGACCGTAGAGCACCTCGCGGCTGCCGATGTCGAACTTCTCGGTCACCTTGACGCCCTTGGCCTGCAAGGCCTGCGAGTAGATCGAGGCGAGCAGCACGTTCTCCGGGAAGTTCGCCGAGCCGATCACCACCTTGTTGCCGGAGAGCGGGTCGCTGGAGGAGCAGGCGGTCATCGAGAGGGCGGCGGCAGCGGCGACGGCGGCAGCGGTGAGCACACGTGCGGACAACATGGGGTAGTTCCTTCCGAAACGGTGAGACTGACGGGGTGTGAGGGGGATCAGCCGCGCGGCCGGCGCAGCCCGGCGGGCAGCGCGAAACGCAGCAGCAGCGCGAACAGCACCTGGGTGGCCACGGCCAGCAGCACCACCAGCAGCGCGCCGCCGAAGGTCTGCGCGAAGTCCTGGGTGGCCAGCCCGTCCACCACGTAGCGGCCGAGGCCCCCGAGGCCGACGTAGGCGGCGACCGTGGCGGTGGCGATCACCTGGACGGCCGCCGTGCGCAGCCCGGCCAGCAGGGCGGGCAGCGCCCACGGCACGCAGACCTGGAGCAGCACCTGACGGTGGGTCAGCCCGATGCCGCGGGCGGCGTCCCGCAGTTCCGGGTCGGTGGACCGCACGCCCTCGCAGGCGGCCACCAGCAGCACCGGTGCGGCCAACGCGACCAGCGGCACCAGCACGGCGGTCTCGCCGACCCCGGCCAGCAGCACCGCGAGGGTGACCAGGCCGAGGGTGGGCAGCGCCCGGGCCGCGCCGCTCAGCGCGGTGACCAGCCCGGCCGCCTTGCCGGTGTAGCCGAGCAGCAGGCCCAGCGGCACCGCGATCAGCACCGCCCAGCCGAGCGCCTCGCCGGAGAAGACCAGGTGCTCGGTGATCCGGTGGACGATCGAGTCCGGTCCGTGCTGCCGGTCCGCCGAGCCGAAGAAGTCGGAGAGCCAGGAGAAGACGTTCACCGGCCCACCGCCTCGCGCCGGGCCCACGGTGCCAGCAGCCGGCGGGCCAGCAGCAGCACCGCGTCGGTCACCAGGGCCAGTGCCGCGACCAGCACGATCCCGGCCACGATCGGGGTCGGGAAGGTGCGCTGGAAGCCGTCCATGAAGAGGTAGCCCAGGCCGCCGCGGCCGACCAGCGCGCCGACGCTGGCCAGCGAGATGCTGGAGACCGCCGCCACCCGCAGACCGGCCATCAGGTACGGCACCGCGGCCGGCAGTTCGACCGCGGCCAGCCGGCGCCACGGCCCGTAGCCCAGCGCGGTGGCCGCCTGCCGGACCGGCTCCGGCACCGCGCGCAGCCCGTCCACCGTGGTGGGCAGCAGCACCGCGAGCGCGTAGCAGGTGAGCGGGATCATCACGGTGGCCTGGGTGGCCAGCCCGGTGTACGGGATCAGCACGACGAAGACGGCCAGCGCCGGCAGCGCGTAGATCACGTTGAAGAGCGCGGCGAGCGGCTGGTAGAGCCGCCCGTAGCGGGTGCAGAGCAGGCCGAGCGGCACCGCGATCAGCAGGCCGATCAGCACCGGGAGGAGCGAGATCTCGGCGTGGTCGACCAGCAGGCCGCGCAGGTAGCCGAGGTGGCTGCGCACCCAGTTCCAGCGGACCAGGGGTTCATCGCCCATCGGTGACCCCCGAGGCCGTTATCCCGGCGGCGGGCTGCGTCCTCGTGTCGGGGCCGGCCGCGTCCAGCGCGTCCAGCACGGCGGCGCGCGGGGCCAGCCCGAGCACCCGGCCGTCCCGGTCCACGGCCACGGCCGCCCGGGCGGGGGAGAGCACGGCGCTGTCCAGGGCGGTGCGCAGGGTGTCCGCGCCCGGCTGGTAGACGGCGACCTGACGGATCGTTTCTGTACGGTCCAGCGGGACACCGTCGACCGGGGCGCGCGCCGGGCCCTGCCAGCCGGTCGGGCGGCCGTCCTGGTCCACCGTCAGGGTCCAGCCCTCGAACGGCTCGCCGGCCGGGCGCAGCGGGATGTCGGTCGCCGGGCGCAGCGCCAGGCCGCGCAGGCCGCGGTCCCGGCCGAGGAACGCGGCCACCTGCTCGTCGGCGGGGGCGGCCAGCAGGGTGGCCGGGTCGGCCACCTGGGCGATCCGGCCGTGCTCGCGCAGCACCACGATCTGGTCGCCGAGCCGCACGGCCTCCTCGATGTCGTGGGTGACGAACAGCACCGTCTTGTTCAGCTCGGCCTGCAGGCGCAGCAGTTCGTCCTGGAGCCCGGCCCGGACCACCGGGTCGACGGCGCTGAACGGCTCGTCCATCAGCAGCAGCGGCGGGTCGGCCGCCAGCGCCCGGGCCACGCCGACCCGCTGCTGCTGGCCGCCGGAGAGCTGGAACGGGTAGCGGCGCGCCGTCTCGGGTGCCAGGCCGACCAGCTCCAGCAGCTCCATCGCCCGCTTCCGGGCCCGCCGGCGGTCCCAGCCGAGCAGCCGGGGCACCGTGGCGATGTTGTCCACCACCCGGCGGTGCGGGAACAGGCCGGCCTGCTGGATCACGTAGCCGATGCCGCGCCGCAGCTTCGCCGCGTCCAGCCGGGCGACGTCCGCGCCGTCCAGCAGCACCCGGCCCGAGGTCGGCTCGACCATCCGGTTGACCATCCGCAGGATGGTCGTCTTGCCGCAGCCGGACGGGCCCACCAGCACGGTGGTCCGGCCCTGCGGCACGGTGAGGTCGAGGCCCTCGACGGCGAGCGTGCCGTCCGGGTGGCGCTTGGCGGCGCCGTCGAATCTGATCACGTGAACGTTCCTGGCCAGGGTGCCGGGGCACCGGTCGATGGACTCCAAGTCGATGAGGTCCGGAGGTGACGGGGCGTCGGGACCGGCACCCGTGGCTGCCTGCCCGTGTCAGCACCAAGGGAAACCCTCGACGGCGATCGGTGACGCATCCGACACGCCGCAGGATCTGGCATATTGTCAGATCCTGCGGTGTCAGTTCTGTGAGGCCGGGAACTCACGCCCCCGGCGCGGTGGGCAGCCCGGCCGCCTCCCAGGCGCGGAACCCGCCGTCCAGGTCGGTCGCCCGGTGCAGGCCCAGCTCGCGCAGCGAAGCGGCCGCCAGGCTGGAGGCGTAGCCCTCCGAGCAGAACAGCACGATCTCCAGGTCGTAGCCGGTGGCCTGCGGGATCCGGTGGCTGCCGGTCGGATCGAGCCGCCACTCCAGCACGTTCCGCTCGATCACCAGGGCGCCCGGGATCGCACCCTCCTCGGCCCGCTGCTGGACCGGGCGGATGTCCACCAGCAGCGCGCCGGCCCGGTGGGCGGCGTGGGCCTGCTGCGGGTCCGGGCGGTGCACGCCCGCGCGGGAGCGGGCGATCAGGTCGTCGATGGTGGTCACCACTGGTCCGGTCCTTCCACGGCCGTCTGCTTCAGGCCGTCGGCCCGCAGCTCGTACCGGGTCATGCCGCCGAGCGGCGGGGAGTATGCGTGCAGGGTCACGGCGGGGCCGTTGGTCGTGTTGCGCACGTCGTGCAGGTAGTCCGGGCCGAACGCGCGCACCGAGCCGGCCGGCAGCCGGCGGGTGTGCAGGGCGCCCTGGTCGCCGCCGAGCGAGAGCTCCTCCAGCTCGCCCAGCGCGACCGTGAACGCGCCGCGCGAGCCGCCGTGGTCGTGGAAGCCGGTGGACTGCCCCGGCAGCCAGCTGATCAGCCAGACCTCGTGGTCCTCGGTCAGGGCCAGCCGCTGGTACCAGCGTTCGTCCGAGGAGAGCCGGACCAGGTGGATCCACTCCTGCGGCCGGTCGGCCAGCTCGGCGACGAGGGCGCGCAGCTCGGCGGGGGTGAGGGGGGCGGTGCTCGTCGTGGTGGCGGTGCTCGTGGTGGTGCTGTTGGTCATGGCGGACCTCGGCAATGGCGGAGCGGGGCGCGGAGCGGCCCGGGACGGAGGTGCGACGGCGCGTGCGGAGGGCGTGCGGCGTGCGCGGAAGGCAGGACGGCCGCCGGCGGACGGGTCCCGGAACGCACCACGGGATCAGCCGGTCAGGCGGAAGAGCGGGGGAAAGGCAGTCTCAGCTGCTCAGCAACAGGCACACATGTCGCTCGCCTGGCGTCGCAGATCGACGTGCAGGCGGCAGACGAGGAAGGTGCCGTGCTCCATGCCGCAGATAGTGGTAGATCCGCGACCGGCCCGTCAAGCCGGACATGCGGCTATCGTGTGGTCACGCCGCGAGTGCGGCGTTCGGCAGAGCGCATGGGGGAGCAGCCCGTGGACATCGACGCCACCGTCATCCAAGCCGTCACCACCGCCGCCAGTGCGGCCGGCACCGCCGCCGGGGGCAAGGCCTGGGAGAGCCTGCAGGCCATGCTGACCCGGGCGCTCAAGCGACGGGCGACCGGCGCCGAGGTCGCCACCGTCGAGCCGGCTGCGGCGGTGCAGGTCGACCCGGGCAACGAGCAGCAGGTCCGCGAGCTGTGCGGGGTGCTGCTGGAGCGGCGGGAGCAGGACCCGGAGCTGGCGGCGGAGCTGGCGGGGTGGCTGCGTGCGCAGGGCGGGACGCACATCGGGAGGCTGACCAACTCGCTCAATGACAAGGCCCGGGCGGATCAGGTCATCCAGACCGGTCAGATCAACGGAGGAATCACCTTCAACATGTGACATGCCGTCAGCCCCCGGGGCTGCGGTCCCCGGGGGCTGACGTGTCTTCAGTTGCCCGGCGCCGCCGTGGCGGTGTCCTGCGCGGCGTCCGAGTCGGCGGCCGCGGCTGCGCTGTCGGCCGCGTTGACCTTCTGCTCCATCGAGCTGAGCTGCGGGTCGGGCGTCGTCGTGGTGGTGGCGGCGGGCTGTTGCGGGGCGGCGGCGGGCGCCGAGCTGCCGCAGCCGGTCAGCAGCACGGTGGCGGTCAGGGCGACCGCCGCCGTGGCGAGCAGTCGCCTCACTGGGCCTGACCCTGGCCCAGACCCTGCGAGGTGCACCAGGTGGCGACCGCGTTCAGGTCGCTCTGACGGGTGCTCAGGGTGCCGACCAGGCTCTTGCGGTAGGTGAGCCGGTCGTTCAGGTAGGTGTAGACGGCGGTGTGGCCGGCGTTCTGCGCGTCCGTCACCCGCTGCTGCAGCCGGGCGATCGAGCCGACCTCGGTGGCCGGCCCGTTCAGCCGGTTCAGCGCCTTCTGGATCCGCTGCTCGGTCTTCGGCAGCCGCTTGCAGATGCCCTTGGCGCCGTCGCTCTTCGGCGCGGCGGCCGTGGTCGCGGCCTGCGCCGGCGCGGCCGTCGCGAGCAGCGCCGCACCGAGCGCGAGAGTACCGGCAGCAGCAGCGGCCTTGCGGTAGGAGAGCATGGCGAGGTCCTCCGTTCGTGGGACGTCCGGGCGTTCGCCCGACTGACCCGTACGGTAGGGAGCCTCTTTGTGGAAACCCTGTGGGACGCAGGCCGTTCAGTGCGAGGCGGTGATCCAGTCGCGCCGGGCGGGCAGCGGCAGGGTCGGCGCGTTCGGCCGGACCAGCGGCAGCCGCAGCTCCATCCGGCAGCCCGTGCCGCCGGGCGGGTCGGTGACGGTCACCGTGCCGCGATGCAGGGCCGCCTGCTGGGCCACCAGGGTCAGGCCGAGACCGGAGCCCGGGCTGTCCGGGCGGCGGTGGAAGCGGTCGAAGACGGCGGCCCGCTCGGCCGGCGCGATGCCCGGCCCGTGGTCGTCGACGGTGAGCACCGCCTCGTCGCCCTCGCGGCGCAGGCCCACCGTGATCCGGGCCGGTTCGCCCGGCCGGGCGCCGTGCACCGCCGCGTTGCCGAGCAGGTTGTCGCAGGCGATCCGCAGCCCGGCCTCCCAGCCGAAGACCCGCAGCTCGGCCGTCGCCGGGAGGCCGGCGAGCTGCAGGTCGGGTCGGCGCCGGCGCAGCTCGACCAGCGCGGCGGTGAGCGGCTCGGCCAGGTCCACCGGGCCGAACGCCTCCTCCTCCACCAGGTCGCCGCGGGCCAGCGTGCGCAGCGCGGTGAGCAGGTCGAGCAGCCGGCGGTGGTCGTCCCGCAGGTCGGCCAGGATCTCCGCGCGGTCCGGGTCCGGCAGGTCGGGGTGGGCGGCCAGCACGTCCAGGTTGGTCTGCAGGCCCATCAGCGGGGTGCGCAGCTCGTGCGAGGCGGCGGCGGAGAACGACCGGGCGGTCTCCAGCGCCTGGGCGGTGCGGGCCGCCTGCTCGTCGTAGCGGGAGAGCGCCCCGGTCAGCGCGGCCGCCAGCTCGTCCACCTCGCCGATGCCGCTGGGCCGGTGGGTGAAGCCGGCCGCGCCGGCGCCCGGGTCCAGCTCGGCGGCCTGCCGGCCGAGCCGGCTGAGCGGAGTGGCCGCGCGCCGGGCCACCGCGAAGGCGAGCAGCCCGCCGACAGGCGCGGCCAGGCCCGCCACCAGCAGGATCCGCCCGCGCACCGCGTCGACCTGCGGGTTCGTGGCCGAGGAGGGCACGGCCAGCCAGAGCGTGCCCGGGTTGGCACCGGCGACCTGACGGGCCAGCAGCTGCCAGCTGCGCCCGTCCGCCTGCACCGTCACCGGCTTGGTGGCGCTCGCCGGGTCGGGCAGCGTGCTCGGCATCGGTCCGCCGCTGGTCACCGGCTGGCCGGCGGCGTCGTCCACCCGGACGCCGACGTCCAGCGCCGCCTCCAGCAGCTTGCGGTGCTGGTTCTGCTCGACCTGGCTGCGGCCCTGGCGGTCCGCGTTGAGCAGCGCCCGGACGTTCGGCAGCACCGCCTGGGCGCGGTCCTGGAGCTTGGTGTTCTGCTCGGCCCGCAGGTCGTGGGTGACCAGGCCGAGCAGCAGCGCGCCCGCGCCGAGCACGAGGACGCAGACCACCGCGCCGGACCAGAGCGCGATCCTGGTGGCGAGCCTCATCTCTGCACCCCCGGTATCCGCAGTACGAACCCGACCCCGCGCACGGTGTGCACCAGCCGCTCCCGTCCGCCGTCCTCCAGCTTGCGGCGCAGGTAGCTGACGAAGGTGTCGACGGCGTCGGTGCGCACCTCGAAGTCGTAGCCCCAGACCCGGTCCAGCAGCTGATCGCGGGTCAGCACCAGGCCGGCGTTGCGGGCCAGCTGCTCCAGCAGCTCGAACTCGCGGCGGGTCAGGTGCACCGGCTCGCCGTCCCGGCGCACCTCGCGGGTGGCGGGGGAGATCTCGAGCGGGCCGACCCGCAGCACGCCGTCGCCGGCGGGCGGACGGCGGCGCAGCAGGGCCCGCAGCCGCAGCACCAGTTCCTCCAGCGCGAACGGCTTGACCAGGTAGTCGTCGGCCCCGGCCTGGAGCCCGGACACCCGGTCGCCCAGCTCGTCCAGCGCGGAGAGCATCAGCACGGGCAGGTCGCAGCCGTCCGCGCGGAGGCGCCGGCAGACCTCGGTGCCGGACAGGTCGGGCATCGAGACGTCGAGCACGACGACGTCCGGCGGCGTCTCGGCGATCATTTCCAGCGCTGTCGTGCCGCCGTCGGCCGAGCGCACGGCGAACCCGCTCAGCCGCAAGCCGCGCTCCAGGGAGCGGCGGATGGTGGCGTCGTCGTCCACCACCAGGACCTGTCCGGTGTGCTCGGTGCTGAGCGTGCTGAGCGTGCTGGCCATGGGCGACACGGTCGCACGGTCCGATGAGAGTTTTCTCAGCAACCGGGAAGACGGTGAGTGGCGTCCCACTCCATGACGAAAGGGGAGGACATGGGTGTTCTGAGTTGGATCGTGCTGGGCCTGCTGGCCGGGGCGATCGCCAAGCTGCTGCTGCCCGGCCGCGACCCGGGCGGCCTGATCGTCACCACGCTGATCGGCATCGCCGGCTCGTTCGTCGGCGGCTGGCTCTCCTCGCACTTCCTCCACCGCCCGGTCGCGCGGCACTTCTACGACCTGCAGACCTGGGTCGCCGCCATCGCGGGGGCGCTGGTGCTGCTGATCGTCTACCGGCTGCTGTTCGGCAACTCGCGGCGCTGAGACGCGGATCCAGAACGGGTCCGCCCGGAGATCGGGTCAGCTGTCGGTGTCCTTGGGATGCCGAGGCGAGGCGTAAACGAGATGGACGGTGCGGGTGGGCTCGTCGATCAGGTAGCGGACGCGCCCACCGGCGGTCACCTCGTACTCCCACTGCGGCAACTCCGTTCCTCCCAGGACACGGGTCGCCAGGCGCCCGCGGAGTCGGTGCTGCCGATCCGGGTCGGTCAGGGAGTCCGGCGCGGTGCGGAGCGCTTCGAAGCAACGCCGGGTGTTCCCAGGTGCCTCCACACAGAGATCGCCCCACCCCTTCGCCGCCTCGTTCGTGGCGAACCGCAGTCGCCACTCGCCACCGATCGGGGGTGGTGGGACATCGTCGCCACGCTTGGGGCTCACGGGGCCGGCACCTCACCGTGGTCCTCGCTGGGGAGGGGCTCGGTGAGCTGCACGGCCAGGCTGGGATCAGCCAGGATCCGGGCGGTGGCGCGCCATTCGACGATCACGCGGTGCAGATTGGCGTGGACATCCAGCTCGACCACGTCGCGGGTGGCGTTTATGAGGTCGACGACGAACTCCCGAACCTCTTCGGCCGACAGATGTCGAGTCCACGGGAAGACCTCGGGCAGCGCGAGAAGGACGGCGCGCGCCCCCTCGTCGCTGGCGATCAGCGCGGCGAACAACCGCGCGGTGACATCGGCGGTCTCCTCGCGCTCGCGGTCGTGACGCTCGGTGGTCAGATAGAGATCCTCGCCGTCCCGGCGCGTCACATGGACCCGCTGGGCCTGTTCGACGGTGTCCGCGACACGCTTCGAGTTCTTCGAGAGGTCGGAGAACGACACGGTGAGAGTGGACATGGGTTCACGCTATTTCGGAATACGTTCCGAAGTCAACCGTTCGGCATTGATCGTGCAGGTACTGCACGCCGCCGCGGGGGCTGGGGCGGCGCTGGATCTAGGATCACCCGCAGACGACAAGGGGGGTCCTCATGCGAAGCACCGCCTCGGCACGACGCCGAGTGGCACTGCTGGGCGCCGCGCTGTTGTGCGCGGCCACCGGATCCGGCCCGTTCGCCGGGGCGGCCGCGGCCGCCCCGGCCGGGCCGGTGTGCGGGCAGAACACGGTCACGGTGGCGGGCGGCTACGAGGTCGGGGCCGGTGAGTGGAACGCGGACCCGGCCAAGGTCCAGCAGTGCGTCAGCACCGACGGCGGCGCCGACTTCACGCTCACCACCAGCCAGTTGACCGCCGGCACCATCACCAACCCCAACCAGGGACCGGGCGCCTACGCCTACATCAAGCCCCTCCAGGGCCTGCCGATCCCGGTCGCCTCGCTCGGTGACGCGACGAGCAGCTGGCACACGACCCAGGGCGTCCCGGGCACCTACGACGCCGCGTACGACCTGTGGTTCAGCGCCAACGCCACCAGCTGCGACCCGACCGGCAGCGACGAGCTGATGATCTGGCTCAACGGCCAGGGGCCGCAGGCCAAGCCCTACGGTCCGACCGCCGTCGGCACGGTCGACATCGGCGGCACCGGCTACCAGGTGAACGCGGCGACCATCTCGCCGACCCACCACCTGATCAACTATCAGCTGCCCACCGCGACCACCGCCGTCGACCACCTCGACCTGCGGCTGTTCGCGATCGACGCGATCAGCCGGGGCTACCTGCCCCAGGCGCAGTACCTGTGCGGCGTCTCCGCCGGCTTCGAGGTCTGGGAGAACGGCACCGGGCTGGCCACCAACGCCTTCTCCTTCGAGCCCGCCACCGGCCTGCCCACCGGCGCGGTCACCTCGGGCATCCCGGGCCGCTGCCTGGACGACTACCACTCGGCGACCACCGACGGCAGCCCGGTCGACCTCTGGGGCTGCAACGGCACCAACGCGCAGACCTGGACCTTCGCCGACGACGGCACCCTCCAGGTACTGGGCAAGTGTCTGGAGCCCACCGGCACGGCACCCGGGAGCCCGATCGTGATCGGCCCTTGCACCGACGCCGCCGCGAAGTGGCGGCCCGGCGCCTCGCACTCGCTGGTGAACGCGGGGACCGGTCTGTGCTTGGACGACCCCAACTCGTCGACCACCTGGGGCGTGCAACCGCAGCTCTACCCCTGCAACGGCACCGCCGCCCAGCAGTACCGGCTGCCCTACAACGGCGTGCAGATCTCCGGCGGACTCACCAACGCGGCCGCCCAGAAGTGCCTCACCGACACCTCGGCGGGAACGGCGGCCGTGCTCTCCGGCTGCACCTACACCGGTGCGCAGATCTGGACCCTCGCCAACGACGGCACCCTCCGCGCCCTCGGCCAGTGCCTCCAGCCGACGGCCACCGGCTCAACGGTCACCCTCGCCACCTGCGACGGCACCCCGGGCCAACAGTGGGCCGTCCACCCCAGCGGCTACCTGAGCCACGTCGCGGATGGACTCTGCCTCGACGACCCCCAGAGCTCGACGGTAGCGGGCGTGCAGCTCCAACTCGCGGGCTGCACGGTGTCGAACAGCCAGACGTGGTACCTGCCGTCCTGACCCGGACAGCAGCTGGTGGATGGGCCGGCAGATGGGACAGTGAGCGACGAAGGCCTCGGGTTAGCTGTGATCGAGGCCTCTTCCTACTTCTTTGATAATCTGGCTCCATGACTGAGACGCCATACAGCATTGGCGAGGGACCAGCCACTAGGGTCAGCCTCTCGCTGCCCGAAGGTACGGCTGAGGCGATTCGCCAACGCGTGGGCAAGCGCGAGTTCTCGGCCTTCATCGCCATGGCCGTCGAGCGGGAACTGCGCGGCCAGATCCTGGACGAGTACCTCGCCGACTATGAGCGCCGGCAGGGCCCGATTTCGGCGACCGAGCAGGACCGGGCCCGCCAGGTCTTCGACGAGGTGTTCGCCGAGGAGGGCGAATGGCCCGTCGCAAGCTGAGTCACGAGGGAACCTTGGTGCTCGACTCCGAGGGCCTCTCCAAGCTGCTCAATGATCACGAGCCCGCTGTCGCGATGGTCGCTGAGGCTCGCAGGCGGGGCATGGAAGTGGTGATCAGCGCTCTGACCATCATCGAAGCCGTCCACAGTCGCACTGACCAGGCTCGACTGCGATGGATCCTGTCGGGTCTGCGGATCGTGCCGATCGGCGAAGAGGAGGCGCGAACCGCTTCGGCGATACTGATCGGCGCGGGCCTGCACGGTCACAAGTACGCGATCGACGCGGCCGTGGCCGAGATGGCGCTGCGTCAGCAGCGGCCGGTCGTGCTGCTGACGTCGGACGTCGACGATATGACCAAGCTCTGCGGTGATCGCGTGAGGATCGTGGCTGTCTGACGGACTGGCTTGTTGGAGCGGTGATGCGTCGGGCCAGGGACGTCTCCGTGCCGGTCATCGCGTACATCCGGTGGGAGCATGCTCGACGTTGCCGCCCGATGGCCGGTCGAGCTCGACGTCATGTCCTACGCGTCGAACCCGAGCGGGCGGGCCGGGGCAGTGCCACGGTGGCTGTCGTCAACTAGCCTTGGCCTCCCAAGCTGAGGTTCGGGGGACGCATGCAGGGGACGGTTCTTGACGGTCGGTACCGGTTGGAGGCCCTTCTCGGGCACGGCGGCATGGGTGCGGTGTGGAGCGCCCATGACGAGCGGCTGGACCGCGAGGTGGCCGTCAAGCTGATTCGGAGTCAACTCGGTCGTGCTGACTCGGAGCTGGGCTCCCGCTTCCGGCGTGAGGCGAGGCTCGCGGCGCAGTTGCTCGGCCACCCGCACATCGTCGCCGTGCTCGACTTCGGCGTGCAGCAAGACTCCGGCGGCCAGGGCACGCCCTTCGTGGTGATGGAGCTGGTCCGAGGCAGTTCCCTCAAGGACGTCGTCACCAGCCGCTCGCAGGTGTCTCCCGCTCAGGCCGTCGAATGGTGTGCACAGGTCTGCGACGCGCTCGCCGCTGCGCACGGTGCCGGGATCGTGCACCGGGACATCAAGCCCGACAACGTGCTGCTGGTCAAGCAGCCGGTCGGTGGCAGCAGCGGCATCGTCAAGGTGGTGGACTTCGGCATCGCCGCCTACCTGCATGCCGACCGCACGAGGATCACCCGGGACGGCGAAGTCGTGGGCTCGGCGCACTACATGGCACCGGAGCGGATGGAGCCGGGGCAGGCGGTGGATCCGCGCTCGGACCTGTACAGCGTCGGCTGCCTGCTCTACGAACTCCTCACCGGGCGGCCGCCGTTCGAGGCCGATGACACGCTCGGCGTGATGTGGGCCCATGCCCGCTCGCAGCCGGAGGCGCCGAGTCGCCGGCGTGAGGGCATCTCGGCCGCGCTCGACGAGCTCGTCCTGGGGCTGCTGGCCAAGCAACCCGACGACCGGCCGGCCGACGCGGCCACGGTGCGCGACGCACTCCGCGTCATAGAAGCCGGCGGCGTCGAGGACAGGAGCGCGGGCGGCGGGCAGACCGAGGTGGTGCGGCTGGCCGCGGATCTCGCCGCTGATCTGGAGCGGGCCTTGGGCCCGGACCACCCCGACACCCTGGCGGCCCGACAGGACCATGCGCGGTACGTCGGTGAGGCCGGGGACCACGCGGAGGCAGTGCGGCTCTTCGCGAGCGTGGCCGCTGACCGTGAGCGTGTGCTGGGTCCCGGTCACCTCGATGCCCTGAACAGCCGGGATCACCATGCGTGGAACGTTGGTGTGGGCGGGGACCGCGTGGAGGCTGCCCGGCTCTTCGCGAGCGTGGCGGCGGACCGTGAGCGGTTCCTGGGCGCCGACCACCCCAGTACCTTGCGCAGCCGCCACAACCATGCGGACAACGTCGGCGCGGCCGGGGACCGTGCGGAGGCGGTGCGGCTGTGCGCTGATGTTGTCGTTGATCGTGAGCGGGTCCTGGGCGCCGACCACGTCGACACGCTGATCAGTCGAAGCCTCCACGCGTGGCACGTCGGTCAGGCCGGGGACTACGCGGAGGCTGCTCGGCTCTACGCCCGTCTGGCCGCCGATCGTGAGCGTGTGCTCGGCCCCGACCATCCCGACACCCTGAACGCCCGATCCAATCAGGCGCGGCGCGTCAGTGAGGGCGGAGATTATGCGGAGGCCGCTCGGCTCTTCGCGCGCCTGGCCGCTGATCGTGAGCGTGTGCTCGGCCCCGACCATCCCGACACCCTGAGCACCCGGCACGACCACGCGCGGTACGTCGGAGAAGCCGGGGATCGTGCGGAGGGTGCTCGGCTCTTCGCGCGCGTGGTCGCTGACCGTGAGCGGTTCCTGGGTGCCGACCACCCCGGCACCTTGAGCAGCCGCCACAACCATGCGTACAGCGTCGGCGGGACTGGTGACTACGTGGAGGCCGTGCGGCTCTGCGCCGGCGTTGTCGCTGATCGTGAGCGGGTCCTGGGCGCCGACCACGTGGACACCCTGATCAGCCGGAACCTCCATGCGTCCTACGTCGGTGCGGGCGGGGATCACGTGGAGGCCGCACGGCTCTTCGCCCGGCTGGCCGCTGACCGTGAGCGTGTGCTCGGCCCTGACCATCCCGACACGCTGCGCGCCCGCCGCGGACACCTGTCGAACCTGGGCAAGGCCACGGGCCGGGTCTGACACTGAAGCGGGCCCGGGGGTGGCAGCCCCCGGGCCCGCTCGTCCAGCGGTTACTGACTGAGCATCAGCTCGCGTTCAGCGCCGTGTCGTCGATCACGAAGCTGGTCTGGGCGGAGGAGGAGTTCTCCACGCCCTTGAACTGCAGGGTGACGCTCTTCCCCGCGTAGGCGGAGAGGTCGTAGGTCTCCTGGACGTAGCCGTTGTTGGCGTTCAGGTTGGAGAAGGTGGCGATGGTGGTGCCGTTCGCCGTGACGGTCAGCTTGTCGGAGGCGGTGCTGCCGGTCTTGGCGGTGTCGATGTGCAGCCAGAACGAGAAGCTCGCCTTGCAGCCGGCCGGGACGGAGACGGTCTGGGCCAGGGTGTCGGTGTGGGCGGAGCCGTAACCGTCCAGCCAGGCGTCGTAGTTGCCGCTGTGGGCCGGCTCGCTGACGGTGTCACTGTTGATCACGCCGGCGGTCGCGGTCCAGGGGGAGGCGGAGCCGGTCTCGAAGCCCGGGTTGCCGAGCAGCTGGCCGCTGCCGGTGCAGGTGCCGCCGGAGCCGGTGACGGTCCAGGTGAAGGAGGTGGTGCCGGTGGCGCCGGTGGTGTCCTTGGCGGTGACGGTCACGTTGTTGCTGCCCGCGGTGGCCGGGGTGCCGGTGATCAGGCCCGAGGAGCTGATCGACAGGCCGGCCGGCAGGCCGCTGGCCGAGTAGCTCAGGGTCTGACCGGAGGCCGAGTCGGTGCCCTTGACCTGGAGCGAGACGGCGGTGCCGGTCGCGGTGGTCTGGTTGCCCGGGTTGGTCACCGAGACGGTGTTGCCGCCGGTGCTGCCGCCGTTGGTGAAGGCGGTCAGGCCGTTCGGGGTGCCGAGGCCGGTCGGGCCGTCGTAGCCCGGGCCGGCGGTGCACAGGTAGGACGGCGAGCAGGTGCCGTTGTTGCCGGTGGTGACGTCGTTCAGCGCGCTGGTGTGCTGGTACGGGTACTTGGCCGGGTAGTCGCTCGCGCCCGGGGTGCCCGCGTCGGCGTAGACCGAGGCGATGATCGGCGAGGAGGCGCTGGTGCCGCCGTAGACGTTCCAGCCGGAGCCGCCGTAGGTCTGGTAGACCGCGACGCCGGTGGCCGGGTCGGCGACGGCGGAGACGTCGGAGATGGTGCGGTTGGAGCAGCCGCTGTCGGTCTGCCAGCTCGGCTTGGGGTCGTAGGCCGAGCAGCCGGAGCCGGTGCCCTCGGTGCTGCTGGTGGACCAGACCGACTCGCTCCAGCCGCGGGTGCTGGAGTCCTTGGTCAGCGAGGTGCCGCCGACCGAGGTGACGTACTGCGAGGCGGCCGGGTACTCGGCGCCGTAGGCGGAGTCACCGGCGGAGACGGTGATCGCCACGCCTGGGTGGTTGAAGTACTGGCTGTCCGAGGTGGTGTCGGTGGAGTCCTCGGAGCCGCCGTAGCTGTTGGAGACGAACTTGGCGCCCTTGGCGACGGCCTCGTTGACGGAGGCGCCCAGGTCGCTCATGTTCGCCGAGGTGGCCTCGACGAGCAGGATGTGGGCGTTCGGTGCGACGGCCGAGACCATGTCCAGGTCGAGCGAGATCTCGCCGGCCCAACCGGTGTCGGCGGTCGGGTAGTTGGTGCTGCCGTCCTCGGCGATCTTGCTGAAGCAGCCGTTCGCCGTGGAGCAGGCGGGCAGGCCGTACTGGCTGCGGTAGGTGGCCAGGTCGGACTCGGCGTTCGGGTCGTCCTGGGCGTCCACGATGGCGACGGTCTGGCCGGCGCCGCCGTTGGCCGGCAGGTTGTAGGCGCTCTGCAGGTCGCCCGGGCCGTAGCCGGAGGGGGTGGCGTTCGGCGACACGGCGTTCAGGGCGAACGCGTGCGGCTGGGCCACGTTGGTGCGGACCAGCGCGAGGCAGGCCATCTCACCGGGGTGGGTCGGGGCGGCGCAGACCCGCTTCACCGCGTCGGAGCCGGCGGGGGTCGTGCCGGTGGCCGCGTGGGCGGTGGGGGCGAGCAGGCCGAGCACGGTCAGTGCGCCGGCCGGCAGCAGTGCGGTCAGCGCGCGAGCGCGCTGACCGCGGGGGGAGTGGGTGCGCAAGTGAACCCTCCGTGGGGGTCGTTGAGGTTCCCGGGAACCGCGCGCGGCGAGTGCAGGCCGGCGCGGTGTGCGCTGTTCCGTGAAGGAGGGGTCGTCAATGTCACGTGCATGACACGTGAAAGCGCAAAGAAGGGCCCCGCGCCGACCCGGTGGGGTAGGGCGGCGCGGGGTCGAGGTTAGGGGCCATTAACTCCGGGCGGCAAGGCATCGCGCACAGCTTTAACCGGCCGGTAACTGTGAACTTGGCTGACCAGTGGGGTGATTCACATACCGTCAGGGGCGAGCCGACGCATCGTCAGAGGACGACCGAACGCACCGTCAAGGGCGCCGCAGGCCCTCGCTGATCAGGCGCCAGAGCGCCTCGAAGTCCTCCGTCGACCGGCCCTCGTCGGCCCACTCGGCGGCGTGCGCCGGGTCGTGGAAGTGCGCCATCGCCTGGAACACCGCGCGCGCCGTGGCCGGCACCGGCAGGTCGGCGAACTCGCCCTGCGCCACGCCGTCCGCGACGATCCTCGCCACCTGCCCGGTGAGCACCTCCAGGTGCCCGGCGACGGTGTCGCTGTGCTCGGCCACCAGCACCAGGTAGGTGGCGAACAGCTCCGGATCGTCCAGCGCCTTGCGCCGCTTGGCGGCGAACAGGGTGCCCAGGAACCGGTGCAGCCGCTCGCCGGCCGGGCCGCCCTCCTCGGCGACCGCCTGCAGGCTGTCGTGCGCCTGGTCCAGCCAGCGCTGGGTGACCGCCTCGCGCAGCGCGGCCTTGCTCGGGAAGTGCCGGTAGACGCTGCCGTGGCTGACGCCCAGTGCGCGGGCGATGTCCACCACGGTCGCCTTGCTCGGGCCGAACCGCCGCAGGACGTCCTCCGCCGCGCCCAGGATCTGCTCGGGGGTGAGTGCGCTCTCGGTGGTCACGGGGGAGGTACGTCCTTCACTGGGTCCGGTCGGCCCGACCCGGTCGGCTAGCGCCGCTCGCTGTCCAGGGAGGCCATCTGTGCGGCAGCGTACCGGTCGCCGGCGGCCGCGCCGACCGGCACCGCCGCCTCGATGGCCGCCAGGTCGGCCGGGTCCAGCCGCAGGTCGAGCGCGCCGAGCGCCTCGGTGAGCCGCTCCCGGCGGCGGGCGCCGACCAGCGGCACGATGTCCTCGCCCTGCTGGGCGACCCAGGCGATCGCCACCTGGGCGGTGCTGGCGCCCTTGGCCTCGGCGATCCGGCCCAGCTGCTCGACCAGCGAGAGGTTGTGCGCCAGGTTCTCGCCCTGGAAGCGGGGGCTGTGGCCGCGGAAGTCCGTGCCGTGCAGCTCGCGGCCGGCCGACCAGTGGCCACTGAGCAGGCCGCGGGAGAGCACGCCGTAGGCGGTGATGCCGATGCCCAGCTCGCGGGCGGCGGGCAGTACCTCGGCCTCCAGGCTGCGGGAGATCAGCGAGTACTCGATCTGCAGGTCGCTGATCGGGTGCACGGCGGCGGCCCGGCGCAGGGTCTCGGCGCCCACCTCGGAGAGGCCGATGTGGCGCACGTAGCCGGCCTGGACCAGCTCGGCGATGGCGCCGACGGTCTCCTCGATCGGCACCTGCGGGTCGAGCCGGGCCGGGCGGTAGACGTCGACGTGGTCGGTGCCGAGCCGGCGCAGCGTGTAGGCGAGCGCCGTCTTGGTGGCGGCGGGGCCCGCGTCGTAGCCGATCCAGTTGCCGGCCGGGTCGCGCTGGGCGCCGTACTTGACGCTGATCCGCACCGAGTCGCGGTCGCGGCCGCGCAGCGCCTCGCGGATCAGCAGCTCGTTGTGGCCCATGCCGTAGAAGTCGCCGGTGTCGATCAGGGTGATGCCCGCGTCCAGGGCGGCGTGCAGGGTGGCGATGCTCTCGGCCTCGTCGGCCGGGCCGTAGAGGTCGGACATGCCCATCGCGCCGAGGCCGAGCGCGGAGGTGACCGGGCCGGTGGTGCCGAGGCGGCGGGTGGGGAGGTGGGCGGGGGTGTGGGTGCTGGTCATGGAACGACTATGGCATGACGGATGACAGATTTCAATTTCTGTCAGTCCATCCACTGGTCCATCCACCGACCCATGCACCGGCCCGCATGTGAAGGTCCGCCGCGTCGGGCCGTTCGGCGGATGCTGTGACACCTCATTCGGGGACGCTCAAATCCCGTTGCTGCGCGCTCTCTTGACGCGCCATCGGGCCGTTCCTACTGTTTGCTCCTGCTCGATTCCGTTCGAATCAGCACCCCCACCCGCGCACAACCCACCACGTGAGGACTGCGCCCCCATGCGAACCTCTCCCCGCGCCCTACTAGCCCTGGTCGCCCTCCTCCTGGGCCTGCTCACCGCCCCCGCGACCGCCACCGCCACCGCCGCCACCACCGCGACCGCCGCCGCCCCCGCAGCGGCGGCCACCGCCACCAACACCGCGATCACCGTCGACGGCACCTCCCCGGGCCGCACCTTCGACGGCGTCGGCGCGATCAGCGGCGGCGGCGGCAACTCCCGGCTGCTGCTCGACTACCCCGAGCCGCAGCGCAGCCAGATCCTCGACTACCTGTTCAAGCCCGGCTACGGGGCCGCGCTGCAGATCCTCAAGGTCGAGGTCGGCGGCGACACCAACTCCACCGACGGCGCCGAGGCCTCCATCGAGCACACCCGCGGCACCATCGACTGCAACGCCGGCTACGAGTGGTGGCTGATGGAGCAGGCCAAGGCCCGCAACCCCGGCATCAAGCTCTACGCCCTCTCCTGGGGCGCCCCCGGCTGGGTCGGCAACACCGGCAGCGGCGGCAACTTCTGGTCCCAGGACATGGTCGACTACCTGACCGACTGGCTCGGCTGCGCCAAGCAGCACGGCCTGTCCATCGACTACCTCGGCGGCTGGAACGAGCGCGGCTACAACGCCGCCTGGTACGAGAACCTGCACGCCACCCTGGCCGCCCGCGGCTACGGCGCCACCCAGGTGGTCGGCGCCGACGACAACTGGTCGATCGCCACCTCGATGCAGAGCGACCCGGCCCTCAAGTCCGCCGTCGACGTCATCGGCACCCACTACCCGTGCGGCTACATGTCGGCGATGAGCAGCTGCTCCAGCACCGCCGACGCGCAGGCCAGCGGCAAGCGGCTGTGGGCCAGCGAGAACGGCTCCGAGGACGCCGAGAGCGGGGCCGCCCCGATGGCCCGGGCGATCAACCGCGGCTACCTGGACGGCAAGATGACGGCCTTCATCAACTGGCCGGTGGTCGCCGCCCTCTACCCCAACCTGGGCTTCAACTCGATGGGCCTGGTGACGGCCAACCAGCCCTGGTCCGGCGCCTACACGGTGGGCCGCTCGGCCTGGGTGACCGCCCAGACCACCCAGTTCACCGCCCCCGGCTGGCAGTACCTGGACACCGCCTCCGGCTACCTGGGCGGCAACCGGGCCAACGGCAGCTACGTCAGCTACGCCAACCCCGGCCGCTCCGCCTGGAGCACCGTCTTCGAGACCATGGACGCCACCGCCCCGCAGACCGTCACCCTGCGGACCGCCGGCGGCCTGCCCGGCGGCACCCTGCACGTCTGGTCCACCGACCTGACCGCCACCGCTCCGGTGATGGCCGCCGCCCCCGACCTCAAGGCGACCGGCGGCAGCTACCAGCTCACCCTGCAGCCCGGCCGGCTCTACACCGTGACCACCACCACGGGCCAGGGTGCCGGCACCGCCGCCACCACCGTGCCCCAGCGCGCCCCCCTCGCGCTGCCGTACACCGACTCGCTCGCGGGTAGCGGTAGCGGCACCGGTCAGGAGGCCAAGTACTTCAGTGCGATGAACGGCGCCTTCCAGACCGCGCCCTGCGCCGGCGGCCGGGCCGGGAACTGCCTGACCCAGCAGGCCCCGACCACCCCGATCCGGTGGACCGACGAGAGCGCCGACCAGCCCTACACCACCATGGGCGACCTCAGCTGGTCCGACTACACGGTCGGCGTGGACGCCCTGCTCCAGCAGTCCGGCACCGCCGAACTGCTCGGCCGGGTCGGCACCCAGGGCCGCAACAACAACGGCCTCGACGCCTACAACCTGCGGGTCGGCGACAACGGCAGCTGGACCCTGCTGAAGAGCGACACCTCCTGGAACTTCACCACGCTGGCCTCCGGCACCGTGCCGGCGCTCGGCCTGAACACCTGGCACCACCTCGCCATCTCCTTCCAGGGCGACACCCTGACCGCCCAGCTGGACGGCAGCACCCTGACCACGGTGACCGACGACAGCTACGGCGCCGGCCAGATCGCGCTGGGCACCGGCGGCTACTACCCGGTCCAGTTCAGCAACCTGACGATCACCCCGAACGGCACGCCCGCCCCGCTGGACGGCACCTACCAGCTGGTCAACGCCAACAGCGGCCAGCTGCTGGACGCGGCCAACCAGGGCACCGCGCCCGGCACCCCGATCATCCAGTGGACGAACAACGGCGGCGCCAACCAGCAGTGGCGGCTGACCGGCACCGGTGACGGCTACTACACGGTGACCGGGGCGGCCAGCGGCCAGGCGCTGGCGATCCCGGGCGGCACCACCATGCCGGACACCCAGCTCCAACTCGCCGGCCCCACCGGCGGCGCCGCCCAGCAGTGGCAGCTGGTCCCGGCCGGCCAGGGCCGCTACACCCTGCAGGCCCGCTCGGACGGCGACCTGCTGGACGTCGAGGGCGCCTCGCTGACCATGGGTGCGCACGCCATAGAGTGGCCGGCCAACGGCGGCGCCAACCAGAGCTGGCAGCTCGTCAAGATCGGCTGACCCACCGTCAGAGCCGCGGCCCCCGCTCCTCGGAGCGGGGGCCGCGGTGCGTCACCCGTCCGGCACGGATCCGCCCGCCGCTGGCCGTTCGCCGGGCCGAAGCGGCCGGGCGGGCGCATGGTGGGAGGCAGTGGGCGCGATCCGCTGTCGGCGGGCCGGCCGCGCCGGCGCCGACCCGGGGCCGGTGCCGGGCCCGGCACCGCCGCTGCGCCCGGGTGCGCCGGCAGGGCCACCTCGCCTGGAGCACGACCGTTCTTCTAGGCTCACTTCGGCTTCCCCTGCCACGGCGACACCCGCGCCGCCAGCCGGAGGCGCAGCCCACGGGGGTCCCGGTCGAGCCGGGACCACCCGGTTCGAGCGAGGAGGACTACATGTCGACCAGCCGTTCCATCGCACCACGCACCCCGCAGCCACCGGCCGGGTCCGGCCGGCCGGCGGCGGGCGGTTCGCCGCGCGGTGTGCTGAGTAGCGGTGCGCTGAGTACAGCCGGCCAGCACGGAGGTGCCCGGTGAGTCCGAACACCACCAGCCCGGTGCCCGGCCCGCAGGCCCGGACCGTCGACACCCCGCCGGCGCCGCCCGCGCCCGCGGAGGGCGGCGATCCTCTCTCTGCGCCCGCCGCCGGCGCGCTGCCCGGCAGCCTGGCCACCCGGGCCGAGAACCTGGCCGGCGCGGTCCGCCGCCGCTGTACCGAGCTTGCCGAGATCGAGTCGCCCAGTGGGGATGCCGAGCGACTGGACCTGCTGGCCGAGGAGCTCTCGGCCGGCTACCGGGCGGTGGGTGCCCAGGTGCGGCGCGAGCCGGGCCCGGCGGGGGACCACCTGCTGCTGGAGTGGGCGGGGCAGGACGAGAGCCTGCCGTACCTGCTCTTCGTCGGCCACCACGACACGGTCTGGCCGGCCGGCACGCTGGCCGACTGGCCGGTGGCCGAGCACGACGGGGTGCTCAGCGGCCCCGGCGTGCTGGACATGAAGGCCGGACTGGCGCTGCTGGAGGGTGCCTTCGGCCTGCTCGGCGACCTCGGGCTGCGGCCGCACCGCCCGGTCCGGGTGGTGATCACCGCGGACGAGGAGATCGGCAGCCCGGACGGCCGGCGGGTGGTGGAGCGTCAGTTGCGCGGCGCCGCAGCCGTGCTGGGCCTGGAGCCGCCGCACGAGGACGGCAGCCTGAAGACCGCCCGCCGGGGCTCCACCCGGGTGCGCCTGATGGTCACCGGCCACGAGGCGCACGCCGGCAGCCACCCGGAGGACGGCACTTCGGCGGTGGACGAGCTGGTCGACCAGCTGGTCGAGATCCGCAACGAGCTCGGCCACCAGCCGGGCACCGAGCTCAACACCGGCCGGATCCGTGGGGGGACCCGGGCGAACGTGGTGGCCGGCCAGGCCGAGGCGGAGCTCGGGCTGCGGTTCTCCACCCCGGAGGCGCAGGCCAGCACGCTGGACACGCTGGCCCACCTGACGGCGCTGCGGCCGGGCGCGCTGGTCACCACCGAGGTGCTCTCCAGCCGGCCGGCCTGGCCCGAGCGGCACGAGGACAACCTGCTGCTCCAGCACGTGCGCCGGCTGGCGGGCGCGCTCGGCCAGCAGCTGGACGGCGCCCCGGCGGGCGGCGCGGGCGACACCAACCTGGCCGGCGCCCGCGGCCTGCCGACGCTGGACGGCCTCGGCGCGGTCGGCGCGGGCGCGCACGCCCGGGACGAGCGGATCCGGGTGGACCGGCTGGCGCCCAGGCTGGCGCTGCTGGCCGGCCTGCTGGCGGCCCCGCTGCCGGGCCTGCCCGGCCGTAGATAGCCGGTACCACGGAAGGGGGCGGGCCCGCCCTCCTTGCCCGCCAACGGGCAGGAGGGGCCCAGGGTCCGCCCCCTTCGGCGTCTCCACGGCGTCTCCGCGGCGTCACCGCGGCGTCTGCTCGGCGGCTTCCCGGGGTGCGGGCCAGGTGGTCCTTGTCATCGGTAGGGCAGTGGCTACAGAATGGAACCGACCGAATGGTCAGTCGGGAGGAGTTGGTGATGGCCCCAGTGCAGACGGCGGAGCCCCAGGGCACCCCGGAGCTCGCCGAGCGGTTCGAGGCGGTGATCGCCGCCGAGCAGCGCATCGAGCCCCGGGACTGGATGCCCGACGCCTACCGCGCCACCCTGGTCCGGCAGATCGCCCAGCACGCGCACTCCGAGATCATCGGGATGCAGCCCGAGGGCAACTGGCTCACCCGGGCCCCCTCGCTGCGGCGCAAGGCGATCCTGCTGTCCAAGGCGCAGGACGAGGCGGGCCACGGCCTGTACCTCTACGCGGCCGCCGAGACCCTGGGCGTGGACCGGGGCGAGCTGACCGAGATGCTGATCAGCGGCCGGCAGAAGTACTCGTCGATCTTCAACTACCCGACGCTGAACTACGCCGACACCGGCGTGATCGGCTGGCTGGTGGACGGCGCGGCGATCTGCAACCAGGTGCCGCTCTGCCGGTGCAGCTACGGACCGTACGCGCGGGCGATGGTGCGGGTCTGCAAGGAGGAGTCCTTCCACCAGCGGCAGGGCTTCGAGCTGCTGATCACGATGATGCGCGGCACCGCCGAGCAGCGGCGGATGGTGCAGGACGCGGTGGACCGCTGGTGGTGGCCCTCGCTGATGATGTTCGGCCCGCCGGACGCCGACTCGCCCAACACCGCGCAGTCGATGGCCTGGCGGATCAAGCGCCACACCAACGACGAACTGCGCCAGCGGTTCGTGGACATGACGGTGCCGCAGGCCCAGCACCTCGGGGTCACCCTGCCCGACCCCGAGCTGCGCTGGAACGAGGAGCGCGGCGGCTGGGACTTCGGCGAGCCCGACTGGGCCGAGCTGATGCGCGTGATCAAGGGCAACGGGCCGTGCAACGCCCAGCGGGTCGAGGTCCGCCGGGCCGCCCACGAGGACGGCGCCTGGGTCCGCGAGGCCGCCGCAGCGTATGCCCGCAAGCAGGAGGAACGTGATGTCTGACCAGTCCTGGCCGCTCTACGAGGTCTTCGTGCGCCCCCGGCGCGGCCTCAACCACGTGCACGTCGGCTCGCTGCACGCGGCCGACGACCGGATGGCGCTGCTCGCCGCCCGGGACCTGTACACCCGCCGCAACGAGGGCGTCAGCCTCTGGGTGGTCCGCTCCACGGCGATCACCGCCTCCACCCCGGACGAGCGCGACCCGTTCTTCGAGCCCAGCGGTGACAAGGTCTACCGCCACCCGACCTTCTACGACATCCCCGAGGATGTCCCGCACATCTGACGGGGACCGAGATGACGGACGATCACGTCTACCTGACGCTGGCCCAGGAGGACCACGAGGCCGAGGCCCGCTGGGCCTACGGCACCGGCTTCGCCGATCCGCTGCTGGGCGTGGACACCACCCTGGCACCGGACGTCGACGGAGCCGACCTCTCGCGCTACTGCCTGCTGCTCGGCGACGACGCCCTGGTGCTCGCCCAGCGGCTCATCGAGTGGTGCACCCACGCGCCCGAGCTGGAGGAGGAGGTGGCCCTGGCCAACCTCGGCCTCGACCTGCTCGGCCAGGCCCGGCTGCTGCTCACCCGGGCCGGCCAGGCCGACGGCAGCGGGCGCACCGAGGACGACCTCGCCTACTGGCGCACCGAGCACGAGTTCCACAACGTGCGCCTGGTCGAGCTGGAGAACGGCGACTTCGCGCACTGCGTGGCCCGGCTGCTGCTCTTCGCCACCGCCCGGCACGCGCTCTACACCCGGCTCGCCGAGCGCGCCCCCGACCCGGTGCTGCGCGCCGTGGCCGCCCGCGGCGCCAAGGAGCTCGCCTACCACCAGGAGTACGCGAGCAGCTGGCTGCTGCGCCTGGGCGACGGCACGGCCCACTCCGCCGAGCGGATGCAGGCCGGGCTGGACGCGCTCTGGCCGCTGCTGGACGAGCTCTTCACCGCGCACGAGAGCGAGCTGCGGCTCGGCCTCGACCCGGCCGAGCTGCGCGAGCCGGTGCTCGCCGAGCTGGCCGAGCTGGTCGCCGAGGCCCGGCTGACCGTGCCGACGGCGCCGCCGCTGGCCCGGATCGGCGGCCGGGGCGGCCGCGAGGGCGCGCACACCGAGGCGCTCGGCCCGCTGCTCGCCGAGCTCCAGGCGGTGGCCCGCCAGCACCCGGGAGCGACGTGGTGACGATGGGTGTCGCCGAGATCGCCGGAGCCGTGCCCGACCCCGAGCTGCCGATGCTCACGCTGGCCGACCTCGGGGTGCTGGCCGGCGTGGACGAGCGGGCGGACGGCGTCACGGTCTGGCTCACCCCCACCTACTCCGGCTGCCCCGCCGTCGCCGAGATGGCCGGCGACGTGGACCGGCGGCTGCGCACCGCGGGGTTCACCGGGGTCGAGGTGCGGCTGCGCCTCGACCCGCCGTGGAGCACCGACCTGATCACCGAGGCCGGCCGGGCCAAGCTCGCCGCCGCCGGGATCGCCCCGCCCGGGCCGGCCGGCCCCACCGGGCTGCTGAAGCTGGGACCAACCCGCCTCGCGGTGCCCTGCCCGCAGTGCGGCTCGGCCGACACCCAGGAGCTGTCCCGGTTCGGCTCCACGGCCTGCAAGGCGCTCTGGCGCTGCCGGGCCTGCCAGGAGCCGTTCGAACGCATGAAGGAGATCTGATGGCCGCCCGCCGCGCGCAGTTCCACCCCCTGCGGATCGCCGCACTGGAGCGGCTCTGCGAGGACGCGGTGGCCGTCACCTTCGAGGTGCCCGAGGAGCTCGCCGCCGACTACGACTTCCGGGCCGGCCAGACGCTGACCCTGCGCCGGCTGGTGGACGGCGCCGACGAGCGCCGCTCCTACTCGATCTGCTCGCCGGCCGGCGGCTCGCTGCGGATCGCCGTGCGCGAGGTGCCCGGCGGGCTCTTCTCCGAGCAGCTGGTGCGCCGCGCGGCCGTCGGCGACGCCGTGGAGGTGTTGCCGCCCAGCGGCCTGTTCACCGCCGACCTGACGCAGCCCGCGCACCACGTGCTGCTGGCGGCCGGCTCCGGGATCACCCCGATGGTCTCGATCGCCGCGACCGTGCTGGCCGCCCACCCCCGGGCCACCGTCATCCTGCTCTACGGCAACCGGAGCAGCGACACGGTGATGTTCGCCGACGAGCTGGCCGACCTGAAGGACCGTTACCTGGACCGGTTCGAGCTGGTGCACGTGCTCTCCCGGGAGGTCCGGGACGCCGAGCTGCTCAGCGGCCGGCTGGACACCGAGCGGGTCCGGGCGCTGCTCGGCGCGCTGGTGGACGTCGAGTCGGTCGGGCACTGGTGGCTGTGCGGGCCGTTCGGCATGGTCGCCGAGGCCCGGGCGCTGCTGGCCGAGCTGGGCGTGCCCGCCGCGGCGGTGCACCAGGAGCTGTTCCACGCCGAGGACGAGCCGGTCGCCGAGCGGCCGGAGCCGACCGAGGCCGACCAGGGCGAGCTCAGCGAGGTCGCCCTGGTGCTGGACGGCCGGCGCAGCGTGCTGCGGCTGCCGCGCGACCGCTCGGTGCTGGACGGCGCCCAGCGCTCCCGCCCCGACCTGCCGTTCGCCTGCAAGGGCGGGGTCTGCGGCACCTGCCGAGCCCTGGTCACCGAGGGCGAGGTGGAGATGCGGCGCAACTTCGCCCTGGAGGAGAAGGAACTGGCGGCCGGTTACGTGCTGACCTGTCAGGCCCGGCCGGTCTCCGACCGGGTGACGGTGGACTACGACGCCTGAGCGAGCACCGGGCTCAGCAGCTTGACGATCCCGTTGACGGCGGCCCGCCCGGCCCGGTTGGCGCCCACCGTGCTGGCCGACGGGCCGTAACCCACCAGGTGGACCCGCGGGTCGGCGGCGGCCTGGGTGCCCAGCATCCGGATGCCGCCGCCCGGCCCGCGCAGGCCGAGCGGCGCCAGGTGGCCGACCTCGGGGCGGAAACCGGTGGCCCAGATGATCGCGTCCACCCGCTCCTCGACCCCGCCCCAGGCGACGCCGTGCTCGGTCAGCCGGTCGAACACCGGGCGGCGGTGCAGCACGCCCAGCTGCTCGGCCCGGCGCAGCGCCACCGACGGGCCGAGCCCGGTCACGCTCACCACGCTGCGGACCGGCAGCCCCTCGGCGACCCGCTGCTCGACCAGCGCGACGGCGGCCCGGCCGGCCTCGGGGGTGAACGGGCCGTCCCGGAACACCGGCTCGCGGCGGGTCACCCAGACCGTCTCGGCCAGTTCGCCGAGCTCGGCCAGCAGCTGGACCGCCGAGGCGCCGCCGCCCACGACCACCACCTTCTGCCCGGCGAACCCCTCCGGGCCCCGGTAGTCGGCGTAGTGCAGCTGACGGCCCGTGAAGTGTCCGGGGTAGTGCGGCAGGAAGGGCCTGGTCCAGGTGCCGGTGGCGTTGATCAGCGCCCGGGTCGTCCAGTCGCCCGCGGTGGACTCCACCAGCAGCCGCTCGCCCAGGTCGCGCACCGCCGTCACCTTGGCCGGCCGGACCACCGGGAGGGCGTGCCGGGCCTCGTAGGCGGCGAAGTAGCCGGGCACCACCTCGCGGGCCGGGGCCAGCGGGTCGGGCTCGGGCAGCTCGGCGTCGGGCAGGTCGTGGAAGCCGTGCACGGTCGCCATCCGCAGCGAGGGCGAGCGGTGCGCCCAGGCGCCGCCGGGTGCCGGGTCGGCGTCCAGCAGGACGAACCCGGTGTGCGGCGCGAACCCGCGCCGGTGCAGGTGGTAGGCGGCGGACAGGCCCGCCTGTCCGCCGCCGATCACCACGACATCAGTTGAAGCTGCAACGGTCACGGTCGTGGAACATTGGGACCATCGAGAATCATCCCAGCGAAGATCATCCCAGCGGGCTGATCACCACCGCCGTGCCGTACGCGCAGATCTCCGTGCCCAGGTCCGCCGCCTCCGTGACGTCGAAGCGCATCGCCAGCACCGCGTTGCCGCCGCGCGCCCGGACCTGCTCCACCAGCCGCTCCATGGCCTGGTTGCGGCTCTCCACCAGGGTCTTGGTCAGCCCCTTCAGCTCGCCGCCCAGCATCGACTTGAACGAGGCGCCGATCTGGGTGCCCAGGTGCCGGCTGCGCACCGTGAGCCCGAAGACCTCCCCGATCACGCGGTCCACCCGGTGCCCGGGGACCTCGTTGGTCGTCACCACCAACACGTCCGAGTCCGCCGGAACGCCCCCGCCGTAATCCGCGATGTTCGTCATCCCCCCATCCTGCGCCCGCCCCGGCCGAGAAGGCGGCAACCGCGCCCGAATATCCCGTACCCGGGCGGTGAGCCCGGACGGGAAAAGCCGTACCGTAGGCGCATGGGCGAGCGTAGTGATCATCCACAGGGGTCGGGCGCGACGGACAACCCGGGCGCGCTGGAGGTCGAGGCGACGGTGGTGCTCGGGATCCGGGTGACCGACTGGCCGGCGTTGCGGGCGGCGGCGGTGGCCGCGGTGCAGGAGTTCGACTTCACCGGCATCGACGCGGCGGGCCAGCGCAGCGAACTGCTGCGCGAGGTGCAGGAGGACCCGCACGCCGCGCTCGGCGCGCTGCTGCACCCCGACCGCCTGGTCGCCGCGGTGCCCGGCATCGAGGCGCTGGGCGGAACCCTGGAGCTGAGCACCACCGACGAGTTCTCGCCGGACTTCGCCGAGCTCTTCCCGCTCGACAGCGAGGACGACGCGGCCGGCGACTGGACGCTGACCCCGCGCACCGCCTGCCTGCTGCACACCCAGCTGCTGGCCCTGGCCGACGCCGCCTACGACGACCTCGACGAGCACGGCGACGAGCCGGTGGTCGACGGCGAGGACCACGACTGGGCGGTCTTCGCCCGGCTGCCGCAGAGCAGCTGGCCGATGCACCGGTCCTGGCGGCGGGCGATGGCCCGGGCCTTCGACGACCTGGCCGAGGACCTGGGCCTGGGCGAGTGGCCGCTGCCCCGCTGCCCCGGCGAGGAGCTCGCGCTGCGCCTCGCGCTGGCCGACGCCCGGGGCCTGCTCTCCACCCAGCCGCAGGCGGTGGCCGACCTGATGGGCGACCTGCCGGCCGACCTCTACGACTACGACTGGGAGGGCTGCGCCGACGAGCTGCTCGGCGTCTACGACATGGCCGGCCAGGACCCGGACGAGGACGGCGAGACGCGGCTGGAGCAGCTACTATCCGTCACCCACCCCGAGGGCTGGTTCCTCAGCTACGACGAGGCCGAGGAGCGCGAACCCGGCCGCGGCTACCGCCGGTAATCTGTCCCGGTGACCTCTCCTTTCACCACCGAGCCCGACGACCGCGACGAGAAGCAGCAGTACGTGCTGCCGCTCGTGGTGCACCTGGAGAAGGCCGACCCGCCGGCCCGCACCGACGCGCTGGAGACCTCGGCCCGCGCCGTGCTCACCCTGCTCGCCGACCCCCGCGCGACGGGGGAGGGCGAGTGGGCCGAGCTCGTGCACGCCTGGGAGGACGCCCGGATCCGCAAGGTGGTCCGGCGGGCCCGGGGCGGCGAGTGGCGCAAGACCGGTGAGCTGGCCGGCATCACGGTCACCGGCGAGGCGGCCGAGGTGCGGGTCTTCCCGCCGGTCCCGCTGGACGGCTGGCCCAAGGAGCTGGCCAAGCTCCAGGTCTCCGGCACCGAGCTGGACGACCCCGAGGGCCACGTGCCCGCCGCCCCCGCCCCCGAGCTGCCGGTGCTCTGGCTCAACCCCGAGCTGGAGATGAGCGCCGGCAAGACCATGGCGCAGACCGGGCACGCCGCCCAGCTGGCGTGGTGGCGACTGGACGAGACCCAGCGCAAGGAGTGGCAGCAGGCCGGCTTCGCGCTGGCCGTGCGCACCGCCCCGGCCGACCGCTGGGCCGAGCTGACGGGCAGTGGGCTGCCGGTGGTGCGGGACGCCGGCTTCACCGAGATCGCGCCCGGCTCCTGCACGGTGGTGGCCGACCACCCGGCGCTGCGCGGCTGACGGGCAGTCACCCCTGGGGCGCGGTGCGCCGCATCGCGGCCGCGCCGAGTGCGGTGGCCGCCGCGAGGGTGCCCCAGAGCAGGCCCGGGCCGGCGGCGAGCAGGGCGGTCAGGGTGGCGGGGGCGGCGGCCGCGCCCAGGCCGTTGGAGAGCTCCCAGCGGGCCAGCGCCCGGCCCAGCCGCTCCGGTGGGGCGGTGGCCATCACCAGGGCGGTGCCGGCGCCGGTGTAGACGATCTCGCCCGCCGTGTAGACCACCGCGACCAGGCAGATCGCGCCCGCCCCCGCCGCGCCGCCGAACCCGCCCGCCACCCAGAAGCCCAGGTAGGAGGCGGCCAGCAGGGCCCCGCCCAGGGTGAGCACCGAGCGCCGGGCGCGCCCGGAGAGCCGCCGGACCACCAGCAGCTGAGTGGTGATCACCAGCACGGTGTTGCCCACGAAGATCCCGGAGGACCAGGCCGCCGAGACCTGGAGCCGGGTCACCAGCAGCGCCGGCAGCGCCACCTCCAGCACGTCGAAGCAGAACGCGAACGGCAGGTTGGCCAGGCTCAGCAGGGTGCTCGCCCGGTCGGCGGGGCCCGCCTCGCGGTGGCGCGGCGGCGCCGCCGGGGCGGTCAGCCGCAGCGACCAGACCAGGGCGGCCGCCGCGGCGCAGGCCAGCGCCGTCAGCACGGCGAGCGCCCGCAGGCTGCCCGCGCCGCCGGCCAGCGCCACGGTGGCCAGCAGCGCGCCCGCGCCGAGCCCCGCGTTGCGCAGCGAGCGGCCCGCGGCCAGCGCGTCGTCCCGGGTCCGCCCGGTCACCAGGGCGGCCACCGTGGCCGCGTGCGCGGTGGGCCAGGACTGGCTGCCCAGCCCCAGCAGCACCGCCGCCAGGGTGAACCCGTCGGCCCCCGGCACCAGCAGCAGTGCCAGCACCCCGGCCGCGCGCACCAGCAGGGTGGCGGCCACCGGCAGGCTGCGGGCGCCCCGGTCGATCCACCGCCCGGTCAGCGGCAGCGCGGCCAGGCCGACCAGTAGCCCGAGCGAGAGCGCCAGGCCCGCGCGACCGGGGCTCAGGCCGAGCACGCTCACCCCGTAGAGCAGCAGGAAGGGGCGCAGCAGGCCGGTCCCGAGGGCGTCCACCACCAGGGCGGCCGCGTACCGGCGGCCGCCGGCGAGCAGCAGCAGACGCAGCGGGCCGGGCTCGCGGGGCGTGCTGGTGGCGGCGAGGCAGGGGGTCTGAAGGATCGTCATGGACAGACCGTCCGTCACCGCCGACCGGGCGGGCACGCGGATTGACGACTCCCGTCAACCGGTGCCGACGGCGCCGGGGCCGGCTGGCAGGATTCCGGTCCGTGAGCCTCACCATCGACGTCACCGGCCTGCCCGAGGACCGGCTGCTCTTCGCGCCCTCGCCGCTGGCCGAGCTCGCCGCGATGCTGCACCTGCTCGCCGAGCCGGCGCACCACCCGACCCTGCACGGGTGGGCGACCGCGACCGCCGCCCGGCTGCCCACCGAGCTGGCCGACCGGCTGACCGAGGCGGACTTCCTCTGGCGGCACTCCCGGGCCGACTTCCTGATCCCGTCCCGGCCGGGCGCGACGCTCGCCGAGGAGCTGGACGCCGTCGACCGGGTGGACGACGAGCGGTACGCGGCCGCCGCCCTGCTGACCAGCTGCGGGGCCGCCCGGCTCAGCTACCGGCAGTCCGCCTCCCCGCTCACCGACGAGGGCGCCCGGGAGCGGGCCCGGGAGCTCGCGGCGGCCCGCGGGCCCCGGCAGGCGGCCTTCACCGAACTGCTGCTGGCCAAGCCGGGGGAGGTGCGCCGCCGGGTGCGGCGGCTGCTGGAGGAGTGCGGCGAGGCGTTCTTCGCCGACACCTGGCAGCAGCTGCTGCCCTCGCTCGCCGCCGACGCCCGGCACAAGGCCGACCTGCTGGCCCGGCACGGTCTCGCGGCGGCCGTCGCGGCGGTCTCGGGGGCCGCCGCGCTGGAGCAGACGGCGGACGGGCGGCGGCGGATCGTGCTGGACAAGCTCCAGGACACCGCGGTCAGCGCCACCGAGCGGGGCGGCCTGACCTTCGTGCCCAGTGCCTTCGGGCGTCCGCACCTGGTGGCCGTGCACGCCACGGGGTGGCAGCCGACCGTGCAGTACCCGGTGCCGGAGGCGGGGCTGCCGGAGGCCGTCTCGCTCGACCTGGTGCAGCGCCGCCTGGCCGCGCTCGCCCACCCGATCCGCCTGCGGCTGGCCCGCACCATCGCGCGCGGCCCGCACAGCACCGGCGAGCTGGCCGCCGCCTGGCAGCTCACCGCCCCCGAGGTCTCCCGCCACCTCGCCGTGCTGCGCAAGGCTGGCCTGCTGACCGTCCAGCGCCGCGGCCGGTACGTGCTCTACTCGCTGGACCTGGGCACCAGCGCCCGGCTGGGCGCCGACCTGGTGGAGGCGGTGCTGCGCTGACGGGGCGTCAGGCCGGGTAGGCGCGGGTCTGGGCGGCCTTGACGGTGGCCCAGACCCGGGAGCCGGTGGCGAGGTCGAGGTCGTGCACGGCGGTCGGGGTCAGGTCGGCGGCCAGGTCGAGCGGGCCGGCCAGCTCGGCGCGGACCAGGTCGCCGTGCAGGTCGAGGCCGGTGACGGTGAGCTCCCAGCAGTTGCGGGCGCTGCTGTCCGGACGCGACCGGTGCAGGGTGACGGCGGCCGGCGGGAAGGCCGCGAACGCGGGGCCGGTCAGCTCCTCGGCGGTGGCCAGCCGGACCCCGCCCGGCAGCTCGACCTCGCGCCCGGCGGCCTCGCCGCGGTAGAGGTTGAGGCCGACCAGGCGGGCGATGTAGTCGGTGCGCGGGTGCCGGGAGACCTGCTCGGGCGTGCCGGACTGCACCTCGCGCCCCTGCTCGATCACCACCAGCCGGTCGGCCAGCACCATGGCGTCCAGCGGATCGTGCGTCACCAGCACCGCGACCGCCTCGAACTCGGCCAGGTGGCGCCGCAGCTGGGCGCGCACGTCCAGCCGGGTGCGGGCGTCCAGCGCGGCCAGCGGCTCGTCCAGCAGCAGCAGCCGGGGCCGCACCGCGAGCGCCCGGCCGAGCGCCACCCGCTGGGCCTGGCCGCCGGAGAGCCGGCCGGGCCGGGCGGCGGCGTGCTCGGCCAGGCCGAGCCGGTCCAGCCACTCGGCGGCCTCGGCCCGGGCCGCGGCCTTGGCCCGGCCCCGGCAGCGCAGGCCGAAGGCGACGTTGTCCAGCGCGGACAGGTGCGGGAAGAGCAGGTAGTCCTGGAAGACCACGCCGACCGGCCGGTGCTCTGGCGGGACGTGCACCCGGGCGGCCGGGTCGGCCAGCACCGTGCCGTCCAGCGTCAGGCGGCCGCCGTCCAGCGGCAGCAGGCCGGCCAGCGCCCGCAGCGCGGTGGACTTGCCGGCGCCGTTCGGGCCGAGCAGGGCCACCACCTCGCCGGGGCGGGCGGCGAGGGCGAGGTCGAGGTCGAAGCCCGGGCGGGTGACCCGCAGCCGGGCGTCCAGTCCGGCCGGCGCGCTCGGAGCGTCCATCAGCTGATCCTCCGTCACGGCGTGCTCATCCAGCGGCCGCGCAGCCCGGCCAGCACGGCGACGGAGACCGCGAGCAGCACCAGGCTGAGCGCGATCGCCGCCTCCGGGTCGTTCTCCATCGCCAGGTAGACCGCCAGCGGCATGGTCTGGGTGCGGCCGGGGAAGTTGCCCGCGAAGGTGATGGTGGCGCCGAACTCGCCGAGCGCCCGGGCCCAGGCGAGCACCGCCCCGGCCGCCACCCCCGGGGCGACCAGCGGCAGCGTCACCCGGCGGAAGGCGGTCAGCCGGGAGGCGCCGAGGGTGGCCGCGGCCTCCTCGTAGCGGGGGTCGGCGGCCCGCAGCGCGCCCTCCACGCTGATCACCAGGAACGGCATCGCGACGAAGGCCTCGGCCACGATCACGCCGGTGGTGGTGAACGGCAGGGTGTAGCCGAAGGCCGAGTCCAGCCAGCGGCCGACGATCCCGTTGCGGCCCAGCACCAGCAGCAGCGCGACACCGCCGACCACCGGCGGCAGCACCAGCGGCAGGGTGACCAGCGCCCGGACCAGCCGCCGCCCGGGGAACTCGGTGCGGGCCAGCAGCCAGGCCAGCGGCACCCCGAGGACCAGCGAGACGCCGGTCGCCGAGGTGGCGCAGATCAGCGAGAGCTTCAGCGCCTCCCAGACGTCGGCGCTGGACAGCTGCGCCGGCAGCGACCGCCACGGGGCCCGGACCAGCAGCCCGACCAGCGGCAGCACCAGGAACAGCAGCCCGAGCAGCCCCGGCAGCAGCAGTGCCACCGGGATCCGGCTCCGGGAGGCGCGCCGGCTCACTGAGCCGAGGCGGAGGCCGACGGCGCGGCGGACGGCGCGGCGGACGCGGAACCCGACGGCGCGGCCGAGGCCGGGGTGGAGGCGGCACCGGCCGGCTCGCCGCCGGTGGTCGGCTGCTGGAAGCCGGCGGCGGTCAGCACCTGCTCGCCCGCGGCCGACTCGACGAACTCGACGAAGGCCTTGGCCGCCGCCGGGTTGGGCGCCTTGGCGAGGTCGGCGATCGGGTAGTCGTTGATGGCCTTGGCGGCCTCGGCGAAGTCCACACCGTCGATCTTGCCCTGATCGGCCTTCACATCGGTCTGGTAGACGATCGACGCGTCGACCTCGCCCAGCTCGACCTTGGTCAGCGCGCTCTTGACGTCCTGCTCCTGGGTGACCGGGGTCAGGTTGACGCCGCCGATCTTGAGCGCGGACTGCGCCGCCGAGCCGCACGGCACCTGCGGGGCGCACAGCGCGACCTTGATGCCGGGGGCGGCCAGGTCCTTGAGGGTGGCGATGTGCTTCGGGTTGCCCTTGGGGACGGCGATCTCCAGGGTGTTGCGGACGAACACCTTGGGGTCGCTCGCGTTGTCCTTGGCGTCGGTGACGGTCTTCATGGTGGCCGGCGAGGCGGCGGCGAAGACGTCGGCCGGGGCGCCGCTGACGATGCTCTGGGCCAGCTGGGAGCTGCCGCCGAAGTTGAACTTCACCGAGGTGCCCGGGTGGGCGGCCTCGAACTTCTTGCCGAGGTCGGTGAAGGTGCCCTGGAGCGAGGCGGCGGCGAAGACGGTCACGGTGCCGGAGAGGGCCGGCGAGCCGGCGGCGGCCGGGGTGCCCGAGGACTTGGCGCCGCCGCCCGAGCTGGAGCAGGCGGTGAGGCCGACGGCCAGTGCGAGGACGGCGGCGGTCGCGGCGGCGACCCGGGTCGGGGCGGTGATCATGAACGTTCCCCTCCTGCCGGGCCTGGCGGGTCCCGGCGGTGCGGTCAGGTGCGGGCCGGTCCGCCGCGGTGTGCGGCGGAAGAGGGCGGCCCCGGCGGCGGACCCGCTGCTGCTCGGACCCGTGTCGGAACGCGTCTGGGCTTGCAGGTGCGGCCGCCGTGGCGATCATAGTGCCGCAAATGCAAGCCTTGAATCCCTTGTGTCTTCGCACAGGCCGGTTCACCGGAGCCCGCTGCCCCGCTGTGCGAACGCGCACCCCGGTGAGCTGCGGCGACGCACCGGAGCGCGGTGCTGACCGGGAGTGGCCGATTTGGACCGTACGCTGACAAATATGATCACGCGTCAGCACGGCCGGCCGACCGGACCGCGCTCCCCGGAGCACTGGACGGCGCTGCTCGACGGCTTCCGCCGGACCAGGACCGCCGCCCCCGGGGAGCACGGCCGGTCGGCCGCCGTGCTCGGCCACGAGATCGCCCTCGGCGCCCCCGCCGCGCTCGCCGCCGCCCTCTTCGACCCGGTCGCCGGACCGGGCGCGGCCGGCGAGCGGGACGGCTGGGTCGGCCCGCTCTGGGAGGTACTGGCCCGCCGGCACACCTGGGCCGTGCTGGCCCCGCTGCCGCTGCCCGCGCCGGTCCGCACCCTGGTCGCGCACACCAGGGTGCTGCTCGGCGACCGGCTGGCGCAGGATCAGCAGGGCCTGACGGGCGATCAGCACCGCGCCGGCCCCGCGCCGCTCGACCTGCACCCCTGGGAGACGGCCGGCTGGGAGCCCGCCGCCCGGGTCACCGTCTACGGGCGGGACGGCCGGGCGGCCACCGCGCACTACCCCCTCCCGGACAGCCGGGAGGGCCTGGCCCCGATGCCGCTGCCGCCGCCCGCCCGGCCGCTGCCCGGGCCGGTCCGCCCGGCCACGGCCGCGCTGGCCGCCCTCGGCGACTGGCTGGACGCCCGCTGCACCATGGGCACCGCCCCGCAGGCCGCCGCGCTGCTCTGCCCGGCCGCCCGGACCGGCCCGGTCACCGCCGGCTACCTGCCGTTCGCCGCCGCCTACCCCGCCCTGGTCCGGGTCGGCTCCGGGGTCGGCGCGCACGGGCGCTCGCAGGGCGCGGCGCGCGGCCGGCTCGCCGTCTGGCGGGTGCTGGCCGCGATGGCCGACCCGCTGGGGCGCTGCGGGCCGGCCGAGGTGGACGCGCTGGTCGCCCGGATGCGTTGCTTCACCTGGTGCGAGCCGGCCGACGAGATCTGGCACCTGCACCTGGCGCTGGAGGATCCGGCCAGCGGGCTGGCCTGGGCGGTCAGCGGGCGGGACGACGGCTGACCCGGACAGGGCGAGCGGGCCCCGCCGCCGGTCTTTGGCGGATCCTCCAAGTATGGTGGGGCGGTCGACTGTGCTGCTGGTACGGGGAGGACCGCAGGCGTGACACGGGTATTGGTGGTGGACGACCAGGCGCTGATCCGGGTCGCCCTGGCCGCGCTGCTGCGCTCCATGCCCGGTCTGGAGGTGGTGGGGGAGGCCGCGTCCGGGACCGAGGCGATCGCGCTGGCCGCCGCGACCCGGCCGGACGTGGTGCTGATGGACATCCGGATGCCCGGGGGTCCGGACGGCATCGCGGCCACCGCCCGGATCCTCGCGGAGGCCGTCGAGCCGGCGCCCCGGGTGATCATGCTGACCACCTTCGACCTGGACGAGTACGTGCACGCCGCGCTGCGCGCCGGGGCCGCCGGGTTCCTGGTGAAGGACACCCCGCCGGAGCGGCTGCTGGCCGCCGTCGAGACGGTGGCGGCGGGGGACATGCTCTTCTCGCCGAGTGTGGTCGACCGGCTGGTCGACGCCTGCGCCGACCGGGTGGACGCGGTGCCGCTGGGCGGGAACCCGCCCGACCTGGACCCGTTGACGGGCCGTGAGCTGGACGTGCTGCGGCTGGTCGGGCGGGGGCTGTCCAACCCGGAGATCGCGGAGCGGCTGCTGGTCAGCGTGGCCACCGTGAAGACCCACCTGAACCGGGCGATGGCCAAGCTCAACCTCTCCAGCCGGGCCCAGGCGGTGGTGCTGGCCTACGAGAGCGGCCTGGTGACGCCGGGGCGGACGGCCTGACCCGCCGTCAGGGGTAACCGGCGGGCGGCCGGTTCGTTGTACCGGGTGGAGCGGAGAGCACTGCGGCACTGAGCTAAGGTTAGCCTTACCTAACCTTGGAGGTGCCGTGACCCTCATCGCCCCTGCCGACGAGCTGTCCGCCCCGCCCGCGGAGGCGATCCTGCGCCGCCAGCGGGTGCGCGAGTCGGCCGCCCGGACCTACGCCCGCTCCTTCCCGATCGTGCCCGTGCGGGCCAGCGGGATGACCGTCGAAGGCGCCGACGGCCGCCGCTACCTGGACTGCCTGGCCGGCGCCGGCACCCTCGCCCTCGGCCACAACCACCCGGTGGTGCTCGCCGCCATCCGCCGCACCCTGGACAGCGGCGCCCCGCTGCACCTGCTCGACCTGGCCACCGCCGAGAAGGACGACTTCACCACCACCCTGCTGGAGAGCCTGCCCGCCGAGTTCGCGGACGGCGCCCGGGTGCACTTCTGCGGCCCGGCCGGCACTGACGCCGTCGAGGCGGCGCTCAAGCTGATGCAGACCGCCACCGGCCGGCGCGGCACCCTCGCCTTCACCGGCGGCTACCACGGGATGACGGCGGGCGCGCTCGCGGTCAGCGGCAACGTGGCCGTCAAGGAGGCGCTGCCCAGCGGCGGCGAGGTCACCCGGCTGCCCTACCCCTTCGCCTACCGCTGCCCGTTCGGGCTCGGCGGGGAAGCGGGCGAGCGGGTCGCCGCCCGCTACACCGAGCGGCTGCTGGACGACCCGGCGGGCGGGGTGCTGCCGCCCGCCGCGATGATCCTGGAAGCCGTGCAGGGCGAGGGCGGCGCCGTGCCCGCGCCCGACGGCTGGCTGCGCGAGATGCGCCGGATCACCGCCGAGCGCGGCATCCCGCTGATCGTCGACGAGGTGCAGACCGGGGTGGGCCGCACCGGCGCGATGTGGGCCGTGCAGCACAGCGGGATCGTGCCCGACGCGATGGTGCTCTCCAAGGCGATCGGCGGCAGCCTGCCGCTCGCCGTGCTGGTCTACCGGCCGCAGTTCGACGGCTGGCGCCCCGGTGCGCACACCGGCACCTTCCGGGGCAACACGCTGGCCATGGCGGCCGGCGCGGCCACCCTGCGGTACGTGGCCGAGCACGGGCTGGCCGACCGCGCCGACCGGGTCGGGCGGTTCCTGACGGGCGAACTGACGCAGCTGCAGCAGCGGTTGCCGGTGATCGGCGACGTCCGCGGGCGCGGGCTGATGATCGGCGTGGAACTGGTGGACCCGGCCGGCGAACCGGACGCGTGCGGCGCCCGCCCGGCCGACCCGGCGCTCGCCGTGCGGGTCCGCGAGGCCTGCCTGGCGCGCGGGCTGATCGTCGAACTGGGCGGGCGGCACGACGCGGTGCTGCGGCTACTGCCCCCGCTCACCATCACCGACGAACAGGCCCGGGCGGTGCTGGACCGGCTCGCCGAGGCGATCGAGGCGGCCGCCCGGGAGGCGCGGTGACCGCCAGGCCGGACCCGACGGCGCTGGCCGGCGGGGTGGCCGGGCCGGCGGCGCTGCGGCCGCTGGTGGAGACGGTGCTGACCGCGCTCGCCGACGGGGCGGCGGCGCGCGGCGGGCCGGTGGCGGCGGGCCGGCCGGACGAGCTCGCCGCCGGGGTGCGCAAGGTGCTCGACGGTGCGTCAGCCGATCCGCTGTCAGAGCTGACCCGGCTGCTGGCCGAGGGCGCGGCCGACCCCGCCGACCCGGCCTGCGCCGCCCACCTGCACTGCCCGCCGCTGGCCGTCGCGGTGGCGGCCGACCTCGCGGTCAGCGCGCTCAACCCCTCGCTGGACTCCTGGGACCAGGCGCCCGCCGCGACCGTGCTGGAGACCGAACTGATCGGCGAACTCGCCGAACTGGTCGGCTACCCGCGGGAGACGGCCGCCGGGGTGCTGACCTCCGGCGGGACGGAGTCCAACCTGCTCGCCCTGCTGCTGGCCCGGGACACCGTGCTCGCGGCCGACGGCCGCCGGGTCGAGCTGGACGGCGTCGACCCGGCCCGCCGGCCCCGGCTCTTCGCCTCCGCCGCCGCGCACTTCTCGGTGCAGCGCGCGGCCGCCGTGCTCGGGCTCGGTGAGCGCGCCGTGGTCCCGGTGCCGGTGGACGGCGCGCAGCGGATGGACCTGCGGGCGCTCGCCGCCGCGCTGGCCGCGGCCCGGCGGGCGGGGGAGACCCCGGTCGCCGTGGTGGCCACCGCAGGAACCACCGACACGGGCGCGATCGACCCGCTGCCCGCCTGCGCCGACCTGGCCGCCGAGCACGGCGCCTGGCTGCACGTGGACGCGGCCTACGGCGGCGGCGCGCTGCTCAGCGACCGGCTGGCCCCGCTGCTCGCCGGGGTGGAGCGGGCCGACTCGATCGCGCTGGACTGGCACAAGCTCGGCTGGCAGCCGGTCGCCGCCGGGGTCTTCCTGGCCCGCCGCGAGCAGAGCTACGCCTCGCTGGCCCGCCGGGCCGCCTACCTCAACCCGGCCGACGACGAGGCGGCCGGCTACCCCAGCCTGCTCGGCCGCTCGCTGCGCACCACCCGCCGGGCCGACGCCTTCCCGATCGCGGTCACCCTGCGCACCGTGGGCCGGGCCGGGCTCGGGCGGCTGGTGGAGCGCTGCCACGAGCTGGCCGGGTACGCGGCGCGGCGGATCCGCTCCCACCCGGAGCTCGAACTCTGGGGCGACCCCGCGCTGACCACGGTGCTGTTCCGGCTGCGCGGCCTGGACGACGCCCAGCACGCGCGGCTGCGCCGCCGGCTGCTGGCCACCGGCCGCGCGGTGCTGGGTCGTGCGGAGGTGGGTGGTGCGGAGGTGGGTCGTGCGGAGGTGGGTGGTGCGGGGCTGCCGCCCCTCACCACCTGGCTGAAGCTCACCGTGCTCAACCCGCACGCCACCGAGTCCGATCTGGACCGGCTGCTCGCCGAAGTCCTCCGCACCGCCCACGAGTCGGGCTGACCGCCGGGCACTCGGGAAACGGGGCGGAAAGGAGCGCGGCGGGAATTCCGGGGAGCGGTTGGAAATCTTCGGGTACGCAGGTCTTTCGGCCAGCCGGGAGGCTGTTTTCGGCCACGGCAGTGCGATATTCCGCCAACCGGAGGGTATTTGTTGCGAAGGTCCGCAGCGGCGGCGATAACGTCGGGTAGTCGCCGCCACACCGGGAGCACACGGCTCCACTGGGACTAGCGGCGTGCACGAGGGGGATCCGTCATGCGCAACCGCGTTATCGCGGTGTCTGCGGCATGTCGTAGCGATCGGACGCGGCCCGTACCGGCCCCGGCGTCCGTGGTGGCCACCCCCGACGGCATGCCGCCGGTCGCGGCATGCGCGACCTGAACCCGTAACCAGCCGTCCGCCCTGGGCCGTCGCGCCCGGCGGACGTGAATTCCGCATGGCCATTCGCTGAACCCACTGTCGAACACCCGCCGGAGCTTGCGCACGCCTGCGCATTCCCGGGTGCTGCCGTGCGCCTTTTTCCTTCGCCTTTCCTTCCCCCGTCGCTTTCCCGCTCCCGCTGCGACCGCCCCGGAGGCCGCGTGTTGACTCTCCCGAACTCTCCGAACTTTCCGAACGGCCCGCTCCCGTCGTTCCAGGCGGTTCCGTTCTCCGACCGCTGCCGCCGGCTCTGGGGCGACGGCGACCACCTGCTGATCGGGGTGAGCCCCGGGAACAGCTACTTCAGCGCCGGGCGGATCGCCGAACTCGTCCGCTGGGCCCGGGAATCCTTCGACCGGGTGGACGTGGTGCACGCCGACCTGCACGTCGCCGCGCAGTTCGAGGCGGCCGGCTACACCGCCGAACACGCCGAGCGCCGGGCCGCCAAGGAGGTCAAGGCGACCGCCCGGCGGATCCGCAGCGGCGTTGAGCAGGCCGGCCGCAGCGGCGTCCACTGCCACCCGCTCTCCGCGTTCACCGGCGACCCGGCCTACCGGCGGCTGCGCGCCACCGTGGACCTGGCGCTCGAAGGGGACGCGGAACTCGCCGCGGCCGCCGAGGGCATGGCCCGCTCCTTCCTGGCCGCCCGGCTGACCCCCGACCACCGGCCCACCCCGACCCAGCTCGCCGCCGGGCTCGACTACATAGCCGCCGAGCTGCCGTTCTTCCTGGACACCCCCGCGCTGCTCGGGGTGCGCAGCTCGATCAGCTGCTACCACCTCGAACTGCCGCTGACCCCGGTGCTGTTCGGCCGCGCGCACGGCCTGCGCGCGCAGCCCCGGCAGGGCTACGCGGTGGTCCGGCCGGCCCCCGTGCTCGCCGCCGTCTGACCGCAGATCACCCGACGAACCGTCAACCACCGTTACTTTGAGGAGAAGAGCACTGTGAGTGCCAGCGCTGTCCCGTTCCCGCTCGCCCGGCGCGGCGACCTGCTCGACCCGCAGGCGCTGCGGCTCTGCGCCGAGCAGCCGATCACCCGGGTCCGCACCATGACCGGCGACCCCGCCTGGCTGGTGAGCAGCCACCGACTGGCCGTCCAGGTGCTGGAGGACGAGCGGTTCAGCCTCAAGGACACCGCCAACCCGGGCGTGCCGCGGCAGTACGCGCTGACCATCCCGCCGGAGGTGGTCAACAACATGGGCAACATCAACAGCGCGGGCCTGCGCGAGGCCGTCATGAAGGCGCTCTCGCCGCGCGCCGACCGGGAGTTGGACGGCTGGCTGACCGCCGAGGCGGAGCGCCTGCTGGACGCCGTCCGGGCCGAGGGCGCGCCCGCCGACCTGCGCTCCGCCTTCGCGGACCCGTACTCGGCGGCGCTGCACTGCCGGTTGCTGGGGATCCCGGCCACCGACTGGCGCCGGCTGATGGCCGGGATCGACCTGGCCTTCGTCACCAGCCCGCAGCCCTTCGAAGGGTCGGCCCCCAACTGGTACAAGGACCTCGGCTACCTGGTCGACCACCTGAAGGCCGGCCCGACGCAGGGCCTGCTCGGCCGGTTCGCACCGCTGCGGGCCTCGGTCGACGACGAGCTGCTCGCCACCGTCGCGCTCTCGCTCTTCGGCGCGGGCGCGGTGAGCACCTCGGCCTTCCTGCAGTACGCGATCATCGCGCTGGCCGAGCGCCCCGAGCTGGCCGACCGGCTGCGTGCCGAACCCGAGCTGATCGGGCGGGCGGTGGAGGAGCTGCTGCGGGTCAACCTGTCGATCGGGGACGCGCTGCCCCGGCTCGCGCTCGCCGACGTGCGCGTGGGCGGGGAGCTGGTGCGGGCCGGGGAGCTGGTGCTGGTGCTGGTGGAGGGGGCCAACCACGACCCGGCCGTCTTCCCGGACCCGGAGCGGATCGACTTCGACCGGGCGGACGGCCCGCACCTGTCCTTCGGCGCCGGCCGGCACTTCTGCCCGGCCTCCGCGCTCGGCCGCACCCACGCGCAGATCGCCCTGACCGTGCTGGTGGAGCGGCTGCCCGGGCTGCGCCTCGCCCTGCCGGCGGACCAGCTGGCCTGGCGGCCCGGCTTCATCAAGCGGCTGCCCGAGCGGCTGCCCGTGCTCTGGTAGCCGGGCCGGTCGAGCGCGTCGACCCGCTCCGGGCGGCCGTCCCGGTGGCGGCTGCGACACCGGCCGCAGCCGGTGTCGCAGCCGCCACCGGCTGAGTAGGCCGCTGAGCAGGCTGCTGAGTAGGCCGCCGGGCGCGCCGCTACTCGGGCAGGCCCAGCAGGATCGCCCGGGTCCGCTCCCAGGTCTGCGGGTCGCAGGCGACCAGCAGACCGTCCACGCCGCCCGGCGGGTCGGCCCGGTAGGGGGAGCCGTCGAGCCGGGCCGAGACGCCGCCGGCCTCGCGCACCAGCAGCGAGCCGGGGGCGTGGTCCCACGGGAGGGTGTGCCAGTAGAGCAGGAACTCCAGCTCGCCGTCGGCCACCAGGGGGTACTCCATGCCGGCCGAGCGCCTGCCGCCGGTCAGCTGGCCGAAGGCCGGTATTCGGGTGTCCAGGCCGGGGAAGAGGCCGGGGCGGCGCAGGTAGTGCTTGACCGAGCCGCGCCACTGCTGCGGCCGCTCGCCGGCCGGCGCCCGGGTCAGCCGGTGGCCGTCCCGCCAGGCCCCGGCGCCGAGTTCGGCCACGTAGCTGGTGCGGGTCATCGGCTGCCAGATCCAGGAGGCCACCGCCTCGCCGTCCCGGACCAGCGAGGCCATCACGGCGAAGTCGGGGCGGCCGGCGACGAAGTTGGCGGTGCCGTCCACCGGGTCGACCAGCCAGCAGGCGGGCTCGGTGTGCAGCGCCCGGGCCAGTGCCGGGTCGGCCGCCACCGCCTCCTCGCCGACCACCGGCACCGGCAGCAGCTCGCGCAGCCGGCGGGTGATGATCAGCTCGGCCTCCCGGTCGGCGACGGTCACCACGTCGCCCGGAGCCTTCTCCATCACCTCGCCCGCCGCCAGGGCCCGGAACCGCGGCTCGACGGCCTCGGCGGACGCCTCGCTGAGGATCTCCGCCACCTTCTCCATGAGCACGCCGGCACGCTCCCTTCCGTTCGCTACCACTCTCGCACGGTCGAGGTGGTGCGACCTTCCCCAGCCCGGCGAACGGTGGGGGCCTGAGGGGGCGTCACCCCGTCCGGTGACGGCGCAGCAGTTCCTCGTACTCCGCGCGCACCCGGCGGTCCAGGGCGAGCCCGATCTGGGCGTCGGCCACGGTGCGGGCCAGCGGGCGGATCCGGTGCAGCTGCTCGGTCAGGTGGGCCGCCTCGCCCGGCGGCAGCGGCTCCTCCGCGGCGAGCGCGCCGAGCAGTTGGTCGCGGATCAGGCCGACGAACACCTCGGCGATCGCGTCGGCGAACTCCTGCGCCTTGCGGGCGGTGTCGAGCACGGCCGCCAGCGGGATGTCCTCGTGGACCAGGGCCACGGTGGCGTCCATCAGCCGCCGGCTGACGTGGGTGATCCCGTCGTCGGTGACGGTGATGTAGCCCTGGGCCAGCGACTCGGCGGTGTTGGCCTCGGTCAGCTGGTCGCCGAAGGCGGCGCGCAGCTCGGTCCAGCCGAGCGAGACCGGGGTCTCGTCGGACCAGGGGGAGATGATCGCGTCGGCCAGGCCGATCAGCTCGGCCACCTCGCGCCCGCGCTCGCCGGCGCCGATCAGCTCGGCGATGCCGCCGAGGGTGTGGCCGCGCTCCAGCAGCTCGGCGATCATCCGCAGCCGGGCCAGGTGGGCCTCGCCGTACCAGGCGATCCGGCCCTCCTTGCGCGGTGGCGGGAGCAGCTTGCGCTCGCGGTAGAAGCGGAGCGTGCGGGTGGTGATCCCGGCGGCCTCGGCGAGCTCCTCCACCCGGTACTCGCGGGCCTGCTCCGGCTCGTTCTCGGTCTGCGCCACGGGGCCCAGCATAGGGCTCGGCGTGCGGGAATTCCGCCTCTCCCGACCCCTTACTAGATTCGCTGTCAACAGCTACTCTGCCAATCGCGCCAGTAATCACTGGCACGATCACGCCTCCTCTACGCTCGCCTCGCCCCCCGAAACGAGGACCCGCATGGCAGCCCGTCGTACCCCCACCCCGCGCACCCCCGAACCCGCCCCCCACCTGCGGGTCGTCGTCATCGGATCCGGATTCGGCGGCATCGGCGCCGGAGTGCGCCTGCGCCGCGCCGGGATCACCGACTTCGTGATCCTGGAGCGGGCCGACTCCGTCGGCGGCACCTGGCGCGACAACAGCTACCCCGGCTGCGCCTGCGACGTCCCCTCGCACCTCTACTCCTTCTCCTTCGCGCTCAACCCCGACTGGCCGCGCAGCTTCTCCGGCCAGCAGGACATCCGCGACTACCTGGAGCGGGTCACCGACACCTACGGCCTGCGCCCGCACCTGCGGCTCGGCCACGAGGTCACCGAGGCCCGCTGGGAGGCCGAGCACGCCCGCTGGCGGGTCAGCACCAGCCGGGGCAGCTGGACCTGCGACGCGCTGGTCTCCGCCACCGGCCCGCTCTCCGACCCGCAGATCCCGGCCGTCCCCGGCCTCGCCGACTTCCCCGGCCAGGTCTTCCACTCCTCCCAGTGGGACCACGACCTCGACCTGACCGGCAAGCGGGTCGCCGTGATCGGCACCGGCGCCTCGGCGATCCAGATCGTCCCGTCCATCCAGCCCAAGGTCGCCGAGCTGACGGTCTTCCAGCGCACCCCCGCCTGGGTGCTGCCCAAGCTGGACCGGCGGATCACCGAGCTGGAGAAGCGGATCCACCGGGCCGTGCCGGCCACCACCGCACTGCGCCGGGCCGCGCTGTTCGCCGCCCGCGAGCTCCAGGTGGACGCCTTCGTCCGGCGCCCCGGCCTGCTCAGGCTGGTCCAGCGGATGGCCGAGCGGCACCTCGCCCAGCAGGTCGCCGACCCGGCGCTGCGGGCCCGGCTGACCCCCGACTACCGGATCGGCTGCAAGCGGATCCTGCTCAGTCAGAGCTACTACCCGGCGCTCGCCGCCCCCAACGCCGAGGTGGTCGCCAGCGGCCTGCGCGAGGTGCGCGGCTCCACCCTGGTGGCCGAGGACGGCACCGAGACCGAGGCCGACGCGATCGTCTTCGGCACCGGCTTCCACGTCACCGACACGCCGATCGCCGGCCGGGTCTTCGGCGACCGGGGCCAGAGCCTGGCCGAGGAGTGGAAGCCCGAGGGCATGGAGGCGCTGCGCGGCACCACGGTGCGCGGCTTCCCCAACCTGTTCCTGGTGATCGGCCCCAACACCGGCCTCGGCAACAGCTCGATGATCCTGATGATCGAGTCCTCGCTGACCTACCTGGTGGAGGCGCTGACCACCCTCCAGTCGGTCGGCGCCACCGCGCTGCAGCCCACCGAGCGGGCCCAGCGGCACTGGAACCAGCGGCTCCAGCACAAGATGTCCCGCACCGTCTGGACCACCGGCGGCTGCCGCAGCTGGTACCTCACCGAGAGCGGCAAGAACACCACCCTGTGGCCCGGCTCCACCGGCTCCTACCGCCGCGCCACCAAGCGCATCGACCTGACGGAGTACGAGCTGATCAAGCGTCAGCCCGCCCCCGCCGCCACGAAGCAGGAGGCCACCGCGTGAGCCACTACGAGCTGCCGCAGCCCGCCGAGCGCCGCCGGATCCGCTCGGCCGACGGCCACTGGATCAACGTCGAGGCCTACGGCCCCGAGGACGCCCCGCCGGTGCTGCTCGCGCACGGCTGGACCTGTTCCACCCGGTTCTGGGCCCCGGTGATCCACCGGCTGGCCGCCGACCACCGGCTGATCGCCTACGACCAGCGCGGCCACGGCCGCAGCGACATCCCGCCCACCCCGCGCGGCTACTCCACCACCGCCCTGGCCGACGACCTGGAGGCGGTGCTCACCGCCGCCGTCCCCGCCGGGCGGCGGGCCGTGCTGGTCGGTCACAGCATGGGCGGAATGACCATCATGGCGGCCGGCGACCGCCCCGCCGTCGCCGAGCGCACCGCCGCCGCGCTGCTCTGCAGCACCGGCCCGGCCCACCTGGTGGAGCGGCTGCGGGTGCTGCCCGCCGCCGTGCCGGCCGGCCCGCGCCGCTTCCTGCACCGCCGGATCCTGCTCTCCCGGCTCCCGATGGGCCCGATCACCCGGGTCAGCAAGGCGGTGCTCAAGCAGGCCGTGATGGGCTCGGCCAGCACCCCCGAGCAGGTGCGGGCCACCGCCGAGACCGTCTTCGCCTGCCCCACCGCCGTCCGCGCGCGCTGGGCCCGGGTGCTCGGCGAACTGGACGTCCGGGACGGCCTGGAGCGGCTCGCCGCGCCCACCGCCGTGCTGGTCGGCGAGCAGGACAAACTGACCCCGCCCCCGCACGCCGATGCCATGATCGCCGCACTGCCCAACCCCGACGGCCTGCTCCGGCTCCCCGGCACCGGCCACATGTCCCCCGCCGAGCGCCCCGCCGAGGTGGCCGCCGAGATCCGCCGCCTGGTGACCCGTCACCTGGCCACCGAGAGGACCGATGCCGCATGACCGCCAACCCGCCGCTGCACCAGCAGGTCGTCGTGATCACCGGGGCCGCCCGGGGGCTGGGCGCGCTGATGGCCCGCAAGCTCGCCGACCGGGGCGCCAAGGTGGCGCTGGTCGGCCTGGAGCCCGAGGAGCTGAAGGCCGCCGCCGCGCTCTGCGGGCCGGGCGCCAGCCACTGGGAGGCCGACGTCACCGACCTGGACGGCATGACCGAGGTGGCCCGCCGGATCACCGAGCAGTACGGCCGGATCGACACCGTGGTGGCGAATGCGGGCATCGCGATCGGCGGCCCGCTGCTGGACAGCGACCCGGCCGTCTGGAACCGGGTGGTCGAGGTCAACCTGCTGGGCAGCGCGACCACCGCCCGGGCCTTCCTGCCCGCGCTGGAGCAGTCGCGCGGCTACTACCTGCAGATCGCCTCGCTGGCCGCGATCACCCCGGCCCCGCTGATGAGCGCCTACTGCGCCAGCAAGGCGGGCGTGGAGGCCTTCGCGCACGCGCTGCGCGCCGAGGTCGCCTACCGGGGCGTCAAGGTCGGTGTCGGCTACCTGAGCTGGACCGACACCGACATGGTGCGCGGCGCCGACCAGGACGACGTGATGCGCGAGATGCGCTCCAAGCTGCCCTGGCCCGCCAACCGGACCTACCCGATCGGCCCGGCCGTGGACCGGCTGGTCGCGGGCCTGGCCCGGCGCTCCGCGCACGTCTACGCGCAGGCCTGGCTGCGCGGCATGCAGCCGGTGCGCTGGATGCTGCCCACGCTGGTGGCGGCGGTCGGCTCGCGCGAGGTGGCCCGGATGGCGCCCAAGCTGGCGGCCACCGCGCTGGAGCGGCTGCGCCCGGTCGGCGCGGGCGGTGCGGCGGACGAGGCCGCGCGGCGCGGGCACCGGCCGTGACCCGGGCGGGGGCGCCCGGGCCGGACGGTAGGATCTGGCCCGTGCGCCCCCGCCGGGCACAGCTCTCCTGATCGAAAGGCCCGCCCCGCCGATGGCCCCCCGCCTCTCCGTCGTCGTCCCGGTCTACAACGTCGAGCGCTACCTCAAGGAGTGCCTCGACTCCATCGCGGCGCAGACCCTCGACGACTTCGAGTGCGTCATGGTGGACGACGGCTCCACCGACTCCAGCGCCGAGATCGCCGAGGCCTACGCGGCCCGCGACCCGCGGTTCCGGCTGGTCCGCCAGGAGAACAAGGGCCTGGGCGCGGCCCGCAACACCGGCTGGCGCCACCTCGCCGAGGGCACCGAGTACCTGGCCTTCGTGGACAGCGACGACACCCTGCCCGCGCACGCCTACCAGCTGATGGTCGAGACGCTCGACGAGACCGGCTCGGACTTCTGCACCGGCAACGTGCTGCGGTTCCGCTCGATCGGCTACTACCAGTCCGGCGCCCACCTGAAGCCGTTCCGCGAGACCCGGCTGAAGACCCACGTGACCGAGCTGCCCGCGCTGGTCACCGACCGCACCGCCTGGAACAAGGTCTACCGCCGCAGCTTCTTCGACGGCGCCGGCGTGCTCTACCCGGAGGGCATCCTCTACGAGGACGCGCCGGTCAGCGTGCCGCACCACTACCTGGCGGACCGGGTGGACGTGCTCGGCGAGCACATCTACCACTGGCGCGAGCGCGAGGTCGGCGAGGTCTCGATCACCCAGGGGCACACCAACCCCAGGGGCCTGGTGGACCGGGTCCGCTCGATGGAGCTGGTCCGCGAGTGGCTCTCGGCCCGCCCCGAGCCGGAGTTCCGCGGCTACCTGGACTCCTACGACCACAACTGCCTGGTCGAGGAGATCCCGATGTTCTTCTGGTGGCTGCCGGAGGGCGACCGCGCCTACCGGCAGCTCTACCAGGAGCACGTCAGCCGGCTGCTCCGGGCGATCGGGGTGGCGCGGATCGAGGGCCTGCGCAGCGCGCCGGCCAAGCTCAAGTACCAGCTGACCCTGGACGACCGGATCGAGCGGCTGGTTGCGCTCCAGCGGGTGCACCGGCTCTACCGCAAGGCCCGCAAGGCGGCCGCCCGGCAGTCCGGTCCGAAGCCGATGCCGGTCGCGCCGACCCGGCAGCTCTGACACCGTTTCATGTGATGAACCGTTAGGCCCCGCCGGGCCGGGGCCGGTAGGTTCGGCGCATGACAACTGCCCTCATCACCGGCGCCACCGCCGGGCTCGGCGCCGCCTTCGCCCGCCGGCTCGCGAAGGACGGCCACGACCTGGTCCTGGTCGCCCGGGACACCAAGCGGCTCGACGAGGCCGCCGCCGCGCTGCGCGAGCGGCACGGGGTGGCCGTCGAGGTGCTGCCCGCCGACCTGGCCACCGAGGACGGGATCGGCGCGGTCGAGGCCCGGCTGCGGGACGGCGGGCGGCCGGTCGGGATCCTGGTCAACAACGCCGGCTTCGGCAACCGCGGCGCCTACCTGGAGGTGCCGCTCCAGGCCGAGCTGGACATGCTCAAGGTGCACGTCGAGGCGGTGCTGCGGCTGACCGGCGCCGCCGTGCCGGGGATGCGCGAGCGGGGCTTCGGCGGCGTGGTGAACGTCGCCTCGGTGGCCGCCTTCGTGCCGCGCGGCACGTACGGGGCGAGCAAGGCGTGGGTGGTCAGCTTCACCCAGGGCGTGCTGCGCGACCTGGGCGGCAGCGGGGTGCGGCTGATGGCGCTCTGCCCGGGCTTCGTGCACACCGAGTTCCACCAGCGGGCCGGCATGGGCACCGGGAACATCCCCGCCTGGGCCTGGCTGCGGGCGGACCGGGTGGTGGACGAGGCGCTGCGCGACCTGGCCCGCGGGCGGAGCGTCTCGGTGCCGAGCCGGCGCTACAAGCTGGCGGTCGCGCTGGCCCGGCTGCTGCCGGCGGGGCGGCTGGGCAAGGTGTCCAGCAAGGCCGGGCGGGAGTACTGAGAAGGGGAGTACCAGGGCGCTCGACGGGAACAATCTGCGGGCCTCACTCATTATTAGCAGAGCTAACAATGAGCTATCCTCGCCATGTCATCGTCCCCCAGCCTCCGGCCGGGGGACCCCAGCGCCTGGAGGTGCCCGTGCGGGAAGACCGCATCAACTGGACCCCGCCCCCGCGCCGGCCGGGCGAGCCCAAGCCGCCCGCCCAGCTGGGCCGGATCCTGCGGCTCTTCAAGCCCTACCGCGGCCGGCTCGCCGTGGTGGGCCTGCTGGTGGGCGCCTCCGCCGTGGTCTCGGTGGTCACCCCGTTCCTGCTGCGCGCCGTGCTGGACACCGCGATCCCGCACGGCCGCACCGGCCTGCTCAGCCTGCTGGTGCTCGGCATGATCGGCGCCGCCGTGGTGAACAGCGTCTTCAACGTGCTGCAGACGCTGATCTCCACCACGGTCGGCCAGCGGGTCATGCACGACCTGCGCACCGCCGTCTACGCCCACCTGCAGCGGATGTCGCTGGCCTTCTTCACCCGCACCCGCACCGGCGAGGTGCAGTCCCGGATCGCCAACGACATCGGCGGCATGCAGGCCACCGTGACCTCCACCGCCACCTCGCTGGTGTCCAACCTGACCGCGGTGGTCGCCACCGTGGTCGCCATGGTCGCGCTGGACTGGCGGCTCACCGTGGTCTCGCTGCTGCTGCTCCCGCTCTTCGTCTGGATCAGCCGCCGGGTCGGCCGGGAGCGCAAGCAGATCACCTCGGAGCGGCAGAAGCAGCTGGCCGTGATGTCCTCCGCGGTGCAGGAGTCGCTCTCGGTCAGCGGCATCCTGCTCGGCCGCACCATGGGCCGCTCCGACTCGCTGGCCCGGGAGTTCACCGGGCAGTCCGACCAGCTGGCCGACCTGGAGGTGCGCTCCAGCATGGCCGGGCGGTGGCGGATGAACACGATCGGCATCGTGATGTCCGCGATGCCCGCGGTGATCTACTGGGCGGCCGGCCTGGCCTCCGCGCACGGCGCGCCGCTGGTCTCGATCGGCACCCTGGTCGCCTTCGTCTCGCTGCAGCAGCAGCTGTTCCGGCCGGCCGTCTCGCTGCTCTCCACCGGGGTGGACGTGCAGACCTCGATGGCGCTCTTCCAGCGGATCTTCGAGTACCTGGACCTGCCGGTGGAGATCCAGGAGCCGGCCGAGCCGGTCACCCTGGAGCGGGTGCGCGGCGAGGTGCGGTTCGAGGCGGTGGACTTCGGCTACGAAGCGGAGGAGCCGGCCGGCACCCTGGCCGGCATCGAACTGACCGTGCCGGCCGGCGGTTCGCTGGCCCTGGTCGGCGAGACCGGCTCCGGGAAGACCTCGCTGAGCTACCTGGTGCCCCGGCTCTACGACGTGACCGGCGGCCGGGTCACCCTGGACGGCGTGGACGTGCGCGACCTCTCCTTCGCCACGCTGTCCGCCGCGGTCGGCGTGGTCTCCCAGGAGACCTACCTGTTCCACGCCTCGGTCGCCGACAACCTGCGGTTCGCCAAGCCGGACGCGACCGACGCGGAGCTGGTCGCCGCCGCCCGGGCGGCCCAGATCCACGACCACATCGCCGGTCTGCCGGAGGGCTACGACACCCTGGTCGGCGAGCGCGGCTACCGGTTCTCCGGCGGCGAGAAGCAGCGGCTGGCGATCGCCCGCACGATCCTGCGCAACCCGCCGGTGCTGATCCTGGACGAGGCCACCAGCGCGCTGGACAACCAGACCGAGCGCGCCGTGCAGCAGGCGATCGACGAGCTGGCGGTCGGCCGGACCACCGTGACGATCGCGCACCGGCTCTCCACCGTCCGGCAGGCCGACCAGATCGCCGTGCTCGACCACGGGCGGGTGGCCGAGCTGGGCACCCACGAGGAGCTGCTGGAGCTCGGCGGCCGGTACGCGGCGCTGCTGCGCCGGGAGGGGCAGCAGCCGGTGGCGGAGGAGGAGCTGGTCGCTCAAGCGGCCTTGGGCACCTCGTTGTAGACCTGGGCCAGCTCCTGGCCGGAGAGCTCGTGGATGGCCGCCATCACCTCGTCGGTGACCTGGCGGCGCACCCGCGCGTTGCGTGCCTGGCCGTGCAGGTGCGAGAAGTCCAGCGGCTCGCCGAACTTCACGGTGACCTTGCGGATCCGCGGGCGGCGGGTGCCGACCGGCTGGATCTCGTCGGTGCCGGCCAGGGCCACCGGGACCACCGGCACGCCGGCCGTCAGGGCCAGCCACGCCACGCCGGTCTTGCCCCGGTAGAGCCGCTTGTCCAGCGAGCGGGTGCCCTCCGGGTAGATGCCGAAGGCCTTGCCGCTGTTCAGCACCTCCAGCGCGGAGTCCAGCGCGGCCTGCGCCAGGTGCACCTCGCCGCGGCGCACCGGGACCGCCTCGATCGCGTCGAAGAAGCCGCGCATCACCCGGCCCTTGAGGCCCGTGCCCTGCCAGTACTCGACCTTGGCCAGGAAGCTGATCGGCCGCGGCGCGGTCAGCGGGATCACCACGCTGTCGATGAACGAGAGGTGGTTGCTGGCCAGGATCACCCCGCCCTTGCGGGGCACGTTCTCCAGGCCCTCGATGCTCGGCCGGTAGACCGCCTTGGAGAGCGGCTTGAGCAGCAGCTTGGTGATGAGCTTGATCATCTGTCCCTCCGGGGTGCCGGTCGGATCGGCGTTACCGGCCGGTCACTTGGTCGAAGCGTCCTTCATATCATCCGCGCCCGGTGGGAGGGGAAGACCGTCCGAGCGGTGGGTCGACCCGGCTGCCGGGGGTGGTGACGGGCGCTCAGCACCGGTGCGGAACGCCCCGTCAGCGCCCGCGCAGCAGGCGGCCGGCCCGGCGCAGCTCGTCGTACCCGCGCCGGCTGCCCTTGGCGGCGAGCCGGTACTGAACGCCCGTCACCCCGCCCGGGAAGCGGTAGTCGGCCGGGCGGTGGGCCGCGAAGTGGGCGGTGATCCGGCGGAAGAACTCGCCGCGCAGCTCGGTCGGGACCAGGCCGGCGGAGTCGTAGACCGTCAGCGCCTGCTTGACGGTCCGTTCGAAGGCCAGGGTGCGCAGGTCGGCCAGCTCGGGCCGGCGGTCCAGGAAGGCGAAGATCGCGTCGTACTGGGCGAAGGCGTCGGCGTGCTTGGGCGAGGCGGTGGCGGTGATCGCGCCGGAGCGGCCGCGCCGGTAGTTGTAGCAGGCGGTGTCCAGGTAGCGGAGCCGGCCGGCGGCCATCAGCGCGGGGTAGGTGACCGAGATGTCCTCGTAGTAGCCGCGCCCGAAGGAGACCTCCAGGCCCGTCAGGTAGGCCCGGCGGAAGACCTTGTTCCAGACCGACAGCACGGTGCGCAGCAGGGCCGGGTGGGCCCGCAGGGTGCTGCCGGTGGCGGACTCCAGCGGGGAGCCGGCCAGCAGGTGGCGCCAGGGGTTGGGCTCGGTGCTGTCGTCCGGGTAGACGTGGTTGAAGCCGGTGATCAGCACGTCCAGCGGCACCGAGGCGGCCCGCTCGGCGCGCAGTTCGGCGAGCACGGCGGCGAGCGCGCCGTCCGGCAGCCAGTCGTCGCTGTCCACGAACCAGACGAACTCGCCGGTCAGGTGCGGCAGTGCGGCCGTCCGGGCGCCGCCGAGGCCCTGGTTCTCGGTGAGGTGGAGCACCCGCAGCCGGTCGTCCCGGGAGGCGTACTCGTCCAGGATCGCCCCGCACTTGTCGGGGGAGAGGTCGTCGACCGCGACGATCTCGACCTCGCCCTCGCCGGTGGCCGGGTCGAGGACGGAGTCCAGGCAGCGGGGGAGGAACTTCTCGACGCCGTGGACGGGGATGACGATGCTGAGCAGGGGTGGCACGGTCTTCCTGTTCTCCACGGGGCTGCGCTGTGACCCGGCCACTCTAGTCCCGGAAGGGGTGTGCCCCCGGAACCCGGTGCGGGCCCGGAAACGGCGACCGCCGGTGCCACGACCCGGGGGGCGGGTGGCACCGGCAGTCGGTTGTGGCGGCTCGGCCGACCCTCAACGGCCTGCCGCCGATCCTCCACCGCCTGGAGCCGGGCCGCCGCAGCGTCGAGGCGGCCGGACAGTTGGATCCAGGAAGTGGTGGAAGCACTCACATAATGTGTTCATCTATCGAACGCGGTCGAACGGTGAGCCTGGCCCGTGGCCGTTCCTCGCGCGTCGGTTCAGATACTGCTTGGATGTAACGCCCGCGTCAATCCCCCGTTTGCGTTCAGTTTCTGAATAATGAGGCCGGGGTGTGGTCGGGCCTGCCGTTGGGGATGCATCAGGGGGCGCACGCGGCGCGGACGAGGGGAGGACGGCGGTCGGCGGGGGATGCCACTTGTTGACGAACCGTCAGCACAAACCCCGGTCCGTGCATCGATGCGCAGTCGTGACCGAGCCAGGGGGACCTGATGCCACGTGAGTTGTCATCACACGATACGGTGGCAGAACACCAGGACGGTTGCGTGAGGACCGTCTCTCACGGATAGTCTTCGCCTCACGGCCCTGGCGCCTCGTAGGGGTGGGAATACTCATGGAACACATGCAAGTTCGGCCCAGGCCCCGCGTGCCCGCGATCCAGTGCGGTGCCGGAGCGACCGGCCGGCGGATCGACCGGCACCTCTCGGTGCTCGGTGCGCCCGCGCTCTCCTCGGTCGACACCGCGGAGGCACTCGGCTTGATAAGGGAACTGACGCCCCGTGGCGTGAGCACCCAGGCGGCGCCGCGTCGCAGCACCACCCGGATCCGACTGCTCGCCCCGCTCCGGCGGCTCAAGCGCAGCCTGTTCGGCAGCCGGGGCTGACCGCGGTCCGCTGACCCGATGGAGCGACTGCCCCATCGGGTCATCGTCATGCGCCGACGCGTGAGACGGTGGTTGTCCCCGGGCACCGCCGCGGCGGAGGATGGCGGCATGGCCACCACCTCCACCTTCCAGAGCCGGGTGCTCGACATCACCACCGGCGACCGCGAGGTCGCCCTGGACGTCACCGACCGCTGCGCCGCGTTCCTCGACGAGGTGGCCGCCGGACGGGACGGCCTGCTCAACGTCTTCGTCCCGCACGCCACCGCCGGCGTCGCCGTGCTGGAGACCGGCGCCGGCAGCGACGACGACCTGCTCGCCGTGCTGCGCGACCTGCTCCCCGCCGACGACCGCTGGCGGCACCGCCACGGCAGCCCCGGCCACGGCCGCGACCACGTGGTCCCCGGCCTGGTCGCCCCGCACGCCACCCTCCCGGTGATCGCCGGCCGACTCGCCCTGGGCACCTGGCAGTCGGTGGTGCTGATCGACACCAACGGCGACAACCCGCGCCGCAACCTGCGCCTCTCCTTCCTCGGCTGACCGCCGTGGACCCCGCCCCGTACTGCCCCGCCCCGGACGAGGACCCGCTGCGCGCCCTCACCCCCGCCACCGACGACGGCCCCCGGGCCCCCTGCACCCACTGCACCGCCCCCACCGAGTACCCGGCGGACGCCCCCGGCGCCCCGCTCTGCCCCGTCTGCGCCTGGCAGCAGGCCCAGCGGGGCGCGTGCTCGGGCTGACGCCCGGTCAGCCCGCCTCGGGGGTGGTGGGGCGCAGCGTGGAGCCGTGGCGGGTCTTGTGGACCAGGAGTTGGGCGGGGATGCGCTGGCGCAGGTCGGGGACGTGGCTGACGATGCCGACGGCGCGGTCGCGTTCGCGCAGGCCGTCGAGGACGTCCATCACCTCTTCGAGGGCCTGCTCGTCCAGGGTGCCGAAGCCCTCGTCGATGAAGAGGGTGTCCAGCGGCATGCCGCCGGCCTCGTCGGTGACCACGTCGGCCAGGCCCAGGGCGAGGGCCAGGGAGGCGAAGAAGCTCTCGCCGCCGGAGAGGGTGGCGGTGTCCCGCTCGGTGCCGGTCCAGGAGTCGACGACCAGCAGGGAGAGGCCGGAGCGCCGCCCGCCCGGGCCGCGCTCGTCGCTGTGCACCAGGGTGTAGCGGCCGCCGGACATCCGCAGCAGCCGGGCGCTGGCCGCCGCCGCGACCTGCTCCAGGCGGGCCGCCAGCACGTAGGACTCCAGGCGCATCTTCAGCCGGTTGTCGCCGCTGGTGCCGCCGGTCAGCTGGGCCAGCCGGCTGATCTCGCCGAACGCGGCCAGCCGGGGCGCCGCCTCGCGGGCCAGCGCGGCCAGCCCCGCGCCCAGCGAGCGCAGCGCGGCGACCCGTTCGCGGGCGGTGTGCTCGGCCGCGCTCGCGGCGCGCAGCGCGTCGGTGGCGGCGGCCAGCGCGGACCGGGCGGCCGACGGGTCGGCGGGCGGCGCGGCGGCGGCCGCCACCAGGTCCGGGCGGGCCAGGGTCTGTTCGACGGCCCGGTGCTCGGCCGCGCGCTGCTCCAGCCGTCGGCGCAGCTCGGCCAGTTCCTCGGGCGGCAGGGCCGCGGCGACCGCTTGCTCGGGCGCGGCGAAGCCGGCCGCGGTGGCGGTGCGGGCCAGCTCCGCGGCGGCCTCGCGCTGGTGCGCGGCGGCCTGCTCGGCGGTGCGGGCGGCCTGCGCGGTGGCGGCGAGCGCGTCGGCCAGGGCCGCCAGCGCGGTGGCGCGGGCGGCCACTGACGGGGCGTCACCCTTGGCCTCGGCGATCCGTCCGGCCAGCTCGGCGCGCTCGGCGGCCAGCCGCTCCAGCGCGGCGGAGCACGAGGCGATCCGCTCGCGGGCCTCGTGGAGCTGGTCGGTGTGCTGCCGGAGCCGGCGCTCGTCCTGCTCGCGCTGCTGGAGCAGGACGGTCAGCTGCTCGCCCGCGTGCAGGGCGGCGCGGTGCTGCCCGACCAGCTCGGCGAGGTGCGCGGCGAGCTCGGCGACCGGCTGCTCGCCGGCGCTCGCGGTCGCGGCGGCCTCCTGGACGCGCAGCTCGGTGAGGGCCTGCTCGGCGCGGGTGTGCAGCGATTCGGCGAGCAGCTGCGCGGTGGCTGCGCTCCGCTCGTCGTCGGCGCTGACCGGGTCGGCGGCGGAGGCGGCCGGGGCCGGGTGCTCGGCGGCGCCGCAGACCAGGCAGGGCTCGCCGGGGGCGAGTCCGGCGGCCAGCTCGGCGGCCATCCCGTCCAGCCGGCGGGCGCGCAGGTCGAGGGTGTGCTCGCGGGCGTCCAACGCGTCCTGGCGCAGCCGCGACAGGTCCTGCTCGAAGAGGCCGATCCGCTCCCGCACCGCGTCCCGCCGCTGCCCGGCCCGGTGCTGCTGCTCGGCCTCGGCGCGCTGCGCGGTGAGCTGTTCGGCGCGCAGCGCGGCGGCGCGCAGCCGCTCCTCGTCCTGCCGGTGCTCGGCGTCGGCGGCCTGGTGCTCGGCCAGCCAGCGGTCGGCCTCGTCGGCGATCTCCTCGGCCTGGCGGCGCTCGGCGGCCTCGCGGCGCTCCTCGGCGGCCAGGGCGGTGGCCCGGCGCTCGTCGGCGGCCGCGGCCTCCAGCCGGCCGAGGGCGGCGCGGACGGCGGCCTCGTCCGCGTCGGGAGCGGGCAGCGGGGTGCGGGCGGTCAACCGGGCGAGCCGGGCCCGGGCGGCCTGCTCGGCCTCGTCGGCGGCCTGCCGGGCGGCGGCGGCCTGGGCGTGCTGGCGGTGCGCGGAGGCGACGGTCAGCGAGGCCTGGGCGAGGGTGAGGCGCTCGTGCTCGGCGGCCTCGCGGGGCTGCTCGGCGGTCAGCCGGGCGCAGCGCTCGGCGGCCGCGGCGTGCTCGGCCTGACGGTGGGCCAGCTCCTGGGCCTCAGTCAGGGCCTGCTGGGCGGCGGCGTGCCGCTGCTCGGCGGCGGCGAGGGCGGCCGCGCGGACGGTGCCGGCCTCGGCCGCGTCGGCGCGCAGCACGGCGGCCCAGCCGAGCGCCTGCTCGGGGGCGGCGTCGGCGGGCCAGCCGGCGCCGGCGGCCTGCTCGGTGCGGCTGATCAGCTCGCGCAGGCGGTGCTGGTCGGCCTGGACGGCGGCCTCCTGCTCGCGGCGGCGCTCGCCCAGCCAGCCCTCCAGCAACCGGAAGCGCTCGGTGTCGAAGAGCTTGCCGAGCAGTTCGGCGCGCTGGCCGGCGTCGGCGCGCAGGAAGCGGGCGAAGTCGCCCTGGGGGAGCAGCACCACCTGGCAGAACTGGTCGCGGCTCATGCCGACCAGGCGGAGCAGTTCCTCGCCGGTCTCCTGGTGCGAGCGGCTGGCGGCGCGCCAGCCGGGGGCGCCGTCGCCGGCGTCGGCGGACCACTCGCGCAGCAGGGTCTGCGGCTTCTCCGTGGTGAAGCCGGCGCCGCGCTTCTTGGGGCGGGGCTGCTCGGGGAGCCGGGTGATCTCCAGCCGGCGGCCGCCGAGGGTGACCTCCAGGCGGACCTCGGTGAGCACGGCCGGGTCGGCGTGGTCGCTGCGCATCCGGTTGGCCCGCCGGGTGCCGGGCAGTTCGCCGTAGAGGGCGTAGCAGACCGCGTCGAGCAGGCTGCTCTTGCCCGCGCCGGTGGCGCCGCGCAGCAGGAAGAGTCCGCCCGCCGAGAGGGCGTCGAAGTCGACCTCCTCGCGTGCGGCGAACGGTCCGAAGGCGGTGACGGTGAGCCGGTGCAGCCTCATCGCGGCAGCTCCGCCCGGGTCTGCTGGTCGGTGCGCACGTGGTCGAGGCCCTCGCGGAGCAGGGCGCGCTCGCGGGTGCCGAGGCCGGTGGCCGGGCGGACGTGGCGCACGAAGCCCTCGGCCACCTCCAGGTCGTCGCGGCCGCGGACCCGGGAGGCGTAGGAGAGCGGCGCGTCCTCGGGCTGCTCGGCGGGGTCGAAGAGCAGCTGCAGGGTGTGCGGGAAGCGGCGGCGCAGCCGCTCCATCGGCTCGCCGGGCCGGGCCGGGTCGGTCAGGGTGGCCTGCACCCAGGAGTCCTCGTGCTCGGCGTACTCCTCGCCGGCCAGCAGTTCGGCGAGGGTGCCGCGCAGGCAGGCGAGCGGCCGGGGCACCGGGCAGTCGATCCGCTCGGCCGTGACCGAGCCGTCGCCCGCCAGGTCGACCAGCCACATGGTCTTGCGCTGGCGCGCCTCGGAGAACGAGTAGGCCAGCGGCGATCCGCTGTACCGCAGGTGCGGGGCCAGGGTCTGCGCGCCGTGCAGGTGGCCGAGCGCCGCGTAGTGGATCCCGTCGAAGAGCTCGGCCGGCACGCTCGCCACCCCGCCGACCGCGATGTCCCGCTCGCTGTCGCTGGCCGCGCCGCCGGTGACGAAGGCGTGCGCGAGCACCACGGACCGGGTGCCGGCCGGCCGCGCCGCCAGGTCGGCCCGGACCTGCTCCATGGCCGCGCCGAGCACCGCCGCGTGCCCGCCGCGGTCCAGCCCGAACCGCTCGCGCACCAGCACCGGCTCCAGGTAGGGCAGCCCGTAGACGGCGACCTCGCCGTGCCCGTCGGCCAGCAGCACCGGGGCGGCCACCGAGCCCGGGTCGGTGCGCAGGTGGATGCCGGCCCGGCGGATCAGTCCGGCGCCGACGCCGAGCCGGCGGGCCGAGTCGTGGTTGCCGCTGATGAACACGGTGGGCACGGCCAGGTCGGCCAGCCGGTGCAGCACGTCGTCGAAGAGCGCGACCGCCTCCAGCCCGGGCAGTGCCCGGTCGTAGACGTCCCCCGCGACCAGGACCGCGTCCACCCGCTCGGTCTCGACCACCGAGACCAGGTGGTCGAGGAAGGTCCGCTGCGCCTCGTGCAGGCTCTCCCGGTGGAAGGAACGTCCCAGGTGCCAGTCGGAGGTGTGCAGCAGTCGCATGCCCCCGACCCTAGCGGGCGGCGCGGACAGGCCCGTGCCCGTTGTGTGCCCGATGTGTGCCCCGTGCGGGCGCGAGGGCTGTTCATCGACCGCCTGTTCGGGGAAGATCAACAGGTCGGACCCCGCATGCCACTCCGAAGGCCCGGGGCTGGACGCGCAGCCGGTCGGCCGACCGGCCCGGAGCCGGAGAGGGGCCCATGCAGCGGATCGAGTACAGCGCCGAGATCGCCGAGCTGCTCGGCCGCATCCGGCGCCGCCCGGCCGCCGGGTGGCCGTGGCGGCCGGCCGAGGAGGTGCCGCCCTGGCTGCCGGTGAAGCAGTCCTGGGGCTGGCTGTTCGCGCCGGACGGCCGGGTGCTGACCCTGGTCAACCCCAAGGACGGGGTGGTCAGCCTGCCGGGCGGCTCGCTGGAGGCGGAGGACGGCGGCGACCCGGGCGCCGCGCTGGCCCGGGAGGCCGGCGAGGAGGCGCAGGCCGTGATCGGCCCGGCGCACTACCTGGGCTACCTCTACGACCGGATCGGTTCGGCGAACAACGGCAACGAGTGCGCCCGGGTGCGGATGGCCGCGGCGCTGCGCTCGGTGGGCCCGAGCCGGCCCGACCCGGCGTCCGGCCGGCACTACCGCCGGCTGCTGGTCGCGCCCGGGCTGGCGGTCGAGCTGCTCGGCTGGGGCACGCCCGGCCTGCGCCAGGCGCGCGCGGCGGTGCGGGTGGCGGTCGAGCGCCTGGGCGTGCCGGCGGCGGCCAACGAGGTCATCGAGGAGCTCCCGATGGGCGGCTGCGTGGTCTTCCCGGAGGGGTGAGGCCGTCGCGCGGTCCGGGCCCGGGGCGGCCCCGCGGTCGGTTAGGGTCGGTGCGACCGGTGTCGTGCGCGAAGCACCCGAGGGGGAGTCAGATGTCCGGTCCGCGCCGCGGGTTGATCCACCACGTCGAGCTGTGGGTCGACGACCTGGTGCTCGCCGAGCAGCAGTGGGCGCCGGTGCTGCTGGCGCTGGGCTGCGCGCCGTTCCAGCACTGGGACGCGGGCCGCAGCTGGCGGCTGGGGGAGAGTTACCTGGTGGTGGAGCAGTCGCCGGCGCTGCGCCCCGGCGGGCACGACCGGATGCGCGCGGGGCTCAACCACCTCGCGGTGCACGGCTCGCGCGCGGCGGTGAGCGCCGCCCTGGCGGCCGGCTGGACGCTGCGGGTGGACGCCGGTGAGAGCGTACATCTGGTGGACCGTCAGGGATTTGAGCTTGAGGTCGTTTGTGACGATTAGTTGTCGACCGACGTCCCAGGCGACGACTTTTCGACATCGGGGCCAACTCTGCGGCCCGTCGCGAGAATTCGCGTCAACAACTTTGGCATGGGCACTTCCCGAGTCCGGGGACCACTGGTACCACTGAGTAACCCCCACACTCTCCCCAACTCATGGAGGCGCAAATGCGTCCTGTCCGGGTTGTCTCAGGTGCGTTCACGGCGGCCGTCGTCGCCGCGTCCGCGCTCGTCCTGGCCGCCCCCGCCAATGCGGCCGGCATCAACTACGTCGCACTGGGTGACTCCTACTCAGCCGGCGTGGGAGCCGGCAACTACGACAGCAGCTCCGGCAGTTGCAGCCGCAGCTACAACGCCTACCCGGAGCTCTGGGCCCAGGCGAACAGCCCGTCCAGCTTCTCCTTCGAGGCCTGCTCCGGGGCCAAGACCGGTGACGTGCTCAGCGGCCAGTTGTCGGTGCTGAACTCGGCCACCAGCCTGGTCAGCATCACCATCGGCGGCAACGACGCCGGCTTCAGCAACACCATGGAGACCTGCGTGCTGGACGGCACCAGCTCCTGCCTGAGCGCCGTCTCCACCGCCGAGAGCTACGCCCAGAACACCCTGCCCGGCAGCCTGAACACGCTGTTCACGGCGATCCACAACAAGGCCCCGCACGCCCAGGTCGTGGTGCTGGGCTACCCGCACCTCTACCAGGTGCCGGGCAGCTGCCTGTTCGGGATCAGCGACACCTCCCGCACCGCGATCAACGGCGCGGCGGACACCCTGGACGGCGTGCTCGACAAGGCTGCGGCCAACGCCGGCTTCAGCTACGCGGACGTGCGCGACCAGTTCTCCGGCCACGAGATCTGCGGTGACTCCGACCAGTGGCTGAACAGCACCACCTGGCCGATCGACGAGAGCTACCACCCGAACGCCTCGGGCCAGGCCAACGGCTTCTACCCGGTGTTCTCGCAGTACGCCTGATCCCGCCTCACCTGATCCGGCCGCAGCGCCGGAGCGGGAACAGGAGCGGCGCGGCCGTGCGGATGGGTCAAGCACCCGCACGGCCGCGCCGTCCCCCGGTCATGCCATCCGGCGCGGGGCCGGACGTCCGGTCCTGCTGTCAGCAGGGGCCGTTGTCGGTCCAGACGCCGGCCTGGCCGCCCGGAACGTCGTTCTGGGTCCACCACTTGGCGGTCCAGGTGTGGCCGTTGTAGGAGACCGACTGGCCGCCGGTGTAGGCGGTGCCGGAGTTCCACGGCGCCGCGGTGCAGGTGCCGGCCGAGGGCGAGGCGCTGGTCGGCGGCGCGGTGGTGGGCGGCGCGGTGGTCGGCGGGTTGCTGGTCGGCGGGGCGCTGGTGGGCGGGGTGGTGGGCGGGGTGGCGCCGGCGAACTTCACGGTGTACTTGGTGAAGTCCCAGTCGTTCTGGGTGACTCCGGAGCAGGAGCCGGACAGGCCCGGGTCGACCACCGGGGTGCACTGGCGGTCGCGGTTGACGGACCAGAAGGTGTAGCGGGCCAGGCCGTGGGCGGTGGCGAAGTCCAGCACCGTCTGGAAGTCGGCCTGGGTGAAGTACTCGGCCGCGTCGGAGCGGCCGTTCATCATGGAGACGCCCTCGTGGGCGTAGGCGGTGGCGGCGTTCCAGCCGAAGGTGTTCTGCAGGATGGTGTTGAACTGGGTGAGCGCCGCGACCTGGGAGGCGCCGCCGGCGAAGCCGCCGTCGAACGGCATGATGGAGAAGTTGTTGGGCGTGAAGCCCTGGGACTTGGCCTCGTTGAGCATCTGCTGGCCGAACCAGCCGGTGCCGGCCGTGGTGCCGGCGGTGGTGATGGAGACGTACAGGCCGGGGTTGTTCGCCTGGAGGATCTTGGCGGCGCCGATCTCGTTGTGGATGGCGGCGGTGTTCTCGTACTCGGGCTCTTCGAGGTCGAAGTCGACGGCGTGCAGGCCGTACTTGGTGACGGCCTTCTGGTAGGCGGCGGCGGTGGCCTCGGGGGTGCCGCAGGTCTGGCCGAGCTTGGTGCCGCCGTAGCCGCCGAAGGAGACGGACACGTCGCCGCCCTTGGCGCGGATCTGCGAGATCACGGTCGGCATGGTGGTGTCGGTGTCGATCGAGGAGGTGCCGCCCCAGGCCGGGGAGCAGTTCCCGCCGTCCAGGATGAACGCCAGCTGGAAGGCCTTCTGGCCGGTGGCGTCCATCACGGCGCCCGCGTCCGGCGGGGAGTTGTCCTCCGGCATCAGGTAGGGCGCGGAGGCGTACCAGTTGCTGCTCAGCGCACCGCCGGTGGCGGTGGTGGAGGCCTGCGCGGCGGCGCCGGTGGCGAAGCTCGCCACGGTGCCGGCCACCAGGCCGAGCGCGGCCACCGCACCGATCAGCGGCGCCCGGCGGCGTGCGCCGCCGGACGGCTCGGGCGTGGGGGTGGGGCGGAGCTGGGCGCGTTCCATGGGGGGAACCTCTCCGGTGACGGAAGCTGTGGGGGCGTGCGGGTGGTGCGCGGGGTGCCGTGGGGAGCACCGCGTGCCCTACAAAATGGACTAGACCATCGATCAGGTCAAGGGCCGGCCCGCGCTCTTAAGCCTGCGTTGAGGTGGCCGGGCCGGAGCGGTGCGGGTGAGTTCACCCGAGGTAGAGGGCCTCGACGTCGGCCGCGTAGTACTCCGCGATGGCCTGCCGGCGCAGCTTCAGGGAGGGCGTGAGCAGGCCCTGCTCGACGGTGAACTCGCTGGGCAGCAGGCGGAAGGCGCGGATCGACTCGGCCCGCGAGACGGCGGTGTTGGCGGCCGCGACGGCGCGCTGCACCTCGGCGTGCAGGTCGGGGTCGTCCAGTGCGGCCCAGACGTCGGTGGGCGGCCGGCGCGTCGTCAGCTGCCAGTGCGTCAGGGCCCGCGGGTCCAGGGTGATCAGCGCCGCGATGTACGGCCGGTTGTCGCCGACCACCAGGCACTGGGAGACCAGCGGGTGGGCCCGGACCCGCTCCTCCAGCGCGGCCGGCGCCAGGTTCTTGCCGCTGCTGGTGATGATCAGTTCCTTCTTGCGGCCGGTGACGCTCAGGTAGCCGTCCTCGTCCAGGCCGCCGAGGTCGCCGGTGGCCAGCCAGCCGTCGCGCAGCGACTCGGCGGTGCAGCGCGGGTGGTTGAGGTAGCCGGCGAAGACGCCGGGGCCCTGCACCCAGATCTCGCCGTCCGCCCCGATCGCCACCCGGGCGCCCGGCACCGGTCGGCCGACGGTGCCGAACTTGGGGGCCGCCACCGGGTTCGCGGTGATCGCGGCGGTGGTCTCGGTCAGCCCGTAGCCCTCGTAGACGGTCATGCCGGCGCCGGAGAAGAAGAGGCCGAGCTCGCGGCTGAGCGCGGAGCCGCCGCACATCACGTGGCGCAGCCGGCCGCCGAACGCCGCCCGGATCCGCTGGTAGACCAGCTTCTCGTAGGCGAGGTGACGCATCCGCAGGCGCGGGCCCGGGCCCGGCCCGTGCCCCAGGGAGCGGCGCTCGGTGGCGGTGGCCCAGCTGATCGCGGTCTCGGCGGCCTGGGCGAAGAGCTCGCCCCGGCCCTCGGTCTCGGCGGCCATGCGGGCCGAGTCGTAGAGCCGCTCGAAGACGTAGGGCACGGCGTGCATCGAGGTCGGGCGGTAGGAGGTGAGGGCCGGCAGCAGCGCGTCGGCCCGCAGTTCGCTCACGTGGCCGAGCCGGATCCCGCCGCGCACCGCGGCCACCTGCACCATCCGCCCGTAGACGTGCGCGAGCGGCAGGAAGAGCAGTGCGGCGGCCTGCTCGCCGCCGGGCGGGGTGAAGGCGCGCTCCCAGCCGGCCAGCACGTTGTCCGACTCGGCCGCGAAGTTGCCGTGGGTGAGCAGGCAGCCCTTGGGGCGTCCGGTGGTGCCGGAGGTGTAGATGACGGTGGCCACCGTCTCGGGGGTGACGGCGTGGCGTTGACGGTGCACCAGGCTCTCGGGCACCTGGGCGCCGGCGGTGGTGAGGTTGTGCACGCAGCCCTGGTCGAGCTGCCAGATCCCGGTCAGCTCGGGCAGGGCGTCGCAGACCGCGCCGATCGTCATGGCGTGGTCCTCGTGCTCCACCACGCAGGCCACCGCGCCGGTCTCGGCGAGGATCCAGCGCACCTGCTCGGCGGCGGCGGTGGGGTAGACCGGTACGGGGATGGCGCCGATGGACCAGAGCGCGTAGTCGAACAGGGTCCACTCGTACCTGGTCCTGGACATCACCGCGACCCGGTCGCCGAACCGCAGGCCGTGCGCCAGCAGGCCCTTGGCCAGCCCCAGCACCTCGTCCCGGAAGCGGGCCGCGCTGACCGGCCGCCACTGCTGGGAGCCCTCCGTGCGGCGGGAGAACAGTTCGAGGGCGGGGGTGAGTTCGGCGGTGTCGTAGACGGTGTCGGCGAGGCCGCCGGTGGCGGGCCCGGCCAGCGCCGGGGTGCTCTGCTCCCGCACGGTCCTCGGCCTCCCGCCGGGCAGCCGGGTGCGGCCGGTGGTTCGCCCGCCGAGCCACCGTGACCCTGCCCGGGGCCCGGGAGCGACGTTAGTGGATCGCCCGGTGCGCTGCCCAGCGGGTCGCGAATTCCCCATCGAACGGGCACGGTTGACGCAACTGCGTGCCATGGGCCATGCGCATGCCAACAACTGTTCAAGAACGATCCGTACGAGATGACCATACGTAAGGAATCGAGTAGTAAGCTCGCGCAGATCCACCGGCCGGGCGCCCCAGCCCGGGCGGCAGAGAGCCCACCTGACCGAGGACTCTATGCGTCTGCGCCGCAGCTCGATCCGCGCGAAGATCATCGCGCTGCTCCTGGTGCCCATCGTGGCGCTGGTCGCCCTGTGGGCCTACGCCACCCTGGTCACCACGAGCGACTTCTGGCAGCAGCTCAACATCGCCTCCACCTACCGCAGCTTCGGCACCCCGGTGGAACAGGTGGCCCGCGACCTCCAGCAGGAGCGCCGCGCCGCGGTGATCCGGCTGGCCCGCCCCGGCGACCCCGGCGTGCAGGACGCCTACCAGAAGGCCCAGCAGACCACCGACCAGGACGTGCTCGCACTGCGGCAGCGGGCCAACGGCTCCGACACGCACCGGCTCAACAACAACGAGCGGGCCCGGCTCCAGGACGTCCTCAACGTGACCGGCCAACTCCCCGCCCTGCGCGCCCAGGTCGGCCAGGACTCGCTCTCCTGGGAGTACGCGCTCACCCGCTACAGCGACCTGGTCAAGCCCTCCTTCGACTTCCGCGCCGCCTTCGTCACCCAGCAGAGCGGCCAGATCCCGCGCCAGGGCACCGTGCTGATCGAGCTCTCCCGGGCCCGCGAGTACCTCTCCCAGGAGGACGCGGCGATGGAGGGCATGCTCCGGACCGACACCCCGGGCCCGCTGGAGTACCAGGCCGTGCTCGACCCGATGCACAGTCAGCAGGCGCTCTTCACCATCTACCTGGGCGAGCTGGACGAGCCCGACCGCAGCGACTACCTGAGCCTGAGCAACGGTCCGGACTGGGAGAACCTGGACCTGATCGAGCGTGAGTTCCAGAGCGCCAACACCCCGGGCGACGTGTCGAGCACCATCGCCGAGACGCGCTGGGCCGCCACCGCCGCCACCGTGCTCGGCGACCAGGCGGGGGAGAACGACAAGCTGCTCGGCGAACTCGGCGACCGCGCCACCTCCTACGCGATGGGCCTGCTCTGGCGCGGCCTGATCGCCGGTGCGATCGGGCTGCTGGCGATCGTCGCGACCGTGCTGATCTCGCTGCGGATCGGCCGCGGGCTGGTCCGCGAGCTGATCGGCCTGCGCAACGCGGCCAACGAGCTGGCCGGCACCCGGCTGCCCTCGGTGATGCGGCGGCTGCGCGACGGCCAGCCGGTGGACATCGCCACCGAGGCACCCGAACTGCACTTCGGCGACGCCGAGATCGGCCAGGTCGGCCAGGCCTTCAACGCGGTGCAGCGCACCGCCGTGCAGGCCGCCGTCGAGCAGGCCGAACTGCGCCGCGGCGTCTCCGCCGTCTTCGTCAACCTGGCCCGGCGCTCCCAGGTGCTGCTGCACCGTCAGCTGACCCTGCTGGACACCATGGAGCGCCGCACCGAGGACCCGGGCGAGCTGGAGGACCTGTTCAAGCTCGACCACCTCACCACCCGCATGCGCCGCCACGCCGAGGGCCTGATCATCCTCTCCGGCGGTTCGCCCGGCCGGGCCTGGCGCAAGCCGGTGCGGATGGTCGACGTGGTCCGGGCCGCGGTCGGCGAGGTGGAGGACTACGCCCGGGTGATCGTCCGGCCGTTCCCCGGCACCGGCCTGCTCGGCAGCGCGGTCGCCGACCTGACCCACCTGATCGCCGAACTGGTCGAGAACGCCGCGGTGTTCTCCCCGCCGCAGACCCAGGTCACGGTGCAGGGCGAGGTGGTCGCGCACGGCTTCGCGCTGGAGATCGACGACCGGGGCCTGGGGCTGGGCGAGCAGGCGCTGGCCGAGATCAACGAACGGCTGGAGGTCGAGCAGCCCTTCGACCTGGCCGACACCGACCGGCTCGGCCTCTTCGTGGTCAGCCGGCTGGCCCGGCGGCACGGCATCAAGGTGAGCCTGCGGGCCTCGCCGTACGGCGGCACCACCGCCGTGGTGCTGGTGCCCCGCGAGCTGCTGGCCGAGGTGCCGGGGCCGGTGCCGGCGGTCACGCCGGCGCCCGAGCCGCCCAAGGAGCGCGAGCTGGTGGCGGTGGCCGGCGGTGCGCCCGCCGGCGGTCCGCGCCGGGCCCGGCCGCGCGGCCACCAGCGGCCGGTCACCGGGCCGCAGCCGGTCGGCGCCGAGCCGGCCCGCACCCCCGGCGGGCTGCCCCGGCGGCGTCCGGGCGGGCCCGCGCTGGTGCCCGCGCCGAGCGGCACCGGACGGCACCGGCGGGCCGACGGCGGCGCGGACGGGCAGCCGGACTCGCCGGTTCCCGCCGTTTCGCCGGCTCCCGTCGTGTCGCAGCCTCCCGCAGTCGAGCCGGTCGCCGAGCGGCCGGCCGGCGGGCTCCTGCCCCGCCGGGTCAAGCAGGCCAACCTGGCCCCGCAGTTGAAGGGCGAGCGGGCCGAGCGGGACAGCCCCGAGCCGGTCCCCGAGCGCTCCCCCGAGGAGGCCCGGGCCACCTTCAGCTCCTTCCAGCGCGGCTTCAGCCGAGGCCGCGCGGAACCCCAACGCCCGGCCCCGCGGCCGCCGGCGCCGGTCGTGCGGACCGCGCCGGTCCCGCCGCCGGGCAGCAGTCGGCGGGCACTCAGCCCGCCCCCCGTACCGCCGGCCCTGCCGGCCTCCCCTCAACCGGCACCACCTGCGGAAGGACCCGATCGATGACCGCGACGACGCACCAGGGCGGCGACCTCAACTGGCTTCTGGACGACCTGGTGGGGCGGGTGGCCGCGCTGCGGCACGCGGTGATCCTCTCCGGCGACGGCCTGGCCACCGCCGCCTCCCGGGGCCTGGGCCGGGAGGACGCCGAGCACCTGGCCGCCGTGGCCGCCGGCTTCCACAGCCTGGCCAAGGGCGCGGGCCGGCACTTCGACGTGGGCGGGGTCCGGCAGACCATGGTCGAGCTGGAGGAGGCCTTCCTCTTCATCACCGCCGCCGGCGACGGCAGCTGCCTGGCCGTGCTCAGCGACGCCGAGGCCGACATCGGCCAGATCGCCTACGAGATGGCGCTGCTGGTCAAGCGGGTCGGGGAGCACCTGGCCGCCGAGCCCCGGCACCCGGCCGGATGACCGGGGCGACGGAACTGCCGGGCCCGCCCGCGGAGTCGGACCAGTGGTTCGACGACGAGGCGGGCCCGGTGGTGCGGCTGTTCTCGATGACCCGGGGGCGCACCAGACCCGCCGGCGACGAGTTCTTCGACCTGATCTCCATGGTCTCGGCCCGCGCCCCGCAGGAGGTCGACCCGGTCGAGCCGGCCCCGCCGCTCGACCCGGAGCACCACGCCCTGCTCGACCTGTGCGCGGACGCCCCGCTCTCGGTTGCCGAGCTGGGCTCCTTCACCGATCTGCCGGTCAGCGTCGTGCGGGTGCTGCTCGGCGACCTGCACGACGCCGCACTGATCGACGTCACCCGTCCCGTCGCGCCCGCCGAACTGCCGGACGAGCGCCTGCTGCGAGATGTGATCAATGGCCTTCGCGCACTCTGACCGGCCGTCGGCCGGCCTGCCCGGCGCGCCCTCGGTGGCGCTGAAGATCCTGGTGGCCGGTGGTTTCGGGGTCGGCAAGACCACGCTGGTCGGGGCGGTCAGCGAGATCCGGCCGCTGCGCACCGAGGAGCGGCTGAGCGAACTCGGCCGGCCGCTGGACGACACCTCGGGGGTGACCGGCAAGCGGACCACCACGGTGGCGATGGACTTCGGCCGGATCGACATCCGGGCGGGCCTGGCGGTCTACCTCTTCGGCACCCCCGGCCAGGACCGGTTCTGGTTCGTCTGGGACGAACTGGCCCGCGGCGCGCTCGGCGCGGTGGTGCTGGCGGACACCCGGCGGCTGGCCGACTGCTTCCCCTCGGTGGACTTCTTCGAGCAGCGCGGCATCCCGTTCCTGGTCGCGGTCAACTGCTTCGAGGGGGCCGAGGTGTTCGCGCCCGAGGACGTGCGGGCCGCGCTCGACCTGGACCCGGCCGTGCCGGTGCTGCTCTGCGACGCACGGCTGCGCGAGGACGGCAAGGAACTGCTGGCCCGGCTGGTGGAACACGCGCTGGAGTCCGCCCGCTGACGGTGCGCCGACCGCTGGTGGTGCGCCGCCCGGCTGACCGTCCGTCGGCAGGCTGATCGCCGACCGGTCTGGAGGCCGCCCCGGGGATCTGCTTCAATGGGCTCATGCAGATTCCCGTGGACAGCAGCCGAGGTCGCCACGACCTTGAGCCGTTCTGGCCGTCCCGGCAGCCGCACCTCTTCGACCAGACCTGTCCGGGTTCGCCTCGCGCGTCCCGGCTCGCTCACCGCTGAGTTCCGAGGTTCACCCACCTCGCTCAGGTGCGTACCGCTGAGTCAAACCGACGCGCAGACGACGACCACCCTTCTGGTTCCGCGCGAAAGAGCTGCTCATGTCTACTCCGGCCACCCTGACCCCGCCCGCCGCCGTCCCGCACCTGCGGGCCCTGCGTGCGGTGGGCAGCCCCTCCGAGGACCGCCGGCACCCGGTGCCCGTGGTCCCCGCCGCACCGCCGGCGCCCACCCCGGACCTGCTGGGCGCACTGCCGCCCGGTGCCACCGTGGTCGCCGCCCTTCCGCAATCCGCGCTGCCGCAGGGCCTGTTGGCCCAGTACGGCGCCCAGCTCGGCACCCAGTTCGCCGGCTACCTGGTGCTGGTGCCGGCCGAGGCCGGGGCGTCCGCCGCCGCCGTGCCCGCCGCTGCGGTGGCGCCGAACCCGGCCACCGCGCCCGTGGGGCCCGCCGCACCCGTGGCCGAGGCCCGGGCGAACCGCGGCATCGCCGTCGACCTGGACCGGCGCAACGCCTACGTGGACGGCGAGTTGCTCGACCTCACCTACCTGGAGTTCGAGCTGCTGGCGCACCTGACCCAGTACCCGCACCGGGTGCACACCCGGGACCACCTGGTCACCGCGGTCTGGGGCTACGGCCACGTCGGCGACGGCCGCACCGTCGACGTCCATGTCGCCCGGCTGCGGCGCAAGTTGGGCGCGGCGCACCGGGCCAGCATCGTGACGGTCCGTCGGGTCGGCTACAAGTACGCTCCCAGCGCGCGCAGCTGACCATTCGTCATCCCGGGTCCGGTTCCTGAGCGGCAGGAGCCGGACCCGTCGCCGTGCCGGCCCGGGCCGGCCGCTGCTCCGGCGCCAGCAGCAGCACCTGGAGCGCCGCGGCGCAGCCGTGCGCCTCGCGCAGCACGTCCGCCAGCCGCTCGGCGGGCAGTGAGTGCGGGGTGCCGCGCACCGCGAGGGCGAACCTGGCCTGCCCGGCGGCGTCCAGCACCGGCACCGCCAGGCTGCGCACCCCGACGGCCGACTCGCCGTCGTTGACCGCGTGCCCGGCGGCCCGCACCCGCGCCAACTCGGCCTCCAGCAGGCTCCGTTCGGTGATCGTCCGATCGGTGAAGGCGGTCAGCTCGGGCGCCTCGGCCGCCGGCTCGGCGGTCGGCCCGGGCCAGGCCAGCAGCACCTTGCCGAGCGCGGTGGAGTGCAGCGGGCGGCGCAGGCCGAGCCCGGTGTCCGGGCGCACCGAGTCGCCGACCAGGATCAGCGCGTGCGCCCCGCTGCGGATCGCCAGGTCGGCGGTGCCGCCGGTGCGCCGGGCCAGCACCGCCAACTCCGGCCCGGCCAGGTGGAGTCCGCGCTGGTGGAAGCTGAGCTGGCCGAGCTCGGCGACGGCCGGGCCGAGCCGGTAGCGGGTGGTCAGCCGGTCCTGCTCCAGGAAGTCCATGCTCACCAGGGTGCGGGCCAGCCGGTGCGCGGTGGAGACGGTCAGGCCGGTGCGGCGGGCCAGGTCGGAGGCGCTGAGGTCCGGCCCGTTGTCCTGGAAGCAGTGCAGCAGGCCGAGCGCGCGCTGCACGGCCTGGGCGCCGGCCGGTGCGCTGCGGGCGGTGACGTCGGTCATGTTCCCAGGATATGGGAGCTGGTGCTGCGTGAATGTGTCAGCAGCGTTGCACTGCCGTGGCGTTGATGAACAATCGCTCCCACCATGTGGCATGGCTTGCCCTGGGCGCTCGCGCCGTGGAACGCTCGGCGCACCGCACCGCACCGCACATGGGACGACGAAAGGAGCAGCGCCGTGAACCCCACCGCCGCTGCCCGTCCGGTGCGCCGCTGTCGCCGTCGCCTTCGCCGTCACGGCGCCCGCGTTCCGCGCTGACCCCCGCCTCGCCGGTCCCACTCCCGCGAGCCACCTTCGCCCCCGTGCCGAAAGGCCTGCTCCGCCATGCCCGACACCCTCTGGTTCACCCGCTGCCCCGTCCCGACCGCCACCGGCATCGCCGCCGACCGCGGCACCCTGGCCGCCGAGTTCGCCCCCGACGGGATCGCCGTCCGCTCCCTCCAGGACCTGCCCGCCGAGCTGGCCGGCGACCACCACTACACCCACGCCCTGCCCGGCCTGTTCCGCGAGGGCGGCAACGTGCCCGCGCTGTGGGCCCGTTCGCGCGGCGAGCGGACCAGGCTGATCGGCCTGACCTGGATCGAGGAGCGCCAGGTGGTGCTGGTCCGGGCGGGCAGCGGACTGCGCGGCCCCGGCGCGCTGCGCGGCCTGCGGCTGGCGATCCCGCGCCATGAGATCGCCATCGACTTCTGGCGGGCGATGGCGCTGGCGGGCTTCACCGGCGCGCTCTCGCCGGCCGGCCTCACCCTGGCCGACGCCCGCCCCACCGAGGTGCCGGCCCCGCCCGGCGCCGCGCAGTGGAGCGCCGAACTCGCCGCGCTGCGCGACGGCCGGGTGGACGCCGTCTACGCCAAGGGCGCGCTGGCCGTCGAGGCGGCCGCCGCGTACGGCGCCGAGGTCGCCGTCGAGCTGGACCGGGTGGCGGACCGCCGCACCCGGGTCAACAACGGCACCCCTCGGCCGGTGACGGTCCATCAGGACCTGCTCGACGAGTCGCCCGAGCTGGTGGTCCGCTTCCTGGCCCGACTGGTGGAGGCCGCCGACTGGGCCGCCGCCAACCCCGCCGAGGTGTCCCGGATCCTGGCCACCGAGACCGGCGCCGGACCCACCGGCGTGGCCGGGGCCTACGCCGCCGGCGGCCACCGCACCCTGCACCTCGACCTCTCCCCGGACCGCCTCGACCTGCTCGCCCAGCAGGAGCGACTGCTGCGCGCGCACGGCTTCCTGGCCGCGCCCGTCGCCGTCGCCGACTGGGCCGACCCCGAACCACTGCGGGCCGCCCGCGCCCTGGCCGACCGTGCCGTGGTCGACCCTGCCCCGGCCGACCGTGCCGTGGTCGACCCTGCCCCGGCCGACCGTGCCGACGGGCCTGCCTGAACGCCCCGCTGAACCCTGGAGCTCCGCCATGCACACCGCCAAAGCCGCCCTCGCCGCCCTGCTCGCCCTCACCGCGCTGACCGCCTGCTCCTCCTCGACCGCCGCCGCGCCCGGCGCGGGCGCCGCCGCCACGGTGACCGTGCGGATCCCCGACCCCGGCAACTCCGGCGTGCTGGCGCTCGGCAAGAAGGACGGCTCGCTGGCGAAGGCGCTGGCCGCCGTGCACGCCAAGGTCGCCTGGACCGGCAGCGTCGGCCCGTTCGCGCCCGCCGCCCAGGAGCTGAACGCCGCTCAACTGGACGTGGCGCAAGGCTCGATCACCTCCGCCGTCACCGCGCTGGCCGTCAAGCCCGGCTTCAAGCTGTTCGCCGCCACCGAGCCCGACCCGGTCGGCGAGGGCATCCTGGTCAAGGACGGCTCGCTGATCACCTCGGTCAAGGACCTGGTCGGCAAGAAGGTCGCCGTCAACCAGGGCGGCACCGGCGAGTACCTGCTGCTGCGGGCGCTGGCCGAGGCCGGCGTCGCGCCGGACCAGGTGCAGCGGGTCTACCTGCGGCCCGACCAGTCCGCGCCGGTCTTCAACTCCGGCCAGGTGGACGCCTGGGCCACCTGGAGCAGCTACGCGATCTCCGCGCTGGCCGACTCCGGCGCGCACTTCCTGGCCAACGGCAAGGCGCTCGGCTCGGACAACTACAGCGTCTGGGCGGTCCGCACCGCCTTCGCCGAGCAGCACCCCGACGTCACCCGGGCGCTCTACCAGTACCTGCACGACGGCGACGCCAAGGCCAAGGCCGACCCGGCCGGCTACCTCAACGTCTTCACCGACGCCGGCCCGCAGGCCGTCACCGGCAAGAAGGAGCAGATCAGCGTCGACTTCGGCAAGCAGGCCGGAGTGGACCAGCCGATCGACGACGCGGTGGCCGCCCGGTTCGACCAGGTCGCCGCCTTCTACGCCGCGCAGCGGATCACCAAGGAGCAGGTGGCGATCCGGCCCAGCCTGCTGGACGTCGACTCGCTGCCGGGCGGCACCCGATGAGCCTGGTCACGCCCCGGGTGCGGCTGCCCCGGCCGCGCCCGCGCGGGGTCTCGCTCGCGCTGCGGGCGCTCGGCCCGCTGGCCCTGCTCGGCCTGTGGAGCGCCGCCTCGGCGACCGGTGCGCTCACCCCGGACGTGCTGGCCTCGCCGGCCGCCGTGCTGCGCGCGGTCGGCGAGCTGTGGGGGAGCGGGCAGTTGGGCGACGCGCTGGCCGTCTCGCTCACCCGATCCGGGCTCGGCCTGCTCTTCGGGCTGACCGCCGGCCTGCTGCTCGGCACCCTCACCGGGCTCTCCCGGCTCGGCGAGGAACTGCTGGACTCGCCGATGCAGGTGCTGCGCACCGTGCCGTTCCTGGCCCTGGTGCCGCTGTTCATGGTCTGGTTCGGGATCAACGAGACCGCCAAGGTGGTGATCATCGCCGTCGCCACCACCTTCCCGATGTACGTCAACACCGCGCAGGGCGTGCGCAACACCGACCGCAAGCTGCTCGAAGCGGTCCGCTCCTTCGGGCTCGGCCGGATCGCGCTGGTCCGCGAGGTGGTGCTGCCCGCCGCGCTGCCCTCGCTGCTGGCCGGCCTGCGGCTGTCCATGACGCTCAGCGTGATCGCGCTGATCGCCGCCGAGGAGATCAACTCCACCGCCGGGATCGGCTACCTGATGACCCAGGCGCAGAACTACGCCCGCACCGACATCCTGGCCGTCTGCATCCTGGTCTACGGACTGCTCGGGCTGCTGGCCGACCTGCTGGTCCGGCTGCTGGAGCGGGTGCTGATGCCCTGGCGCGCGGCAGGGGGCAGCCGATGACCTCCGCCGTGCAACTCGCCGGACTGCGACGTGAGTTCAACGGCCGGGCGGTGCTGGACGGGATCGACCTGGAGCTGGCCCGCGGCGAGTTCCTGGCGCTGCTCGGGGCCAGCGGCACCGGCAAGACCACGCTGCTGCGGATCCTCGGCGCCCTCGACCGGCCGGACGCCGGCACCGTGCTGGTGCCGCGGGCCCGCACCATCGTCTTCCAGGAGCCCCGACTGGTGCCCTCCAAGCGGGTGCTGGCCAATGTGCTGATCGGCCTGGAGCGCGGACCACAGAGCGAACTGACGGGCCGTCGGGCGCTTGCCGAGGTCGGCCTGGAGCGGCACGCGGACGCCTGGCCCGGCACCCTGTCCGGTGGCGAGGCGCAGCGCGTCGCGCTCGCCCGGGCACTCGTCCGCAAGCCCGAACTGCTGCTGCTGGACGAGCCGTTCGCCGCCCTGGATGCGCTCACCCGGCTGCGCATGCAGGACCTGGTGGGCGAGCTGTGCCGCAAGCACCGGCCCGCCGTGCTGCTGGTCACCCACGATGTGGACGAGGCGGTCCGGCTCGCCGACCGGGTGGCCGTGCTGCGCGAGGGCCGACTGGTCCGCGACGAGCGGGTCGCCGTGGCCCGGCCGCGCGATCCGGCCGACCCCGACTTCGCGGCGCTGCGCCGCCGCCTGCTGAACGATCTCGGTGTGCCCAGTGCCGCCGCCTCTCTCGAAGGAGCCGTCGAATGACCATCACCCTGGGCATCCACCGGAGCAACCCCTCGCTCTACTTCCTCTCCCGACTCGACTACCTGGACGAGGAGTTGGCCAAGATCGGCGAGCAGGGCCGGTTCCACCACTACACCGACGGGACCCGCACCGGCGAGCTGCTCGCCCAGGGCGTGATCGACCTCGGCGGCACCGGCTCGACCCCGCCGGTCACCGCCCAGGCGGCCGGCCACGACCTCGTCTACACCGCCGTCTCGGCGCCCCGCCCGGAGCACGGCGCGCTGCTGGTCCGGGCCGACGGGCCGGTCCGGCGGATCGCGGACCTCAAAGGCACCACCGTGGTGCTGGCCGTCGGCTCCTGGCAGACCCACCTGCTGGCCAAGGCGCTGCACGCCGCCGGGCTGAGCTACCGGGACTCGATCACCGCCGAGCGGCCCTCGGGCGACGAGGCCGAGCGGCTGCGCTCCGGGGCCATCGCCGGCTGGGTGGCCCAGGGCGCCGAGCTCGAAGCCGTCCGGCACACCGGCGAGTTCCGCGTCCTGGTGCCGACCGGCGAGGTGATCAGCGACCGCTCGGTCTTCTTCGCCCGCCGCGAGTTCGCCGCAGGGCGCCCGGAGGCGGTGGCGGCCGTGACCGCCGCGCTGGCCCGGGCCGACCACTGGGTGGCCGAGCACCTGGACGAGGCCGCCGCGCTCGCCGCCGCCGACCAGGGCGGCGAACTCGCCGACCACCGCGCCGCGCTGGCCGCGCTGCCCTGGCGGTTGGAGCCGGTGACCGAGGAGTTCATCGCCGAGCAGCAGGAGGCCGCCGACATCTTCCACCAGGCCGGCTTCATCGAGCGCCCGGTCGTCGTCCGCGACGCCTTCCTGGGGGCCTGAGATGGCGAGCGAGTTCCTCTGGTACCTGATCCCCCGTGAGGGCGCCTACCCGTGGGAGCCGGCCGGCCGCCGGCCCGTGGACCTCGGCTACCTCCAGCAACTGGCGGCCAGCACCGAGCGGTTGGGCTTCTCCGGCGCCCTGCTGGCGACCGACCTGTACGACGTCTGGACGCTCGGCAGCGCGGTCGCCGCCGCCACCGGGCCCGGCTTCCAGCCGCTGCTCGCGGTCCACCCCGGGCTGGTCTCGCCCACCCTGCTGGCCAAGATGGCGCTCAGCTTCGAGCACCTGCACGGCCCCCGGCTGCGGTTCAACGTGGTCAACGGCTCCACCGCCCAGCTGCGCGAGTACGGCCTGGACGTCGAGCACGACGACCGGTACCGGCTGAGCGCCGAGTACTGGAACCTGGTCAAGCGCCTGACCCGTGGTGAAGTCTTCGACCACGAGGGCGAGTTCTACCGGCTGGCGAACGCCGGGGCGAGCCTGCGCGAGCTCACCCCCAAGCGGGACGGCCACATCCCGCTCTGGTTCGGCGGCTCCTCCGCGGCCGGCATCGAGATGGCCGCCGAGCACGTGGACGTCTACCTCACCTGGGGCGAACCGCCGCTGCTGCTCAAGGAGAAGCTGGCCCGGGTGCGCGAGCGGGCCGCCGCGCACGGCCGGACCCTGCGGATCGGCCTGCGGCTGCACCTGATCGTCCGGGACACCGAGGAGCAGGCCTGGGCCGCCGCCGACCGGCTGCTCGACGTCACCAGCGAGCAGACCTACGCCCGCCAGCTCGGCGGCCGGGCCGACGAGGACGGGGTCGGCTGGCAGCGGCAGTTCCGCCAGCACGGCGGCCGGGTGCCCAAGCGCGCCCGGGAGCTGGAGAGTTCGCCGAACCTCTGGCCGGGGATGAGCCTGTTCCGCCCGGGCCCGGGCACCGCCGTGGTCGGCAGCACCGCCCAGGTGATCGAGCGGCTGAGGGAGTTCGAGCAGCTGGGCGTGGACACCTTCATCCTCTCCGGCAACCCGCTGCTGGAGGAGGCCCACCGGGTGGCCGAGACCGTGCTGCCCGCACTGCGCGGCTGACCACCCGGCGGCCGGGCCCGCTGCCCGCGGCGGGCCCGGCACACGGTCGAGCGATCAGGCGATCAGGCGGTCAGCCGGTCGATCTCGGCGAGCTCCTCGGCGGTCAGCGGACCGGCCGCCAGCGCGTCCAGGTTCTGGTCCAGCTGGCGCACGCTGCTCGCGCCGATGATCACCGAGACCACGCGCGGGTCGCGCAGCACCCAGGCCAGCGCCAGCTGCGCCAGCGACTGCCCGCGCTGCTCGGCCACCTTGTTCAGCGCCCGCAGCAGCTCCAGCTTGGCCGGGGTGAGCGCCTCCTGCTTGAGGAAGTGGCCCACCGACATCCGCGATCCGGCCGGCACCTCGCCGCTCAGGTAGCGGTCGGTCAGCAGGCCCTGGGCCAGCGGGGAGTAAGCGATCAGACTGGTCTGCGTGTCACCTACCGCGTCCAGCACGCCCGCCCGCTCGGGGCGGCGGTCCAGGATCGAGTAGGCGCTCTGGTTGAGCAGCACCGGCGTGCCGAGCTCGCGCAGGATCGCGACCGCCTCGCGGTGCTGCTCGGCCGGGTAGTTCGAGATCGCCGCGTACAGCGCCTTGCCCTGGCGCACCGCGCTCGCCAGCGCGCCCATGGTCTCCTCCAGGGGAGTCTCGGGGTCGTAGCGGTGCGAGTAGAAGACGTCCACGTAGTCCAGGCCCATCCGGCCCAGCGACTGGTCCAGGCTGGCCAGCAGGTACTTGCGGCTGCCGCCGTCACCGTACGGGCCGGGCCACATGTCGTAGCCGGCCTTGCTGGCGATGAACAGCTCGTCCCGGTACGGCCGGAAGTCCTGGGCGAAGAGCGTGCCGAAGTTCTTCTCCGCCGAGCCGTACGGCGGGCCGTAGTTGTTGGCCAGGTCGAAGTGGTTCACGCCGCGGTCGAAGGCCCGGCGCAGCACCGCGCGCTGGACCTCCAAGGGCTGGGTGTCGCCGAAGTTGTGCCACAGGCCGAGCGAGACGGCGGGCAGCTGCACGCCGCTGCGTCCGGCGCGGCGGTAGGTCATCGAGGCGTAGCGGGAGTCGGCCGCGAGGTAGGTCATGACGGTCATCCTGCCACTTCGGCACTGAACGGTGGGGCCTGCGCGGGAGCGATTCACGCACGCAAATTCGCCATGCACAGGACACATTAGAGGGGAAAGGGAGGCGGCTGGGTCGCGCGGCGGCACAGGGGGGGTGTGCGGGTCATCGATTTGTCCGAATTGGCGGCGGAATTACCGGAAACCCCGGCCCGGGGCGGCCATTTGTGGATTGCCGAGTGAACACGTGCAGCAATACTCTGCTTGCCAACTGCCATCATTGCGGCAGTCACGTCCGTTCCGAGGCCCCGTCAGACCCGTGGCAAAGCAGCCCGGTCTGCGGCGAATCGGACATTTCCCAGGTCAATGGCAAAGAGATTGTCAAGAGACATGCCCTCGCCTTTGCCGGGACCGACCACGAAAAGGATTCCCCAAGTGGCCAACCCTGGCCTTAGAAACGGTGCGGCGCGCCAGGTCCGCCGACGCCGGCTGGCGCTGGTGGCAGCGCTGACCTCGGTCCTGGCGGGGGCGAGCTTCCCCGCACTGGCCGCCCCGTCGTCCCCCGCCGGCACCGGCAGCAGTGCGGCTGCCGCGCCCGTCACGCCCACGCAGGCGGCGGTGGCGCAGGCGAAGAAGACCGGCAAGCCGGTGACGGTGGACGCGTTGACGACGGAGACGTCGTTGACGGTGGCGAACCCCGACGGTTCGTTCACCAATACCCAGAACGTCCTCCCGACCCGGGTGAAGCGGGGCGGTTCGTGGGCCGGTGTCGATGCGACGCTGGCGAAGAACGGTGACGGTTCGTTCTCGCCGAAGGTGGCGGCCTCGGGTGTGACGCTGTCGGGCGGCGGCAGCGCCCCGCTGGTGGCGCTGACGGACCCGGCGGGTCACAAGCTGGCGCTGTCGCTGCCGTTCGCGCTGCCGGTGCCGAGTGTCAACGGCGACACGGCGACGTACGCGAACGTGCTGCCGGGGGTCGACCTGCAGGCGACGGTCACCGACCAGGGCGCGTTCCACGAGGTCCTGGTGGTGCACGACGCGAAGGCCGCGGCGAACCCGCAGCTGAAGACGCTGCGCCTGGCCATCAACAGCAACGGCCTGAGCACCGCGGCCGACGGCGCCGGCAACGTGACGGCGAAGGCCGCTGACGGCACGGCAGCCTTCACGGCGCCCGCCCCGGTGATGTGGGACTCGGCCAGCGCTCCGGCGACCGCTCCGGCGGCCGCACCGGCCGCGCCGCAGAGCGCGGTGGACCCGGCCACGCAGCCGGTCTCGACCAAGGACGGTCCGGGCCACGGCGCGCACATCGCCAAGATCGCGGTCCAGGCGGACAACAGCGGTCTGACGCTGGCGCCCGACGCGGGCCAGCTCGCCGGCAACGACGTCGTGTACCCCGAGTACATCGACCCGAGCTGGCAGCCGGCGCCCACGGGCACCACGAACCACTACACCGAGGTCAAGGAAGGCTGCGCCACCCAGGGCCTGTACGACAACGCGCAGGAGAACGGCGAGGGCGTCGGCTACCAGCAGTACGACTCCAACTGCTTCGGCCTCTACCGCAGCTACTACGAGATCAACACCAGTGCGCTGACCAGCAACATGGTGATCCAGAACTCGAAGCTGTACCTCGCCGAGACCTACGGCGCCGACCACACCTGCTCCGACACCTGGGGCATCGGCCTCAACCTGACCGGCGGCATCAGCGGCGGCACCTCCTGGAACAACCAGCCCGCCACCGTCACCGGTGAGGGCCAGCAGAACATCGCCACCGCCTACGGCAGCTGCGGCAACCAGCAGGCGATCTTCGACGTCACCGGCACCATCAACCAGTACCACGGCAGTTACAGCAACCTGACGTTCGGGATCTACGGCAACGAGGCCAAGTACGGGACCAACTACGGGTTCATGCGCTTCAGCACCAACCCGGTGCTGCAGACCACGTACGACATCCTGCCGAACATGCCGGACTCGCTGAGCATCAACGGCAACAGCGGCTACTGCAACGGCGGTTCGCCGCAGTGGGTCGGCATGACGACCGTCAACGGCAACGCGTCCAACATCACGCTCTCCGCGCACCTGAGCACCAACATGCCGGGCGCCATCCTGCAGGGCGGCTCGCAGCTGCTGGACAACATGACCAACAACGGCAGCGGCGGGTCCTACACCGTCGGCTGGCCGGCCAGCTCGGGCTGGATCGGCACGAACGGCAACGTGAACATCCCGTTCCCGGTCGCCGCCTCCGACGGCCACCAGTACAGCTGGCAGGTCTGGGCCACCGACGGCCTGATGGCCGGTCCGAAGGCCAACCCCTGCACGTTCAACGTCGACCTGACCCCGCCGAGCATCGCGACCTTCACCCCGTCGGCGCAGTACCCGCCGCTGGGCAGCGGCATCACGCCGAACGCGTACGCGGGCAGCGGGACCGTCAACATCCAGGTCTCCAGCACCGACCAGGCCCCGACCGGCTGCAACCTGAACCCGTGCGTCAAGAGCGGCGTCGCCAAGTTCCTCTGGTCGCTGGACCAGAACAACCCGGTCAGCGGCGGCAACGCGATCAACGTGACCGCGGACGCCAACGGCACCGCGACCGCGAGCATCCCGGTCAACCTGTCCACCAACCAGTGGGGCACCCACACGCTCTACGTGCAGGCCGTGGACGCCGCGGGCAACACCCAGGCCACCGTCGCGCAGTACAGCTTCTACGCGCCGTGGAACCCCGCGGCCAAGGCCGTCGCGGGTGACCTGAACGGTGACGGCATCCCCGACACCATCATCCCCGACCCGTCCAACAACGGGAACCTGACGCTCATTCCGGGCGGCAAGGACATGGCCGCCGCCCCGCTGGTCGCGTCCACCCAGGCGCAGAGCCCGGACGCCACCAGCTGGAACAACTACCTGGTCACGCACCGGGGTTCGCAGAGCCAGTCGACCCTGGACGACATCTGGGCGTACCAGACCAAGACCCACCAGATGTACCTGTACCGCAACGACGGCACGACCATCGGCGGCGGCGTCGCCGGTCAGTTCACCAAGTCCCAGGACGTCCTGACGGTGGGCCGGCCCGCGATCGCCTCGTCCTGCACCAGCACGGACTGCGCGAGCTACGGCACCGACTGGTCCGGTGTGACCCAGATGGTGGCACCGGGTGCGTACTCCAACGCGCCTGGCTGGGCGGGTGCGGGTGTCACCCCGTACGCGGACCTGATCACGGTCGAGAACGGCAAGCTCTGGTACTACACCGGCAGCGCACGGAGCGGTTCGAACCTCGGCAACGCCTACCTGATCGGTGCTCAGGGCACCAACTGGTCCAACGTCACCCTGATCGCCCCCGGCAGCGTCGGCGCCCAGGTCGCGAACGGCACCGAGTCCGGCGGCACGCCCACCCTGTGGGCCCGTGACAACGCCACCGGCGCGATCACCAGCTACCCGCTGACCTTCGACACCAACGGCCTGCCGAGCATGAGCCTCACGCCGCCCGGCCGGGCCGCGCTCAGCTCCGCGCTGACCGACACCAGCGGCAACCGCCTCTGCCTGGACGACAACGCGGGCAGCACCGCCAACGGCAACAAGATCCAGGTCTGGGACTGCAACAACAGCAACCCGCAGACCATCACCTACGGTGCGGACAACACCCTGCACGTCATGGGCAAGTGCGTGGACGTCCAGGCGGGCGGCACCGCCAACGGCACGCCCGTCCAGCTCTACCAGTGCAACAACACCGGCTCGCAGCAGTGGGTCCCCGGCCCGTTCCCCGGTGACCTGAAGAACCCGCAGTCCGGCCGCTGCCTGGGCGACCCGTCCTCCAGCCAGACCCAGGGCACCCAGCTGATCCTCTGGGACTGCGAGGGCGGCAACGAGCAGCAGTGGGCCGGCGCCAACAACAGCGTGCTGCCCACCCAGTCGACGGTCCTGCCGCTCGGCCTGGGCCAGACCGACTGGCCGACCGTCACCTCTCCCGGTGACGTCACCGGCGACGGCAACCCGGACCTGTACGCGATCAGCGGCAGCAACCAGATCGTCGCCTACGCCGGCGCCGCACCCAACGCCGCGGGCCTCGCCCAGTTCGCCGGCGCCACCTCGATGGGCACCGCGAACACCCCGGTCACCACGTCGCTGCACAGCAACGCGAACACCGCCAAGTGCGTGGACAACCGCTACGGCGGCACCGGCGACGGCAACCCGATCGTCATCTGGGACTGCGCCCCCGGCGGCAGCACGCAGTCGTGGAACTTCAACACCGACGGGACCATCCGGATCTCCGGCAAGTGCCTGGCCGCCTCCGCCGCCGGCACCACCAACGGCACCCCGGCCATCCTGTGGACCTGCAACGCCGGTGCCACCGAGCAGCAGTGGACGCTCGGCTCCGACAACCAGCTGCACAACGTGCACTCCGGCCTCTGCCTGGAGGTCAACGGCTGGAACACCACCAACGGCCAGCAGCTCGACACCTGGAGCTGCGGCGGCGGTGGCAACTCCACCTGGACGCTGGGCCACTGAGCCCGGTGGCCCGCCGCTAGCGGCGGGCGCCTGAACGCAGTGGAGGCGGTCTCCCGGGAAACCGGGAGGCCGCCTCCACTGCTGTGCACATCCTGCCGGGAGTCGAGTGGTTCTGCTCGGATGCGATGCGATGCGCTGACGCCAGGTCAGGAATTGCTCAAACTGAAACAGGTTGGCCCCGGACGAATTTCCGTCCGGGGCCGATCAGTATCAGGCGATGGTCCGTCAGATCCCGTGGAATACGGTGTCCAGCAGGATGATCCCGATCACCAGCGGGAACAGCACCTGGGCCGACACGCGATTGACCGCCTTCTGTTCCTCCGGGGTCCTGCCCTTGCTGTCGGAGGTGATCTTGGCCAGGTTGTCGCGCTGGCCGAGCGATCCGATGGCCAGGGACAATCCGGCGATGAAGAGCATGGCGAGGATGTGCCGCCCGGAACTACCGCGGGCCAGGCCGAGGAAAGCCCCGACACCGATGCCCACGACCCCTGCCCCGACCATGGCGGGACGCGCTCGATCGGGCATCGACCGCCAGAGCAGCAAACACCCGCCCAGCCATGCCAGGAGCGCCACGGCCATTACGACGGGCGTGGGAACGCCGGCCAGATCGATCATTCAAAGCACCTAACTTCCCTGGCGGAATCTTCATGCGACCGGCGACAGAATCGAGGGTGGGGGTGCTCGATCTACGAGCACCCCCACCCTCGCACTGCTTTAGCCTTCGAGGTATCCGGTCAGTGCACCGTACGGACTGTCCCGGTAGAAGGATGCGCCGGACTGATTGTAGTCCGGAACCGAAGTGCCGGGATAGCCGTTAATAGCACCATTAACGCCCATGGTGCTCACGGCCTTGGCGACCCCGGAGTAGAGCTTCACTCCGGACTCACTGCGGTAGAAGCCGTTCGCCCGGGACGCGGCCACCTGTGCGGCGGCCTTGTCGCCGGCGAGTTCGCTGAGCTTGCTGAGCGGCGAGGTGTACATACCGTCGAGCTTGCCCAGGACGTCGAACTTGCCCAGGATCCCGATCTTGCCGAACCCGCCCGTGGCCACGCCCAGCGCCACGGCCCCCAGGCCGTTGACCGCGTCCTTCCAGTCGCCCGTGCTCGCGTAGAGGCCCGCGCTCAGCAGACCCGTGGCGACGGAGAGGCCGCCGGCGAGTTCACCGATTCCGGGCACCCAACTGATGTAGCCCAAGCCCGTGCTGACGTCACCGGAGATCTGCGCGACCTTGGTGGCGGCCTTCTTGAGTCCGCACACGCTGAGGAAGTTGCAGCTGTTCTTCTTCCTGTCCGCAGCCGCCTGTGCGGCTGCCTGGGCCTCCTTGGCCTTGGCGTGGTTGTCCATCTGGGTGATGTCGGTGTAAACACCCTGACCGTCGGTGGACTGTTCGCCCTGGTTCGCGTTCAGCGCGTCCAGCGCGGCCTGCTCGCAGGCGTTGCTGGTGCAGGAGAGCGCGTAGCGGCTGAAGTTGTCCTGGTCGTTCTGCAGGTTCTGGATCTCCTCGGAGAGGCCCACCTGGCAGCTGTAGGTGTTGCAGTCCTCCGGGGTCATGTAGCTGTAGCTGTCACCCTGCGACGGCGGCGCACCGCAGGGGCTGTCGCCGTTCTGCCCGCACTCCGAGCGCTCCCCGGTCGGGTCGCTCATCGTCGTGGGGTTGTCGGAGGCGTAGGTGTAGCCGCCCATCTGGTTCGAGTCGCCGAGCTCGAAGATCGGGTCGGCGGTGAGGAAGCGGCCGATCGTCGGGTCGTACTGGCGGGCGCCGAGCAGGTCGAGGCCGCTGCCCGGGTCGGCCGGTTGTCCGAGGTAGCCGTGGTTGTCGGCCCAGCTGCCGGGGACGCCTCCGCGCGTGTTGCCGTACGGGTCGTAGGCGCGGCGGGTGACCGCCAGGGTCTTGCTGTCGACCTCAAGCTGCGAGGTGTGCTGCGGGTTGCTCGGCAGGTAGGTCACCGTGCCGGTGCTGGACCGCAGGATCACGGTGCCGTCCGGGTTGGTGTAGTAGCGCAGACCGCTGACGGTGGAACCGGTCATGGTCAGCTGCTCGGCGCCGCCGAACAGGTAGAGCGTGGTGGTGTTGGTGCCGTGCTGGACCAGCAGCGAACCGTCCGCGTCGTAGAGGTAGGACGACTTCTGCGAGTTGCTGCTGCCCTGCTGGGTGGTGACCGATGCCGTCTTGCCCTCGGCGTCGTAGGTGAACGTCTGGGTGGACGGGCTGGGACCGGCGACGGTGCGCTTGGTGGTGTTGCCCGCAGTGTCGAAGTTCGTGGTCAGCGTGCTGGTGCCGCTGGTCGGGTTGCTGGTGGTGATGGTGCCCGCGGTGTTGGGCTGGGCCGCGGCGGTGGTGCCTCCTCCGGGGTAGCTGCTGGTCTGGGTGGTGTCGTTGGCGGTGTTGCCGGTGACGTCGTGCTGGACCAGCTGGGTCCGGTCACCGAGCAGGTCGTAGCTGTACGACTGCCAGTACGGCGCCGGGCCGCCGATCGCCGCCGGCGCGGGCGAGCCGCTGTTGCAGTGCGCCAGCTGACCGGCCGTCGGCGAGGTCTGGCCCGCCGTGTCGGTCCAGGCGGTGGTCAGGCGGTCCAGGCCGTCGTACTGGAAGCACTGGGTGTCGAAGGCCTGGTCGGTGCCGCCGGAGGACTGCAGCTCGCTCGTCGTGGTGAGGTTGCCCGACTGGTCGTACCCGTAGGTGGTCGACGAGATCGGGTTGGTGCTGGCCGGCTGGATGCTGTCCCGGTTGGTGGTCAGGCGGCCGGTGGCGTCGTCGTAGGTCTGCGCGGTGCGCAGCTGCTTGCCGAGCACGCCGTAGGTCGACTGCTCGACCTGGCCCAGCGGGCTGTAGGAGGCCACGTCCAGGTAGGGCGTGAACATCGTGCCGGTGGAGACCAGGCCGCCCTGCAGGTTGTACCCGTAGCCGACGTCCTCGGACGGCAGGCCGCCCTCGGTCCCGAAGATGGTGTCCGAGAGGAGGCCGACGGTGGGGGTGTACTTGGAGGTGGTGCTGTAGCTGCCGGCCAGCTTGCCCTCGGCCGCCGGGATGGTGACCGTGGTGCCGGTGGGCTGGTAGGCCGTGTTGTAGCCGGACACCGCCTGCGTGTAGGCGCTGCCCGTGGAGCCCGATCCGCCGACGTAGCGGGTCGAGGCGGTCGGGTAGCCCTTGACCAGGGAGTCGTAGGTCCAGCCCGCGAGCTGCTGGGTCTGGTCGGTGGTGTTGGTGCCCGCGTACTCCCCGGTCTTCCGGTCGAGCGCGTCGTAGGTGTAGGACAGCGTCTGGTTGCGGCCGTCGGTGGTGCTGGCCACGTTGCCGAGCTGGTCGTAGGTCGTGCTGGAGCTCCCGGCGTCCGGGTCGCTCTGGGAGACCCGCTGCCCCAGCACGTTGTACTGGTAGCTCCAGTTGTTGCCCGCGGTGTCGGCGACCGTGGCCACCTTGCCCGCGGAGGTGTAGGTGTAACGGGTCGTCACGTCACCGGTGCCGCTGCCGCCGTGCGAGACGGTGGACGTGGTGCGGCCCAGCGCGTCGGTGAAGGTCGACGTCGGGGTGGCGCCCTGCGGCGGCGTCGTGTCGGTCTCGTCGGCGCCCGGGTAGGCGACGGTGGAGGTCCAGAGCGGCGACGCCTTGGAGTACAGGGTCTGCTTGACGCCGCGTCCCATCCCGTCGTAGCCGTACACCGTCTCGGACGGAAGGCTGTTCTCCGTCTCCACGAACAGCGTGGTGGACGGCGCCGTCGTGGTGTCCGAGTAGGCCGGGACGGTGCTGTACTTCCAGCCGTGGCTGTCGTAGTGGGTCGACGAGATCAGGCGCCCCGCGCTGTTGTCCGCCGTGGTCGCCTGCGTCTGACGCTGGTTCAGGAACCCGTCGTAGATGGAGACGCTGACGGCGTAGGAGCCGTCCTCGCGCAGGGTCTGCGTGGTGACGGTCGACGGGTCGGGGTTCGAACCGGCGCCGTGCACCGCGTAGCTGAAGGTCTGGTCGGCGGTCTGGGTGGCCTTGTTGCGGCCGGGCAGCCAGACGCCGGTGCGGCGGCCCAGCGCGTCGTAGACCGCGTCGGTCACCCGCCCGTTGACGTCCACCAGGTGCAGCGGCAGCCCGCGGGTCGGCGCGAACGTCGTGGTGCTCGCCCAGCCGAGTGCGTTGGTCACCGTGGTCGCGGTGGGCAGGGTGCCGGTGGCCGGGGTGTAGGCGGTCGTCGTGGCGTTGCCCGCCGCGTCGAGCTGCTTGGTCGGCCGGCCGTACTGGTCGAAGGTGGTGGCGCCGTCGGTCTGGTAGACCGCGTTGCCGGAGCCGTCGTAGGACTTCAGCGACTGGGTGGCGGTCACGTAGCCGTCGTTGCCGAGCTGGCCGAGCGGCGGAAGGCTGGTGATGCTGCCGTTGCCGTCGTAGTAGGTGCGCTTGTCACTGACGGTGGTGCCGGCGCCCGGGGTGGTGCCGCAGCCGCCGGAGACGGCCAGCACCTCGCTCGGGTAGGCGAGCATCATCGGGTTGGACGCCGGGGGAGTGGCGTACGTGGTGGTGGTGCAGACCTCCTGCGAGGGCACCGAGACGTCGCCCTTGGCGTCGACCTGCGAGATCCGGCCCAGGCTGTCGTACGTGGTGTCGGTCTCGGTGGTCCGCCAGCTGCCGTTGGCCAGCAGCGACTGCTTGCGCTGGGTGCTGCTCTGCTTCCGCAGGGCCTGGAGGTCCGGCAGGGTGGAGAGGGTGGCCGGTGCCGGGGTCTTGGCGGTCCAGGCGGTGCGCGGGCTGTCCGCGGTGACGGTGAAGGCCTCCGCCGTGGTCAGCTGCTTGCCGGTGATCGAGCCGCCGGCCTGGTTGTAGGTGTCCGTCTCCTGGACCGTGTCGGCCAGCCAGTTGCTGTCGGTGACGGCGTTGCCGTTGGAGTCGGCCAGGCTGACCGAGCGCTTGCTGCCGTCCTGCTTGTAGTCGCCGTCCATGCCCTGGAAGTAGGACGTGGTGGTCTGGGTGATCGGGTCCGGTGCCGCGCCGGTGGTGACCGTGACGGTGCGGAAGCCGCGGAACTGGTCCCAGGTGCGGTACTGGTCGTCCGCCAGGTCCGAGTCGTTGCGGTGCCAGGCCGGGCCGCTGTAGCTGTAGTTGGTGATCTTCGCCGGGGAGCCGGCCTTGGTCGCGTCGTTGTCCGAGACCTGCGAGACCACCGTCTTCTGGAACCAGTCCGCGATCGGCGCGGACCCGCCCGGGGTGGTCCAGTACGCCTGGTAGCAGGCCATGGTGTCGCTGTCCGCGGACGACGGCATGTGGTTGTTCACCCGCGAGCACTCCGGGGCCCGGTAGGTGACCGCGATGGACTCACCGGACTCGGTCTGGATGCTGGAGATCCGCGGGTGGAACAGCGGCGGGGCGGGCGGCGAGGAGCCGTCGACCCGGTTGTCCATCTCGGTGCCGGTGAAGGTGATCGGGTCCATCGTGACGGTCCCGCTGCCGCCCGCGCTGGTGTCCTGCGCGGTGCGCTGGATCTGCGAGAGCCACATCATCGACTGGAGCGAGCCGGCGTCGGCCGGGTCGACCGTCTTGCCGGTCACCGGGTCCACGGTGGCGCCCGCGTTGGAGAACACGTGGGTCAGGTTGTACGTGTCCACCGGCTGCCAGGAGCCGCCGTTCTTGACCGAGGTCGCGATCGAGCTCAGCCGGTAGGTGGACCAGAAGGACGGCGCGCTGATCTGGCAGACGTTGCTGCCGGTGCCCGAGGTCGCCATGCCCTGGGTGCAGCTGAGGTCGTACGGGGTGTCCGGCCAGTTGCTCGCCGTCGAGGCGGAGAGGTTGGAGGCCTGACAGGTCGTCGGGTCCGTGGTGCAGCGCTGGGCGGTGTTGAAGACGATCTTCGCGGCCGGGTCGTGGCCCGCCTGCTCGTCGGCCAGCTTGTAGCCGTAGGAGATCTGCTGCAGGTAGCCGCCGCGGGTGTAGGCGATCATCGAGCCGCCGTTGCCGTTGGACTGGCCGGCGCCCATGTTGTACCAGTTGGTCTCGTTCGCCCAGTCGTAGCGCTGCACGTTGCCGTGCGGGTCGACCACGAAGTCCAGGTTGAACCGCCAGCCCGGCTCGGCCGAGCACTGGGAGCTGTTGCCCTGGGCGGAGTTGTAGCACGGGTCGCCGGACTTGGGCATGTAGACCGGCACGCCCCAGGCCGAGTTGGTGGCCGGGTCCGAGGTGGTGCCGGGGGAGTGGTTCAGGCCCAGGTAGTACTGGGTGCCGTCAGTGGTCGTGACCTTCCAGTACTCGCCGTTCCACAGGCCGTTCGACGCACCGGACAGGTCCTCGACCTTGGTGCTGTCGTCACCCTGGAGGTGGTACTGGCCGTTGCTGTCGCGCACGAGCTGGCCGCTGTGCGAGCCGAGCGACAGCGTGGCGTTGTAGCCCGCCCAGCACTCGTCGGCGGAGCCGGTGATCCCGTCGGCGCTGCAGGCCTTGTAGGAGCGGGTGATGGAGCCGGGGGTGTAGTCCCAGCCGTCACCGATCCAGGAGGACTGCGAGTTGCGCGAGGAGTTCTCGCCGTCGACCGACTGGGAGTTGTAGCCCAGCGCGACCGAGGGCGCCGAACCGCCGAGCGCGGAGGGCGCCGAGATCGGCACGTTGTAGGTGAACGCGCCCGAGGCGGACTGCGACCACGCGCCGGAGGCCGACAGCGGGGCGGCGGTGTAGTCGCCCTGCGAGCCGGAGGTGCCGGAGACCGCGGCGACCGCGGTGCCGGAGCTTGCCGCGATGTCGGTCGCCGCCGTCGCCGCGCCGGCCCGGGCCAGCGCGTCGGAGACGACGCCGTGACCGGTCAGCGCGGCGTTCTGGGTGCTGCCGCCCGGCAGGTCGACGGTCGCGGTCAGCTTCTTGCCCAGCTGGTCGTTCTTCGTCGTCAGCGGGGTCTGGGTGCGGCACTCGGCCAGCTGGGGCGTGGTCAGCGCACAGGCCGGCATCGCCACCAGGTGCAGGCGCGAAGACCAACCCCCGCCGTACGCCTGGGAGATGGCGGAGTAGTCGACCGAGAGCGACACCTTGCCGCCGGCCGCCGCGCCGTCGGCCCGGGACAGGCCCACCAGCACGCCGTCGACGTTGGCGGCCTGGGCCGCCGTGTGGTCCGCGGTCTGCACCCGCACCGACCCCGGCGAGTCGGGGTTCGCGGCGCCGTCGGTGGCCGCGGCCGCCCGCACCGCCTCGGCGCTCGGCTGGACCGCCGCCACGGACACCGGCGACGAGGCGACCGCAGCCGCCCCGGTCACCGGGACGGTCACGGTGCTGGTCGAGCCGGCCGGCCACTTCGGCGCGGCGGTCGGGGCCTTCTCCAGCGCCCGTGAACCGGGCGGCACCGGGGCCGGCTTGACCGTGCCCTTGCCGCCGACCGGGTGCCCCTGCACCTTCGGCTGGGCCGGCAGCGGATCGGCCGTCCAGGTCTTGCCCTTGTACTGGTACCCGCCGACCACCGTCGTGCTGGCGGCGGCCATCGGCACGACCAGGGCAAGCGCTGCCAAGGTCATGCCGGCTGTCACCGTTCCCCGCCCCAGGACTCTGGAGCGGGAACGGCTACTGAACCATGGTCGTGGACTCACGACACAATCCCCCACAAGTTTGAACATCATCTCTATGACTAGCCCTCATTTGAGGCTCGCCGAACGATATTGATGCCAATCACCCGCCGCAACGGTCGTGTCACAACTGTCATCTGTGCCACCGTCATCCTGTTCTTTTGGCAAAGGCGCATGTCCGTGCTTGTCTGGTTCATTCGGGGCAACTCGGACCGGTGGAGGCCGCCCGATGCACACATTTCGAGTACGAAAGGGACAGATCCTGGGAGTTGGCTCAGACTTAGCTGACCTGCGGTGATGTACCAGGTCCGAGCATTTTGTCGGTACTCGGTCAAGCCCTTCGTCCCCGAAGCGCTCAGACTCCCTTCATCAACGTGTAGGGTCCGTGTTGCTGACACCGGGGGGATCCAATAACCTCTCTGCGGCTACGGCTGTATTCGCCGTGCAATCGCCCCAGAGGGAAAAAGATGCGGCGGCAAGGGCCGCTCGCCGTCGGCGGCCGTTCATTGCCGCCGGCCTCGGCTTTCTGACGCTCCGTCGCCCGACGGACCGTCAGCGAGGCTTTTCCACGCGCATTGCGCCGACGCCCCTCGGTCCTTTGAACCGAAGGAAGTCGTACGTGCCCCTCTCAAGACCCTCAACGACGACGCGGACGCTCCGTCGCCGGCTGGCGCTGGCAGCGGCGTTGACCACCGCGTTGACCACCGCGCTGGCCGGTTCGGCCCTCCCCGCGCTGGCGGCGCCGATCGGGCCCGCGGACCCGACGGCCAAGCCGCCGACCGCGCAGGTGGCCCCCGGCCCGACCCAGATCGCCCAGGCGCAGGCGAAGAAGACCGGCAAGCCGGTGACGGTGGACGCGTTGACGACGGAGACGTCGTTGACGGTGGCGAACCCCGACGGTTCGCTGACCACCTCGCAGAACGTGCTGCCGATCCGGGTGAAGCAGAGCAACGGCTCGTGGGCCGGTGTCGATGCGACGCTGGCGAAGAACGGTGACGGTTCGTTCTCGCCGAAGGTGGCGGCCTCGGGTGTGGCGCTGTCGGGCGGCGGCAGTGCCCCGCTGGTGGCGCTGACGGACCCGGCGGGTCACAAGCTGGCGCTGTCGCTGCCGTTCGCACTGCCGGTGCCGAGTGTCAGTGGTGACACGGCGACGTACGCGAACGTGCTGCCGGGCGTCGACCTGCAGGCGACGGTCACCGACCAGGGTGCGTTCCACGAGGTCCTGGTGGTGCACAATGCGCAGGCCGCGGCGGACCCGCAGCTGAAGACGCTGCGCCTGGCCATCAACAGCAACGGCCTGAGCACCGCGGCCGACGGCGCCGGCAACGTGACGGCCAAGGCCGCTGACGGTACACCGGCCTTCACCGCGCCGGCCCCGGTCATGTGGGACTCCGCGACCGCTCCGGCGCCGGTTCAGCCGTCGGTGGCCCGCAGCGCGGCCGCGCCGGCGGACGCCGCTCCCCGGGCCGCCGTCGCGCAGGGCACGCCGGACGCGCCGCCCGCGCCGCAGAGCGCGGTGGACCCCGCCACGCAGGCGGTCTCGACCAAGGACGGTCCGGGGCACGGCGCGCACATCGCCAAGATCGCGGTCCAGGCGGACAACAGCGGTCTGACCCTGGCCCCTGACGCCGGTCAGCTCGCCAGCAGCGACGTCGTGTACCCCGAGTACATCGACCCGGCCTGGCAGCCGGCGCCCACCGGCACCACGAACCACTACACCGAGGTCAAGGAAGGCTGCGCGGGCCAGGGCCTGTACGACAACGCGCAGGAGAACGGCGAGGGCGTCGGCTACCAGCAGTACGACTCCAACTGCTTCGGCATCTACCGCAGCTACTACGAGATGAACACCAGCGCGCTCACCACCAACATGGTGATCCAGAGCTCGCAGCTGCACCTCGCCGAGACCTACGGCGCCGACCACACCTGCTCCGACACCTGGGGCATCGGCCTCAACCTGACCGGCGGCATCAGCGGCGGCACCTCCTGGAACAACCAGCCCGGCACCGTCACCGGCGAGGGCACGCAGAACATCGGCCCCGTCTACGGCAGTTGCGGCACCAACCCGAACGTGACCTTCGACGTCACCGGCAGCGTCAAGCAGTACCTCGGGTACAGCAACCTGACCTTCGGGATCTACGGCAACGAGTCCAAGTACTCGACCAACTACGGGTTCATGCGCTTCAGCACCAACCCGGTGCTGCAGACCAACTACGACATCGCGCCGAACACGCCGTCGGGCATGTACACCGACCCGTACACGATCTGCGGGACGACCGGGTGGATCGGCCAGACCACCATGAACGGCAACGCGTCCAACATCAACCTGCACGCCTGGGTCTCCACGGCGATGCCGGGTGACAACCTGCAGACCTCGTTCCACGTGTGGGACAACATGACCAACAACGGGAGCGGCGGGGCGAAGGACTTCTCCTGGGTGGCCTCGAACACGGTCGCCTCGGGCAACTGGACCGGCGCCAACATCGGCGGCGTGGTGCAGGACGGCCACACGTACGGCTGGAACGCCACCGCCACCGACGGCACGCTGAACAGCCCCGGCTCGGGGTACTGCTACTTCAGCGTCGACCTGACCCCGCCGAGCATCGCGAGCTTCACCCCGTCGGCGCAGTACCCGCCGCTGGGCAGCGGCATCACGCCGCAGTCGTACGCGGGCAGCGGGACCGTCAACATCCAGGTCTCCAGCACCGACCCGACCCCGACCGGCTGCAACCTGGCCGCCTGCATCAAGAGCGGCGTGGCCAAGTTCCTCTGGTCGCTGGACCAGAACAACCCGGTCAGCGGCGGCAACGCGATCAACGTGACCCCGGACGCCAACGGCACCGCGACCGCGAGCATCCCGGTCAACCTGTCCACCAACCAGTGGGGCACCCACACGCTCTACGTCCAGGCCGTGGACGGCGCCGGCAACACCCAGGCGACCGTCGCCCAGTACAGCTTCTACGCGCCGTTCAACCCGGCCGCCAAGGCCGTCGCGGGTGACCTGACCGGTGACGGCATCCCCGACACCATCGTCCCCGACCCGGCCGGCAAGGGGAACCTGACGCTGATCCCGGGCAACGCCGACCCCGCGGCCACGCCGCAGGTCGCGTCCACCCAGGCGCAGAGCCCGGACACCACCAGCTGGAACAACTACCTGGTCACGCACCGGGGTTCGCAGAGCCAGTCGACCCTGGACGACATCTGGGCGTACCAGACCAAGACCCACCAGATGTACCTGTACCGCAACGACGGCACGACCATCGGCGGCGGCGTCGCCGGTCAGTTCACCAAGTCCCAGGACGTCCTGACGGTGGGCCGGCCCGCGGTCGCCTCGTCCTGCACGATCGCGGACTGCGCGAGCTACGGCACTGACTGGTCCGGTGTGAGCCAGATGGTGGCACCGGGTGCGTACTCCAACGCGGCCAACTGGGCGGGTGCGGGTGTCTCCCCGTACGCGGACCTGATCACCGTGGAGAACGGCAAGCTCTGGTACTACACCGGCAGTGCCCGGGCCGGTTCGAACCTGGGCAACGCGTACCTGATCGGTGCTCAGGGCACCAACTGGTCCAACGTCACCCTGATCGCGCCCGGCAGCGTCGGCGCCACGGTCGCCAATGGCACCGAGTCCGGCGGCACCCCCACCCTGTGGGTCCGTGACAACGCCACCGGCGCGATCGCCAGCTACCCGCTGACCTTCGACAGCAACGGCCTGCCGAACAGCAGCCTCACCCCGCCCGGCCGGGCCGCGCTCAGCTCGGGCCTGACCGACACCAGCGGCAACCGCCTCTGCCTGGACGGCGGCGCGGGCAACAGCGGAACCGCCGCCCAGATGTGGGACTGCAACACCACCAACCCGCAGACCGTCACCTACGGCGCGGACAACACCATCCACCTGATGGGCAAGTGCCTGGACGTGCAGAACGGCGGCACCGGCAACGGCAACCCCATCCAGCTCTTCCAGTGCAACAACTCCGGCTCGCAGAAGTGGGTCGCCGGCCCGACCGCCGGTGCGCTGAAGAACCCGCAGTCCGGCCGCTGCCTGGCCGACCCGGCAGCCAACCAGAACCAGGGCACTCCGCTGATCCTCTGGGACTGCGACGGCGGCAGCGAGCAGCAGTGGGCCGGCGCCACGGCGAACAACGCGCTGCCCGCCCAGACCCCGGTCCTGCCGGTCGGCCTGGGCCAGGCGGACTGGCCCACCGTCACCTCCCCCGGTGACGTCAACGCCGACGGCAACCCGGACCTGCTCGCCATCAACGGCAGCAACCAGATGACCGAGTTCCTGGGCACCGCCCCGGTCAACTCGCTGGCGCAGGTCGGCGGCCCGATGTACCTCGGCACGGTCAACGGCGCGGTGCAGACCGAGGTCCAGAGCAACTACGGCGGCAACTGCCTGGACAACTACGGCGGCACCAAGGGCACCCCGGTCGTCGAGTGGGGCTGCTGGGGCGGCGCCAGCCAGAAGTTCAACTTCGCCACCGACGGCACGCTGCGCAGCGCCGGCGAGTGCGTCGCCACCACCAACGCCGGCACCGGCAACGGCACCGGCGTGATCAGCGCGGACTGCGCGCCCGGCCACCCCGAGCAGCAGTGGGTCCTCAAGTCCGACGGCACCATCCGCAACCCCGCCTCGGGCCGTTGCCTGGAACTGCCGGGCTGGAACATGACCAACGGGACCGCGCTGGACATCTGGGACTGCATCGCGGGCGATGCCAACCAGCAGTGGACGGTGCACACCTTCTAGTCAGCAGTGAGCACTGAGGTGTGAGTCGACGGCCCTCCCGAACCCAAGCGTTCGGGAGGGCCGTTCGCCGTCAGGGCCCGGCCGCGAGAAGCCGGGGCAGCTCCCGCATGTCGTCGAAGAGCACGGTGCCCGGGCCGGCCAGCCGCTCGGGCGGGGTCACCCCGGCGGTGTAGGCGAGGACGGGCATGCCGGCCGCGCGGGCGGCGGCCACGCCGTGCGCGCTGTCCTCGACCACCACGCAGGCGGCCGGATCGGCGCCCAGGGTGCGGGCGGCGTGCAGGAAGAGGTCGGGGGCCGGCTTGCCGCGCGGCACGTCCTCGGCCCCGCTGAAGATCCGCCCGGCGAACCGCTCGTACAGCCCCGTCAGCTCCAGCCCCCGGCGCAGCCAGCTGTGGCTGCTGTTGGAGGCCACGCAGGTCGGCAGGTCGATCGCCGCCAGTGCCTCGGGGACCCCGGGCATCGGCGCCAGCTTCTCCTCGACCAGCCGGTTGTGCAGCGGCCGGTACTCCTCCCACCAGTCGGCCGGCAGCGGCCGGCCGAGCAGCTCGGAGAGCGCGGCGGTCTTCGCCGCGGCGTCGAGCCCGACGAACCGGTCGATGATCTCCCGTTCGCTCATCGGGAGCCCGAACGCCGCCATCGCGACCCGGTCCACCTCGATCCCGAGGGTCTCGCTGTCGATGAGGGTGCCGTCACAGTCGAAGATCACCAGTTCGATCACGTCGGCCACCCTAGTACGGTGGAGCGGTGAACCCCGTACGCGGCGACATCGGCAGCCGGCAGGACCTCGACGTCCTGCTGCGCCGGTTCTACGCGGCCGCCTTCGCCGACCCGCTGATCGGCCCGCAGTTCGCCGGGATGGAGCTGGAGGCCCACCTCCCGCACATCACCGACTTCTGGGCCAGCTCGCTGCTGCGCTCCGCCGAGTACCGCCGCAACCTGTTCGCCCCGCACACCGCCCTCCCGCTCACCGCCGAGCACCACGGCCGCTGGGTGCAGCTCTGGGCCGCCACGGTGGACGGCCTGCACCAGGGCCCGGCCGCCGAGCGGGCCAAGGCCCAGGCCCAGCGGATCGCCCTCGCGATGATCCGCCGCACCACCGGCGAGGACCCGGCCACCGGCGGCCCGGGCGGCTTCGTCCCGCTGTCGGCGCTGCTGCTGCGCACCGGCTAGGGCACCGCGATCCGCAGTGGGGTGAGCCGGGTCGCGACCACGTTGAGTGCTCCGCTGTTGCGTTCCAGGCGGCCGTGGATGAGCAGGCCGGCCCGGTCCAGGGCGGTGCGGCGGTGGATCTCCCAGACGGCGCGGTTGCAGACCACGTTGATCAGGCCGGTCTCGTCCTCCAGGCTGAGGAAGAGCACCCCACCCGCCGTGGGCGGCCGCTGACGGTGCGTCACCAGGCCGCCGACGATCAGCTCGCAGCCGTGCGCCAGGCCGCCCAGCTCCGCCGCCGGCACGGCGCCGATGTGCCGCAGTGCCGACCGCACGTGCTCCACCGGGTGGCGGTCGGCCGAGGCGCCGGTGGCCCACAGGTCGGCGATGGTCTCCTCCACCGGCGTCATCGCGGGCAGTTCGGGCGCCGCACTGCCCGGCGCCGTCCCCGGCAGCAGCTCCGCCTCCCCGGTGGTGGCCAAGGCGCCGGCCGCCCAGAGGGCCTGACGACGAGTCAGACCGAAGCAGCGGAACGCCCCGGCGGTCGCCAGTGCCTCCAGGAGCGGCGCGGGCAGCCTGGTCCGGTGCGCGAAGTCCTCCAGGTCCCGGTAGGGCCGGCCGGCCACCACGGCCGCCGCCTGCTCCTCGCCCAATCCGCGCACCGTGGCCAGCCCCAGCCGGATCGCCGGCGCGTCCCGGGGTCCCTCCAGGGTCGGCCCGGCCGCGCTGGCGTTGGCGTCCACCGGGTGCACCTTCACCCCGTGCCGCCGGGCGTCCGAGATCAGGCTGAGCGGGGAGTAGAAGCCCATCGGCTGGTTGGCCAGCAGCGCGCAGGTGAAGGCCGCCGGGTAGTGGTGCTTCAACCAGGCGCTGGCGTACACCAGGTAGGCGAAGCTGATCGAGTGCGACTCCGGGAAGCCGTAGTTGGAGAACGCCTCGATCTTGGTGAAGACGTCCTCGGCCACCTGCGGCGGGATGTCCCGCTCGGCCATTCCGTCCAGCAGCCGCTGGCGCAGCTCGGCCACCCGCTGGTGCGAGCGCTTGGCGCCCATCGCCTGGCGCAGCCGGTCCGCCTCCTCCCCGCTGAACCCCGCGCAGTCGATGGCCAGTTGCATCATCTGCTCCTGGAACAGCGGCACCCCGAGGGTCTTCGCCAGGGCCCGCTCCATCAGCGGGTGCGGGCAGTCGGCGGGCTCCAGCCCGGCCCGCCGGCGCAGGTAGGGGTGGACCGAGCCGCCCTGGATCGGCCCGGGCCGGATCAGCGCGACCTCCACCACCAGGTCGTAGAACTCCCGGGGCTTCAGCCGGGGCAGGGTGGCCATCTGGGCCCGGGACTCGACCTGGAACACCCCGACCGTGTCGGCCCGGCAGAGCATCTCGTAGACCGCCGCGTCCTGCGGCGGGATGCTCGCCAAGTCCCAGCGTTCGCCGTGGTGTTCGGCCACCAGGTCGCAGGCGTCGTGCAGCGCGGAGAGCATGCCCAGGCCCAGCAGGTCGATCTTGACCAGCCCCGCCCCGGCGGTGGACTCCTTGTCCCACTGCAGTACCGAGCGCCCCGGCATCCGGGCCCACTCGGTCGGGCAGATCTGCCCGATCGGCTCCCGGGTCAGCACCATGCCGCCCGAGTGGATGCCCAAGTGGCGGGGCAGGCCGTGCAGTTGGCTGCCGAGGTCGAGCACGTCGGCCGGGATCACCGCGTCCTCGCGGGGCGCGGAGTGGAAGTCCACCTGCCGGGAGAAGGCGTTCACCTGGTCCATCGGGTAGCCGAGCACCCGGGCCGCGTCGCGCAGCGCCAGCCGGGGGCGGTAGGTGATCACGTTGGCCACCTGGGCGGCGTGCTCGCGCCCGTACCGCCGGTAGACGTACTGGATCACCTCCTCGCGGCGCCGGTGCTCGATGTCCAGGTCGATGTCGGGCGGGCCGTCCCGCTCCATGCTGAGGAACCGCTCGAAGAGCAGCCCGTAGCGGATCGGGTCCACCGCGGTGATGCCGAGCGCGTAGCAGACCGCCGAGTTGGCGGCCGAGCCGCGCCCCTGGCACCAGATGTCCTCGGCCCGGCAGAACTCCACGATGTCGTGCACGATCAGGAAGTAGCCGGCCAGCTCCAGCCGGCCGATCACCGAGAGCTCCTTGGCCACCTGGGCGTGCGCCGCCGCGTCGTCGGCCGCGAAGCGCCGCTCGGCGCCGCGCAGGGTGAGCGAGCGCAGATGGCTGAACTCGTCCTCGCCGGGCGGCACCGGGAAGCCCGGCAGCTGCGGGTCCAACTCCTCGAAGGTGAAGGCGCAGGCCCGCCCGAGCGCCGCGGTGGCCTCCCGCACCCCGGGGAACCGGGCCAGCCGGCGCGCCATCTCGCTGCCCGAGCGCAGGTGCGCGGTGCCCGCCGCCCTGGTCCAGCCGGCCGCCTCGCGCACCGTGCGGCGGGCCCGCAGCGCCGCCAGCCCCTGGGCGAGGCGCCCCTCGGCGGGCGTCGCGTGGTGCACGTTGTTGGACGCCACCAGGCCGAGGCCGGCCCGCCCGGCCAGCCCGGCCAGCAGGTCGTTGCGCGGGTCGTCGCCCGGGAGCTGATGGTCGATCAGCTCGACGAAGACGTTCCGCTCGCCGAACGCCTCGGCCAGCGCGCCGAGTTCGCCCAGCGCGGCGTCCGGCCCGCGCTCCGCCAGGGCACGCCGGACCCGCCCGCCGCGGCAGCCGGTGAGCACCGCCCACTCGCCGCCGTGCGCCCCGGCCAGCTCGGCGAACTCGTAGACCGGGCGCCCCTTCGCCCCGCCGGCCAGCTGGGCGGCGGCGATCACGGCGGAGAGCCGCCGGTAGCCGGCGGGGGAGCGGGCCAGCACCAGCAGGTGCTCGCCGGGCAGCCCGCCGACACCGCGCAGGTTCAACTCGGCGCCGAAGACGGTGCGCAGCGCGGTGCCGCGCGCCGCCACGGCGAGCCGGACCGCGCCGTACAGGCCGTCGTGGTCGGTCAACCCCAGGGTCTCGACGCCCAGGCGCAGCGCCTCGGCCACCAGGGCCTCCGGCTCGCTGGCGCCGTCCAGGAAGCTGAACGCGGAGTGGGTGTGCAGCTCGGCCCAGGCGGGCTGCTCCGGCACCGGCGCGGGCGTGGTCGACTCCGGGAGCGCGGGGGTGTCGGTGGCCGGCACCGGATCGGTCATCCGGCGGCGCAGTTCGCCCCAGGGCATCAGGTGCTTGCTGTCGAACGCCATCAGCTGTACGACCCCTCCACCGTCCAGCCGCCGCCGGCCAGCACCAGCAGCAGCGCCCGGCCGTCCGCCAGGGTGACCTGGAACCGGGCCCGGCGCCGGGACAGCTCCGGGTCCCACCACTGCTCCACCGCCGGCCACGGCCCGGCCCAGCCGGTGACCACCGCCAACCGCCCGTCCAGCAGCAGCTGGCAGGGCGGCGCGGTCACCTCGGCCCGCCCGCTCACCCCGACCGGCTGCCCGGCCGCGTCCAGCACCGCCACCGGCCGCGGCTGCGGCCAGACCACCCCCGGCGCGGGGTGCGGCAGCCGCCCGGGCCACGGCGCGTCCAGGTCGGCGGCCGGCAGCGGCTGCTCCCCCCACGGCACCCGGACCAGCACCTCGCCCGGACCGCGCCCGCCGACCCGCTCCACCCGGCTCAGCCCGCCGTAGCCGAGCAGCGCCTGCACCCGGGCGGCGGCCCGCTCCACCCGGTCCGCCACCACGGTCTGGCCCCAGAGCGCGAGCTGGCGCCCGTGGTCCGGCACCAGCTCCTCCGGCGCCAGCCGCAGCACGGTGAAACCGCCGGCCGCCGGGGCGAAGGTGCCCGCGCCCTGCCAGGCCTGCAACTGCCAGCGCACCCGCTCGGCCAGCGCGGGCGCGGAGAGCCGCCCCTCGTGCTGCCAGAGCCGGGCCGCCGAGCTGCCGTCCGCGCACCCCACCTCCACCGAGACCCGCCGACAGGCCACCCCGGCCCCGGCCAGCGCCTCGTGCAGCCGCTCGGCCAGCGCCCGGCCGACGAACACCAGCGGCTCGGCCAGCAGCTCGGGCGGGTCGAAGCGTTGCTCCACCGCCAGGTCGAGCCCGGGCAGCGGAGCGGCCGGCGGGCGGGCCTCCAGGCCCCGGGCCAGCCGGTGGGCCAGCCGCCCGGCCGGGCCGAACCGGTCGGCCACGGTGGCGGCGGGCAGCCGGGCGAAGTCGCCCAGGGTGGGCAGGCCGAGCCGGACCAGCAGCTCGGCCAGCCCCTCGTCCTCCAGCACGGCCACGGAGTAGGGCGCCAGGAACTCGGCGGTCCGCCCGACCGGCACCAGCACCCCGGCCCGGGCCGCCAGCACGCCGGCGAAGACCCCGTCGGCCACCCCGACCCGGGGGCCGGGCGGCAGCACGGCGGGGGGTGACGGCTCTTCAGGAGCGGGGGTGGCCGACGGGTCGTCAGCCGGGCCGCCCCAGTCGGTGGCCCGGTCCGGTACGCCCGCCCCGCCGCCAGCCCCGCCGTCCGCCGTGCCGCCCGGCCGCCGCTCGGCGCCCAGCTCGGCCAGCGCCCGCTGGACCTGCCCGACCAGCGCCTCCTCGCCGCCGAAGTACCGGGCCGGCCCCTTCACCGGCAGCACGCAGAGCCCGGGCCGCAGCACCTCCACCCGCGGGGTGAACGCGCCGACGGCGGCCACCACCGACTCGAACCACCGGGTCTCGGCCAGCGGGTCCCGCTCCCGCAGCCGCAGCTCGGGGCAGAGCCGGTGGGCGAGGCGGAGCCGCTGCCCGCGCCGCACCCCGGCCCGCCGGGCGGCGTCCGAGCAGGCCAGCACCCGGCCGTCCTCGACCACGGCGACCGGGTCGGCGGGGCCGCTCAGCCCACCGGTCGCGACGATCGGCCAGTCCGGGTACCAGACCGCCAGCACCCGCGCCGCCGCAGCACTGCGCACCTCAGCCACCTCACACCGCCGTCAGCCGCCCCCGCCCCACCGCGTCGCCCGGCAGTTCGCCGCGCCCCACCCCGACGGCGGCGGGCACGGGAGCCCGGTTCGCCCAGTCCGCCGCCTCGGCCCGCTCGGCCTCGGTCAGCTCCCGCACCACCCCGTGCTCGTCCGGCAGCCAGAGCAGCCCGGAGCGCCCGCGCGCCGCCGCGCCGCGCCCCTCCACCACCACCTCGGCCTGCCGCCCCGCCAGCAGCCCGTGTCCCTCGCCCAGCCCGAACCAGCGCCCGGCCCGCACGCCGAGCCGCAGCTCCGCGCCCGGCCAGGCCCCGGCCACCAGCAGCACGCACCCGGTGCGCCGCAGCACCGCCCCGAGCCGGGCCGCCAGCTGCGGCGCCACCGGCCCGGTCGGCCGCAGCAGCACCAGCTCGACGGCGCCGGCCAGTGCGGCCACCACCTCGGGCCACTGCCGCCCGGGCTGGTCCACCAGCAGCAGCCGGCCCGGGTCGATCCCGTACCCGGTGGCGGCCAGCAGCCCGACCTCCGGCAGCCCGACCACCGCGCACCAGGATTCGTCCCCGGCACCCCCGGCCCCGAGCGCCAGCAGCAACCCCACGTCCCCGGCCACCGACACCGCCGCGCCCCGCCGCAGCCCCCGCCCCGGCAGCAGCCCGGCCAACGCCGCGGGCACCGACACCGTGCCGCCCTGTTCGAACGACCCCGGTACCGGCGTCGCAGTGGGGAGCAGGACGGGGGTGACCATGGAGCCAGTATCGAACATCCGTTCGTTCGAATGCCAGTCAGAATCGAACGGACGAACTAATTCACCCTCGTGCACGAGTGACTGCGGTGCGTGACCATGGGTACCAGTGGCCCGGAACCCGCTGGGCCCGAAGAACGGAGCCGAGCCGTGCCCGAGCACCTGCACGAGTACCTGGTCGAGATCACCACCGACGTCCCCCCGGACGTCCCCGCCGAGGAAGTGGACCGTCGCCGCGCCGCCGAGGCGGTCCGCGCCCACGAACTCGCCGCCACCGGCCGCCTCGCCCGCCTCTGGCGCCCGCTCGGCGAACCGCGCAGCATCGGCATCTGGCGCGCGGCGAACGAGGCCGACCTGCGCACTGCGGTGCTCGGCACCCTGCCGATGTGGCCGTGGATGACCGCCACGGTCACACCGCTCGAACCCCACCCGAACGACCCGGGCGCGGACACCTGAGGGGGGCCGGCGCCGGCAACGGACTGCACGCACTGCCGGGCGGGACGATGGACAGCGGTGAATGCCGTTGGCATCTCGTTGAGTTGATGGATCATTGGGGCGTTGACGAACGGACGGGCCCTGGATAGCGTGCAAGGCGCCAGACCTCGCACCAGCTCATCGCCCTGCCTCACGCCGTGGAGACCGGGATCGACCGGCGCTTCGCACGTGACTCACCGTCAGCGCACGAGTGGAGCCTCATGTCCAACGCCGAAGCGTCGCCCCGGCCTCCGTACCGTCTGCCGCGTGTCAAGCGCGAACACCAGGCCGTCCACAGGGACGACGGAACGATCCAGGTGGGTGGCGACATCCTCGGCATCGCCTCCGTGTTCGACGACCCGGACGGCTCGCTCTGGCAGATCATCCGCCTCCTGGACGGCACCCGGTCCATCGAGCAGCTCCACACCGACTCCGGGCAACCCCGGGACACCGTGGCCGCCCTCGTCGAAGCGCTCTACGAGGGCGGATTCCTCGAAGACGCCGCAACCCAGGACTCCACCACACTCAGCGCGCGGGAACAGGAACGCTACTCACGCAACCAGGCGTTCTACCGCTGGATCGACCTGACACCCCGACCGTCGCCGTGGACCGTGCAGGAACGCATCAAGGCCGCGAGGGTCGTCGTGCTCGGACTCGGTGGCGGTGGCTCCAGCGTCGCCCTGGCCCTGGCCGCCTCCGGTGTCGGGAACCTCCACCTGGTCGACCACGACCGTGTCGAACTCTCCAACCTCACGCGCCAGTTCCTCTACTGCGAAGCCGACATCGGCCGCACCAAAGTGGACGCCGCCGTGGCACGGCTGCGATCCGTCAACTCGACCATCACCATCACCGGCGAAGAGGCCAAGGTCGAATCGATCGCCGACCTGAGCCGCCTCATCGAGAACTGCGACGTCCTCGCGATGTGCGCCGACCGACCCCTGAAGATCAGGCACTGGGCCGACACCGCGTGCCACCAGGCAGGCATCCCCTGGGTTACCGGCGGATACGTCGGGCCCGTGAGCACGGTCCAGATCCTGGCGCGGGACGGTGGCGCCTGCGTCGAGTGCATGCACCTGCGCAGCGGCGAACTGTCCAGCGACGCACCCGCCGTGATCAGCGAGCAGGACGACCCGGAACTGCTCGACAACGATCAGGTGGCGGCGAGCACCGCCATCTCGGCGGGCATGAGCGGCCTGATGATCGCCCACGGAGTGCTGGCCCACATCACCGGAGCACCCGACTTCGGCGGCAGCTTCCAGTTCGGGATGAACCTGGCGGCGCCGGAGCAGCAGCTGTACATGACCGGCGACCGGCACCCCCAGTGCCCCGTGTGCGCCGACCGAACCTGACCGCGGCAGGCAGCGGCCGTCCGCCGACCACGGCACGGCCCACCGCGACACCACGACGTCCGGCCCACCGGCACGACGGCCCGAACCCGACCGCGCGCACGGTGCGACAACCGGAGGAGAGGGAGAAGGCAGGCATCGGCAAGGCCGCCTGTCGATCCCAGCACTGACCGACACCCACGCTTCACATCACGAGAGTTGAGGAGTGACAGAGATGAACAAGGTCGTCATCCGCAAGCTGAGGCAGAGCGAGACCTCCCAGAAGAGCGTCCCCTGGCCGAACGGCCGTATCTGACCCATCGGTCGGTGCCGGTGCCGGTGCCGGTGCCGGTGCCGATGCCGGCGCCGGCTGCCGCGTCGCCCAGCGAGCAGTGCGGCAGCCGCACGTGGCGCCGATCGGCATCCTTCCGCAAGCCGAGTGGCCGTGTCTGAACCTTGCTGTGCAGGTCGGGCACGGTGTGTGAGTTGGTGCGCGAAAGTGCCGTTCGTTTCGGCGTCACGGTGACGCCGAAGCGAACGGCACTCGGCGTGCGGGAGGGCCATGCGCTGTCGACGGGTGACTGACGCGCGGGGGCGGCACGGGCTAACGTGCCGTCATGGCCACGGACCGGCACGACCAGTTGACCGAAGACCTGCGCGCCGCCGAGCGCCGCCTCCAGGCCGCGCAGCTCGCCGCCGACGCCGATGCGCTCGATGCCCTGCTCGACGACCGGCTGGTCTTCACCGGGCCGGACGGGCGGCTGTACGGGAAGGCGGACGACCTGGAGCTCCAGCGCAGCGGGCGGCAGCGCCTCACCCGGGTCGCGGAGGAGGAGTTGACGGTCCTGGTCACGGGCGCCACCGGCGTCACCTGGTTCCTCGGCACCCTCGCCGGGGCGGTCGACGGGCAGGAGTTCGCCGCCCGCCTGCGCTACACCCGCACCTGGGTCCACGCGGACGGGGGCGGCTGGCGGCTGCTCGCCGCGCATGTCAGCGCCGTGCCCGGTGACTGACGGATCGTCGATGACTGACGCACCGTCGGCCGTCCGCGCGCGGTGAGTCGGCTCAGTGCAGGGCGGTCGGCGCGGCCACGAACCGCAGCAGACGCTCGTTGACCAGCTCGGGCTGCTCCAAGTTGAGGCCGTGCCCGGCCCGTTCGACGATCTCGGCCCGCACGCCCGGGATCAGCGCGGTGGTCCGGCGCAGCGCCTGCCGCGGCCGGACCAGCGCGCTGCGCCGGCCGAGCAGGACCAGGGCGGGCAGTCGGACGGAGGTCAACTCCTCGTCGGTGAAGGGCCGGGCGGCGGGGCGGGCGGTCGGCTTGTAGCTGCGCATGGCGAGCATCAGCGGGGCGATCATCTCGGGCGGCGAGCTGAGCGCGGGGTTGGCGAGCAGCCGTCCGAGCGCGGGGCGGAACCGGCGCGGGGCGAGCATGCCGAACAGGCCGCCGATCATGTGGGCGTAGAACCGCGCCGGGACCTTCTCGATCCCGCCCGGGTCCAGCACCGCGATCGAGGCCAGGCGCTCGGGTGCGTGGACGGCCTGATTGAGGGTCAGCCAGCCGCCGTAGGAGGCGCCGACCAGGTGGACCCGGCCGAGCCCGAGGCCGGCCAGGACCTCGCCGAGCCAGGCCGCGTTCTCGGCGGAGCCGGCGGCGACGGTGTGCTGCACGCTGCGGCCGGGGTCGTCCAGCGTGTCGATCGCGTAGACCGGGTGGTGCTCGCCCAGCGCGGCGACCTGGGGGTACCAGTTGGAGGCGTGCCCGGCGTGCCCGTGCAGCAGCACGACCGGCTCGCCGGCTCCCGGTCCGTCCTGGCCGTAGTGGTGGACGTGCACGGTGCCGTAGCTCGTCTCGACGTCGAGCTCCCGGCGCGGGCTCGGCCACAGCTCCATCGCGCGGTCGTAGGCATCGAGGAACTTCGCGCGGGCCTGCTCGCTGACGAAGTGTCCGACGCTCTTCCTGGTCATGAACCCTCCCGTTGAAGCACTTGAACCGTTTGAACCACTTGGGCCGCAGAACCGCAGGCCTTGATGGTATGGTTGTACCATAAAAGAATCCGAGAGGAAGCCGATGCCGAAGCTGGTGGATCACGACGAGCGGCGGGCCCAGATCATCGACGCCCTGCTCCGGGCGGCGGCGGCCACCGGGCTGCACGCCGTCACCATGCGCTCCGTCGCCGTCGAGGCGGGCATCTCGGTGCGGCTGGTGCAGTACTACTTCGACACCAAGGAGCAGTTGCTGCTCGCCACCATGGAGCGCCTCGCAGTCCGGATGGGCGAGCGGGTCCGCGAGCGGGTGCGGACGGCCGGGGCCTCCCCGGCGCCGCGCGAGATCGTCGAGGCGGTGCTGCTCGAAGCCGTGCCCACCGACGAGGAGAGCCGCACCTTCCACCTCGTCTACACCGAGTACGCCGTGCTCTCCGTCACCGATCCCGCCCTCGGTGGCAAGGCGTTCCTGGCGGCGCCCGACGAGATGGAGGCCTTCCTGGTCGCCCAACTCGCCGCTGCCCAACAGGCCGGCGGCGCCGATCCGCTCCTCGACGCCCGCCAGGAGGCCGTCGTCCTGCTGGCCGTCTCGGCGGGCCTGGGCCTGAGCGTCCTGCTCGGCCAGCGCACGGCGGCGGACGCCGGCGCCGTGCTGCACTACCACCTCGGCCGGCTCTTCCCGGATCCGGGTTCTGGTACCGGCGGGTGATTCGCACGGGAACTGCCATACTCCTACGGATACTTGTGATGCCCAGTCCAGGGAGGCCGCCGTGTCCCGCACGCCGCAGCAGATCTTCGAGAGCTACCTCTACGCCGGGACCATGACCCGGAACGCCGACGCGCTGGCCGAGAACTTCACCGAGGACGGTGTCTTCGAGGCGCCACTGATGCCCCCGGGCGCCGCCTTCCCCAGGAGGCTGGTGGGCCGCGACGAGATCCGCAGCGCGATGGCGGAGTACTACGCGCTGCCGGCGAAGGAGAGCCGCCCGGCGAACGTCGAGAAGTCCGGGTACGTGCTGCACACCACCGCCGACCCCGACGTGTTCATCGCCGAGATCGACGCGGTCTTCGACGGGGGCGGGGAGGACGGCGAGGGTGACGTGACCGTCTCGCTGGTGCAGATCTTCCGCGTCCGCGACGGGAGGATCGCCCGACTGCGCGACTACTTCGCGCCCGAGCTGATGAGCCGGTGAGCCGGTGAGTGCTTGATCCGTTGCCCCCGGGCCGGAGGCGACGCACGGTCATGAAAGCATCCGTGCCATGGACTTGGACTACCGATACGCCAGCGCATCCGACGCCCCCGCCATGGCCGAGCTCTTCGCGGCCAACCACCACGACGCGCTGACGGAGCAGCAGCGCGCCGAACAGGGTTTCGTGCAGGGCGCGTTCGACGTCGACGTACTGCGTGCGATGGCTGAGCGCGGGGGCCTGCTGGTCGCGGACGACGACGGACGCCTGGCAGGCCTGCTCGGGCTGCTCTCCCCGGCGGACGCGCTCAACCCGCCGCCACCGGTCGCGGCGCTGCTGGACGCGCAGGATTCGCTGCACTGGCAGGGGCAACCGCTCAGCGCGACGCGGTGGTTGATCTACGGGCCCGTGGTGGTCGACGGCGCGTACCGTGGCCGGGGAGTGGCGCGCGGACTGTTCACGGCGGCCGTCGAAGCGGCCTCGGGGCGGGCCGAGGTGATGGTCGCCTTCATCGAACTGGTCAACAAGACGTCCTGGCGGGTCCACGTCGACGGCTTCGGCATGACGCCGATGGGGGAGTTCACCATCGGCGACCGCGCCTACGGCGTCGTGGGTGCACCTGCCGGGCCGTCAGCGGTTCCCGGAGCCTGAATCCCCGTCACCGGTCCAAGCCCTCGCCGGGTGGCATTTCTTGGTCCGGTTAGCATCTCGTGTCCGCCGAATTAATTGCGGGCGATCCGGCGACGAGGCCGTATTTCCAAGGTGTTTCGATATCTTCGCCTGGGAGTTTGCTGGGTCTTTTCCTTGACTGGAGATTGCCGCGGCTTCTAACTTCACCGCAGCACAATCGTGCTGATCAACCTCTGGAAATGGACCACGCAACGGTCCAGAGGGGAATCGCGCAGTGAAGAGAACGACGATACGCGGTGCGGTCGTGCTCGGTGCGGCCATCGCGCTCCTGGTGAGCGCAGCCGCGTCCGCGACCGCCGCCGGTGGCGCTGCCCAGGCGACGGACGCCCCTGCCGCGTCCGCCCACCGGGCGGGCGTCATGGTGACGGTCGATCAGGCGGCCCAGGCGCGTGCGGTGCACGCCGCCGCCCGGGTCGCGGCGCCCGCCGCCAACAAGAACACGCTCGCCTACAACGGCGGCATCGACGGTGCGGGCGTCATGAGCGGGGCGAAGACCAAGGTGTACTTGGTCTTCTACGGCACCCAGTGGGGCAAGCAGACCACCGACGCGAACGGCAACGCCAAGTTCTCCGGCGACGCGGCCGGCGTGGCCGGTGCGGCGCAGCAGATGTTCAAGGGCATCGGCACCAACGGCGAACTCTGGTCGGCGGACCTGACGCAGTGGTGCGACGGCGCGGGCGTGGCCAAGGGTGCGCGCGCCTGCCCGGCGAACCTGCCGGCCGCGCAGTTCGTCCCCTACCAGGCCGGTGGCGTCCTGACCGGCATCTGGTACGACAACGCCGCGCCCTCGCCCGCGAAGGCCAACGGCCACGGCCTCGCCCTGGAGGCGAACAAGGCCGCCGGGCACTTCGGCAACAAGACCGCGGCGAGCAACCGCAACGCGTACTACGTGATCATGTCGCCGCACGGCACCAACCCGGACGGCTACCAGGGCCAGTACTGCGCGTGGCACGACTGGAACAACGACGCGGCCAACCTCAGCGGTGGCGCGGCGCCGTCCGCCTACGGCAACGACATCGCGTTCAGCAACCAGCCGTACAACGTCGACATGGCCGACTGCGGCAAGAACTTCGTCACGGCCGGTGCGGCGGGCAATCTCGACGGCTACACCATGACGCTCGGCCACGAGTGGCACGAGATGATGTCCGACACCTATCCGAACACCGGTTGGGCCAACCCGGTCGGCGGCGACGAGAACTCGGACGAGTGCGCCTGGATCAAGCCCGGCCAGGCCGGTGGCGCGCAGCGGGTGAGCTTCGGCCCGTTCGGCAGCTACGCCGAGCAGGCCTCGTGGTCCAACGACACCAACTCCTGCGCGATCTCCCACCCGATCGTCAACCACGGCGGCGACCTGACCGGCACGCACCAGCTGACGGTCGGCGGCGGCTTCGCCCTCGACGACCCGGCCTCCTCCACGACCCCCGGCGAGCAGCCGATCACCTGGGTCAAGGACGGTGGCACCAACCAGAAGTGGGTGTTCACCCAGCAGCCGGACAAGTCCTACACCATCGCCAGTGCCGCCTCGAAGCTTTGCCTGGACGACGGCGGGTGGAAGGTTCCCGTCGTGGGTGCCGCGGTGGTCCAGGAGGCCTGCACCGGTGCGGCGAACCAGCACTGGCAGGCCGTGAAGCTGCCCTCGGGCGCCTACACCCTCACCAACGCCTACTCGGGACTGCTGCTCACCACCGACTTCTCCGACAACGACTCCCTGGTGAGCCAGGAGCTGAACACCGGCTCCCCGCTCCAGCAGTGGACGATCGCCTGATCACCGGCTGAGACGGTGCCCCGGGGCCCCGGGTCTGGCAACAGACCCGGGGCTCACGGGTTCCCGGGTCAGACAGCGGTGAAGCCGTCCCGCTTGAGCTGGCCCACGAACGCCGTCCACGCGTCGGTGGGGAAGAGCAGGGCGGCGCCGTCGGGGTTCTTGGAGTCGCGCACGGGGACTGTGCCGGGGATGCCGTCGGCGACCTCGACGCACTCGCTCTGGGCGCCCGAGAAGGTGGACTTCCGCCAGGTAGGGCTGGTGGAGGTCAGATGGCTGTTCGTCATGGTGTGGGTCATCTCCCTTGTGAGCGTCGAGTGCTGATGCTCAGATGGTGGGGAAGCCGTCCCGCTTGAGCTCGCCCACGAATGCCGTCCACGCGTTGGTGGTGAAGAGCAGGGCGGCGCCGTGGGGGTTCTTGGAGTCGCGCACGGGGACGATGCCGGGCACGTCGTCGGCGACCTCGACGCAATTGCTCTGGGCGCCCGAGAAGGAGGACTTCCGCCAGGTGAAGCCGGCAGTGGAGGCGGACGTCAGAAAACTGCTCACCATGTTGCTAGACCATTTCCCTTGCGATGCGCTCGATGAGTGCGATTGACCTCGTGCTTGGCAGCGATTCCGCCAAGGCCCGGCGGAACAGGTCGGCGTATTTGCCCACCTCGGCCGGCTCCTCGATGTAGAGAGTGCTGAGGAGGCTGTCCACGTACACCACGTCCGTGTCGGTGGTGTCCGGGAAACTCAGGATGGCGACAGGGCCGAACAGCGCTGCATGCACATCCGAACTCTCGGGAAGAACCTGGACGTTGATGTTCGGTTGGGCGGCTGAGGTGACGAGGAAGTCAAGCTGCTCGCGCATCACCGCGAGTCCGCCGATCTGGTGCTTCAGCACGGATTCGGACAGCACGGCCCACATGCGAAGCGGCGACTCACGCGTCAGTGCCGACCGGCGCTCCTGCCGAACTTTGGTGAGCGTTTCGACTTGTTCCGATGTCGCATCCGGGATCTGCGCCCGGACGACCGCACGGGTGTAGTCCTCGGTCTGCAACAGCCCTGGAATCAGCAGCGTCTCGATGCTGTACATGTCCGACGCATCCGCCTCAAGGGCGATGTAATCCGCGTAGACCGGCGCGAGCGTCTCCGAATACCGGTCCCACCACCCCCGCAAGCGCCCCTCGCGCGACAGCGCCTCCAGGCGGGCCCGCTCAGCCGGGTCCTGCACTCCGTAGAAGTCGAGCAGCAGCCGCAGATCGACCAGGCGGATGCCGGACAGGGCTGCCTCGATCCGGCTGATCTTGCTCTCGGCGCACTCCAACTGCTGTGCGGCCTGAGCAAGTGTCAGCCGCTTCGCGGTCCGGAGCTCCTTGAGCGTTCGGGCCAGGCGCCGTTGACGGACCGTCGGGTTCTTGTTCACGGGCACGTCGGGGACCTCCTCTCGCTGGTGGCGGTGGCAAGTCTGCCCGCAGCGGACCGCGAAAACAATCTTTAACGACTTCCGCAGTAGCAACTTGCACCGTGGGGATTTCTGGGAGCATGCTGACGAACAGTAGTCGATCCGCTCACCTCAGTGATCATGACGACTCGTCGACCGGGCATCCCCATGCCTGCCGCAAGCCGTCAACAGGGCTGCACCGCACCCCGATTGCTGCCGGTGATCGATGCCAGGAAGGGGCGTTGCGATGTCCGAAACGCTGGAGAGTCCGCAGGCGGTCGAGGATGAGTTCGCGCGGTGGCTGCCGCGTCACAACAGGTCGGCAGGGGAGGCGCGAGCGCTGCTGCGCGACTTCCTCGCCGGCGGCGCGCCGGAGGGCGGACCGTGCGCCGTCGCAGCCGAGCTGGTGGTCAGCGAGCTGGTGGCCAACGCCGTGCAGCACGGGCGGCCGGACGGGGGCCAGTTCGGCGAACTGATCCTGCTCCGCCTCGAACGCCGCGCGGAACGGCTGCTCATCGAGGTGCACGACGCCAACGCCGCCGCGCCGACGGTGCGTTCGGCGGATCCGCAGGACGAGAGCGGCCGAGGCCTGTGGCTGGTGGAGCAACTCGCGCTCGCCTGGGGCTTCGGTCGGCGCGACGGCATCGGCAAGCGGGTCTGGGCGACCGTCGGCCCGGCGCACCGGGGTGTGGGGTGAGCGCGCGCGGGCGTCCTCGCGCCGCGTTCGAATGACCGCGATCCCGGATTAGGCTGCGGGCGACGGTCAGGGTCGGGACACGGGAGAGAGCACGATGAGCAAGGACAAGGCGCACACCGCCGACAGCCACGACCTGATCCGGGTGACCGGGGCGCGGGTGAACAACCTGAAGGACGTCAGCGTCGAGTTGCCCAAGCGGCGGCTGACCGTGTTCACCGGGGTGTCCGGGTCGGGGAAGAGTTCGCTGGTCTTCGGTACCGTCGCCGCCGAGTCGCAGCGGCTGATCAACGAGACGTACAGCGCCTTCGTGCAGGGGTTCATGCCGAGCCTGGCCCGGCCCGACGTGGACGTGCTCGAAGGCCTGACCACGGCGATCATCGTGGACCAGCAGCGGATGGGGGCCGACCCGCGCTCGACCGTCGGCACGGCGACCGACGCGAACGCGATGCTGCGGATCCTGTTCAGCCGTCTCGGCGAGCCGCACATCGGCTCGCCGAACGCGTTCTCGTTCAACGTGGCCTCGGTGAGCGGGGCCGGTGCGGTCACCATCGAGCGCGGCGGGCAACAGGTGAAGGAGCGCCGGGAGTTCAGCGTGCTCGGCGGCATGTGTCCGCGCTGCGAGGGGCGGGGCAGCGTCTCGGACATCGACCTCGCCGAGCTGTACGACGACACCAAGTCGATCAACGAGGGTGCGATCACCGTGCCCGGCTACAGCATCGACGGCTGGTACGGCCGGATCTTCAGCGGCTGCGGCTTCTTCGATCCGGACAAGCCGATCCGCAAGTTCACCAAGAAGGAACTGCACGACCTGCTGCACAAGGAGCCGACCAAGATCAAGGTGAACGGGATCAACCTCACCTACGAGGGCCTGATCCCCAAGCTGCAGAAGTCCATGCTGGCCAAGGACCGGGACGCGCTGCAGCCGCACATCCGGGCCTTCGTGGACCGCGCGGTCACCTTCGCCACCTGCCCGGACTGTGCGGGCACCCGGCTGAACGCGCCGGCCCGGTCGTCCCGGATCGGGCAGGTGAACATCGCCGACGCCTGCGCGATGCAGATCAGCGACCTGGCCGCCTGGGTCGGCGGGCTCGACGACCCCTCGGTGGCCCCGCTGCTCGACGCGCTGCGCCAGACCCTGGACTCCTTCGTGGAGATCGGCCTCGGCTACCTCTCGCTCGACCGCCCGGCCGGTACCCTCTCCGGCGGCGAGGCGCAGCGGGTGAAGATGGTCCGCCACCTCGGCTCCGCGCTCACCGACACCACCTACGTCTTCGACGAGCCGACCACCGGCCTGCACCCGCACGACATCCAGCGGATGAACGAGCTGCTGCTCCGGCTGCGGGACAAGGGCAACACCGTGCTGGTGGTGGAGCACAAGCCGGAGGCGATCGCGATCGCCGACCACGTGGTGGACCTCGGCCCGGGCGCCGGGGCGGACGGCGGCACGGTCTGCTTCGAGGGCAGCGTCGAAGGGCTGCGCGGCAGCGGCACGGTGACGGGCCGTCACCTGGACGACCGGGCGAAGCTCAAGCCGCAGGTGCGCGAGCCCTCCGGCGCGCTGGAGATCCGCGGCGCCAGCGCGCACAACCTGCGCGAGGTCGACGTGGACGTGCCGCTCGGGGTGCTGGTCGCGGTCACCGGTGTGGCGGGGTCGGGCAAGAGCTCGCTGCTGCACGGCTCGCTGCCGGACGGGACCGAGACGGCGGGCGGCCCGGTGGTGTCGATCGACCAGAGCCCGATCCGCGGTTCCCGGCGCAGCAACCCGGCCACCTACTCGGGGCTGCTGGACCCGATCCGCAAGGCCTTCGCCAAGGCCAACGGCGTGAAGCCGGCGCTGTTCAGCGCCAACTCCGAGGGCGCCTGCCCGGCCTGCAACGGTGCCGGGGTGATCTACACCGACCTGGCGATGATGGCCGGGGTGGCGACGGTCTGCGTGGAGTGCGAGGGCAAGCGGTTCCGGGCGGACGTGCTGGTGCACCACCTGGGCGGCCGGGACATCAGCGAGGTGCTGGCCATGTCGGTGGCCGAGGCGGAGGAGTTCTTCGGCGACGGGGAGGCCCGCACACCGGCCGCGCACAAGATCCTGCGGCGGCTGGTCGACGTCGGCCTCGGCTACCTGCGGATCGGCCAGCCGCTCACCACGCTCTCCGGTGGCGAGCGCCAGCGGCTCAAGCTGGCGGCGCAGTTGGCGGAGCATGGCGGCGTCTACATCCTGGACGAGCCGACCACCGGCCTGCACCTCGCGGACGTCGAGCAACTGCTGGGCCTGCTCGACCGGTTGGTGGACTCCGGCAAGTCGGTGATCGTGATCGAGCACCACCAGGCGGTGATGGCGCACGCCGACTGGATCATCGACCTCGGGCCCGGGGCGGGCCACGACGGCGGGCGGGTGGTCTTCGAGGGGACGCCGACCGAGCTGGTCGCCGCCCGGTCCACCCTGACGGGGGAGCACCTGGCCGAGTACGTGGGCGCCTGAAGCTCTGCCGCCGGCCCTCGCTGACCCCCTTTTAGGTTCTTAGCTCCAGTGCTAAATTCCTAAGCATGGCTCAGGCAGACGACGAGGCGAGCGTCTTCCGCGCGCTCGCCGACCCGACCCGGCGGCAGATCCTTGAGGACCTCAGGGAGGGGGAGTTGGCGGCCGGGCAGATCGCGGCCCGGTTCACCATCAGCGGGCCCTCGGTCTCCCGGCACCTCAAGGTGCTCAAGGAGGCCGGGCTGGTGACCGAGCGGCGCGACGCCAACCGGATCCTCTACGGACTCGTGGAGGACCGGCTGGCGGTCTGCGTCGGCCGGTTCCTCAGCGCCGTCTGCCCGGAGCAGATCGTGTTGCGCCACACCAGGTGGCGCCCGGTCGAGGAGTCCGAGGGGGACTGACGATGCTTCAGGGCACCATGCTTCAAAGCACGATGGGCACCATGGCCAGTACGGTGGAACGCCGGCTGCTGGTCAACTACCGGGTCGATCCGACCGCCGCCGCACGGGTGCTGCCGACGCCGCTGCGCCCGAAGCTCACGCAGAGCGGCTGGGCGCTCGGCGGGGTCTGCCTGATCCGGCTCGGCGGGGTGCGCCCGAGCTGGGCGCCGCGCGGCGCCGGCCTGCGGGTCGAGGGCGCGGCGCACCGGATCGCCGTCGAGTGGGACGGGCCGGACGGCGTCCGGACCGGCGTCTACATCCCGCGCCGGGACACCGGCTCCCGGCTCGCCGCGCTGGCCGGCGGCCGGCTCTTCCCGGGGCCGCACGGCCTGGCCCGCTTCCGCATCGAGGAGACGGCGCAGCGGTTCAGCCTCTCCTACGCCAGTCGGGACGGCGAGGTCCGCACCTCGGTCACCGCCACCGTGGCGGACGAGCTGCGCGACAGCCGGCTGTTCGCCGACATGGCCGAGGCGGCCGCCTTCTTCCGCACCGGCGCGCACGGCCTCTCGGAGCCCGCCCGGCCCGGCTCCGGCCACCTCGACGTGGTCGAACTGCGCACCAAAAGCTGGGAGATGACGCCCTGCCGGGTCGACTCGGCCGAGTCCTCCTACTTCGACGACCCGCACCGCTTCGAGCTCGGCAGTGCCACCCTGGACAGCGTCTTCCTGATGCGCGACCTGCCCGCCGACTGGACGCCGCGCAGCGCCGTGGCGGTCCGTCAGGCCGCCTAGCGCCGTGACCGGGACGGTCAACCCCGATCGGAAGGCGGCTCGCGGGACGAGCGCACGCGCAACGGCTGGTATTACTGGAGCATGCAGGAAGAGACGGCACGCTCCGCGATCGACACCTTCATCTCCGCGTTCAACGCCTCGGACGACAGCTATGTGGCTGCCCTGCTCTCCCGGGCCCTGACCTCGGACGTGGTCTTCTGGGGGCCGTTGGGCCGCAGCGAAGGGATCGCGGCGGTCGAGCGGTTCGTGCTGGACATCCGGCACCACCCGGCGGGACCCGGCATGATGGCGCGCTGCTCGGCGGTGGACATGCCTGACGAGTGGGCCCGGTACCAGTGGGCCTTCACCACGCCGGACGGCGGCCCCCGCCTGGCGGGAACGGACGTCGTGCATCTGCGGCGCAGCCTCATCGACCAGGTCATCGTCTTCGCGGGGGAGATCGAGCCGACCGCCTCCTGACGCGTGGTCAGCGCGCGGCGAGGGTGTCGAACCAGCTGCGGATCACGGGGTAGGAGGCGAGTGCCGATCCGTTGTGGTCGGTGACACCCGCGTCCACCACCGGCGCGTTCACCCCTTCGGTTGCCAACTCGGCCTGGCAGCTGCGGGTGTTGGCGGGTGCCACGTCCTGGTCGCCGTCCGCGTCGTAGAGCCGGACCGGGGCCTGCGGGGCCCACTGGCAGACGCTGTCCGCCGACCGGAACATCCGGGCGAACTCGCCGGTCGGGTGGGTCAGTTGCTGGAGGAAGGCCGGGGTGAAGAGCTGCTGCAGGCTGTCCGGGAGGGCGGCGGCCACCTGCTCGTCGGTGTGCTCCCCGTCGAACAGGGCGGTGACGGTGCGGTCGTAGGGCGCCTGGAAGGCCTCGGCCGGCGAGGCGTAGAGCGGGTGCAGCCGGTTCCAGGCGACCACCAGATCGGCGGCGTAGAACGCGGCGTGCGAGCCCAGCAGTTGACCGTCCAGGGCGGCCGGCAGCTCACTGCCCGCCAGGTCGTACGGCCCTCCCCCAGCCTTCGGCCGGGAGGTGCCCCCATACGGGAGCCAGCGCCGTCAGCCGGTACCCGGGAACCCGGCCCTCCTGCAGTGCCCGCCCCACGCCCATCGCGGCCGCCCCGCCCTCGGAGAAGCCGGTCACCAGGACCCGGCCGTCGGCGCGCACCCCGTGCCGGGCCTCCACCGTGCGGGCCGCGGTCAGCAGGTCGACCGAGGCCGTGGTCTCCGAGCGCACGTCCAGGTAGGGGTGTGTGCCGGGCCCGACGCCCAGGCCCAGGTAGTCCGGTGCCACCGCGGCGAAGCCGTCCCCGGCGAACATCACCGCCGCCGCCCGGTCCGGGCCGTCGGCCACCGACGGGGCTTCGCCCCGGTAGGCCATGGTGCCGTGCGTGTACTCGACGGTGGCCAGGGGGCGCGGCCCCGGATCGCGGGGGAGCGCCACCAGCCCGCTCGCGGTGGTCGGCCGGCCCTCGGGGGTGACGGTCCGGTAGACCACCCGCTCCAGCTCGACCCCGCCGCGTTCGGCCGGGGTCGCGAAGCCGATGCCCTGGACGTAGGCGGTGGCCTGCTGGGCGTCCAGCGAGGCCAGCGGCGTGACCGAGACCACGGTGCCGCGCCCGGCCCGGCCGGCGCCGAGGTCGGCCGCCGTCGCGGTGGCGGTGCCGGCCACCGCGGACAGGCAGAGCAGGGCGGCGGTGGCGGCGAGCCGGTGGGTGGTGCGGCGGCGCGACTGCGGGTTCGTCATCGGAGTCTTCCCTCGTTCGGTTGCGCTCCCGGGAGCCTCCCGGTGCCCCCAACACTTCCAGCGCGGCGCTCCCCGAACGATGGAGCTGCCGGGCGTACCCGGGGTGGGGAGAACCCCCGGCGCGCCCTCAGGAACCGAGCGCGGCGAACCCGGTGCGCCAGGAGGCGTGCAGCGGCTGCCAGCCGAACTCCTTGCGGGCCCGCGCGTTGTCCGCGCCGCGCTCCCAGGGCTGACGCTCGGTCAGCACGGCCGTGGGCGCGGGCCGTCCGAGCGCGGCGGCCAGCGCCGGGACCCACTCGGTGGCGGCGGCCGGCTCGTCGTCCACCACGTTGACCGGGCCGCTCGGCCACTCCAGCGCGGCCAGGGCGGCCCGCGCGGCGTCCGCGACGTGCAGGAAGGAGGTGACGGCGGGGCCGGTGGCCAACTCGCCCCGCCCGAGCCGCTCGGCCATCAGACCGTCGGGGGAGTACCAGGTGCCGGGGCCGTAGAGCATGCCGTAGCGCAGCACCACCGACTCGGGGAGCTCGGCCACGGCCTGCTCCAGTGCGCCCACCGAGCCGACGGTGGTGGCGCGCGGCTCGGCGGTGCCGGGGTCGAGCGGCACGGTCTCGTCGGCGGGCGCCGGCCCGCCCTGGTAGGCCCAGGCGATCGACTGCGCGACGATCCGCCGCACCCCGGCCGCCTTGGCCGCGTCCACCAGGTTGCGGGTGCCCTCGCGGCGGATCCGGGCGTTGGCGGCCAGGTCGTAGTCGGCGAGCGCGGTCAGCTGGTGCAGCACCGCCTCGGGCGCGGCCGCGCGGACGGCGGCCTCGACGGCCGCCCGGTCGAACACGTCCAGCAGCACCGGCGTGGCGCCGGCGGCGCGCAGCCGCTCGGCGCCCGCCCCGGTCCGGGAGGCGGCGGTGACCCGGTGGCCCGCGTCGAGCAGCAGCGGCAGCAGCAGGCGGCCGACGGCACCGGTGCCCCCGGCGAGGAAGACGTGCATGGTGGTCCCTCCCAGCCGTCCGGACGAGCAACTGTCCGGACGAGACGTCAGGTGAGCAGGAGTTGATCACTCGTCACGGTATGCGGGCGCGCCGAAAACCCGGTGCGCGGGGTGCGGGTGACGGGCCAGACTGCCCGGCATGTCCGAACTCGCCGTCACCACAGCCCTCCCGCAGCCTCCGGCCGGGTGGAGCGCCCACGTCACCGCCACCACCACCGGCGGCCGACAGCGGGTCGCGGGTCGGCCAGGCCCCCTGCGACCGCCACGCGGATGACCGCCGGGCTCCTCGCCGGCCTGCTGGCCGGCTTCGGCATCGCGGTGCCGGTGGGCCCGATCGGCGTGCTGCTGGCCGGCCTCGCCGCGCGCGGCGGCTGGCGGCTGGGCGCTGCGGCGGCCTTGGGGGTGGCGACGGCCGACGGGGCGTACGCGGCGGTCGCGGTGCTCGGCGGCCAACCGGCGGCCCGGGCGCTGGCACCGCTGGCCACCCCGCTGCGGATCCTGGCCGCCGCGGTGCTGCTCGGGATCGCGGCCCGCACGGTGCTGGGCGCGCTGCGCCCCCGCACCGGGGCGGCCGGCCCGGCGCTGCCCGCCTCGCCGGCCCGCGCCTACGCGGGGCTGCTCGGGCTGACCCTGCTCAACCCGGCCACGGTGCTGTACTTCCTCGCCCTGGTGCTCGGCGGGCGGGCCCGGCAGCAGGCGGGCCCGCTCTTCGTGCCGGCCGCCTTCCTGGCCTCGGCCGGCTGGCAGTTGCTACTGGCGGGCGGCGGGGTGCTGCTCGGCCGCGCGCTGACCGGTGAGCGCGGTCGGCTGGGCACGGCGTTGCTCTCCGGCGCGGTGATCGGGTTCCTCGCGCTGCGCACCTTGACCGGGATTTGACGCTCGACCGGGATTTGACACTTGCTCAGGAAATCGGTGCCGCCCGCCCGCGTGGGGGTGCGGGCGGGTGGCGGTCCGTGAGGGCGCGTCCGCGCTCAGGCGAACGCGTCGTTCATCGCCGCGGCCAGCCGCAGGTGCGGGCGGGCCTCGTCGGCGCGGCCCTGGCGTTCCAGGGTGCGGCCGAGCATCAGGTGCGCGTAGCTCTCCGCCGGGTCCTGGTCGAGGACCTGGCGCAGCTCCGCGGCGGCGCGCTCCAGCTGGGCCGAGTGGTAGTAGCTGCGGGCCAGCAGGAGGCGGGCGGCGAGTTGTCCGGGCTCGGCGGCGACCAGCGGCTGGAGGATCCGGGCGGCGTCCGCGTAGGCCTTGCTGTCGAAGTGCAGCTGGGCCCGGGCGTACTCCGCGGCCTGGTCGTACCGGTCGGCCGGGGTGCGGGTGGTCACGGTGACGGACTCCCTTCGGTGGTACTGATGTGCCGCCCCGGACAACAACTCGTGAAGATTCAACTATTCCGTGGTCACTATTGCGCCCCATGCCCGTTCTGTCCAGAGGCTGGCCGTGATCCTCATGAACCGTCCCCGACATGCACATGGCTACCGCTGGCAATCCGCAGATCCGCTCCGTGATCCGCTCCGTGATCCGCTCCTCGATCCGCTCCGTGGCCCGCCGACTGGACCGCTGTACCTACCGGTATGTACAGTGCTCGCATGAACGCCAGTGACCGGCTCATCGAGAGCACCCAGGAACTCCTCTGGGAACGCGGCTACGTCGGCACCAGCCCCAAGGCGATCCAGCAGCGGGCCGGAGTCGGCCAGGGCAGCATGTACCACCACTTCCAGGGCAAGCCCGACCTGGCCGCCGCCGCGCTGCGCCGCAGCGCCGAGGAGATGCGGGCGCTGAACGAGCGCACGCTCGGCGGGCCCGGCAGCGTCTACGAGCGGATCGCGGCCTGCCTCGGCCGCGAGCGCGAGGTGCTGCGAGGCTGCCGGATCGGGCGGATGGCGCAGGATCCCGAGGTGGTGGCCGAGCCCGAGCTGCGGGCCCCGGTCGAGGAGACCTTCGACTGGCTGGTCGCGCGGCTGGCCGGGCTGATCGAGGAGGGCCGGGCGAGCGGGGAGTTCCGCCCGGGCGCGCCGGCCGCCGAGCTGGCCCAGGCCCTGGTGGCCGTGATCCAGGGTGGCTACGTGCTCGCTCGGGCGGCCGACTCCGCGGAGCCGTTCCACCAGGCCGTGCGCGGGGCGCTGGCACTGCTGCTCGGCCAGCTGGCCGAGCAGCCCGAGTAGTTGAGCAGTCGAGCAGTTGAGCAGTCGAAACACCTAGGGGGAGCAGTGGAGATGACGAACGGGCTGGGCCTCGCCCCGGCCACCGTGGACCGCGAAGCCGGTTACCGCGCGCTGGACGACTACCAGGACCGCGCCACTCAACTGGCCGCCCTGCCCGGCCTGGAGCGGATCGCCCCGGGCTTCGCGGACTGGATCGTCACCAGCCTGTTCGGCGGCACCTACCAGCGGCCCGGCCTGGAGCCGAAGGACCGTCAGCTGGCCAACCTGGCCACGCTGGCCACCCTGGGCGGGGTCGACCCGCAGCTCAGCGGGCACATCCGCAGCAGCCTGCGGGTCGGGCTGAGCCGCGAGCAGGTGGTGGAGGTCTTCGTCCACCTGGCGCCGTACATCGGCACGCCGAAGGCGCTGGCCGCACTCCGGGTGGCCGCCGCCACCTTCGAGGCGCTGGACGGCGAATCCCAGGAGGAGGGGCGATGAGCCCCGCCGTCCGCACCGTGCTCGGCGACCTGGACCCGGCCGAGCTGGGCGTCTGCGACGCCCACGACCACCTCTTCTTCGCCAGCCGCCTGCTGCCCGGCCAGGAGCTGGACGACGTGCCGGCCGCCGCCGCCGAGCTGGCCGCCTTCCGCGCGGCCGGCGGCGGGGCGGTGGTGCAGTGGACGCCGCACGGCCTGAACCGCCGGGCCGCCGAGCTGCCCGCGCTCTCCGCCGCCGCGGGGGTGCACCTGGTCGCGGCGACCGGACTACACCGGGCCGCGCACTACGACGAGCTGCCCGACCCGGAGCGCTGGGCCGAGCTGTTCACCGCCGAGCTGACCGAGGGCATCGGCCCGGACGGCCCGCGGGCCGGCCTGATCAAGGTGGCCGGCGGCTTCCACGGCCTGGACGGGCACGCCCGGCGCACCATGGCGGCGGCCGCCGCCGCGCACCACGCGACCGGCGCGCCGATCGGCATCCACCACGAGCTGGGCAGTGCCGCCGACCAGGTGCTGGAGCTGCTCTGCGGTCGCCTGGGGGTGCCGCCGCACCGGGTGCTGCTGGGCCACCTGAACCGCTTCCCGGATCCGGCGATGCACCGTGAGCTCGCCCGCAGCGGTGCCTTCCTGGCCTTCGACGGCCCGTCCCGGGCGAATGCGGCCACCGACTGGCGGCTGCTCGGCACGCTGGTCGACCTGGTCGAGGCCGGCCACGCGGGCCAGTTGCTGCTCGGCGGCGACACCACGACGGCGGCCGCCCGGTCCGCGGCGGACGGGCCCGGCATGCCGTTCCTGCTCACCGGCCTGCGCCCGCGCCTGGCCGCCGCGCTGGGCGAGGAGGCGGTCGAGCTGATCCTGCGCCGCAACCCGGCCCGCGCCTTCGGGGTGGACTGGCACTGAGCGGAGCGGCTCGGTGCGGGTGCAGCGTGTCATGACGGAGTGTCATAACGGACAGAACGTCATAAACACGATGTAATCGCCCGGTGAACCTGCTGAAGGAGAACCCGGTCCTCGCGCTCTTCGCCTGCCTGGGCCTCGGCTACCTGGTCGGCAAGCTGCGGGTCGGCCGGATCACCCTGGGCGGGATCTGCGGCACGCTGATCGTCTCGATGCTGATCGGCACCCAGCACGTCTCGGTGAACAGCGACGTCAAGAACGTCGCCTTCGCCCTGTTCATCTTCTCGCTGGGCTACATCGCCGGCCCGCAGTTCGTCGCCAACCTGAACGCCAAGGGCCTGCGGTTCGGCGTGCTCTGCCTGATCGAGGTGGCGCTGGTGCTCGGCCTGGCCTACGGCTTCGCCAAGGGCTTCAACCTGGACGTCGGCACCGCCTCCGGGATCCTGGCCGGCGCCGCCACCGAGTCCGCCGTGGTCGGCACCGCGCAGGACGCGATCGGCAAGCTGAGCGGGCTGACCCACGACCAGGTCGTCGAGGCGCAGAACCACGTGGCCACCGCCTACTCGGTCTGCTACCTCTTCGGCCTGATCTCGATCGTGCTGCTGACCAGCCAGGTCTTCCCGATGCTGCTGCGGATCAACCTGGCCGACGCCTCCCGGGCGCTGTGGGAGAAGATGCGCGGCGCCGACGCCGGGCTGGCCGCCGACGAGGAGGCCGCGCTGCCCGCCCTGGTCGGCCGCACCTACCTGGTCTCGCAGGGCGAGGGCAGCACGGTCGGCGAGTTCGAGGGGGTCCGGGCCGACCTGGTCACCATCGAGGGCGTCCAGCGCGCGGGCCGGGTGCTGACCGTCGAGCCCCGGCTCCGGCTGCGCCGCGGCGACCAGGTGCTGGTGGTCGGGCGGCGGGCCGCGGTGCTGGACGCCGGCCACGAGCTCGGCCCGGAGACCCCCGGGGTGCCGGGGCTGGACAGCCCGCTGGCGGTGCGTCAGGTCGTGGTCACCAACAAGACCGTCGCGGGCAACTCGCTCGACCAGGTGCGCGGGATGGACGGGCAGTACACCGGCGGGGTCTACCTGACCGACATCCAGCGGGTGGACCACCACCTGCCCGCGCTCGGCGAGACCGAACTGCACCAGGGCGACACCATCACCGTCGTCGGCGCGCGCAGCCGGGTGGAGAAGTTCGCCTCCTGGATCGGGGCCACGGTGAAGTCGGACGCCACCGACTACATCTACATCAGCCTCGGCATCTGCATCGGCGTGCTGATCGGCATGATCACGGTGCACGCGGGCGGCGCCGCGCTGGCCCTGGGCACCGGCGGCGGCTGCCTGGTCTCCGGCCTGTTCTTCGGCTGGCTGCGGGCCCAGCACCCGACCTTCGGCGCCTACCCGCCGGTGGCCGCGCAGACCATGAAGGACCTCGGCCTGTCGATCTTCATCGCCGTCACCGGCCTGGCCGCCGGTCCGGACGCGGGCGCGCTGCTGCGCAAGTACCCGGTGCTGCTGCCGTCCGCCGGGATCCTGATGGTGCTGGTGCCGGCGTTCGTCTCACTGTTCGTCGGCCGCAAGCTGCTGAAGATCGACCCGCCGGTGCTGATCGGCGCGATCGCCGGCCAGCAGTGCAGTACCCCGGCGATCACCTCGATCACCAACGTGGCGCAGAGCAGCGTGCCGATGCTCGGCTACACCATCACCTACACCCTCTCCAACTTCCTGCTGCCGCTGACCGGGCCGATCCTGGTCGGCGTGCTCGGCTCCTGAGAGGCGCACCCGTGAACTGGTTCACCGACCACGTCTTCAAGCCCTACCCCGAGCTGCTGATCTTCCTGACCATCGCGATCGGCTTCTTCGCCGGCAAGCTGCACTACAAGGCGATCGGGCTGGGTGCCGTCACCGGCTGCCTGGTCGCGGGGCTGTTCACCGGGTGGGTCACCGACGTGCAGATCAACGGCACCGTCAAGTCGGTGTTCTTCATCATGTTCCTGTTCGCCCTAGGCTACAAGGTCGGCCCGCAGTTCTTCCGCGGCCTGAAGAAGGACGGCCTGCCGCAGGTCGGGGTGGCGGTCGCGGTCTGCGTCACCGGCCTGGGCGTCTGCTACGGCTTCGCGAAACTGCTCGGCTACGGGCCGGGCCTGGGCGCCGGCCTGCTGGGCGGCGCGCTCACCCAGTCCGCGGTGATCGGCGTGGCGCAGGACGCGATCGCCAACATCCACGGGCTGACGGGCGACCAGATCACCGCCCAGCAGAACCTGGTGGCGATCGGATATGCCGTCACCTACCCGCTCGGCACCATCCTGTGCGCGATCCTGCTGGCCAACCTCGCGCCGCGCTGGCTGAAGAGCGACCTGGCCGCGGACTCCCGCGCGCTGGCCGCCGAGCTGGACGCACCGGAGAGCGACCCGGACCTCGGCGAGGGCTACTACGAGGTGGTGCTGCGCGCCTTCACCGCCGTCAACGGCCTGGTCGGGAGCACCATCGACGACTTCGAGGCACGCGAGCAGCAGCTCGGTCGGCGGATCTACATCACCTCGGTGCGCCGGGAGGGGCGGATCCTGGCGCACAGTCAGACCACGGTGATCGAGCGCGGCGACGTCCTCGCGGTCAGCGCCCTGCGGCACGACCTGGTGGACTTCGACCCGGCCCGGCGGATCGGCCCGGAGGCCGACGACGCGGGGCTGCTCGGCTACCGCACCGAGTCGCTGCACGTGGTGGTCTCGGAGCGGGCGCAACTCGGCCGGACCATCGCCGAACTGCGCCGCGAGCCCTTCATGGTGGGCGTGTACGTCGACAAGGTGTACCGCTCCGGCGCGCAGTTCCCGTACCGGCTCTCCACCAGGCTGGAGCGCGGTGACACCCTGGTGCTGACCGGCCCGCAGCGGCTGGTGGACCCGGCCGGGCGGGCGATCGGCAAGCCGGTGCCGACCAGCTTCGCCACCGACATGACCTGGGTGGGCCTGGGCATCTTCCTGGGCGGCTGCATCGGCATCCCCGCGCTGCACGCCGGCGGCGTGCCGATCAGCCTCTCGACCTCCGGCGGCGCGCTGATCATGGGCCTGGTGTTCGGCTGGATCCGCGGCAGGTACCCGACCTACGGCAACGTGCCGCCGGGCGCCCAGTGGTTCATGGACACCTTCGGGCTCTGCGCGTTCGTCACGATCGTCGGCATCAACGCCGGGCCGGGCTTCACCAGCGGTCTCTCCCAGGCGGGTTGGGGCCTGCTGCTGTGGGGTGCGGTGGCCACCGTGCTGCCGCTGCTGGTCGGCATCCTGGTCGGCCGCTACGTGTTCCGGATCCGCACACCGATCCTGATGGGCGTGGTGGCCGGGGCCCAGACCACCACGGCCGCGATCGGCGCGATCAACGAGGCCTCCCGCAGCCAGATCCCGACCCTCGGCTACACCATCCCGTACGCGGCGGGCAACGTCCTGCTGACCATCTGGGGCGCGATCATCGTCGCGCTCCTCGGCTGACCTCTCGGAGCGCACCCCATGACCAGGCCCACGATCAGTCGCGAAGACATCCACCGGCTGGCCCGGTTGAGCCCGTTCGAGCTGAAGGGCGAGTTCATCCGGCTCGCCGAGCACCACCAGGCGGACCGGCCGGGCCAGCAGGGCAAGTCCACCTCGCACATGCTCAACGCCGGCCGCGGCAACCCGAACTGGATCGCCACCGGCCCGCGCGAGGCCTTCTACGCGCTGGGGTACTTCGGCCTGTCCGAGAGCCGCCGGGTGTGGACGGCGGACAACCTCGGCGGGATGCCGGAGCAGCAGGGCATCGCCGCGCGCTTCGACGCCTTCGTGCGCAGCCACCCGGCGCTGCCGGGCATCGAGCTGCTGAAGGAGTGCGTGGAGCTGGCCGCCGACCGGTTCGGCTTCGACCGGGAGGCCTGGCTGCACGAGCTGGCCGACGCGGTGGTGGGCGACAACTACCCGGTGCCGGGGCGGATCCTGCCGCACGTCGAGCAGGTGGCCCGGGGCTACCTGGAGGAGGAGCTGATGGCGGGGCGCCCGCCGGCCGGCACCCTGGACCTGTTCGCCACCGAGGGCGGCACGGCGGCGATGTGCTACGTCTTCGACACGCTGATGAAGAACGGGCTGCTGCACAAGGGCGACCGGATCGCCCTGATGGTGCCGGTCTTCACCCCGTACATCGAGATCCCGGAGCTGGAGGACTACGAGTTCGACGTGGTCACCGTCGAGGCGGACCTGTTCGCCGAGACCGGGGTGCGGCAGTGGCGCTACCCCGAGGAGCAGGTGGCCAAGCTGGCCGACCCCACGGTCAAGCTGGTCTGCCTGGTGAACCCGTCCAACCCGCCCTCGCTGGCGCTCGCCGACCGGGTGGTCGAGCAGATCAAGGGGATCGTGGCGACGAGTAACCCCAACCTGCTGATCGTCACCGACGACGTCTACGGCACCTTCGTCGAGGGCTTCCGCACCATCGCCGCCGAACTGCCCCGCAACACCCTGCTGGTGTACTCGTACTCCAAGCACTACGGCGCCACCGGCCACCGGCTCGGCCTGATCGGGCTGAACGCCGACAACGTGCTGGACGACCGGCTGGCCGCGCTGCCCGAGGTGGAGCAGCGGCGGCTGGCCAAGCGCTACGGCACGCTCTCGCTGGAGCCGGCCGGGATCAAGTTCATCGACCGGCTGGTCGCCGACTCCCGCCAGGTGGCGCTCAACCACACCGCCGGGCTGAGCCTGCCGCAGCAGGTGCAGCTGACCCTGTTCTCGCTCTTCGCGCTGCTGCCGGCCGGCCAGGCCTACAAGGCGCTGATCCGGTCGATCGTCCAGGAGCGGCTCGGGCTGCTGCTGGAGGGCTCCGGGATGAAGATCGCCGACGACCCGCAGCGGGCCGGCTACTACATCGAGCTCGACCTGCTGGCCGAGGCCGAGCGGACCTCGGGCAGGGAGTTCGCCGAGTTCCTGGAGAAGACCTACGAGCCCACCGAGCCGCTGTTCCGGCTGGCCGAGCAGACCGGCGTGGTGCTGCTCAACGGCGGCGGCTTCGACGGGCCGCAGTGGTCGGTCCGGGTGTCGCTGGCCAACCTGGACTCGCTGGACTACCTGAAGATCGGCCACCACCTGCGGGAGATCTTCGCCGACTACCGCCGCGAGTGGGAGCTCTCGCGGCGGTAGTCGGGGCCGGGCGGCCTCACATGTGGGTGCCGCCGTCGATCCGCAGCTCGGTGCCGGTGACGAAGGCGCCGTCGTCGCTGGCCAGCATGGCGATCACGCCGGCCACCGTCTCCGGGCCGGCGAAGCCCTGGCCGAGCGCCGGGGCGAGCTTGCCCAGCAGCGAGAAGTCGGCGTCGGCGGGCAGGCCCGGGTTGCTGGTCATGCCGCTGGCGATGCTGCCGGGGGCGACGCAGACCGCGCGCAGGCCCTGCTTGCTGTACTCCTGGGCGATCGCGTGGGTGAAGGACTGGATGCCGCCCTTGGTGGCCGCGTAGGCGGCCATGTACGGGTGGGCGAAGCTCGCCGAGGTGGAGCTGAAGTTGACCACCACGGAGCCCGGCCGCTCCAGCAGCGCGGGCAGCGCCTCCCGGGTCATCAGGAAGGTGCCGGTCAGGTTCACCTTGAGCAGGGTGTTCCAGAAGTCCAGCGTGGTCTCGTGGGTGTGCGAGGAGCGCAGGATGCCGGCCGCGTTGACCAGCACGTCCAGGCCGCCCAGGGCCTCGACGGCGGCGGCGACGCCGGCCACCACCGAGGCCTCGTCGGAGATGTCGAGCACGGCGGCGGTGAGGCGCTCCGCGGTGCCGTCGGCGGCGGCCCGCTCGGCGGTGGCGGCCAGGCCGGCCTGGTTGACGTCCACCGCGACCACCCGGCCGCCCTCGGCCAGCAGCCGGTGCACGGTGGCCTGGCCGATGCCGGAGCCGCCGCCGGTGATCAGGACGCGTCGGTCGGTGAAGCGCTGCATGGTGTTGCTCCGTTCGGTGAGCCGTATGGCGTGCCATGCCAGTGTGGCACGTTGTGCCACTCAGGCCCAAAGCGGCGTAGCGTTGACCCATGACCGACCGCCCCTCCCTGACCGACCGCCGCCGGGCCGCGACCCAGCTGGAGATCGCCACCGCCGCGGCCGAGCTGTTCGCCGAGCGCGGCGCCGAGGCCACCACCGCCGAGGACATCGCCCGGGCCGCCGGCGTGGCACTGCGCACCTTCTACCGGTACTTCCGCACCAAGGAGGAGGCCGTCGCCCCGCTGCTGGCCGCCGGCGGCCGCCGCTGGCTCGCGCTGATCGAGGCCGAGGACCCGGCCGTCCCGGTGCCCGAGGCGCTCACCCGGGCCGCCGTCACCGCACTCACCCCGGTCGACGACCGGGCCGCCGAGGGCCTGCGCTGGACCCGGGCGCTGCTCACCGACCCCGGGCTGCGGCCGGTCTGGCGCACCGTGCACCAGGACTCCGAGGACGAGCTGGTCCCGGTGCTGGCCGCCCGGCTCGGCCCCGCCGCCGACCCGCTGGAACTGCGGCTGGCCGCCGCGGCCGCCACCGCCGCGATCCGGATCGCCCTGGAGAGCTGGGCCGCCGGCAGCGGGGCCGCCACCACCGGCCCCGACTCGCCCGGCGCGCTGGCCGCCCGCTGCCTGCGCGAACTGACGGCGGGTCTGGAGCTGTGGAGCCGGGCCGGGTAACGCGAGGGCCCCGCAGCGCAGCGCTGCGGGGCCCCGGGTGAGGGAAGGTCAGGCCAGCTGCTCCAGCGTGCCGGTGTGCAGCTCGCCGACCCGGCCGCCCTCGCCCTCGTAGGTCCAGAACACCCGGACCGTCAACGCGGCCAGGTCCATCACATGGCTGACGGTGATTCCGCTCTGCTCCGTCCAGCTGACGAAGTACACCTGCGGGCCGACCTGGGCCACGTGCAGCGCCACGTCCTCCCACTGGCCGGCCGACTCGCCCAGGCCCTCCCAGCGCAGCCGCCGGCCGTCCGCCGAGTAGGCGTTGCGGAACGCGGCACCGTTGTCGACCTGGAAGAGGTAGGTCCGGCCGGCGAAGCCGGGCAGGGCGGCGGTCTCGGTCATGCCGGGGTGTTCCTCGCTTCGTCCGGGACGGGAATCGGTGCGGCACCCACGCTATCCGACCGGCCCCGCGGAGGGACAATGGTTCCGCGACACGCGCGTGCCGCTCCCCGCGGTCCGCGGTCGCGAAGGAGGTCGAGATGCGCAAGGTCATCGACTGCCGCGAGTTCCCCAGCGAGGTCGAGTGCTCGATGGTGTTCTCCGGCGAGGCGGACGAGGTGGTCCGGGCCGCCGTGGCGCACGCCGTCGCGGTGCACGGCGAGACGGACGGTCCGGAGCTGCGCGAGCACGTCCGGGCGTCCCTCAAGGACGAGCTGGTGCTCCAGCACACCTGAACGGTACGAGGATCGGCGGGCCCGCCCCCGCGTACGGGAAATCCCGTATGGCCCGGGGCGGGCCCGCTCTGCTGGAGTGGTAGCACCACGAGCAGCACGAGGAGGTGGTCACGGTGTCCCTCGACGAGGACAGGATGATGGAGTTCCTGGAACGGGTGGTCACCGACGGCGGGGCCGCGATGGCGGGCATGTGCACCGCGCTCGGCGACCGGCTCGGCGTCTACGCCGCGATGGCCGGCGCCGGACCCCTGACCAGCGCCCAACTCGCCGCCCGGACCGGCCTGCAGGAGCGCTACCTGCGCGAGTGGCTGGCCGCCCAGGTGGCCGGCGAGTACGTCCACTACGACGCGGCGGCCGACAGCTACCTGCTCCCCGACGAACACGCTGCGGTGCTCGCCGACCCCTCCGCACCCACCTACTGCGGCGGCCTGTTCACCATGCTCCAGGCCGTCTACGCGAGCGAGGACGCGCTGATGGAGGCCTTCCGCACCGGCGACGGCGTGGGCTGGGGCGAACACGGCAGCGCGCTCTTCGCCGGCGCCGCCAAGTTCTTCCGCCCCGGCTACGCCGGCGCCCTGGTGCCCGAGTGGATCCCGGCGATGAACGGCACCGAGGCCAAGCTGGCGGCCGGCGCCCAGGTCGCCGACGTGGGCTGCGGCTACGGCTGGTCCACCATGCTGATGGCGCAGGCCTACCCGGCCTCGCGGTTCCACGGCTTCGACTTCCACGCCCCGTCGATCGAGGCGGCCCGCGGCCTCGCCGCCGAACAGGGCCTCGCCGACCGGGTGGAGTTCCAGGTGGCCGGCGCCCAGGACTTCCCGGGCGGCGACTACGACCTGATCACCTTCTTCGACTGCCTGCACGACATGGGCGACCCGGGCGGCGCCCTGCACCACGCCGAGCAGGCGCTCGCCGAGGGCGGCAGCTGCATGATCGTCGAGCCGAACGCCTCCGCCGACCCGGTCGCCAACGCCAATCCGGTCGGCCGGGCGCTGACCGCCGCCTCGGTCGCGATCTGCCTGCCCTCCGCCGTCGCCCAGCACGGCCCGCAGACCATGGGCAACCACGCGGGCGAGGACGCGATGCGCCACCTCGCCGACGACGCCGGGCTGCACCACTGGAAACTGGCCGCCGAGACCCCGGTCAACCGGGTCTACGCGACCAGCCGTTAGCCGCCTCACCCAGGCCGTCCGGATCGTGCCGGACGACCGGTGCCGGGTTTGTCGGGGCCCGGCTTGACCCGGCCTCCCCGACGGGGGCACGCTCCAAGAGTGACTCCGTCCGGGGAGGCCGGGTTGCGGCGGATCTGCGCCGTGATCGACCTGCTGCTCGACGCCGACGAGGAGGAGACCCTCCTGCCGGTGCTGCACCCCCTGCTGCTCCGGGCCCTGCCCGGCGACAGCCTCACCTGGGCGGTGCGCACCCCGGCCGGTCGGCACCCCGTGCACCTGCCCCGCGACCTGCTGGACGCCGAGGCGCTGGCCGCCTTCTACCGGCACGCCGGCTCGGACCCGCTCTTCGTGCACACCAACACCGGCCCCGGCGTGCCGCTGCGCCGCTCCGACCTGCAGTCGCGCACCGAGTTCCACCGCTCGGGCACCTACGCCGAGGCGCTGCGCCCGATCGGCGCCGAGTACCAGCTGGCCACCGCGTTCCCGGCGGGCTGGGCGGCGGGCGGCCGGCGCACCGTCTGCCTGGTGGTGCACCGCTCGGCGAGCGACTTCGCGGACGCCGACCTGGAGACCGCGCTGCTGCTGCGCACCCGGCTCAGTCACGCGCTCGGCCGCCTCGCGCCCCCGCCGGTGCCACTGCGGTCGGCACTGACGGTGCGTGAGGCGGCCGTGCTCGACCTGCTGGCCGAGGGGTTGACCGACCGTCAGATCGGCCGGCGGCTGGCGGTCTCGGCCCGCACCGTGGACAAGCACCTGGAGCACGCTTACGCGAAGCTCCAGGTGCACAGCCGGGTCGCGGCCGCCGCCCGCTGGCGCGGGCAGAACGCCCTCGATCAGCAGGTGAAGTCGATCAGGTAGAACGTCGCGTAGTGGTCCGAGGTGTAGTAGTCCTCCTGGGCGCCCTCGCCCGTGATGATCCGGCGGGTGCCGCGGGTGGAGGCGCCCGGGGTGACCACCGTGTACTCGTGGTAGTAGCCGTAGTCCTGCGAGGGCAGCACGCCCTCGCGGTTCTGGAAGACCACGCCGTCCTGGGAGTACGGGAACGGGCCGCCGTCGGCGATCTCGTTCAGGGTGTCGTCGGCCTGCGAGGGCAGGGCGCTCTGACAGATGTTGCCGCTCACGTCGGCGTGGGCGTCGGTGGCGACGACGAGGGGGGCCAGGGCCAGCAGGCCGACGGTGACGACAGAGGCGGAACGCGACTTCAACGCGCGTAGAAGAGTCTGCATGGCAGCAGTCTGAATGTCCGCCGAGGACCCTGGGAAGACGCTGGGAAAGTCTTCATGTCCACGTAACTTGGCTGGTGGGCGGGCGACTTGCGGGCTTCGCCGAATGGTTCGGGGGAGTGCGGTGTGACCCTTGCGACACCGCTTAAACATTGTTGTTGATCACACGATCTGCTTAGCCTGCGAACTGTCCGTATACGGGGGGAGCGGGCTTCTCTTCCCTGCCGCCCAGCCCGTGACGTCCCGCTGCCCATAGCACGCGGGCGTCGCCACGAGGTACTCCTGTGATCCCTGCTGCAAAGACCGCGCGCCTCGGCGTCCTCGCCGGCGCCCTCGGCCTGCTCGCCGTCCCGATGGTCGGCCAGGCGCACGCCGCCGGCTGGTCCTGGCGTCCGACCACCACCACCCCGACGGTCACCGAGGACCGCCTGACCACCAGCGCCGCCACGCCCGACGCGCCGGTGACCGCCACGCTGACCGTGCACGCCGGCTCCTGCTTCACCGCGAAGGCGCTCGGCGTCGGCGTACGGGACGCGGCGGGCAACAACCTCGACTTCCCCGGCTCGCAGACCAACGTCCAGCTCTGCTCCGGCGCCCACGTGCTGACCACCGGCGCGCGCAGCTTCCCGGCCGGCGCCTACTCGATCTTCGGCTACTGGCAGGACCAGGCCGGCAGCTGGCACAACCTGCCCGCGCAGACCCTCACCGTGGCAGCGGCCCCGGCGCCCGCCCCCGCGCCGACGCCCGCCCCGACGCCCGCGCCGACTCCTGCTCCGACCCCTGCGCCGGCCCCCGCCCCCGCGCCGGCCTCGGCTTCGCCGATCCCCGGGCAGTCGCTCACCTGGTCCGACGACTTCTCCAACGGGCTGGACGCCAACCGCTGGACCAACGGCACGACCAGCGCCTACAAGTACGGCAACCACAACCCGGACGACGACAAGCTGGACTGGCTCAGCCCCTCCGACGTCTCCGTCGCGAACGGTGCGGCCACCTTCACCGCCCAGCCGAGCAGCCAGACCCTGGAGAACGGCAAGCAGGCCTGGACCACCGGTCTGATCACCACCGAGGGCTCCAAGGAGGGCTTCAAGGTGAAGACCGGCGACTACGCCGAGACCCGGGTGCAGCTGCCCACCGGGCAGGGCGCCTGGCCGGCCCTGTGGACCTGGCAGTCCGGCGGCAGCGAGATCGACTCCTTCGAGTACCACCCGGACAACCCGAACCTGCTGGAGCTGACCAACCACGTCAACTTCGGCCAGGACTACCTGACCGACACCGCCGGCGTGCAGCCCGGCCAGTGGGTCACCATCGGCACCTACTACGGCGCCAACTCGGTGGACTGGTACGTCAACGGGACCAAGGTCTTCTCCGACGGCACCGGCGTCGGCCCGAACTGGTCGGCCTACCTGATCCTCAACCTGTCGGTGGACGCGGGCAAGTACCACCCCGCGCCCACCGGTTCGACGCCGATCTCGTTCGCCGCGGACTACGTGCGGGTCTACCGCTGACGGATCGTCAACCCGCTACTCGGAGACCCGGACCTCGTACGGCGCGCTGTCGTTGCGGTGGTCCGGGTCTTCCGCGCTGCGCACGGTGACCCGGCCGCCGCGCAGCACTCCTGACACGTCGTCATCGAGCTGCAGCGGCACCAGGGCGGTGGCCGAGCGCAGCGCTTCGAGTCCGGCCGGGAAGCTGCAGACCACCTCGACGTCCGCATCATCGAGGGTGCAGCGGTCCGGGCCCGGGAAGGTGGGCTGCTGCACGTGGGCGCCGGCGGGCGCGTGCACCGTGATGGTGAACGCGCCGGCCGTGTTCGGGCCGTTGTTGGCGACGAAGGCGTGCACGGTGGTGATGCCGCCGGCCGGTGCGGGATCCGGGTTCATCGGGATCACGCGGAGGTCGGCGGGGCCGGCCGCGATCACGGCGGCGGCGAGCACAGGGGCGAGCAGCGGATGCATGTCGTCACCCTACGCCACCGATCTTCACCGCAGCGTCACGGCGCGAGCACGTCGCCGAGCCGTTTGGCGATCCCCTGCATCACGGTGACCAGCGCCCCGCTGCCGCTCTGCTCCTCCAGCGCGCGGATCCGGGCCTCCGGGCCGGAGACCGACAGGGCGGTCGGGGTCGGCGCACCCGGCACCGTGACCGCGATGCAGCGCACCCCGATCTCCTGCTCCTGGTCGTCCACCACGTAGCCCGCCTCGCGGGCGTGGGCCAGCTGTTCGAACAGCCGGTCCACGTCGGTGACGGTGAACTCGGTGTGCGCGGGCAGCGGCTGGGTGCCGAGCACGGCGCGCGCCTCGTCCTCGGGCAGCTGCGCCAGCAGCGCCTTGCCGACCCCGGTGCAGTGCGGCTGCACCCGGCGGCCCACCTCGGTGAACATCCGCATCGAGCGGCGCGACTGCACCTGTCCCACGTACACCACCTCGCCGCCCTCCAGCACCGCGAGGTTGGCGGTTTCGCCAGTGGCCTCCATCAATTCGGCCAGATACGGTCGGGCCCAGCTGCCGAGCAGCCGGCCGGCGGTCTCGCCGAGCCGGATCAGCCGGGGGCCCAGGGTGTAGCGGCGTGCGGTGTCCTGCCGCACGTAGCCCTGGGTGGCCAGGGTGCGGACGAGGCGGTGGATGGTCGGCATCGGCAGGCCCGAGCTGCCGGACAGCTCGCTCAGGGTGGCGACTCCACCGGCGTCGGCCAGCGCTTCGAGCAGCTGGAAGGCGCGTTCGACGGACTGCACGCTGCCACTGGCGCGTTCGGGGGCAGGACTGGCCACTGGCGGTTCCCTTTGCTGTCGGCGGAGGAGTAGAGTCCCAGCGATCCGCTCAACAAACCGTTGAAATTCTGTATCGCGGAAACTAGTCTCCACTTTACAGAATCGACCCTGCCCAGTAGTCGGGGGCCGGTAGGTGGGTCGTCACGAGGGAAGCCTCCACCGGGGCTCCCTACACAGGTTCAACCGTCCAAGGAGTGTCCTGCCCATGGCTGCAGACCAGGAAGCTGTCGGCCCAGACCCGGTCGTCACTGTCGCCGCTCCGGTCGTCACTGTCGCCGGCCCGCGCGTCCCCCGTGCGGAGGAGGTGCTCACTCCCGAGGCGGTCCGCTTCGTGATCGGCCTCCACCGGGCTTTCGAAGGCCGCCGCCAGGAGCTGCTGGCCCGCCGCAAGACCCGCCGGACCGAGATCGCCCAGGCCGGCACCCTCGACTTCCTCCCCGAGACCGCCGCGGTCCGGGCCGGCGACTGGAAGGTCGCCCCGGCGCCCCGGGCGCTGCAGGACCGCCGGGTGGAGATCACCGGTCCGACCGACCGCAAGATGGTGATCAACGCCCTCAACTCCGGCGCCAAGGTCTGGCTCGCCGACTTCGAGGACGCCACCTCGCCCACCTGGCACGCCGTGGTCTCCGGCCAGGTCAACCTGATCGACGCCTTCGAGGGCCGGATCGACTTCACCTCCGAGCAGGGCAAGGCCTACACCCTCAAGCCCGCCGAGCAGCTGGCCACCGTGGTGGTCCGCCCGCGCGGCTGGCACCTGGACGAGAACCACCTGCTGGTGGACGGCGTGCCGGTGGCGGGTGCCCTCTTCGACTTCGGCCTCTACTTCTTCCACAACGCGGCCCGGCTGCTGGCCAAGGGCGAGTCCGACCCCAACTCCGGCCCGTACTTCTACCTGCCGAAGACGGAGAGCCACCTGGAGGCCCGGCTCTGGAACGAGGTCTTCACCCACGCCCAGCGCGAGCTCGGCATCCCGCACGGCACCATCCGGGCCACCGTGCTGATCGAGACCATCATGGCCGCCTTCGAGATGGACGAGATCCTCTACGAACTGCGCGACCACGCCGCCGGGTTGAACGCCGGCCGGTGGGACTACCTGTTCTCGATCGTGAAGAACTTCCGCGACGCCGGCGAGCGCTACATCCTGCCGGACCGCAACAGCGTCGGCATGACCTCGCCCTTCATGGCCGCCTACGCCCGGCTGCTGGTGCAGACCTGCCACAAGCGCGGCGCGCACGCGATCGGCGGCATGGCCGCGTTCATCCCCTCCCGCAAGGACCCCGAGGTGAACGCCGCCGCGCTGGAGAAGGTCAAGGCGGACAAGGACCGGGAGGCCGGCGGCGGCTTCGACGGCTCCTGGGTCGCCCACCCCGACCTGGTGCCGGTCGCCCGCGCCAGCTTCGACGCGGTGCTCGGCGAGCGCCCGAACCAGAAGGACAACCCGGGCTCGGACGACCAGGTGACGGCCGCTCAGCTGCTGGACGTCGCGGGCGCCGGCGGCCACTGCACCGAGGCCGGCCTGCAGAACGCCGTCGCCGTCGGCCTGCGCTACTGCGAGGCCTGGCTGCGCGGCCTGGGCGCGGTCGGCATCTTCAACATGATGGAGGACGCCGCCACCGCCGAGATCTCCCGCTCGCAGATCTGGCAGTGGATCCACAACGGCGTGGTGCTCGCCGACACCGGCGAGAAGGCCACCGCGGAGCTGACCCGGCGGCTGATCGCCGAGGAGCTCGACACGGTCCGGGCCGAGTTGGGCGACGGGGTGTTCGCGGCCGGCCGGTGGGCCGAGGCGCGCGAGCTCTTCGAGCAGGTGGCGCTCGCCGAGGAGTTCGCCGACTTCCTGACCCTGCCAGGCTACGCACTGCTCGGCTGACCGCTTACTGCCATTGTGTACGGTCCGCCGGGGCGAACACTCCCCGGTGGACCGTGCACCCCTGTTGAGATGGAGTCACATTGACGGTCCGGATGTTCTTCAACGGTCAGGCGATGCGCGGCGGTGAGTTCCACGCCAAGCTCGGCGACGCGCCGTTCCTCGGCGAGGTGCGCACCGCGCCCGGGTACCGGTTCTTCTCGATCGGTGACGTCTGCCCGGGCCTGCAGCCGGACCCGGCCGTGGCGAGCGTGATCGAGGGCGAGCTCTACGAGCTGAGCCTGGAGCTGCTGCGCGACGTGATCCTGCCCGGCGAGCCGCGCGAGCTGGAGCTCGGCATCATCGAGCTGGCCGACGGCTCGGCCTGCTTCTCGATGCTGCTGTCCCGCGGTGAGCTGGAGCGCGGCGTGCACCGCGAGATCACCGAGCACGGCGGTTGGCGCCGCTACCTGGGTACCCTGGGCCGCAGCTTCTAGGACCGATCCGCCGGCACCCGCCAACGGCCCCCGGAAACAGGGCCGTTGACGGGTGCTTTCGCACATCCGAAGGGTGCGTATACGGATCAACGAGTTGTTGAAATCCACAGCTCGGAAGCCTTGACGCTCCATCGGGCCGCCCCCTACTTTAATTTCGTATCCCAAAAGCAGGATTCCGCATCGTGGAAGCACGATGGGGGAGACGAGTTGACGCAGGAGTGACCGATGCCTCGAATGACAGCCGCCCGCGCCGCAGTTGAGATCCTCAAGCGCGAAGGTGTCGAGGTCGCGTTCGGCGTGCCGGGCGCCGCGATCAACCCCTTCTACCGGGCGCTCAAGGAGGGTGGCGGGATCCGGCACACGCTGGCCCGCCACGTCGAGGGCGCCTCCCACATGGCCGAGGGCTACACCCGCACCAAGGCCGGCAACATCGGCGTCTGCATCGGCACCTCGGGCCCGGCCGGCACCGACATGATCACCGGCCTCTACTCGGCGATCGCCGACTCGATCCCGATCCTGTGCATCACCGGCCAGGCGCCGGTCGCCAAGCTGCACACCGAGGACTTCCAGGCCGTCGACATCGCCTCGATCGCCCGCCCGGTCACCAAGGCCGCCACCACCGTGCTGGAGGCCGCCCAGGTCCCCGGCGTCTTCCAGCAGGCCTTCCACCTGATGCGCTCCGGCCGCCCCGGCCCGGTCCTCATCGACCTGCCGATCGACGTCCAGCTGACCGAGATCGAGTTCGACCCGGAGACCTACGAGCCGCTGCCGGTCTACAAGCCGGCCGCCACCCGGGCCCAGGCCGAGAAGGCGATCAAGTTCCTGCTGGAGTCCGAGCGCCCGCTGATCGTCGCCGGCGGCGGCATCATCAACGCCGACGCGGCCGACCTGCTGGTCGAGTTCGCCGAGCTGACCGGCACCCCGGTCATCCCCACCCTGATGGGCTGGGGCACCATCGCGGACGACCACGAGCTGAACGCCGGCATGGTCGGCGTGCAGACCTCGCACCGCTACGGCAACGAGAACTTCCTCGCCTCGGACTTCGTCCTGGGCATCGGCAACCGCTGGGCCAACCGCCACACCGGCTACAAGCTGGACGTCTACCGCGGCGAGCGCAAGTTCGTCCACGTGGACATCGAGCCCACCCAGATCGGCAAGATCTTCGCCCCGGACTTCGGCATCGCCTCGGACGCCAAGGCCGCGCTGGAGCTCTTCGTCCAGATCGCCAAGGAGCTCAAGGCCGCCGGGCAGCTGCCCGACCGCGCCGGCTGGGTCGCCGAGACCCAGGAGCGCAAGGCGACCCTGCAGCGCCGCACCCACTTCGACAACATCCCGATGAAGCCGCAGCGGGTGTACGAGGAGATGAACAAGGCGTTCGGGCCGGAGACCCGCTACGTCACCACGATCGGCCTCTCGCAGATCGCCGGCGCCCAGATGCTGCACGTCTACAAGCCGCGGCACTGGATCAACTGCGGCCAGGCCGGCCCGCTGGGCTGGACCATCCCGGCCGCGCTCGGCGTCGCCACCGCCGACCGGGAGACCCCGGTGGTCGCGCTCTCCGGCGACTACGACTTCCAGTTCATGCTGGAGGAGCTGGCCGTCGGCGCCCAGCACAAGATCCCCTACGTCCACGTGCTGGTGAACAACGCCTACCTGGGCCTGATCCGCCAGGCGCAGATCGGCCTGGACATCAACTTCCAGGTCAACCTGGAGTTCGAGAACATCAACTCGCCCGAGCTCGGCGTCTACGGCGTGGACCACGTCAAGGTCGTCGAGGGCCTGGGTTGCAAGGCGATCCGGGTCACCGACCCGAACGAGCTCGGCGCCGCCTTCGAGCAGGCCAAGAAGCTGGCCGCCGAGTTCCAGGTGCCGGTCGTGGTCGAGGCGATCCTGGAGCGGGTCACCAACATCTCGATGAGCCCGACCCAGGACATCAGCGCGGTCAAGGAGTTCGAGGAGCTGGCCACCGAGCCCGGCCACGCGCCGACCGCGATCCGGACCCTGAAGGTCTGACACAGCGGTAGAGACTCCGAGGGCCCGCCGGACACTGTCGTCCGGCGGGCCCTCGGCTGTCCTGCCGCTACTGCTTCGCGGGGGTGGGGCAGGGGGTGCCCCGGTTCAGCCCGTAGTTCCCGGTGACCTGGTAGGTGCCCGGGGCGGTCGCGTGCAGCACCGTCCAGTCGCCCGACTGGGCCAGGCAGCCGTGCTGGTCGTCGGTGTGCCCGGCCAGGCCCAGCCAGGGGGAGTACGGCAGCTTCAGCCGGACCTCGCCGGCGGCCGGCACCGAGACGGTCAGCGAGGCCGCGTCGGCCTTCTCCACCACGGCCGGCGGGTCGGCCAGCGGGGTCGGGTCGGCCACCTGGTAGACCGTCCAGCTGCCGTACTGCCAGACCTGGCGCAGGTAGGGCTGGCCGGAGCGGACCAGCTCGGCCTCCTGGACCGCCGCGTCGTCCGGCTTGGCGTCGGAGAGCGCGACGTAGCCGACGCCCCACTCGCGCAGCCAGTCGTGGTACTGGTCCGCCGTCAGGTGGTCGGTGTAGAAGAGCGGGTTGCGGGTGGTGTCCGCCTGCCGGTTCCAGCCGCGCGCCAGGTTCACGTACGGCGCCACCCCGCTGGCCTCCCAGTGCGAGGAGAGCGGGACCACCTCGACCCGGGTGCGCTCGCCGCCGAGCGACTTCAGCTCGTCGATCAGCGCGCCGCCGTCGCGGGCCGGCGGGGTCACCGGCACGGTCACCACCAGGTCGCCGATGGTCCGCCCGGTCAGCCAGCCGGCCACCGCCAGGAAGGCCACCAGCACCGCCACGGCCCGCCGGCGGCCCATCCGCACGCCGGTCAGCACCGCCAGCAGCGCCGTGCCGGCGAACAGCAGGCTGAGCCGCTCGACGTTGCTGCCCACCGGCGAGGGGACGAAGAAGACCAGCATCACGCCGACCGCGTACACCAGCCCGGCCCGGCGCAGCGCGGTCCACTCGCGCGGCGCGAAGTACACCGCCGCCAGCGCGGCCGCCACCACCGGCACGGTGCTGTGGAAGCTGAACGGCTGCATGCCGTTGAACGGGAAGAGCAGCGTGGTGCCGCCGACCACCACGGCCGGCGCGGCGAACAGCGGGTAGGCGTCCCGCCGACGGCCGGTCAGGAAGAGCCCGGCGCCGACCACCTCCAGGAAGAGCCCGACCACCGGGCTGCCCATGGTGCCCAGCGCGGCCAGCCCGAACAGCGCCAGCCAGCGCAGCCGCGGACCCCGGTAGCAGTACGCCAGCAGGGTCGCGGCCAGCCCGAAGGCCAGCCCGAGGGCGAAGGTGACCCGCCCGGAGGCCACGTCGCACCAGAGCGCGAAGGCCGTCCACAGGGCCGCCGGCAGCGGCCGGCGCACCCCGCTCCTGATCAGCAGCTGCGCGGCCAGGGCGGCGCTCGCCACGCCCGCCAGCAGGCCGGTGGTGCGCACGCCGATGGCGCCCATCAGGTACGGCGAGAGCACGCTGTACGAGGCGGTGTGCATGCCGCCGTACCAGGACAGGTTGTAGGCCGACTCGGGGTGCTGCTTGGCGAAGTCGGTCCAGGCGTACTGGGCGGACAGGTCGCCCGCGTCGTTGGCCAGCCAGAGCACCCAGACCAGGTGCAGCAGCAGGGACAGCAGCACCGCGGCGACCACCGGGTGGCGCGGCGCCGAGCGCAGCGCGCCGCGCAGGCCGCCGGGGCGGGCCGGTAGGCGGGCGGAGGGGATCGCCGATCCCACGGAGCTCATTCGGATCCGGCCTTTCCCTTGGTGCACGTTCGACCCACTAACTTACGTCGTGCCCGTTCCCGCGATTGACCGGGGCCGGGCACGCCGCAGCCCCGGACCCTCGCCGTGGGTCCGGGGCTGCGGTCCGCCCGCCACCGGTGAAGGGCGGGCGGAGTCCGGGTCACGCACCGTCCCTGGGCGGCCCGGAGTCTGGGGGTTCTAACGGATCAGTGGCTCGGTGGCTCAGCCGCGCGCGGCCAGGTCGCGCGCGGCCTTGGCGCAGGCCAGCGCGATCTGGTCCTCGTTGACCGTGGTCAGCCGGTCGTTCTCGACCACCGCGTTGCCGTTCACGAAGAGCGCGGCGAGCGGCGGGAGCGCGCCGAAGGTCAGCGCGGCGACCGGGTCGGCGATCGAGGAGTGCATGATCCCGTCGACCTTCCAGAGCGCCAGGTCGGCCAGCTTGCCGACCTCGATCGAGCCGATCTCGTTCTGCCGGCCGAGCACCCGGGCGCCGCCCATGGTGCCCAGGCGCAGCGCCTGGCGGCCGGTGAGCGCGGTCGGGGAGCCGTGCAGGCGGTTGATCAGCAGGGCGTTGCGCAGCTCGGTGCCGAGCTCGCCGGACTCGTTGGAGGCGGTGCCGTCCACGCCCAGGCCGACCGGGACGCCGGCCTTCAGCATGTCGGGCACCCGGGCGATGCCGGCGGCCAGGCGGGCGTTGGAGGAGGGGCAGTGCGCCACGCCGGTGCCGGTCTCGGCGAACTTGGCGATGTCGGAGTCGTTCATGTGGACGCAGTGCGCCATCCACACGTCCTCGCCGAGCCAGCCGGTGGACTCGAAGTAGTCGGTCGGGCCCATGCCGAAGAGCTGCTTGCAGAACGCCTCCTCCTCGGCCGTCTCCGAGCCGTGGGTGTGCAGCCGCACGCCCTTGCGGCGGGCCAGCACGGCGGCCTCGCGCATCAGTTCGGTGGAGACCGAGAACGGCGAGCAGGGGGCGATGGCGACGTGCAGCATCGAGCCGAAGGAGGAGTCGTGCCACTTGTCCACGGCCGCCTCGGAGGCGATCAGGATCTCCTCGGTGGTCTCCACCGCGTGGTCCGGGGGCAGGCCGCCGTCCTTCTTGCTGCGGTCCATCGAGCCGCGCAGCGCGGTGAAGCGCAGGCCGAGCTGCTGGACGGCCTCGATCGAGGCGCCCAGGATGTCGCCGCCGTCCTTGGGGAAGACGTAGTGGTGGTCGCTGGCGGTGGTGCAGCCGGACTTGAGCAGCGCGGCGGCCGAGCCCAGCGAGGCGGCGTGCACCAGCTGGTCGTCGATCCGGGCCCAGGTCGGGTACAGCGCGACCAGCCAGTCGAAGAGGATGTTGTCCTGGGCCAGGCCCCGGGTGATCCACTGGTAGAAGTGGTGGTGGGTGTTGACCAGGCCGGGGGTGACCAGGTGGCCCTCGGCGTTGATCCGGCGCACCACGTTGTCGAGCCAGGAGGGGGCCGGGCCGTCGCCGACCGACTCGATCAGGTTGCCCTTGATCACCACGTGACCGCGGGCGTACTCGGTGTCGTTCCCGTCGACGGTGGCGATGGCGGCGTTCTCGATGACGATCCGCTGGTCTGCGGACGGCGGCTGCACCGACATGGTGACTCTCCTAGGGAGTGGGGTTGAGTGGACTGCGCGGTCCGACTCTGCGTCAGGGAAGGAGTGACGGGTCGTCGGACCGCGCGGTCCGGCCAGGGGTCACCGCCGTCTGGGTGAAGGGCGGCCCGAGGGCGGGACGGCGGAGCAGAATCCCTCGGGTGGCGCTGGCGGACCGGCGGGTCAGACGACCGGGATGACCGGGACGACGCCCTCGCGGTGCACGGTGCCCTCGATCAGGCCGTACATGCGGTCGGCCGCGTAGTAGACCTCGTTGTCGTTCTTGAGGCCGAACGGCTCCAGGTCCACCAGGAAGTGGTGCTTGTTCGGGAGCTCCAGGCGGACCTCGTCGACCTCGGCGCGGTTGTTCAGCACCCGGGTGCCCATCGCGTGCAGGGTCTGCTGCAGCGAGTAGGAGTAGGTCTCGGCGAAGGCCTCCAGCATGTGCCGGCGCACGTGCTGGTAGGAGCGGTTCCAGTTGGGCTGGACCTCGTCGTTCTCACCGGTGAAGGAGTACTTCCAACGGGCCGTCACCTGGGTGGCCAGGATCCGGTCGTAGGCCTCCTGCAGGGTGGTGTACTTGTCCTTGATGTAGCCCCAGAACTCGGAGTTGGTCGTGTTCATCACGATCAGGTCCTTGAGGCCGGAGATCACCTGCACCTTGGTGCCGTCGAACACCACCTCGGTGGTGCGGACCTCGCCGCCGTCCCGCACGAAGGAGTGGCCGACCTCGTCGGCGCCGATGAAGCGCGAGGAGCTGTCCGGCGTCTTGATCCGGTTCCAGGTGTACTCCTCGATCCGGATCCGGGCGCTGTGCACCACGCCGCGCTCCGTGTCGTTCACGAAGTGCCGGGCCAGCAGGATGCCGAAGGCCTCCGCCGACTCGATCCCGTACTCCTTGGCGAAGGCGTACACGGTGTTCTTGGTGGTGTCGGTGGGCAGGCAGTTGGCGTTCGAGCCGGTGAGGTGGACGTCCTCGAAGTCGCCCTGGAGGGAGACCGAGACGTTCATGTCCTTGACCTCGTGACGGGTGCTGTCACGGTAGACCCGGACGATCCGGTTCTCAGCCTTGCCGTACTGGTTCTGACCGAGCACGTGGGCCATCGTGGGCTCCTTGCTGTCTAGCTTCCGCGGTAGACGGAATATCCGAAGGGGTTCAGCAGCAGCGGCACGTGGTAGTGGTGCTGCGCGGGCGCGACCGTGAAGACGATCGAGACCTCGGGGAAGAACGGCGGCTCCGACGACGACCGCGCGTAGTACGCGGCAGTGTCGAAGGTCAGCCGGACGACCGAGCCCGCCTCCACGGCCGGCAGGTCCTTGGCCCGGCCGTCGGAGTCCGTGGCGGAGGCGCCGAGCACCTTCCAACCACCCTCGGTGGTGAGTGCCAGCTCGACCGGAACCCCCTCGGCCGGCCGGCCGAGGCTGGTGTCGAGCACGTGCGTGGAGATGCCAGTCATGGCGAGTGACCTTACTGGTGGCTGGGTGTGACTATCCGTCAGATCTGACGGTAGATCAGTTCGTCTCGTCCAGGAGTCTGTTGAGACGGATGTCGTTGATCTTGCGCAGTTCGCCGCGGACGATCTCGGCCTCGGCGGCCGGGGTGTTCGGGTACCGCTCGCGCAGTGCGTCGAGCATGGTGCCGGCGGTGCGGCCGGTGGCGCAGATCAGGAAGACGTGGCCGAACTTCGCCTCGTAGGCGGCGTTGGCCGAGTCGAGCTCGTCGAGGAGTGCCTGGTCGACTCCCCGGATGCCGGCCTGCTCGCGCTCCGAGGTGGCGTCGCCCGTCTTGGGCTTGCCGATCCGGGCGTGCCCGGCCATCGCGTCGGCCAGGTCGGCGGTGGTCAGGGCGGCCATCGCGGCGGCGTTGGCGGCCAGCAGGGCGGTCCGGTCGGACCACGGCCGGGCCGCCGCGACCTCGGCGGCCCAACGGGGGCTGGAGCAGACCTCGTGGAGCGTCTCCTCCAGCGCGGCGGGCTCGGCCGCCGCCAGCGCCGCGAGGGCGCCGGGCGCGTCAACTGACGCGTGGGGGTGGTTGGTCACGGGTGGACCTCCTGAAGAGTGGTGCCACCCGCACAAGCTAGATCCACCACCCCCGGCCGTCAACACTTTGTTGAAGCCTTGGTGGTTACGTTTCGAACCGCCGGCGGTGACCGGCCCGATTCGTGTGTGATCCGCCAAGTGTGTCCGGATCCCGGCTCGGCGAGACTTTGCAGCGTCGGTCGGGTCCCGGCCCACCGGCCGGAACCCCCGGACTCAGTCGGACTTCGGTCCGTCGGTCTGGCGGTTCAGGTAGTTGTACACCGTGAACCGGCTGACGCCCAGGGCGGACGCGACGGTCTCCACACCGTGTCGAACGGTGAAGGCCCCGCGCTCCTCCAGGAGCGCGACGACCCGCTGCTTCTCCAGCCGGTCCAGCTCGTTGAGCGGCCGGCCGTCGTACTGGCGGGCCATGTCGGCGAGCAGCCGGTCCAGCGCACTGCTCAGGTGCGGCAGCCGGATCGCGACCGCCGGCGCGCCCTCCCAGTCCAGGACGACGTCGTCCGGCTTCGCCTCGTCGAGCGCGAGCGCGGCCGCGCCGACGGCGTCCAGCAGCGGCTTGATCGCCGTGGTGAGCGGGTGCTCGGGGGCGTCGGTCACTGGTTATCCCCTCCTTCCTCCGTCGGCACGACGCTGACCTGGAAGGAGATCCGGCTGGCGCCGGCCCCCAGGCTGTCGTGCAGCAGTCGGGTCACCGCGGTGAGCACCTGCTCGGCCTCCCCTTCGGCACTGGTGCCGAAGGGTCCGACCGAGACCTCCAGGCCGGCCTCGTCCACCACTCGGCGGGCGGCGGCGGCGTGGGGCGGGAAGGTGTCCAGCTCGAACGGTTCTGTCGTGAACTCCACCATCAATCGCACTCGCTCACTGTATCGAGCGGCTGGTCAGGGGTGATGGGAGAGTTGCCCCGAGGTTGCTTCAACAAACTGTTGCAGAGGCCTTGACAGTTCCTCGGGTCCGCATGGCAAGCTTCCACTAAGCAGAAACAGTCTTCCGCATTGTGGAAGAGATGAGGAAGGGTGAGCGACGTGACGGCCGCTTCCGCGTGGGCCTCTGTCAAGGGGCGCGCCACTGTCAACCTGTCCATCCTGTTCAGCGAACTGCCGCTGCTGGAGCGCCCGGCCGCCGCCGCCGCGCTCGGCTTCACGGCCGCTGAGCTCTGGTGGCCCTTCGGTACCGAGAGCACCCCCGGCGAGGCCGAGCTCGACCAGCTGCGCAAGGCGTTCTCCGACGCCGGCGTCCGGCTGACCGGCCTGAACTTCCTCGACGACCTGTCGGTCGGCGCCAAGGGCACCGCCTCCGTCCCCGCCGAGAGCGACCGGTTCCGGGAGAACATCCCGGTGGCCGTGGCGCTGGCCGAGTCGCTCGGCGCCGGCGCGCTGAACGCCATCTACGGCAACCGGGTGCCGGACGCCACGGCGGCCGAGCAGGACGAGCTGGCCCTGGAGAACCTGACCCGCGCCGCCCAGGCCGCGCACGCGATCGGCGCCGTGCTGCTGATCGAGGCGCTGAACCGCAACGACGCGCCGGACTACCCGCTGCACACCGCGGCCGCCGCCGTCGAGGTGGTGGACCGGATCAACGCGGCCACCGGGCTCGGGAACGCCAAGTTCCTGCTCGACCTCTACCACCTCGCGGTCAACGGCGAGGACCTGGAAGCCGTGATCGACACCCACGCCGACAAGGTCGGCCACGTGCAGATCGCCGACTTCCCCGGTCGCAACGAGCCGGGCACCGGCACGCTCGACCTGGCCGGCCTGCTCGACCGGCTCACCGCGGCCGGCTACACCGGCCCGATCGGCCTGGAGTACAAGCCCGCCTCCGGCGTCAGCGCCGACAGCTTCGAGTGGCTGCCGCGCGAGCTGCGCGCCGCCCAGGCCGGCTGACCTCACCAAGCCCCCGCTTCTTCTCCCTAAGGAACCACCAGATGAGCCGCAAGATCGCTTTCATCGGCCTCGGCATCATGGGCAAGCCCATGGCCATCAACCTGGTCAAGGCCGGGCACCACGTCACCGGCTTCAACCTGGAGCAGTCGGCCATCGACGCGCTGGTGGCCGAGGGCGGCCACGGCGCGACCAGCATCGCCGACGCGGTGAAGGACGCCGAGGTCGTGATCACCATGGTCCCGGCCGACCCGCACGTCGAGCAGGTCATCCTGGGCGAGGGCGGTGTGCTGGAGAACGTCGCCGCCGGCACCCTGGTGATCGACATGTCCTCGATCACCCCGCAGACCTCGATCAAGGTGGACGCCGCGGCCAAGGCCAAGGGCGTGCGCACCCTGGACGCCCCGGTCTCCGGTGGCGAGGCCGGCGCCGTCGAGGCGGTGCTGTCGATCATGGTCGGCGGCGGCGCCGACGACTTCGCCGAGGCCAAGCCGCTGTTCGACGTGCTGGGCACCACGGTCATCCACGTCGGCCCGGCCGGCGCGGGGCAGACCGTCAAGGCGGCCAACCAGCTGATCGTGGCGATCAACATCGAGGCCGTGGCCGAGGCCGTGGTCTTCCTGGAGAACGCGGGCGTGGACCTGCCGGCGGCGCTCGACGTGCTGGCCGGCGGCCTGGCCGGCTCCACGGTGCTGAACCGCAAGAAGGCCAACATGATCGACCGTCAGTTCGCCCCGGGCTTCCGGATCGACCTGCACCACAAGGACATGGGCATCGTGACCACCGCGGCCCGCGCCGTCGAGGCGCCGCTGCCGCTCGGCTCGGTCGTCGCCCAGCTGGTCGCCTCGGCCCGGGCCAACGGCGACGGCTCGCTGGACCACTCCGCGCTGCTGCGCGGTGTCGAGCGGCTGGCCGGTCGCGAGGTCAAGTGACCTTCCGCTGAAGACTCCTCCTGGTGGCGTGTACCTGTCCGGTCGTGCCCGCGCCACCAGGAGGGCACTCCCGGTCGGCGGGGAGGGCTGGGGCTCATCCGTCCACCCGCCGACCGCACCAACCGGCGGCGCCGCGCACTTCGGTCGTGCGCTGTGCGTCGCCCGGCCCCCTCTCCGCCGAGGGGAGCCTCCCGTACGTCGGAAGCGGGACGGGAGGAACGGCGGAGAGGGGGTCGCACCACACCCCGGACGCCGACCGGCAGGATTGACGCACCATCAGTTCGATTCGGAAGTGAGGCCCGCACCATGCCCGCCACCCCCGCCCAGGGCCATGTGGTCGTAGCTCCCGACAAGTTCAAGGGCACCCTGGAGGGTGCCGAGGTCGCCGCCCGCCTGGCGGCCGGCATCCGCCGGGTGCTGCCCGACCTCGACGTGCGCGAACTGCCCGTCGCCGACGGCGGCGAGGGCACCCTGGCCGCCGCGCTGGCGGCCGGCTTCACCCGGGTGCCGGCCAAGGTGGCCGGCCCCACCGGACTCCCGGTGGACGCCGCGATCGCCCTCAAGGGCGACCTCGCCGTGGTCGAGCTCGCCCAGGCCTCCGGCCTGGCCCGGCTGCCCGGCGGCCGCACCGCGCCGCTCGCGGCCGGCTCCTTCGGGGTCGGCCAGCTGATCGCCCGGGCCATCGGCCTGGGCGCCAAGCGGATCGTGCTGGGCCTGGGCGGCAGCGCCTGCACCGACGGCGGCGCCGGCATGGTGCAGGCGCTCGGCGTCAGCCTGCTGGACTCCGACGGGGTGGAGCTGCCCCCGGGCGGTGCGGCACTGCGCCGGCTGCACCGCCTGGACCCGGGCTCGCTGGCCGACCAGCTGGCCGGCGTCGAGGTGGTCGTGGCCTGCGACGTGGACAACCCGCTGCTCGGGCAGCGCGGTGCCACCGCCGTCTACGGGCCGCAGAAGGGCGCCGACGGCGAGGACCTGGTGGTCCTGGAGGCCGGGTTGACCCGCTGGGCCGAGGTGGTCCGGGAGACCACCGGACGGGACGTCAGCCAGGCCCCCGGGGCCGGCGCGGCGGGCGGGGTCGGCTTCGCCGCCCTGGCCCTGCTCGGCGCCACCATGCGACCCGGCATCGAGCTCCTGCTCGACCTGCTGGGTTTCGACGAGGCTGTGCGTGGGGCGCGCCTCGTCGTGACCGGAGAGGGCTGCCTTGACGAGCAGACGCTGCACGGCAAGGCGCCCGCCGGAGTTGCCGCGGCGGCCACCGGGGCGGGGGTTCCGGTGGCCGCTGTGGCAGGGCGCCTGGAGCTGGCCGAGAGCGAGTGGCGCGGCTTCGGTTTCGTGGCCGCCTACGCGCTGACCGACCTGGCCGAGGAGCCCGGCGACAGCCTGACCAAGGCCGCCGAACTGGCCGAGGTGGCCGGCGAGCAGCTGGCCAGGGACCTCTTGGTCCAGCCCTGATCCCCAGCGGCTCCCATCGTACTTTCCTACATTGACGTTTTGTTGAAGGCGGGCCTAGGCTCCCAGCCACCTGCACCGCAGCACCCCCAACGGAGGCCCTTGATGCAGCAGTCGCACGCGGTGATCCGCTCCCGCCGGGTCGTCCTCCCGGACGGCGAACGCCCCGCCGACGTCCTGGTCCGGGACGGGCGGATCGAGCTGATCGCCGCGCACGGCTCGCTGCCCGCCGGCGACGCACTGGTCACCGACCTCGGCGACACCGCCCTGCTGCCCGGCCTGGTCGACACCCACGTGCACGTCAACGAGCCCGGCCGGACCGAGTGGGAGGGCTTCGCCACCGGCACCCGGGCCGCCGCCGCCGGCGGCGTCACCACGATCATCGACATGCCGCTCAACTCGATACCGCCCACCACCACGGTGGCCAACCTGGCCACCAAGCGTGCGGTGGCGCAGGGCCAGGCCTGGGTGGACCTGGGCTTCTGGGGCGGCGCGATCCCCGGCAACACCGGCGACCTGGAAGGCCTGCACCGCGAGGGCGTGTTCGGCTTCAAGAGCTTCCTCGCCCCCTCCGGGGTGGACGAGTTCCCGCACGTCGAGGCCGCCGACCTGGAGGCCGCGCTGGCCGAGCAGGCCCGGCTCGGCGCGCTGGCGATCATCCACGCCGAGGACCCCAAGGTGCTGGAGGCGGCCCCGCAGGTGCCCGGCGCCCACTACCGCGACTTCCTCAACTCCCGCCCGGACGACGCCGAGTACGCCGCCGTGGCGCACCTGCTCGACACCGCCCGCCGCACCGGCGCCCGGGTGCACATCCTGCACGTCTCCTCCGCCGCGGTGCTGCCGCTGCTGGCCCAGGCCCGGGCCGACGGCGTCCAGGTGACCGCCGAGACCTGCCCGCACTACCTGACGCTGGCCGCGGAGGAGGTGCCGGACGGCGACACCGCCTTCAAGTGCTGCCCGCCGATCCGCGACGAGTCCAACCGCGACAAGCTCTGGGCGGCCCTGGCCGCCGGGGAGTTCGCCGCCATCGTCTCCGACCACTCGCCCTCCACCCCGGACCTGAAGCTGCTCCGGCGCGACGGCGGCAGCGGCGACTTCGCCAAGGCCTGGGGCGGCATCGCCTCGCTCCAGCTCGGCCTGCCGGCGATCTGGACCGAGGCCCGGCGGCGCGGCCACGCGCTGGCCGACGTGGTCCGCTGGATGTCCCAGGGCCCGGCCGAACTGGTCGGGCTGACCGGCACCAAGGGCGCCATCGCGGTCGGCTGCGACGCCGACCTGGTGGCCTTCGACCCGGACGCCGAGTTCACCGTCGACCCGGGCGGCCTGCACCACCGCAACCCGGTCACCCCCTACGCGGGCCGCATGCTGACCGGCGCGGTGCGCACCACCTGGCTGCGCGGCCGGGTGGTGGACGTGGACGGCGAGCCGTTCGGCGCGCAGCTCTCCCGCACCCGCTGATCCTTCTTCTCCGCTGAGGAGCGACGACATGAGTGACAGTCAGACCCCGGCCGCTCCCTTCACCGAGCTGGTCAACCTCGCCTCCCGGCTGCTCGGCGCCGGCGTGGTGGCCACCAACGAGGACACCTTCGCGGACGCGGAGAACCTGCTGGTCGCCAAGCCCGCCGAGTTCCGGCCGCACACCTTCGGCCACAAGGGCCAGATCATGGACGGCTGGGAGTCCAAGCGCCGGCGCGGGATCAGCGCCGAGCAGCCGCACCCCACCGACGAGGACCACGACTGGGCGGTGGTGCGGCTCGGCTCGGCCGGCCGGATCCACGGGGTGATCGTGGACACCGCGCACTTCACCGGCAACTACCCCGAGTCCGGCGCGGTGCAGGCCGCCTCGATACCCGGCAGCCCGTCGGTCGCCGAGGTCGAGGCCGCCGAGTGGACCGACATCGTGCCGCGCACCGCGCTCAAGGGCGACACCGCGCACGAGTTCGCGGTCACCGACCCGACCCGCTACACCCACGTGCGGCTGAACATCTGGCCGGACGGCGGGGTGGCCCGGCTGCGGGTGCACGGCGAGGTGCTGCCCGACCCGCGCGACCTGGACGGCCTGACCTTCGACCTGGCCGCCCAGGAGTACGGCGGGGTCGCCGAGGCCGCCTCGGACCGCTACTTCTCCTCCCCGCACAACCTGAACGCTCCCGGTCGCGCCTCCGTCATGGGCGAGGGCTGGGAGACCCGGCGTCGGCGCGACAAGGCCAACGACTGGGTACAGATCGCCCTGGCCGGGGGCGGCGAGGTCCTGGCCGTCGAGGTGGACACCACCCACTTCGTCGCCAACGCCCCCGGCTGGGCCGACCTGGTGGGATACGACGCGTCGGCCGGTGGCGACCCGGCCGCCGACCCCGACGGCTGGTTCGAGATCCTGCCGCGGACCCGGCTGCAGCCGGACACCCGGCACCGGCTCCGGGTCGATGCGGGCCGTCCCGTCACGCACGTGCGGATCAACGTCTACCCCGACGGCGGCCTGGCCCGGCTGCGGCTGACCGGCCGGCTCACCGAGTCCGGCCGCGCGGCCCTGGCACTGCGCTGGTTCGACGCGCTGCCCGCCGCCGAGGCCGCCGAGGCCCTGGCCGGCGCCGGGCTGACCGGTGACGAGGCCGCCGCGCTGGCCGCGGCCCGCCCGCTCGCCGACCCCGCCGGGGCGCGCACCGCGCTGGCCGCCCTGCAGCCCGCCGACGGCCCGGACGGCGCCGAGACCGCCCGCCGCGCCGCCGCGCTCTGGCGCCTGCTCGGCATCTGACGCCCCGTCGGAATCCGATCCCTTCTCCACGCACCGCCTCTCATCCGAAGGACCATCATGTCCAAGATCCTGACCACCGAGTCCGGCGCCCCGATCGCCGACAACCAGAACTCGGCGTCGGCCGGCGAGTACGGCCCGCTGCTCATCCAGGACCAGCAGCTGCTGGAGAAGCTGGCCCGGTTCAACCGCGAGCGCATCCCGGAGCGCGTGGTGCACGCCCGCGGCTCCGGCGCCTACGGCTACTTCGAGGTGACCGACGAGGTCTCCCAGTACACCAAGGCCGACTTCCTCGCCGAGGTGGGCAAGCGCACCGAGGTCTTCCTGCGCTTCTCCACCGTGGCCGGCAACCTGGGCGCCAGCGACGCGGTGCGCGACCCGCGCGGCTTCGCGCTGAAGTTCTACACCGGCGAGGGCAACTACGACCTGGTCGGCAACAACACCCCGGTCTTCTTCATCAAGGACCCGCTGAAGTTCCCCGACTTCATCCACTCGCAGAAGCGCGACCCGTTCACCGGCATCACCGAGGCCGACAACGTCTGGGACTTCTGGGCGCACGCCCCCGAGGCCACCCACCAGATCACCTGGCTCTTCGGCGACCGCGGCATCCCGGCCTCCTACCGCCACATGAACGGCTACGGCTCGCACACCTACCAGTGGGTCAACTCGGCCGGCGAGGCGTTCTGGGTCAAGTACCACTTCAAGACCAACCAGGGCGTCCGCTCGCTGGACGGCGGCCAGGCCGCCGAGGTGGTCGGCGGGGACGCCGACAGCCACCAGCGCGACCTGCACCAGGCGATCGAGCGCGGGGTCTTCCCGTCCTGGACCCTCTACGTGCAGCTGATGCCGGTGGCCGCGGCCGCCGACTACCGCTTCAACCCGTTCGACCTGACCAAGGTCTGGCCGCACGCCGACTACCCGCTGGTCAAGGTCGGCCGCCTGGTGCTCAACAAGAACCCGGAGAACGTCTTCGCCGAGGTCGAGCAGGCCGCCTTCTCGCCGAACAACTTCGTGCCCGGCATCGGCCCGTCCCCGGACAAGATGCTGCAGGGCCGCCTGTTCGCCTACGCCGACGCGCAGCGCTACCGGCTCGGCGTGAACCACACCCTGCTCGCGGTGAACGCGCCGAAGGCCACCGAGGCGAACAACTACGGCCGCGACGGCTTCTCGGCCGTCAACAAGTCGGGCCGCGGCAAGAACTACGAGCCCAACTCGTACGACGGCCCGCGCCAGAGCGACAACGCGCTGGCCGCCCCGGTCGCGCTGAACGGCCACACCGGCACCTACACCACGCCGAAGCACACCAAGGACGACGACTTCTTCCAGGCCGGCGAGCTCTACCGGCTGATGTCGGACGGCGAGAAGGACCGCCTGATCGCCAACCTGGCCGGCTTCCTGGCCCAGGTCACCCGCGACGACGTCGTCGAGAAGAACCTGGCGCACTTCCGCGCCGCCGACGAGGAGTACGGCAGCCGCCTGGCCGCCGCCGTGGCGGTGCTGCGCGCCGGCGACGAGGGCTGACCCACCGGACCAGCTGACGCACCCTCAGGACCCCTCCCCCTCGGACAGTGGGGGAGGGGTCCGTCGGCCGTTCCCGGGCACCGGCGGACCCGGCGTTCCGGGTACCGGAGGACCGGGTGCTCCGGGTACCGTCGCACCGTGCCGTGTCAAGAGCGCGTCGCTTCACGAGCGTCTGGCATATGCCATTCGGCCATTAGCCGTCACCTGCGGGAATCTCGGCGGTGCGGCGGACCTGACGGTTCGTCGGTGGATAGGCTGGAGGTTGGTCTCCGGCGCTGACGGAGCCGCAGGGGTTCGTCCGAGCGCGGCGGAAGGGGAGGACCATGCCGGCACACGGCCCGGGTCGTCAGATCACGCTGGACCAGGGGTTCGGCGGGGCGCAGCCCACGCTGCGCGGCGCGCTGCGCCTGCTGGAGGCCGTCGACCGCCACCCGTACGGCGCGACCCCGCGCGACCTGGCCCGGGAGACGGCGCTGCCCGAGGCCGCGGTGCACCAACTGGCCGCCCTGCTCTGCGAGGAGGGCTACCTCCAGCCGATCGACGGCGCCTGGGTGCTCGGCGGCACCCTGGCCATGCTCGGCCAGGCCAACCGCGAGCAGATGATCCGGATCCGCCTCCAGCACAAGCTCACCGAGCTGCGCGACGAGCTGGGCGCCGCCGTCTACTTCAGCCGCTACCACGACGGCGAGCTGCGGGTGGAGGCGGTGGCCGAGGCCGAGCACGCGCCCGCGGTGCACGAGTGGGTCGACTTCAAGGCCACCGCGCACGCCAGCGCGATCGGCAAGTGCCTGCTGAGCCAGCTGGACCACGACGGCCGGCTCGACCACCTCTCCCGCCACCCGATCGCCCGGCTCACCTCGCGCACCATCACCGACAGCGACCAGTTGCTGCACCGCCTGGAGCGCCAGCCGGCCACCGTGCCGGTGCTGGACCTCCAGGAGTACGCGCTCGGCACGGTCTGCGCCGCGGTGCCGGTGACGGCGGGCAACACGGTGGGCTGCCTGGCCATGTCGCTGCCGATCGGCAGCGCGCACCGGCTGCGCGCCGCCGCCGAGCTGCTCTCCGAGCGGGCCGCCCCGCTGATGCTCGCGATGGCGGTCTGACGGGGCCTCAGCGGTCGGCCGGGGCCGGCCGCAGGCCGGCGAAGACCACCTGGAAGATCCGCTCATGGGCCGCCGGGTCGGGTCCGAGCTGCTCCATCGAGGCGTTGGTGCCGACCAGCAGCGCGATCAGCTCCGGCACGCCGAGCTCCGGGCGCACCGCGCCCGCCCGCTGAGCGCCGGTCAGCAGGCGCTCCAGCAGCTCGCGGACCGCGCCCGAGAGTTCGCCGAGGCCGGCGTGCACGTCGATCCCGGCGCTGGCCAGCGCCCGGGCGAACTCCTCCTTGCCGGCCGACCGGTCGACGACCAGCCGGAACGCGGCGAAGAAGGCCTCGGCGGGCTGCTCCCGTTCGGCCAGCTCGGTGCCGTCCGCGACCAGCCGCTCCATCCGGCGCACCAGCACGGCCTGGAGCAGCGCCTCCTTGGTCGGGAAGTGCCGGAACAGGGTGCCCACCCCGACCCCCGCCGCCCGGGCGATCTCCTCGGTGGTCACGCCGAGGCCCCGCTCGGTGAACACCTCGGCCGCGACGTCCAGCAGCCGGGCCCGGTTGCGGGCCGCGTCCGCCCGCAGTGGGCGGGTCCGCCCCTCGTTCATCCTGCTCCGCCCTCTCGCTCACCCTGGACAACCGGAGTGCTCAGTCCGTATCGTTCGAAACGGAGTCGCTGGTCCGATTCTAGCGACCGTGTCGCCTGGGGGTTGATCATGTCCGCAGAGTTCATCATGTCCAAGGGCGCTACGCCGCGCGAGGTCTTCGAGCGGCTGATCGCGGGGATCGCCAGTGGGGAGCTGGCGCCGCTGGCCGACCTCTACGCCGAGGACGCCGTGGTGGAGATCGTCTTCGAGCCGGTCGGTCCGCGCCGCATCGTCGGGCGGGAGGTGCTGCGCGAGCGGTTCGCGCAGGCCGAGAAGGAGCGCCCGATCGAGCTGGCGACCAAGAACGTGGTGGTCCGGGAGACCGACGACCCGGAGGTGGTGGTCGCCGAGTTCGACTACGAGGTGCACCACCGGGGGACCGGGCGGACCTTCGAGGTCGCCAACATCCAGGTGCTGCGGGTGCGCGACGGCCTGATCGTGTCGACCCGGGACTTCCACGACCACCTCGGCTTCGCGGTCGGCGGCAACCGGCTGACGGAGCTGTTCGAGGCGCTCGCCGCGAAGTAGCGCGTGACGCGCTGCGGGCCGGGACCTCCGAGGCGGAGGGTCCCGGCCCGCGTGCGTGCGGACGGCGCGTCAGTGCTTGGCGAACATGCTGTCCATGAACTCGATGATCTGCTTGTCCGTCACGCCCTTGGCCATCTTGTGGCCCATCGCCAGGTCCTTCTCGGTGATGATGCCGACCAGCTTGCCGTTGTCGATCACCGGCATCCGGCGGATCTGGTGCTGCTCCATCTTCTTCAGCACCACGTCCATCTCGTCCTCCGCGTGCACGCAGTGCAGGTGGCCGGCCAGGTCCATGGCACGCATGGTGTCGGGGTCCTTGCCGGCCCCCAGACACTCCAGCACGATGTCACGGTCGGTGATGATGCCCTTGAGCTTCTTGTCCGGTCCGCAGATCGGCAGGGCGCCGACTCCCTTGGCGCGCATCATCTCCGCGGCCTGACGCAGGGTCTTGTCGGCCTCGATGCACTGGGCGTCGGCGTGCATGATGTCACGGGCTGTGATCACGACTCTCTCCTCTCGATGCCGGACGGTACCGGCAGGCTCACGCTAGGTGGCCGCGGCCGGGGCGGCGAGCGGAGTTGGACCGTTCGCAGGTGTTATTAGACGTCTTGTCGATAAGCTTCGCCGAACCCCTTGTCCACCGGGGTACCCGCCAGTAGTTTGAGGCTCTGCCGCCACCCACCGCAGAGCTGATCGCAGGTCAGGAGCGCCCCCATGTCCGCAACCACCCCCGAGGTGCACACCGACCTCGTGCTGGAACCCCGCGACGTGAAGTTCGACTGGAGCCGCCTGCCGCTCCACTGGATCCCCGACGAGCCCGTCGCCACCCACACCATCAACGTGCTGCACCTGCTGCTGCCCGAGGGCGAGCGCTGGTTCACCAAGGTCTTCAAGGACGCGTTGCCGCTGATCACCGACGAGCAGCTGCGCGAGGAGGTGCTCGGCTTCATCGGCCAGGAGGCGATCCACGCCGAGGCCCACCAGGAGGTGCTCGACCACCTGGTCGGCCAGGGCCTGGACCCCCGCCCCTACGTGCGGCAGATCGCCTGGATGTTCCAGAAGGTGCTCGGCGAGAAGCCCCGGCTCGGCCCGCGCAAGCGCCGGGAGAACGTGATCGAGCGGGTCGCCTTCGTCGCCGCGATCGAGCACTTCACCGCCTTCCTCGGCAACTGGGCGCTCAACTCGCCCGGCCTGGACCGGGCCGGGGCCGACGCCACCATGCTCGACCTGCTGCGCTGGCACGGCGCCGAGGAGGTCGAGCACCGCAGCGTCGCCTACGACCTGCTGGTGCACCTCGACCCCGGCTACGGCCGCCGGGTCCGCGGCATGCTGATCGGCGGCCCCCTGCTGGTGCACCTGTGGGTGCGCGGCCTGCGCTTCCTGCTCGCCGCCGACCCCGAACTGCGCGGCAGCCTCAAGCCCAGCTGGCGGCAGGCCTGGGAGATCTCGCAGCGCGGCCTGCTGCCCGACCCGGTCCAGTCGGTCCGCTCCGGCCTGCGCTACCTGCGCCCCGGCTACCACCCCACCCAGGAGGGCTCCAGCGGACAGGCGCTCGCCTACCTGGCGGCCTCGCCCGCCGCCCGCGCCGCCGCGGCCGCGCACTGACGATGCCCGCCGAACACCCCGCCCCGGAGCCCTCCTTGCCCTCACCGGCCACCGAACCCGCGTCCACCCCCGCCTTCGGCCGCACCTGGCGGCACGACCTCACGGACCTGCCCCCGGACCTCTACGGCCGCCCGCAGGCCGACCGATTCATGCGCTTCCTCACCCGGTTCGGCGACCTGCACACCACCGCACTGGGCGCCCCGGCACTGCGCCGCAGCCCGCGCCGCCCGCCCAGCCGGGGCCGCGCCCCGCTGGTGCTGGCCGTCACCGGACACCGGGAGATCGCCGAGGACGTGGTCGAACTCCGGCTCGCCGAACCGGCCGGCGGCGCGCTGCCCGCCTGGCAGCCCGGCGCCCACCTGCGGCTCACCCTGCCCTCCGGGCGCGAGCGGCACTACTCGCTCTGCGGCGACCCGGCCGACCGGCACTCCTACCGGATCGCGGTGCGCCGGATCGCCGGCGGGGGCGGCGGTTCGGTCGAGGTGCACGAGGAGCTGCACCCGGGCGTGCGGCTGACGGTCCGTCGGCCGCGCAACGGCTTCGTCTTCTGCGCCGAGCCCGCGGTGCTGCTGGTGGCCGGCGGCATCGGGATCACCCCGCTGCTGCCGATGGCCCGGGAGGCCGCCCGGCGCGGCCTGGACTGGCACCTGGTGCACGCCGGCCGCAGCCCGCAGAGCCTGCCGTTCACCGAGGAGCTGCGGGCCCTCGACCCGGCCCGGATCACCCTGCTCACCGAGGGCGTGCCGACCGGCGCGCAGCTGCTCGCGCCCGCCGCGCCCGGCGCCGCCGTCTACTGCTGCGGCCCGGCCCCCATGCTGGCCGCCGTGCAGCAGGCGCTCGACGCCTCCGGCGCACTGCACTTCGAGCGGTTCGGCGCCGCCCCCGTGCGGGACGGCCGGCCGTTCACCCTCAAGCTCGCCGACACCGGCGAGGAACTGCCCGTGCCCGCCGACCGCTCCGCCCTGGACGTGCTGCGCGAGGCCCGCCCCGGCGTGCCGTACTCCTGCCACCAGGGGTTCTGCGGCACCTGCGAGGTGCGGCTGGTGGCCGGCACGCCCGAGCACCGGGACCGCCGGCTGACCGCCGAGGAGCGGGCCGCCGGCGCGCTGCTGCCCTGCGTCTCCCGGGCCGCCGAGGGCGAGACCCTGACCGTGGAGGTCTGACCGATGGCTTTCGCCTACAGTGACCGCGACCTGGAGACCTTCCGCGAGGTCCAGCAGCTCGCCTACCGCTGCGCCGAGCAGGTCGCCGCCTGGATCGAGCCGGGGGTGACGGAGCGTCAGGCCACCGCCCGGCTGCGCCGCAGCCTGGTGGGCGCCGGGGTGACCGACTTCTTCCACGTGCCGTTCGCCTGGTTCGGCGACCGCACCGCCTTCCGCCACTTCCACACCCCGCTGCAGTTCTTCGCCGGCGGCCGGGTGCTCCAGGAGGGCATGCCCTTCGTGCTGGACTGCGCGCCGGTGGTGGACGGCTACACCGCCGACATCGGCTACGGCGGCAAGGTCGGCGAGAACCAGGTCTGGGACCGGCTGGCCCAGGACCTGAAGGTCTACCGGGACCTGATCCTGCGCGAGGTGAAGGCCCGCAAGCCGCTGAACGAGATCTACGCGGCCGTGGACGCCCAGATCGCCGCGCACGGCTACGACAACCGCCACCAGGTCTACCCGGGCCGGGTGATCGGCCACCAGGTGACCCGGAACACCAGCCGGGCCCCGGCCGGCGTCAACCTCTTCGGCTTCGGCCTGCGCACCCTGCAGACCCTGGGCCGCGAGCTGATCACCGAGCGCCTGCACGGCCGCTCCCCGCTGTGGGCCGACGGCCGTTCCTCGCGGCACGCGCCCACCCCGGGCCTGTGGGCGGTCGAGCCGCACATCGGCTTCCGGGACACCGGCATCAAGTTCGAGGAACTGCTGGTGGTCACCGAGGACGATGCCTACTGGCTGGACGACGACCTGCCGCACGTGCGGCGCTGGACCACCACCACGGAGGCTGTTGCCGGATGAACCAGAGCGACGAACCGCGACGCCGTTTCGTCCACTCCGGCGGAGTGGACCTGGCCGTCTTCGAGCAGGGCGACCCGACCGCACCCACCCTGCTGCTGGTGCACGGCTACCCCGACACCCACCGGGTCTGGGACGAGGTGGCCGCCGAGCTCGCCGCCGACCACCACGTGGTCCGCTACGACGTGCGCGGCGCCGGCCAGTCCGGCGTCCCCGACAGCCGCGAGGGCTACCGGCTGGCCCAGCTCGCCGCCGACCTGTTCGCCGTCGCCGACGCGGTCAGCCCCGACCGCCCGGTGCACGTGGTGGCGCACGACTGGGGCTCGCTGCAGTCCTGGGAGGCCGTCACCGAGCCCGGCGCCGAACGCCGGATCGCCTCCTACACCACGATGTCCGGGCCCTGCCTGGACCACATGGGCCACTGGATCCGGCACCGGCTGCGCCGCCCCACCCCGCGCCACCTCAAGCAGCTGCTGGTGCAGGGCGCGCACTCCTGGTACATCACCGCCTTCCACCTGCCCGTGCTGGCCCCCGCGGCCTGGCGGCTCGGGCTGGCCCGGGCCTGGCCCCGGGTGCTGCGCGACCTGGAGCACGTCGAACCGCGCCCCGGCCACCCGCAGGCCAGCCTGAAGAAGGACGCGGTGCGCGGCATCGAGCTCTACCGGGCCAACATGCGGCCCACCCTGCGCCACCCGCGCGAGCGGCCCACCGAGGTGCCGGTGCAGCTGATCACGCTGCGCCGGGACCGCTACGTCAACGCCTTCCTCTCCGAGGGCCTGGAGCGCTGGGTGCCGGACCTGACCAGGCGTCAGCTGAACGCCACCCACTGGTCGGCGCTGCTGCAGCGGGCACCGGCCGTGGCCGGGATGGTGCGCGAGTTCACCGCCCGGGTGGAGGCCGGTGCGCCGGCCGCGCCGACCGGGCCGCTGGTGGTGGTCACCGGCGCCGGCAGCGGCATCGGGCGGGCCACCGCGCTGGCCTTCGCCGAGCGGGAGCGGGCCACCGTGGTGGTCTGCGACCTCGACCTGGCCGCCGCCGAGCGCACCGCCGACCTGGTCGGCCTGCTCGGCGGCACCGGGCACGCCTACCGGGTGGACGTCAGCGACGGCCCGGCGGTGACCGCCTTCGCGCAGACCGTCGCGGCCGCCCACGGGGTGCCCGACGTGCTGGTCAACAACGCCGGGATCGGCCACTCCGGCACCTTCCTGCAGACCACCGAGAAGGAGTGGCAGCGGGTCCTGGACGTCAACCTGTGGGGCGTCATCCACGGCTGCAAGGCCTTCGGCAGCCTGATGGCCGAGCGCGGGCAGGGCGGACACATCGTCAACCTGGCCTCGGCGGCGGCCTACCTGCCGTCCAAGGCGCTGGCCGCCTACGCGACCAGCAAGGCGGCCGTGCTCATGCTCTCCGAGTGCCTGGGGGCCGAACTGGCCGGCGCGGGCATCGGGGTGAGCGCGATCTGCCCCGGCATCGTCAACACCAACATCACCCGCAGCTCCACCTTCTCCGGGCTGACCGAGCAGCAGCAGGCCGCCCAGCAGGCGAAGTTCAGCAAGCTCTACGCCCGCCGCAACTTCCCGCCGGAGAAGGTGGCCGAGGAGATCCTGGCCGCGGTGCGCAGCGGCAAGCCGCTGGTGCCGGTGACGGTGGAGGCCAAGGCGGCGCGGCTGGTCGGCCGGGCCTGGCCGGGGCTGCTGCGCCGGCTGGCCCGGCTCGGGGTGGGCTGAGCGTGGTGCGGGGCCGGGGTCAGGCGGGCAGCCCGCCGACCCCGGCCATCACCTCGTCGGCGTTCATGCACGGGTAGACCCGGACCTCGGCGTGCAGGGCGTTCCAGAACGGCTCGCAGTAGGTGACCAGGTCGCTCTCCTTCGCGAGGTCGACCACCAGGGTCATCGCGCGTCGGCCGTCGGCGGCGTAGAAGTAGGCCGCCTCCGGCTTGAGGAGCTCCATCAGCTCGTCCATCGTCTGTCGGATCGCGCCGGTGCTGACCAGCTTGTTGGCCAGCTCGGTGTCCAGTTCGACCTGCATCAGGGTCCGCATGGCGACTGCCCCTCGATCCCCGGCGCGAACCGGCCGCACCGGTCGTCCACGACCCGCGGCGGTGGACCGGAGCGGGTCCTTGCCTCCACCCTCTCGCTCGCGGGTGGTGCTGGCAAGGACCGGCGAGGTGCTGACGCGGGGTCAGCGGATCGGCCGTCCGGGTCCGGTCCGGCCGACCCCAACCGGGCCGGACCCAGACGTGTGCCGCGCCTCGGCGGGGCCGGGGGACCCTGCCGGACCGGCGGGCGGCAGCGGGGCCATGCACGTCCCGCTGACGCCGTTCCGGCCCGCGCGTGCCCGGGGAAGCCGCTGCGGGCCGGAAGTCCTGGTTGTCGCTACTGCGCGTTGCCTCCCCCGTCGCCGCCCGCGCCGCCGCCGCTGCCGTCGGCGGGGCGGGAGCGGGTGCTGCCGGCGCCCGGGGTGCGGGTCGGCGGCTGCGGGGTGGCCGAGGGGTGCGGCAGGCCGGCGGTCGGGGCGGGGGAGCGGCCGTGCCCGGGGGCGGGGTTGCTCGGATGGTCGCCCGGGCGGTCGTCGCCCGCACCGCCCGCACCGCCGGAGTCTGCGGAGCCGCCGGGGTCGCCCGGGGCGGCGGTGTCCGGGTCGTGGCCGAGCGCGTCGCAGAACGCCCGGACCCGGTCCGAGCCGCCCGCCGCGCGCGTCAGCGGCTCGAACCGGGGATCCGGGGAACCCTGCTGGCCCTTCGACCAGAGGGCGCACAGGCCCGGCATCGCCGCCGCGGCGGCGCCGGACACGGAGCCGGGGTCCTGGCCGGGGGGGGTGTCGGCGGACGCGGCGCCCGACTGCGGCGAGGCCGTCGAGCCGCCGGGCAGCTGGCGGCCGCCGATCGGGCGGCCCGGCGGTGCGGTCGGCGCGTCCGCGTGCCGGCCGCCGCCGGACGGGACCGGGGTGGAGACCGCGGCGTTCTGCGAGGGCAGGTTCTGGTTGCCGTCGCCGCCGCCGATCAGGGCCGGCAGCCCGCCGCCGGCCGCCACCGCGACCCCGCCGAGCGCGGTCACCGCCAGCGCGGCCACCGCGGCGCGGGCACCCAGGAACCGCGCGGGAACGCGCGGTCGCGGGGTGCAGGCTGCCATCGGGCGGCTCCTCTGGGCGGGCACGGTCGGACGGGTCGGCGCGAGTCGGGCCGCCTCCCGGAACGCGGTGACGGCCTCCTCCTCACCGGTCAGCTCGGGCCCGGTCGCCGGGGCGGCGGCCGCTTCGAGCAGGCGGGAGAGGGCGCCGGCACCGCCCGGCGCATCGACGGCGTCGCCACCCAGCAGCCGCTCGGCGGTGTCGCGGTCGATCCGACGGGATCGGTTGGTGCTCATCTCAAGTCCTTCAGCGTCGGGGCGCCCTGCGGTGTCACACCTTCGGCGGGGGTATTTCTGGACCGGCCCGGCCGGCGGGCGGTGCCCACCCGCGGAGCGGGCAGCGCGGTGGGGGACTCCAGCAGTTTGGCGAGGCGGCGCAGGCCCCGGTGGGCGGCCATCCGGACGGTGCCGGCCCGCTTGCCGAGCACCCGGGCCGCGCTCTCCGCGTCCAGTTGCAGCACCACCCGCAGCAGCACCGCCTCGGCCTGGTCCCGGGGCAGGCCGGCGATCAGCGCCAGCGCCTCCTGGGTGCCGAGGGTGGCCAGCACGCTGCCCTCGGTGTCGTCGCCGGCCGGCAGCTCGATCAGCTCCTCGACCGGGAAGTCGGCGGTCGGCCGCCGCCGGCGGGCCCGCAGGTGGTCCAGCGCGCGGTGCCGGGCGATGGTCGCGGCCCAGCCGCGGAAGCCGTCGCCGTCGCCCGCGAACCCGCCCAGGTCGCGGGCGATCTGCAACCAGGCCTCGGAGGCGACGTCCTCGGCATCGGCGCCGTCGCCTCCCACGAGTACCCGCAGATAGCGCAGAAGCAGCGGTTGAACGGTGCGGAAGACCTCGCGGAACGCCTCCTCGTCCCCCTCCTGCGCCGCCCGCACCGCCCGGCCCAGGGGATCGTCCGGCACGTTCGGTGGTGGGTCGGCGGCATCGGCGAACCCGAACTGATCTGCGTTTTGCACGGCCACATCATCCGTCATCCAGCCGCCGCCAACGACCATCGGGCGCCCCCGAACGACCCGTTCCCTGGCGGGCACTCAGGAACCGGGCTGACGGTGCGTCAGGCTCCGAGGATGCTGGCAACGAGCTGTGAGCCCGCTGAAAGCCCTTCAGGTTACCGGCCGGGCAACCAGCCCGACAATGCGTCCGCCCTCCCGGTCCGGGTGGACCAGGAGGGCGGACGGTGGTGGCAAGCGGAGCTACGCGACCCGTATCCCGCTCGTGCCGCCCTTCGCGCCCGGGCGGTCCAGGTCGTGGTGGATCGGACCGGCGCCGGCGGACAGCGGCAGGCAGCCGCCGCCGCGGCGGGAGGCGACGATCTCGGCGGCCACGGCGACCGCCGTCTCCTCCGGGGTGCGGGCGCCGAGGTCCAGGCCGATCGGCGAGCGCAGCCGGGCGATCTCCGCCTCGCTCAGGCCGACCTCGCGCAGCCGGGCGTTGCGGTCCAGGTGGGTGCGCCGCGAGCCCATCGCGCCGACGAAGCCGACCGGCAGCCGCAACGCCCGCTCCAGCAGCGGGATGTCGAACTTGGCGTCGTGGGTGAGCACGCAGAGCACGGTGCGGCCGTCGATGCGGTCGAGCTGTGCGTCGAGGTAGCGGTGCGGCCAGTCCACCACGACCTCGTCGGCCTCCGGGAACCGCCGCTCGGTGGCGAAGACCGGCCGGGCGTCGCAGACCGTCACGCGGTAGCCCAGGAACTTGCCGATCCGCACCACCGCGGCGGCGAAGTCGATCGCGCCGAAGACCAGCATCCGCGGCTTGGGCACGTAGGACTCGACGAAGAAGGTCACGGTGCCGTCGGCGGTCCCCGCGTCGGGGTCCGCCTGCAGGGCCGGGGTGCACGGCCGGCCGTCCAGCGCCAGCACGAGCTTGCCGGTCCGCCCGGCGTCCAGCATCGCCCGCGCCTCGGCCACCGCGGACCGCTCCAGCCCGGCGGTCAGCGTGGGACCACCCGGCGAGAGGGTCCCGTGGTGGGCGTCCGCGGTCACCGCGACGGTGGCGCCGACCAGCCCGGCCGGCCCGTCGATCACCCGGACCAGCGCCACCGGGGTGCCGGAGGCGATGTACGCGACCCCGGCGTCCATCCCCGCGTCGGTGCCCGGCAGCACCGGCTGCACGAACACGTCGATGATCCCGCCGCAGGTCAGGCCGACCGCGAAGGCGTCCTCGTCGCTGTAGCCGAACCGCTGCAGCACCGGCTCGCCACTGGCGATCGCCTCCTGGCACAGCTCGTAGACCGCGCCCTCCACGCACCCGCCGGAGACGCTGCCGACCGCCTCGCCGTCCGCGTCCACCGCGAGCGCGGCGCCCGGGTCGCGCGGCGCGCTGCCCGAGACCGCTACCACCGTGGCCACGGCGAAGGCCCGCCCGGCGGCGTGCCAGCCCTGCAACTGCTCGGCGATGTCCTGCATGGTCGTTGGCTCCTGACAGTCCGTGAGGTCGCCGTACATGATCCAGTACCGCGGTGCGGGTGGGCCGCACCGCGGTACCCGGGGTCAGTGCACGCCGAGCCACTCCTTGATCGGGGTGAGTGCGAAGTACACGACGAAGACGGCGGTGAGGATCCACATCAGCGGACCCGGCTCGCGCCACTTGCCCTTGCCGGCCTTGATCACCGTGTAGGAGATGACACCGGCGGCGACACCCGCGGTGATGCTGTAGGTGAACGGCATCAGGGTGCAGGTGAGGAAGGCCGGGATGGCCACCTCGCGGTCGCCCCAGTCGATGTGCCGGGCCTGGCTCATCATCATCGAGCCGATCACCACCAGGGCGGCCGAGGCCACCTCGACCGGCACGATCGCCGCCAGCGGCGAGAAGAACAGCATCAGCGCGAACATGCCGCCGGTGATCGCCGAGGCGAAGCCGGTCCGCGCGCCGTCACCGACACCGGTGGCCGACTCGACGAAGACCGTCTGGCCGGAGGCGCCGACCAGGCCGCCGATCGCACCGCCGGAGCCGTCGATGAACAGCGCCTTGGACAGGCCCGGCATCCGGCCCTGGCTGTCCGCCAGCCCGGCCTCGGTGCCGACGCCGATGATGGTCGCCATCGCGTCGAAGAAGCCGGCCAGCACCAGGGTGAAGACCGCGACCGAGGCGCTGATCGCGCCCATGCCCTTGCCGCTGAACGCGCCGAACAGGTCCACGTGGCCGAAGAGCCCGAAGTCGGGCGCCGCCACCGGGCTGCCGTGCAGGGTCGGGGCGGAGCTGCCCCAGTCCTTGCCCGGGATCTTGGCGATCGCGTTGACGATCACCGCGAAGACCGTGCCGCTGGCGATGCCGATCAGGATCGCGCCGCGGACGTTGCGGGCCAGCAGGACGAAGATCGCCAGCAGGGTGACCGCGAAGCAGACGACCGGCCAGCCGGTCAGCTCGCCCTCCGGGCCGAGCGAGACCAGGGTGGGCCCGCCGCTCATCACGAAGCCCGCCTTGTGCAGGCCGATCAGGGCGACGAACAGGCCGATGCCGATGGTGATGGCGTGCTTGAGCGGCAGTGGGATGCCGTTCATGATCTTCTCGCGCAGCCCGGAGACCACCAGGAGCACGATCAGCAGGCCGTAGATGACGCACAGGCCGAAGGCCTGTGGCCAGGTGGTGTGCGGGACCACCAGTGCGGAGACCGCACCGGAGACCGAGAGGCCGGCGGCGACGGCCAGTGGCACGTTGCCGACGATGCCCATCAGCAGGGTGGTGACCGCCGCGGCCAGCGCGGTGGCGGTGGTCAGCTGGGCGTGGTTCAGGTGGTGCCCGGTGACGTCCGCCCCGCTCAGGATGAGCGGGTTCAACAGGATGATGTAGGCCATCGCCATGAAGGTGGTGAGGCCGCCGCGGATCTCCGAGCCGAAGGTCGAGCCTCTGGCGGAGATCTTGAAGTACGCGTCGAGGGCGTTCTTCGGTGCGGGCACCGGCGACGGTCCGCCGGACTGATGGGGGATCTGCTCTTCTTCGGTGGTGCCGGGCTCCGTGGGGATCCGGGTCATGTCCACTCCCAAGGTTCAAAGGGGGTTGGGGTGGGCGAGCCGACCTGGCAGCGGTCAGTTTGGGGGAGACCGGGCAGGGGGACTGGTTCGACTCACTTGCTGGCGTGGTGCGTGCGGTGCGGGGTGGTGCGCACCGCTGCGGCGCCCCGGCGTGGGAGTAGCAGCGGGCTTGTGCGCTCCCGTTGGGGTGGGAGCACGACCCCGGGGCGGTGGGGGAAGACGTGGACCACCGCCCCGGGGAAGCCGTCAGAGCGTTCCGGTCAGGTGCTCCGGGCGCACCGGGATGCGGGTGAGCGCGATCCCGGTGGCCTGGCGGATGGCGGCCACGATCGAGGGGGTGGCGGAGACCGTGGGTGCCTCGCCGACGCCGCGCAGCCCGTAGGGGGCGTTGGGGTCGGGCAGTTCCAGGACGTCCACCGGGATCGGCGGGGTGTCCAGGATGGTCGGGATGAGGTAGTCGGTGAAGGACGCGTTGCGCACCTTGCCGTCCCTGACGATGATCTCCTCCATCACCGCCAGGCCCAGCGCCTGGGTGCAGCCGCCCTGGATCTGGCCGACCACCGAGAGCGGGTTGAGCGCCTTGCCGACGTCCTGAGCGGCCGTCAGCTCGACCACCTTGACCAGGCCCAGCTCCACGTCCACGTCCACCACCGCGCGGTTGGCGCAGAAGGTGTACTGCACGTGGCCGAAGCCCTGGCCGGTCTCCGGGTCGAACGGCACCGTCGGGCGGTGGTGGTGCTCGCGGGTCAGGTCGATCGCCTCGTCGCCGAGCAGGTCGACCATCGACACCAGCACACCGGCCGAGTCGGAGACCACCTTGCCGCCGGCCAGGTCGATGTCGTTCTGGGTCCAGCCGTAGCGCTGGCGGCCCTTCTCGATCAGCGCGTGCTTGACCGCCTCGGCGGCCAGCTTCACCGCGCCGCCGGTCATGTAGGTCTGCCGGGAGGCGGAGGTGGAACCGGCCGAGCCGACCTCGGTGTTCGCCGGGTGGATGGTCACCTGCTCCACGCCCAGCTCGGTGCGGGCGATCTGGGCGTGCACCGTGATGCCGCCCTGCCCGACCTCGGCCATCGCGGTGTGCACCATGGCGACCGGCTCGCCGCCGATCACCTCAAGGCGCACCCGGGCGGTGGAGTAGTCGTCGAAGCCCTCGGAGAAGCCGACGTTCTTGATGCCCACCGAGTAGCCGACGCCGCGCACGATGCCCTCGCCGTGCGAGGTGTTGGAGAGCGCGCCGGGCAGCTGGCGCACGTCCAGGTGGGTCAGGTCCAGCGGCGGCGGCAGCGGCATGTCCTTGACCCGCTGGAGCAGTTCGGCGACCGGGGCCGGCGAGTCGATCACCTGGCCGGTGGGCATGTGGTCGCCCTCCGACATGGCGTTCAGCTGGCGCAGCTCCACCGGGTCCATGCCGAGGGCGGCGGCGAGCTTGTCCATCTGCGACTCGTAGGCGAAGGCCGCCTGCACCGCGCCGAAGCCGCGCATCGCGCCGCAGGACGGGTTGTTGGAGTAGAGCGCGATCGCGTGCATCCGCACGTTCGGGATGACGTACGGGCCGTGGCCCAGCGAGGCGGCGTTGCCGACCACCGCGGGGGAGGCGGAGGCGTAGGCGCCGCCGTCCAGCACGATCCGGGCGTCGGCGTAGACGAGCTTGCCGTCGCGGGTGGCGCCGTGCTCGTACTGCATCTTCGCCGGGTGGCGGTGCACGTGGCCGAAGAACGACTCGTCACGGGCGTAGACGATCTTCACCGGCTTGCCGGTGCGCTGGGCCAGCAGGCAGGCGTGGATCTGCATCGACAGGTCCTCGCGGCCGCCGAAGGCGCCGCCGACGCCGGCCAGGGTGAGCCGGACCTTCTCCTCCGGCAGGCCGAGCACCGGGGCGATCTGCTGGCGGTCCACGTGCAGCCACTGGGTGGCCACGTAGAGGTCGATGCCGCCGTCCTCGGCCGGCACGGCGAGGCCGGACTCCGGGCCGAGGAAGGCCTGGTCCTGCATGCCGACCTCGTACTCGCCCTTGACGACCACGTCGGCCAGCGCCCGCACCTCGTCGGTCACGCCCAGGCCGGAGACCAGCTTCTGCTGGTGGCAGATGTTGCCGTAGCCGTGCGACTTGAACTCGTGCGGCTCGTGCACGTAGCCGTGCGTCTCGGGGTCGAGGCACTGCTCCTCGGTGGTGATCGGGGTGAGCACCTCGTACTCGACCTTGATCTTCTTCACCGCGCGGCGGGCCGTCTCCGGGTGGTCCGCGGCCACGATGGCGATCGCCTCGCCGTGGTAGCGCACCTTGTCCTTGGCGAGCGCCGGCTGGTCCTGGATCTCCAGGCCGTAGAACTTCGAGCCGGGGATGTCGTCGTGGGTCAGCACCGCGTAGACGCCGGGGGTCTTGACCGCCTCGGAGATGTCCACACTGAGGATGTTGGCCCGCGGGTGCGGCGAGCGCAGCGCCATGCCCCAGAGCATGTCCTCGTGCCACAGGTCCGAGGAGTAGGCGAACTCGCCCTTGACCTTCAGCGTGCCGTCCGGGCGCAGCGGCGAGCCGCCGATGCCGTCCTTGGAGGCCTGCTTGATGTCCTGGAGGTTCTTCTGGCCCTGGATCGTGCGAGTGCTCATTCGGAGGTACCCACCTTCTGGCACTTGCGGGCGGAAGCCAGCCGCACCGCGTCCATGATCTTCTCGTAGCCGGTGCAGCGGCACAGGTTGCCGCTCAGCGCCTCGCGGATGTCGGTGTCGCTGGGCTGCGCGTCGCGCTCCAGCAGCGCGTCGGTCTGCACCAGCAGGCCCGGGGTGCAGAAGCCGCACTGCACGGCGCCGGCGTCGATGAACGCCTGCTGGACCAGGCCCAGCTCGCCGGTCTGCTCGTCGGCCATGCCCTCGACCGTGCGCACCTGGCGGTCCTGCACCTGACCGGCGGCGACCAGGCAGGAACAGACCGGAACGTCGTCCAGGTAGACCGTGCAGGAGCCGCACTCGCCCTGCTCGCAGGCGTTCTTCGAACCCGGCAGGCCGACCCGCTCGCGCAGCACGTAGAGCAGGCTCTCGCCCTCCCACACGTCGTCCGCCTCGACCGGCTTCCCGTTGGCGGTGAAAGTGACCCTCATGCCGCGCTCCTGATCTGCTTGCTGTAGTCGTTCCAGGTCCAGGTGAGGGTGCGCCGGGCCATCACCGCGAGGGTGTGCCGCCGGTAGTCGGCGGTGCCGCGGACGTCGTCGATCGGCGAGGCGGCCGCGCGGACCAGCTCGCCGAACCGCTGGACCACCTCGGCGCCGAGCAGGTCGCCCGACTCCCACAGACCGCGCTCGGCGAGCACGCCCTGCAGGTACTCCTCCGCCTCGACCGCGCGGCGCGGGGTCGGCGCGGCCGACCCGATGCCGGTGCCCACGGTGCGGGTCTTCGGGTGCAGCGCGAAGCCGAAGGCCGCCACCGCGATCACCATCGCGTTGCGGGTACCGATCTTGGAGAACTGCTGCGGGCCGTCCGCCACCGGGATGTGCACCCGGCGGATCAGCTCGTCCGGCTGCATCGAGTTGCGCTTCACACCGACGTAGAACTCGTCGATCGGGATCAGCCGGGTGCCGCGGGCGTGCGAGGCGACCTCGACGAACACGTCGCGGCCGGCCGCCAGCAGCGCCGGGTGGGCGTCACCGGCGGGGGACGCACCGCCGAGGTTGCCGCCGACGCCGCCTCTGTTGCGGATCTGCGGCGAGCCCACGGTGTGGGCGGCCAGCGCGAGGCCGGGCAGCGGCCCGGACAGCTCGTCGATGATCCGGGAGTAGGGGACCGAGGCACCGAGCAGAACGGTCTCGTCACCCTTGGCGGAGGTGTCGATCGACCATTCCCTGAGCTCGGAGATGCGGTTCAGGTCAAGCAGCGCCGATGGCCGGTGCACGTCGAAGTTCATCTCGACCATCACGTCCGTGCCGCCAGAGATCGGCAGCGCGGTCGGGAACTCAGCCTTCGCCGCGAGTGCCTCGTCCCAGGTGGCGGGCCGCAGGAACTCCATGCGGGTGTCTCCTCAAGTCGTCGCCGTTCGAACCCTTGGGCACGGTGCCCGGTACCCGCGGCCAGGTCGCCCGATCGGCGGGCGGCGGTGCGGGACGTGTCCGGCGGCGTGTCAGCCAGTGAACCGCCGCGCCACGCCCCGGAGGCAGTCACCGATGGCATGAAGCCCGTGCGCCGGTGTCGCCCGGCATCCTGTACGTTCCTCTAAGGACGGTGAACGCCCAGCTGAGCGAGGCCCCAACCGCCCCTTACGACCGTAATCCGGCCGTGACGGTGAAGCGACGGCGCCGTGACCCGGACGGCGCTGATACGTAACACCCAACGCCCCTCGATCGGGCACACTGTCCCCCGCTCGCCACCTCCTGGTCGGGCACCGTTCAGACGAAAGGAGTCAGCGGATGCGCGTGCGAGACCTGCTCGCCCCCGGAGCCCCGAGACTGCGCCTGCTGGCCGCCGAGGACGAACTCGACCGGCAGGTCAGCGGGGTCATGACGACGGACCTGCACGACCCGGGCCGCTACCTGCACGGCGGCGAACTCGTGCTCACCGGCATGCTCTGGCGCACCGCCCCGGAGGACTCCGAGCGCTTCGTGCGGACCCTCGCGGCCGGCGGCGCGGTCGCCCTGGCGGCCGGCGAGGCCGAGGTCGGACCGATCCCCGAGGACCTGGTCGAGGCCTGCCGGCGGCACCGGATGCCGCTGCTCGCGGTGCCCGACGACATCGCCTTCTCCACCCTCACCGAGTTCATCGGACGCCAGGTCTCCGCCGACCGGGCCGCCGACCTGGCCGCCCTGGTGGACCGGCACCGGCAACTGGTCTCGGCGGCCGGCAGCGGCGGCCTCGACGCGGTGCTCGACCTGCTCGGCGGCGACCTCGACCTGGACTGCTGGGTACTCACCCCGACCGGCCGGGTGGTCGCCGGGCCCGCCGACCACCTCACCGCCGAGGAGCGCGACCAGCTGGTCCGCGCCCACCTGGCCGCCCAGCGGCAGCGCCGCCGGCCGCCGCACCGGGCCCGGCTGGTCTCCGGCGCCTACTCGCTGCTGCCCGCCGCCGCCCACCCGGAGGACGAGGCGCCGCTGGCCGACTGGGTGCTCGCGGTCGCCGGCGACGTCACCGAATGGACCACCAAGCGCCAGCAGCTGGCCGAGAACCTGGCCCGGCTGGTCGCCGCCGAGCGGATCCGCCGGGACGAGGGCCGCCGACTGCGCCGCCGGCTCGCCGACGAGGTGCTCACCCTGCTGCAGCGCGACGCCGACCCCGCCGAGATCAGCCGCACCCTCTACGCCTCCACCGCGATGGCCGCCAAGTACGAGGGCACCGCGGCCGCGCCGCAGCGCACCGAGGGCTCCTGGCTGGTGCTCAGCGCGGAGGGCACCGGCCTGCCCGACGGGGCCGTGCGGTCGATCCTCGAAGAGGCGCTCACCTCGGACATGGCCCTGGTGGCCGGCTCCGGCACGGTCGCCGTGGTGGTGCTGCCCGCGCCCTCGACCGCGGTGCCGGCCGACGCGCTGCGCGAACTGCTCGCGCCGCTGGAGGCCGGGCTCGGCTCGGAGGGGCGGATCACCCTCGGGGTCTCCGCCCCGGCCCAGGAGGCGGGCGGGCTGCGCGGGGCGCTGGAGGAGGCCCGGCACGCCCGGCGGATCGCGGCGGCCCGGGTCGGACGGGTCTGCGTGGCCGGGCCGGAGGAGCTCGCCTCGCACGTGCTGCTGCTCGCGGCGGTGCCGGACGAGGTGCGCCGGGCCTTCCGCAGCCGGCTGCTGGACAAGGTGATCGCCTACGACATCGAGCACCAGGCCGACCTGGTGCGCACCCTGGAGGCCTTCCTGCGCTCGGACGGCTCGTGGACCCGCTGCGCCGCCCAGCTGCACGTGCACGTGAACACCCTGCGGTACCGGATCGGGCGGATCGAGGAATTGACGGGGCGTGACCTGTCGCGCCTGGAGGACCGGGTGGACTTCTACCTGGCGCTGGAGCTGGCCTGACCCCGGCTCCTCCACCCGTGGGTGGAGGAGCCGGTCCACCCGGAGATCCACCCGTGGGTGCAGGTGCCAAAGGGCCCTCGTTCCTAGCCTTCTGACCATGACTCAGATGACGGTGCGTCGGATGCCGCGGCTGCGAATGCGGCCGCGGCTGGTGCTGGGGCCGGTGCTGGCCGCGGCGCTGCTGACCCTCGGGGTGTCGGTGCCCGCGGTGGCGCGGGCGCCCGGCGGCGGGTCGGCGTGGGGCGGCGGGTTGGCGTGGGGCGGCTGCCCGGCCGGGACGCCGGGGGCCGACGGGACGGTGCCGCCGCGGGACCCGCGCGAGCAGTGCGCCGTGGTCGCGGTGCCGCGCGACTACCGGGACCCGGCCGCCGGGACGATCCGGCTCGCGGTCTCCCGGATCCGGACCGCCGATCCCGGGCAGCGGCGCGGAGTGCTGCTGGTGGTGCCCGGCGGGCCGGGCGGCTCGGGGCTGGACTACCCGAGCCGGATGGCCGGCCTGCTGCCCGCCGCGGTGCTGCGCTCCTACGACCTGGTCGGGTTCGACGAGCGCGGGGTCGGCAACAGCGCCCCGGTGCACTGCGACCTCCCCGCGGCGGACCGCGCCGCCGCGGTGATCTACCCCTTCCCGGCCGCCGACGGGTCGATCGCGGGCAACCTGGCCTACGCGCGCGAGGTCGCCGACCGGTGCGCCGCCGCCGGGGCCGACCAGGCCGGGGTCAGCACGGCCAACTCGGCCCGGGACATCGACCGGATCCGGGCGGCGCTGGGCCTGCGCCGGATCTCCTACCTCGGCAGCTCCTACGGGACCTACCTGGGCGAGGTCTACGCCACGCTCTTCCCCGACCGCACCGACCGGGTGGTGCTGGACAGCGTGGTCCCGCCCGGCGGCGAGCAGCAGGCGCTCGGCATGGTGGGCCTCGGCGCCGAGCAGTCCTTCCCCGACCTGGCCGCCTGGCTGGCCGCCCAGGACGCCGCGCTGCACTTCGGGTCCACCCCCGCCGAGGTCCGGGCGACCTACTTCCGGCTGGCCGCGAAGCTGGACGCCGCGCCGGTCGGCCGGCTGACCGGCAACGCGTTCCGCACGCTCACCTACGCGAGCCTGGTGGGGAAGGTCTACTACCCGCTGGCCGCCCGCGCCTGGCAGCTCGCCGCCGGGCAGGCCGCCCCGGCCGCCGGCCAGGGCACCGCGCGCCCCACCGCGAGCCCCACCGCGATCCCCACGGTGCTCCCCGACAACTTCGTCGCCGCCCAGGACGCCGTGCTCTGCGGCGACAGCGCGTGGCCGCGCGACCCCGGGTACTACGCGGCCCGGACCGCCGCCGACCGGATCCGCTACCCGCTGACCAACGGGATGCCCGGCAACGTGTGGCCGTGCGCCTTCTGGCACGGCGAACCCGGCGAGCCGCCGGTGCGGGTCGGCAGCACCCCCGGGCCGCGCAACGTCCTGCTGCTGCAGAACCTCCGCGATCCCGACACCCCCTACGCCGGGGCCCGGCAGACCCTGGCCGCCTTCGGCCGGCGGGCCGCGATGGCGAGCTTCGACGCCTCGGGCCACGGCATGGACTTCACCGACCCGGCGGTGGCCGCGCCGTTCACCCGCTTCCTGCTCACCGGCCTGCTGCCCGAAGGAGGCTGACACGCCGACAGCCGACGGATCGTCGGATCCGTCGGCTGTCAGCGGAGTTCGGGCGGATGCCCGGGCCGGGCGCCCCGGTCAGTGCGGGGCCGGGATGATCGCGCTCAGCCACTTGAAGACGCCCGGCAGCATCGGGCGCCAGACCGACGGGGTGTGCGGGCCGTTGGTCTCCTGCACGGTCACCGTGGTCGGGGCCTTCGCGGCGGCGGCCAGCGCCTGGCCGTCCTCGTAGCCGTCGCCCTTGTTGCCGCTCTGGAAGAGCGCGACCTTCGGCGGGGTGGCGGCGTGCTGCAGGATGTAGAGCGGGTTCGAGGTCTGCCGCAGCTTCGGGTCCTTCGCGGTCAGCGCGAGCTCCTCGGCGCCCGGGTCGCTGTAGCCGGAGAGGCTGATGCCCGCGCGGTAGCGGTCCGGGTGCAGCAGCGCCATCCGGTCCGCGCAGTGCCCGCCGGCCGAGTAGCCGGCCACCGCCCAGGCGGCGGGGGACGGGTCGGCGCGGAAGTTGTCGATGATCATGTTCGGCACGTCCTGGGAGATCCAGGTGTCCGCGTTGACCTTGCCCGGGATGTTGGCGCAGCCGGTGTCCACGGTGGTGCTGATCAGCTGGGTGCGCGGCGAGATCAGGATGAACGGGGTCACCTGGCCGGACTGCATCAGCGGCTTCAGCTGGTCGGAGACCTTCAGGGTGCCGAACCAGGTCTTGGAGGAGCCCGGGAAGCCCGGCAGCAGCTCCACCACCGGGAACTTCTTGTCCTTCCAGGCCGGGTCGTTGTACTGCGGCGGCAGCCAGACGTTGACCTCGCCGTCCACCCCGGAGAGCTGGCCCCGCAGGTCGGTGGTCTGCACGTCGGAGGGCACCAGCGGGTCGCCCACGCCCTTGAACTGCTGCAGCACCTTCGCCGGCTTGGCGTCGTTGCCGGCCCCCGGCTGACCGCCGTCGGCCGGCGGGTCCGGCACCGCGCGCACGTGACTGTCCGAACCGAGCAGGTCGCTCCAGCTGCCGTAGATCAGGTTGGCGTTGTTGACCATGACGAACACCATGGTCACCGCCGTCGCCTGGCAGAACAGGATCATCACCAGGCGCGACAGCAGCTGCACCGGCTTCGGCCCGCGCACCCGGCCCCACAGGAGCAGGGCGAGCACGATGGAGACCGGCACCAGGATGATCGTAAGGATCAGGAAGGGCTGACCTGTCAGTTGCATTCTGTGTCTCGTATCCGGGTTCAGACCGCCCGGTCCCGCTGGCCGGAGCGCATTCGTGTGGAGCTGGCGTTGTCGGTGGAGCTGTCGACCTCGGTGGAGCCCGGGGACTCGGCCGGAGCCCTCACAAAAGGGGGACGGTGTGAACGCATGCCCGGTTGCCCCCGTACCTGGGGGAAACCTGAGAGGAAGATCACGTGTACCTGGGAGCGCCCGAAGTGACCTGCCCTAGTCTGTCATCTGCGCGGGGGCTCCGTGCGCACCCACGGACGTGATCTTCAGGGTTCGGTCAGCGGATTCCCATCTGACGGGGCGTATCGTCACCGCGTGACACAGTCCTCCGGCCGCAGTGGCCAACCCGTTCTGCCCGCTCTGCTCGGCCTCGGCCAGCGCGGGCTCGGCCAGCGGGCCGGCGGCCCGCACCAGACCGAGCGCTACCGCGACCGCCGTCGCCGCACCCTGCCGGCCGGGGTGCTCCGCCTGCCCACCATCGGCATCGACATCGGCGGCACCAAGGTGGTGGCCGGCGTGGTCAGCGGCGAGGGCGTGATCGTCGAGCAGCTGCGCGCCGACACCCCGGACAAGAGCAAGAGCCCCAAGGTGGTCGAGGACGTCATCGTCGAGCTGGTGCTGGAGCTGGCCGACCGGCACGACGTGCACGCGGTCGGCATCGGCGCCGCGGGCTGGGTGGACTCCGACCGCTCCCGGGTGCTCTTCGCCCCGCACCTGAACTGGCGCGACGAGCCGCTGCGCGAGGCGCTCAGCGACCGGCTGAAGTTCCCGGTGGTGGTGGAGAACGACGCCAACGCGGCCGCGTGGGCCGAGTGGCGGTTCGGCGCCGGCCGCGGCGAGGACCTGGTGGTGATGATCACCCTGGGCACCGGCATCGGCGGCGCCGTGGTGCGTCAGGGCTACGTCGACCGGGGCCGGTACGGCCTGGCCGGCGAGTTCGGCCACATGCAGGTGGTGCCCGGCGGCCACCGCTGCCCGTGCGGCAACCGGGGCTGCTGGGAGCAGTACTCCTCCGGCAACGCGCTGGTCCGCGAGGCCCGCGAGCTGGCCGCCGCCGAGTCCCCGGTGGCCCAGCCGCTGCTGGCCCGGGTCGGCGGCGAGGTCTCGGCGATCACCGGTCCGCTGGTCACCGAGGCGGCCCGGGCCGGCGACCCGATGGCGGTCGAGCTGCTGCACGACATCGGCAGCTGGCTCGGCATCGGCCTGGCCAACCTGGCCGCCGCCCTGGACCCCGGCCGCTTCGTGATCGGCGGCGGCGTCTCGGCCGCCGGCGACCTGCTGCTCGCCCCGGCCCAGGAGACCTTCCGCCGCACCCTGACCGGCCGCGGCTTCCGCCCCGAGGCCCAGATCGTCCCCGCCGCCCTGGGCAACGAGGCCGGCCTGATCGGCGCGGCCGACCTGGCCCGCGCCGTCGCCCGCCGCTTCCGCACCGTGAAGCGCTCCCGCGCGGAGCGCTGAGCGCGGTGGTGAGCGCGGCGCTGGGCGCAGCGGTGAGCGCGCCGGCGAGCGCAGCGGTGAACCCCGGGCGCCGCGTGCGCGCCTGACCCCGGCCGGAAACCTTCGGTGATTGCATGGACACCGTCGGTTCTCGCACAGGGAGGTCGGATGACGCAGCTCGCCGAGCCGGCGGCGGCGACCGGGGTCCGGGTGCGCCGGGGCGAACGGCTGCTCGGGTGGCTGACCACGACGGACCACAAGGCGATCGGCAACCTCTACCTGGTCACGGCCTTCGGGTTCTTCCTGTTCGCCGGGATCCTGGCGCTGCTGATGCGGGCCGAGCTGGCCCGCCCCGGCCTCCAGCTGTTCAGCAACGAGCAGTACAACCAGCTCTTCACCATCCACGGCACGGTGATGATGCTGCTCTTCGCCACGCCCACCTTCGCCGGCTTCGCCAACGCGGTGATGCCGCTCCAGATCGGTTCGCCGGACGTGGCGTTCCCCCGGCTGAACGCCTTCACCTACTGGGTCTTCCTGTTCGGCGGGCTGATGGTGGTGAGCGGCTTCTTCACCACCAACGGCGCCGCCTCCTTCGGCTGGTTCGCCTACGCCCCGCTGAACGGCCCGGTGCGCAGCCCGGGCAGCGGCGGCGACCTGTGGGCGATGGGCCTGGTGGTGGCCGGCCTGAGCACCATCCTGGGCGCGGTGAACTTCATCACCACCATCGTCTGCCTGCGCGCCCCGGGCATGACGCTGTTCCGGATGCCGGTCTTCACCTGGAACGTGCTGTTCACCTCGATCCTGGCGCTGCTCGCCTTCCCGGTGCTGACCGCCGCGCTGTTCGCGCTGGAGGCCGACCGCCGGCTCGGCACCCACGTCTTCGACCCGGCGAACGGCGGCGCGCTGCTGTGGCAGCACCTGTTCTGGTTCTTCGGGCACCCGGAGGTGTACATCGTGGCGCTGCCGTTCTTCGGCATCATCAGCGAGATCATCCCGGTCTTCAGCCGCAAGCCGATCTTCGGCTACCAGAGCCTGATCGGCGCCACGATCGCGATCACCGCGCTCTCCGCGGTGGTCTGGGCGCACCACATGTTCGCCACCGGCCAGGTGCTGCTGCCGTTCTTCTCGCTCACCTCGCTGCTGATCGCGGTGCCGACCGGGGTGAAGTTCTTCAACTGGATCGGCACCATGTGGGGCGGCTCGCTCTCCTTCGAGACCCCGATGCTGTTCTCGATCGGCTTCCTGACCACCTTCCTGTTCGGCGGTCTGACCGGGGTGCTGCTGGCCGCCCCGCCGATCGACTTCCACGTGACGGACAGCTTCTTCGTGGTGGCGCACCTGCACTACGTGCTGTTCGGCACCGTGGTCTTCGCGACCTTCGCCGGCTTCTACTTCTGGTGGCCCAAGATCACCGGCCGGATGCTCTCCGAGCGGCTCGGCAAGGTGCACTTCTGGACCCTCTACCCGGGCTTCCACACCACCTTCCTGGTGCAGCACTGGCTGGGCGCGGCGGGCATGCCCCGGCGGTACGCCGACTACCTGGCCTCGGACGGCTTCACCACGCTCAACACCGTCTCCTCGATCGGCTCGGTGCTGCTGGGCCTGTCCACCCTGCCGTTCCTCTACAACGTCTGGCACACCACCAAGTACGCGCCCAAGGTGACCGAGGACGACCCCTGGGGCTTCGGCCGCTCGCTGGAGTGGGCCACCTCCTGCCCGCCGCCCCGGCACAACTTCCACGCGCTGCCCCGGATCCGGTCCGAGTGCCCGGCCTTCGACCTGCACCACCCGGCGCACAGCCGGGCGGCGATCGAGGAGCAGGAGGCGGCCCGGTGAAGGCGGAGGCCTGGCTGTTCACGGGTGTGGCCGGCTTCTTCGCGGTGACGGCCGGGATCTACGGCTGGTTCGCCCGCGAGCCGGTCGGCAAGGCGGCGCTGGTGGTGGCCTTCCTGATGGCCTCGCTGGTGGCCTCGTTCTGCTGGGCGCAGCACGTCAAGCTGGGTCGGCGCCCCGCTGACGACGGGTCGGCGGAGATCGCCGCCGGTGCCGGCCCGCTGGCGTTCTTCGCCCCCGCCTCCGCCTACCCGCTGCTGACCGCGGCCGGGGCCGCGGTGCTGGCCCTCGGCGTGGTCTACGGCACCTGGCTGGCGCTGATCGGCTTCGGCGTGCTGGCCCCGGGGGTGGCCGGGTTCGTCTTCCAGTACGCCCGGCGCGAGGGCTGAACCGGCGTCAGACCCGGTCCCGGAAGTACCAGCCGCTCAGCGCGGACCGCAGCCGCTCGCGCCGGGAGCCGTCGGCCGTCCCCACCGGGTCCGGCCGCCGGTCCTGGGTCAGCGCGTACTTCTGCTGCACCGTCAGCTCCTCGTGGTCCTGCTCGAAGCCGCCCGCCGCCGACTGCCGGACGAAGCCGGTGGGCCGCCCGCCGGTCACCCGGCCCCGGTCCTTCGACTGCAGCCCCAGGCAGAGCCAGCGGGTCAGCCAGAAGGCGAGCGCCGGCAGTACGAAGAGCCCGACCCGCAGCGTCCAGTTGAGCGTGTTGACCGAGACGTCGAACTTGTAGGCCAGCACGTCCTGGGCACCGGCCAGCAGCAGCACCGCGTAGGCGGTCACCCCGGCGGTGCCGATCGCGGTGCGGGTCGGCCGGTTGCGCGGCCGGTCGCACAGGTGGTGCTCGGCGCGGTCCCCGGTGATCCACTGCTCCAGGAACGGGTAGGCGTAGAGCGCCGTGAAGAGCACCAGCGGGAAGACGACGGCCGGCAGCAGCGGGTTCCAGGAGATCGTGTGGCCCCACAGCCGGGTCTCGGTGCCGGGCATCAGCCGCAGCGAGCCCTCCAGGAAGCCCATGTACCAGTCCGGCTGGGCGTCGGTGGAGGCCTGGTCGGCGCGGTACGGGCCGTACAGCCAGATCGGGTTGATCTGGGCCACGGCCGCCAGCACCGCCATCACCCCGAAGACCATGGCCGCCAGGCCCCCGGTCTGCGCCGAGAACTGCGGGAACATCGGCTTGCCGACCACGTTGCGCCCGGTGCGGCCCGGCCCGCCCCACTGGGTGTGCTTCAGGTAGACGATCAGGATCAGATGGGCCGTCACCAGCCCGACCAGCAGCCCGGGCAGCAGCAGCACGTGGGTGGTGTAGAGCCGGGGCACGATGTCCTGGCCCGGCCACTCGCTGCCGAAGGCGAAGAACGCCAGGTAGGAGCCGACCAGCGGGACGGCCAGCATGAAGCCCTGGGCGGTGCGCAGCCCGGTGCCGGAGAGCAGGTCGTCCGGCAGCGAGTAGCCGGCGAAGCCCTCCACCAGGGCGAGCTGGAAGAGCGTCAGGCCGATCAGCCAGTTGACCTCGCGCGGGCGGCGGAAGGCCCCGGTGAAGAAGACCCGCAGCATGTGCACCCCGATCGAGGCCAGGAAGAGCAGCGCCGACCAGTGGTGCAGCTGACGGATCAGCAGTCCGCCGCGCACGTCGAAGCTGATCGCCAGGGTGCTGGCGTAGGCCTCGGTCATCCGCTGTCCGGCGAGCGGGGCGTAGGAGCCCTGGTAGACCACCTCGCCCATGGCGGGCTTGAAGAAGAAGGTCAGGTAGACGCCGGTGAGCAGCAGCAGCACCAGGCTGTACAGCGCCAGTTCGCCGAGCAGGAACGACCAGTGGTCGGGGAAGGCCTTGCGCAGCAGGCCCTTGGCGGCGTCGAAGAACGGCAGCCGGCCGTCCAGCGCCACCGCCCCGGCCTCGGCCCGCTCGCCCAGCCGCTCCCGGCGGGAGTCGGCGGCGGCCTGCCGGGCCCGGTCCCGCTCCCGGCGCAGCCCGGCCACCCGGGCCGCTCGGTCCCGCTCCAGCCGCTCGTCCCGCAACCGCCGCATCCGGTGCGCACCTCCCGCCAGTCGTCCCCGGCCAGTCTGGGCGCGGGGCGGTCGGCGCGGCGGGAGGGCGGGCCCGGCGGTCGGCGGGTTCACCTCAATGGCTGGCCCGCCGGTGGCCGGGCGGGGAGTGTCGGGGTGCGGCGGTAGATTCGGGGGCGGGTGCCTCCCGGGGCGCCGGTTCCCGTCCGTCTAGCTAAGGCCATTGCCGTGACCCTGCGCATCGCCACCTGGAACATCAACTCCGTCACCGCGCGGCTGCCCAAGCTGCTGGAGTGGCTGGAGGGCGCCAAGCCCGATGTGCTCTGCCTGCAGGAGCTCAAGTGCGCCACCGACGCGTTCCCGTACGAGGAGGTCCGGGCGCTGGGCTACGAGACCGAGGCGCACGGCACCGGGCGGTGGAACGGCGTGGCGATCCTCTCCAAGGTCGGCTTCGAGGACGTGCTGCGCGGCCTGCCGAACCAGCCCGGCTACCAGGCGGACGACGCGCTGCTGCCGGAGCAGGAGCCGCGCGCCATCGGCGCCACCTGCGGTCCGGTCCGGGTCTGGTCGGTCTACGTGCCGAACGGCCGGGAGATCGGCCACGCGCACTACCGCTACAAGCTGGACTGGCTGGAGACGCTGCGTCAGGACGTGGCGGCGGACGCGGCCGGTGAGCGCCCGTTCGCCGTGCTCGGCGACTACAACGTGGCGCCCACCGACGAGGACGTCTTCGACGTCGCCGCCTTCGAGGGCCAGACCCACGTCACCGAGCCGGAGCGGCAGGCGCTGGCGAACCTGCGCGAGGCCGGCCTGGTCGACGTGGTGCCGCGCCCGCTCAAGTACGACCACCCGTACACCTACTGGGACTACCGTCAGCTCGCCTTCCCGAAGAACCGCGGCATCCGGATCGACCTGGTGTACGGCAACGCCCCGTTCGCCGGCGCCGTCACCGACAGCTACGTGGACCGCGAGGCCCGCAAGGGCAAGGGCACCTCGGACCACGCCCCGGTCGTGGTGGACCTGGACCTCTAGTCCGCTAGTCCTCCTGGGCCGCCTTGAGCGCGGCGGTGGCGAGCAGGTACTGGGCCGCGAGGTAGGTCACCATGATCCAGAACTCGTGGCCCGGCAGCTGCTTCCACTTCGCCAGCCGGGTGGCGATCAGGGTGTCGGAGAGCAGGAAGAGGCCGCCGCCCAGGCCGGCCCGCCGGCCCAGGCCCGCCGAGCTGACGGCGGTTGCGGCGAGCAGCAGGCTGTAGCCGGCCACCGGGCCGCGCAGTCCGCCCAGGCCCGGCCAGAGCTGGTGCATCATCACCAGCCAGGCCAGGCCGTACCCGGCCGCCACGATCGCGGTGCGCCGACGGTCCGTCAGCGCGCCCTGCTTGGCGAACATCGCGATGTAGCAGACGTGCGCGGCGGCGAAGGAGCCCATGCCGGCCAGGAAGGCCCGCTCGTCCTCCACCTGGAGCAGCACGTCGCCGGCCGCACTCGCCAGCAGCGCGCCGGTGAGCAGCCCGGGGGTGGGCCCGTCGGCGGCGCCGGCGTGCGCGGCCAGCAGCGGCATCAGCGCGGGCTTGGTCGCCTGCTCGACCGCCCCCTTCCCGGTGAGCAGCGAGCCCAGGTGGGCCGCGGAGGCGGCGCCGAAGGCGGTGAGCAGACCGCGGGCCCGGCCGGCCAGTCGGCTGCCGGTGGTGCTGGGACTGTGCATCATGCGCGAAGGCTCTCCGGAGTAGCTGCGGCGGACACGGGCTCACCGGCACGATAGGTGACGTTCCGGGGTGGCCGGAAGACATTGTTACCGATGCGTAGGAACCCGCGGTGGCCGAGCCGGACACGAGGCCCGGGGCAGGTGCCTTAGGCTGTCCCGTCGGGAGTCAGTCGGGGACTCCCGGACGGCTGACGGGCAGTACGGCGGAGGGGCGCGTGAACGGGGGCGGAGCGCTGCACGACATCGACCCGCCCGGCGCCACGATGACCCTGCGCAGGCGCACCACGCCCACCGCCCCGGCCCCGCGCCCGCCGCGCGGCCGCGCCCCGGAGGCCGCCCAGCTGCTGCTGCTGGCCCGCCGGTTCGCCGACTGCGCGCCGGACGCCGCGCACGACCTGTTCGCCGACGCCTTCGGCCTGTACGGCGCCCGGCACTTCGGCACCGCCCCGGATCCGGCCGCCGCCGACCTGGCCGCCGTCAGCTGGTGGCACGGCCCGACGGTCCGTCAGCCGGCGCCCCGGCCCCGGCGCGGCCGCCGCACCGCCGCCGCCCCGGCCGGCCCGGTGCGCGGCGGAGCCGGGCGGCACCGCAAGCGGGAGGCCAGCGCCCAACCGGCCACCGAGCAGCAGGCGACCGAGCGGCGGGCCGCGGCCCGGCTGCTGCTCGCCCGGCCGCTGGTCACCGCCGACGGCCCGCAGGCGGCCGCCCTGACCCTGATCCACCGTCACGCCCAGTGGCTCACCGAGCGGTTCGCCGAGCTGCTCGGCTACCGGCTGATCGTCGGCGCCGGCTTCGCCCGGCTGGTCAAGGCCGAGCTGGGCCCCGGCGCCGACCGCCCGCTGCTGCTCGACGGCACGGCCGGCACGCCCGCCCGGTACGCGGCGCTCGCGGTGACGCTCTGCGCGGTGCTGCTCGGCCCCGACCGCTGGGCGCCGGACCAGCTGGCCGCCCGCAGCGCCGAGCTCTGCGCCGAGGGCGCGATACCCGTCGACGGGCCCGAGCTGGCCGCCGCCGTGCGGCAGCTGACCGAGTGGCGGGTGCTGGTCGAGCTGCCCGAGCGCTGGTGCGGGGTGGACCAGGAGCTGGCCGCCGCGCTGGCCGCCGCCTGCCGGCCCGCGCAGCCCGAGGACCCGCCGGTGCCGCGCACCACCATCCCGGTCGCGGTGCGCCGCCGGCTCGCCGAGACGCCGGTGCTGCTGGTGCAGGAGCTGACCGCGCTGGAGCGGGAGTGGCTCTGGGAGTCCCGGGAGCGGGAGGCCGAGCTGTTCGCCGACTTCCTCGGGCTGGTCGCCGAGATCCGGGCGGAGGGCGTCGCCCTGCTGGACCCGGCCGGCGAGCTGACCGACCTGCGGCTGCCCGGTCCCGGCCCGCTGGCCGAGGCCGCGCTGGTGCTGGTGGAGCGCCTGGTGGAGGAGTTGCGGCCGGCCCCGGAGCCGGCCGCCCCGGTCGGGGTGCCGATCGCGGAGGCGCTGATAGACGGGATCCTCGGCGACGTGGCCGACGAGTGGCATCCCGAGGAGCAGGGGCCGGAGCTGGGCGAGGAGGCGGAGCGGCGCCGGGCCCACCTGGCCGACCGGGCCGCGTTCCGCCGCGAGGTGCTGGGGCTGCTGCACCGGGCGGGGCTGATCGCGCCCGCCCCGGCTTCGGCCGGCGGGCGCGGCGGGTGGCTGCTGCTCGCGCCGGCCGCGCGCTACGCGGAGGAGTTCTGCGGGCTCCCGGCGGGCGGCACCGGGCGGCACTCGCGCCGCTGACCGGGCGTCACCCCGTGGCCGGGGGAGCCGTGCCGGGTGGGCGGCAGGCCCGGCCGGCCGCCCCGGGTCGTGCTGGGGTCAGTGCGCCGAGCTCGCGCTGGTGGCGACCGGCTGGTGGCCCACCGTCTCCACGGTGGCGCCCACGCCGAGCGAGCCCAGCGCCATCGAGGCGGCCACGGCCGCGCAGGCCAGCAGGCGGCGGTGCCGCTTGGGCAGGGGGAAGCGCGCCGGTTCGGCGCCCGGGGGACCGGCCGTCGGCCAGCGGTCCAGGTAGAGCGATTCGTCCATGATGGTCAGGGTTCCAGTCGGGTGTTAAACGATGACTACACAGCGGTGAACACAGCACTGGTGGTACACGGCGAGTTCGGAACGACCGGTCGGCCGGGGCCGGGCCGCGCGGCCCTCGGCCCGGCCCGTCGGCCCTTCCGGGTACGCGGGAGCGGACCGTTGGTGCGGGCCTGACGGTCCGGCAAAAACGCCTGCCAGCATCGCACACGTCCTGACGACGCGTCACGGTGAATCGACCGTGTGTAGCGGTGGGGCCGGTTCGCGGCCCCGAAGTTCACCCGGACGGGCTGCGCAGCTCGCGCAGCAGTGCCTCCTGGACGGCGGAGGCGATCAGCACCCCGTCCCGGTCGTAGAACTCGCCGAGCGCCAGCCCCCGGCCGTCCGAGGCGGACGGGCTGCGCTGGGCGTAGAGCACCCACTCGTCGGCCCGGAACGGCCGGTGGAACCACATCGCGTGGTCCAGCGAGGCCAGCGCGACCTGGTTCGGCTCGCTGCGCTGGAACCGGGGCTTCTGCAGGTGCAGCGCGGTGGTGGGGGCCAGGGTCAGGTCGGAGAGGTAGGTCAGCGCGCAGGCGTGCACCAGCGGGTCGTCGGCGGGCAGCGGGGTGCCGGTGCGCATCCAGACGAACTGCTGCGGCACGCCGGCCGGCTCGGGCGGCAGGCCGGGGGCGTCGGCCGGCACGAACCGCATCTCCAGCGAGTGGAAGCCGGTGGTGGTGGCGAAGTCCTCGGGGGAGGTGGCGGCCCAGACCGCGAAGGCGTCCTCCAGTTCCTCGGGGCCGGGCACCGGCGGCATGGTGCGCTGGCGCTCGCCGGCGGCCGGTTCGGGGCGCTTGAAGGAGGCGGAGAAGACGAAGATCGCCTCGCCGCCCTGCACGGCGGTGACCCGGCGGGTGGCGTAGGAGCGGCCGTCGCGCAGCCGCTCCACCTGGTAGACGATCGGCCGGGCCGGGTCGCCGGGGCGCAGGAAGTAGCCGTGCAGCGAGTGCACGGTCCGCTCGGGGTCGACGGTGTGGCCGCCGGCGGTCAGTGCCTGGGCGGCGACCTGGCCGCCGAAGGCGCGCAGCGGCGCGCCGGCGTGGCAGCGGCCGCGGTAGAGGTTCTGGTCCAGCTCCTCGATCCGCAGCAGGTCGAGGAAGGGCACGGGCGCCGGCAGGTCGTTCATGGGGCCATGGTGGCAGACCTGCCGGAGCGCCGGTCAGCCCGGGTTACTTGTGAGTAGGTGTCAGCTCCCGCCGAGCCGCCGTCAGGCCGGCACCTCGTCCCCGGCCGCCGGCAGCACCGCCTCGGGGACCGCCACCGGAACCGCCGTCGGAACCCCGGCCACGGTGCGCCACCAGTGGTCGGGCGCGGGCGCCGAGGCCGGCTCGAAGGGCTGCCCGATGAGCGGTACCGCGACCCGGGCGCCGAGCCGCTCCGCCTCCGCCAGGGTCCGCTCCACCGGCTCCGCCCAGTCGTGCTGGGCCAGGTTGAAGGTGGCCCAGTGGATCGGCAGCAGCAGCTCGCCGCCCACGTCCAGGTGGGCCCGCACGCCCTCCTCCGGCGTCATGTGCACCTCGGGCCAGAACGGGCTGTAGGCGCCGACCTGCACCATGGTCGCGTCGAACGGGCCGAGCCGGCGGCCGGTCTCGGCGAAGCCGGGGAAGTAGCCGGTGTCCCCGCTGTGGAACACCCGGTGCTCGGGGCCGGCCACCGCCCAGGAGGCCCAGAGGTAGTGGCTGCTGGTCCGCGGACCGCGGCTGCAGTAGTGCCGGGCCGGGGTGGCGGTCAGGGTCAGCCCGGCGACCTCCGCCTCCTCCCACCAGTCCAGCTCGGTGATCCGCTCGGCCGGCACGCCCCAGTGCTCCAGGTGCGCGCCCACCCCGAGCGGGGCGGCGAACTGCGCGCCGCTGCCGATCAGCGCCCGGATCGAGGTCATGTCCAGGTGGTCGTAGTGGTCGTGCGAGATCACCACCACGTCGACCGGACCCAGGTCGGCGATCCGGATCGGCATCGGGTGCAGCCGCTTCGGCCCGATCCCCGGGAACGGCGAGCAGCGCACGCCCCAGACCGGGTCGAAGAGCACCCGGCGCCCGTCCAGTTCGGCCAGCACGGTGGCGTGGCCCAGCCAGGTCAGCCGCAGCCCGGAGGCGGGCTGCGCCGCGAGCTCGGCCGAGCCCAGCCGGTGCACCGGGATCGGGCCGGCCGGCAGCCGCCGCTCGCGCCCGGCCGCCAGCTGGGCCCGGGTGATCTCCAGCGGGGAGCGCTCGTAGACCAGCCGGCGGGTCGGCACGGGGTTGCGGAAGGCACCGTCCACGAAGTTCGGGCTGCGCCGGATCCGCTCCAGGCGGGCGCCGGTCGGCTCGGCGCCGAAGGCGTCCGTCCGCACGCGGTGCCAGCCGGCCTTGGTCAGGTCGCGCAGCCGCGAGACCGGGGTGGAAGGGGGGACGGAGCCGGCCACGGCACCTCCTGGGCGAAGGGACTTCGACAGCGGCGAGCGGGAGCCGGACCCGGAGGCCGGCACCCGCTCGATACGATCACCATCTCATCCGGAGGGTACCCAAAACGCGCCGCTCAGGCGCGGTGGATCTGCTGTTCGGGGCCCGGGAGGTGACTGCGCCTCAGACCCGTCCGAGGCGGCGTCAGACGTAGAACCGGGTGATCGTCTCCGCCACGCAGTGCGGCTTGCTGCCGCCCTCGCTGGTGATGGTGAACCGGACCACCGCCTGGTACCCGCCGGTCACCCCGGTCAGCGAGAGCAGCTCGGCGGTGGCCCGCACCCGGCTGCCCACCGGCACCGGCGCGGGGAATCGCACCTTGTCCGAGCCGTAGTTGACGGCCATCCGCACCCCGCCGACGCTGTAGCACTCCTTGGCCAGCAGCGGGATCAGCGAGAGCGTCAGGTAGCCGTGCGCGATCGGGCCGCCGAACGGGCCGGCCTTGGCCCGCTCCGGGTCCACGTGGATCCACTGGTGGTCGCCGGTCGCCTCGGCGAACAGGTCCACCTGCTGCTGGGTGACGGTGTGCCACTCGCTGCTGCCGAGCTCGGTGCCGACCGCCGCGGTCAGCTCGTCGAGGGAGGCGAAGGACGTCATCGGGCGCTCCATGGCCGGTCGGGGCACGGACGGGCGGACGGCCTTCCGCCCGTGCCCGGGAGCGTAGTCCTACCGGCCGGTCACCAGGCTCCCGGGTCGGGCTCCCGGGGTGCGCCGGTCACCGCGTGCGGCGCCGGCGCAGCGGTGCCCTTGCGGCTGAGCCGCCGTCCGGTCACCAGTTCGGCGGTCAGCCGGACCACCAGCGGCTCGGCCCCCTCCAGCCACGGGCGCGGCAGTTCGGCCGGCGCGACCGGCTCGCGCACCACTTCGGCGCGGCCGTGCAGCACCACGCTCCAACCGGCCCGCCGCGGCGCGTCCAGCCGGTCGGCCTGGAAGGCGGCCACCGCGCCGTGCAGGGTGCGGGCCGCCACCGGGTCCGGCGGCAGCACCAGCAGCAGTCGACGGTCCGCCTCGACCCGGAACGGCACCGGCACCACCCGCAGCAGCGCGTGCTCGGTGTACACCACGCGTCCGATGGGCACGGTGCTGAGCAGCCGGAGGCATTCGGCCTCGCTCAGTTCCTCGATACGGTCGACACGGTCCATGCCTCGATGGTGCCCCCGTCGACCATGGGCCAGTAGGGCCCATGGTCCCGGAGCGGACCGGCCCGGGCGGTGCCGACGACGGCGACATGCGACTGAGTGGACAGGGGTGCGGGCGATGGTGGGGACTGCTGGGACGGCGGGGACACCGGGGACGGCGAGTGCGGCGGGGACGTCCGGTGGGATCGACCTGGTGCTGATCGGCGCGAACGGCGGTCCGGAGAAGACCTTCGCGGGCTCGGCCCTGGCCGGGCAGGGCGCGGCGGAGCTGGCCAGGGCGCTGCCCGGGGTCTGCTTCGACAGCGGCAGCCGCAACTGCCGGGTCACCGTGGTGCCGCCGGAGGCGGACGCCAACACCATGCTCACCGCGCTGCGCACGGCCGCCCGGCAGCGCGGGCGCTGGCTGATCGTCGCGCTGCTCGGCCAGTTGGTGGCCGACCCGCGCGGGCGCCGGCTGGCCCTGGTCGCGGCCGGCAGCACCACCGAGAACGCCTACCGGAGGGGCCTGGCCTGGGACTGGGTGGTGAGCACCATGGTGCACGCCGCCCAGGAGGAGACGCTGCTGCTGGTGGACCTGGTGGCCCGGCCGGACACCTGGGCGCTGCTGGACGGCCGGACCGGCGACCAGGGGGTGGCCGAGCTGCTCAGCCACTCGCGGGTGCCGCTCTGGGGCCGGATAGGGCCGCACCCGGTCGGCCGGCGCGGGCGTTCGGCGATCCTGCCCGGTGGTGAGGGCTCGTTCAGCTGGGCGCTCGGCCGGGTGCTGGACCGCGGCGTGCCGACCGCGCCCGCGGCGCTCGCACCGGCCGACTTCCAGCCGGCGGTGGCCGCCGAGCTCTCCTGGGGTGAGTTGGCGTCAGGTATCGAGGGCAGACTGCTCGTCCCTCCTTCGGGTGGCCGGTTGTTGCTGCGGAATCGGGCGGCGGTGCGGGGTGCGCTGGCCGGATTGTCGGTTTCGGAAGAACTGTTGGCAGTTCTGTGGCGAGAAAGCACCACACCGGATCCGGGTTCCGACTAAGGTCAGGGGCCCGAGGTGTTGCCCTGCGCGGTCGGGTGGCGAAGAATCGTGCCCCGCACCGCAGTCGGGCGACGGGTGGCGGCTTTCGGTCAACGTTCGAGATCACGATTCCGGTTCGGATTTCCGGGTCTTGACGGGGCGTCGGGAGCGCTGCCGCCTTTGGCCAGCTGTCGGGCAGTCGCGACTAGGTGGGGCTAATGGGCCGTAGCAGCGCATTCTTACGCTTCCGGGCGATCGGGATCGGTGTCGCACTGGTCCTGCTCACGGCCGGCTGCGGGGGAGCGGCGGGCGCCGCCGGACATTTGCCGAACACCGGATCCACCGGGCCGGTCGGGACCCCCGGGGCCGGTGGGACCGGTGGGAACGCCGGAACTCCAGGGGGGAGCGGGGTTTCGGGGGTCCCCACCGCGGGCAGTTCGACCAGTGCGTCGGGCGGGGGGGCTCAAGTGCCGGCGGACGGCCGGGAAGCGGCCGTCGGGCGAACGGTGCTGAGTACCTATCAGAACTGGTGGGCGGCGCAGGTGAAGGCGTACGCGGGGGCCGATCCGGACGGCGCGCAGGTCGCGGCGTACTCCAGTGGAACGGCATTGTCCGGTGTGCTGTTGAGCCTGCGCGCGCTGCACGCCGCGAAATTGGTGATGACGGGTCAGCCGTCGCTCGATCCGGTGGTGCAGAGCCTGAATCTCGGCGGTGCCACGCCGAGCGTGGTGATATCGGACTGCGTGGACGTCACCGGCTGGCACCAGACGGATCCGAGCAATGGCTCGTACCACGACGCACCGCAGCACCTGACCCGCTATCCGGCCACGGCCGTGATGCGGACCAACGGGGTCATCTGGAAGGTCTTCGAGTTCAACCGCGAGGCGGGTCGGACATGTTGAGGACGAGGCCGGTAGGCCGATATGCGGGAATGCTCCTGTTACTGCTGGGACTGGTGTCGGGAACGGCCATTCCCGCGCAGGCCGCGTACACGCCGCCGCCGGCCGGCGGGATGAACCAGTGCCTGGTGCTGGCGATCTGCATCGAGCTCAACCAGCCGGGCAGCGGCGGCGCGCCCGGCGGCAGCGGGGGGAGCACCGGCGGCGGCTCCGGCGGCGGGGACACCAGCTGCACCTGGAAGGGCCTCACCGAGCCCTGCTGGGACGGGGATTACGGGTGGTTCAACACCGACGACGGCTGCTACTACCGGCAGGCCGACTCCACCGATCCGCTGTGGAGCGAGAACCCGGCGAACAGCGGCGCCGCCTACGCCAGGGTCTGCTTCGACTCCGCCGGTGGCGAGAGCCCGGCGCCGTCGGTCTGGCTGGCCCAGCCACCGAACACCGCGGCCCCGCCGCCGTCGCCCGCCACCGTCGGCCAGATGGCCTTCAACCAGCTGCCGTTCGAGCTGCCGATCGCCCATGTCGCGCCGCAGGGCAAGTCGTTGGTCGGTGTGCCGACCTTCCTCTGGTTCGACACCAAGACCGGCACCCGCGCCTCGGAGCTGGGCGACCTCCAGGCCACCGTCACGCTGAGCGGCGTCACCGTGACCGCCACGGCGCACGTGACCTCGGTGGTCTGGGACCTCGGCTTCAAGTCCGGTGGCACCGAGGCGACCCAGGACTGCACCAGCCAGGGCACCGGGGTCGTCTACACCCCCGGCATGGAGCAGAACCCGCCGGCCGGGGCCTGCCTCGCGGACTACGGGAAGCTGGTCTCGCCCACCGACGGCGCGGCGCCCACCAGCGGGCCGGCCCCGTCCGGCCCGGCGGCGCCCGGCGGGGGCTTCTGGCCGCGGGTGATCCTGACCTGGCACGTCACCACGACCGGCGACGTCTGGGGCCCGCTCGACCTGCAGATCACCAGCGCCCCCGTGCAGCTCCAGATCAACTCGCTCAACGTGCTCAACTAGCCCGTCCCCCAAGCCAGTCACCGGTACGTCAGGAAGGCCGCAGTCCGATGGAGAGCCGTACCGCCGCGACGCCGGGCCTCGGCACCCCGGCCACCCAGGGCCGCGAGGGCGGGCGCCCGGTCAATGCGACGCGCGCCCTGCGGAACCGGCGACGGCGGCCCGCCGTGCTGGCCATGTCGGTGGCGCTGATCGCCGCCGGCGGGCTCGGCGGCGCCGTGCTCTACAACAGCACCGGGCAGCGGATCGCCGTGCTGGCGCTGGCCCATGACGTGCCGTACGGGCAGGCGCTCACCCCCGACGACCTGGTGGTGGCCCGGATCGCCAGCGACCCGGCGCTCGCCCCGATCAGCGCGGGCGACCTGAACCGGGCGGTCGGCCGGCGGGCCACCACCGACCTGCACCGCGGCGCGCTGCTGCTGGCCGCCGACCTGACCGGCGCGGTGGTGGTCCAGCCCGGCATGCAGGAGGTCGGGCTGCCGGTGCACCCGAGCCAACTGCCGGCCGCCGGCGTGCAGGTGGGCACCCAGGTGGAGATCGTCGAGGTCGGCGACCCGGGCAACGGGGCGCCGCAGACCTTGACCGCGGTGGTCGCCCAGGTCGGCAAGCCCGGCGACAACCAGGTGATCGACGTGGCCGTGCAGCCGGCCGACGCGGCCCGGCTGGCCCAGTGGGCGGCCGGCGGCAAGTACCAGATCATCCTGGCGCCCAAGGGCGGGGCCGGTGCCGCCTCCCCGGCGCCCCAGGCCTCGCCCAGTCCGTCCTCCTCGGGGAGCGTCTGATGGCCGTCATCGCGCTCACCGGCGGTCCCGGCGCACCGGGCGCCACCACCTCCGCGCTCGCGCTGCTGCTCGCCTGGCCGCTGGCCGAGGGGCGCAAGGTGCTGCTGGTCGAGTGCGACCCCGACGGCGGGGCGGTGCTGGCCGGACTGCTGCAGGGCCGGGTGGAGGGCGGCTACGGGCTGCGCAACCTGGCCGTGGCCGACCGGCGCGGGCTGCTCGACGAGGCGTTCTGGGAGCAGTTGATCGACCTCTCGCCCGGCGCCACCGGTGACCGGCTGCTGCTGCCCGGCCTCACCGACCCGGCGCAGGCCGCCGGGCTCGCCTACACCTGGGAGCCGCTGGCCGCCATGCTGCACGGGCTGCACACCGGGGGCTTCGACGTGCTGCTCGACCTGGGCCGCTCCGGCGCGCTCGGTGCGGGTGCCGTGCTCGCCCGGCGCGCGGACTGCGTGGCCGTGACGGTGCGCACCACCCTGCGCGGACTGAGCGCCGCGCGCCCCCGGGTCGCCGCACTGCGCGAGGACCTGGCGGCGGCCGGCACGGGGGCCGAGGGGCTCGGACTGCTGCTGGTCGCCGAGGGCCCGTACCCGGCGGGTGACGTGGCCCGCGAGCTCGGCGTGCCGGTGCACGGCACGCTGCCGCACGCGAGCCGGACCGCCCGGGTGCTCTCGGACGGCGGCGACTCGACGGACCGCCGGTTCGTCCGCTCCGAACTGCTGCGCGCGGCGCGGACGGTGGCGGACCACCTGCTGACGGTGGCGCGGCAGCAGTACGAGCGGCTGACGCCGGTTCAGCCGGTCGTGCAGCCGCGGCCGCTGCTGCCGCCGGAGCCGGAACCGCAGGTGCGGGCGCAGCCGGAGCCGCAGCCGTACCAGTACCAGGGGTACCAGCAGGGCTGGGGCGCAGCGACGGAGCAGGGCGTGGACCAGGCGTACCGGCCGGCGGCCGCGGCCGGACCCGGCTGGGGCGGCCCGGTCCCCGGGACGTCCGGGGAGGTGCCCTACCAGCCGGCCGACCCGTACCTGCCGACCCCGGCCGACTCCCCCTACCACGACTCCCCCTACCAGGCGGCCGCGGCGGCCGACTCCTGGGGCGCACCGGTCCCGGGGACCTACGCGGAGCCGGACCACGCGCGGCGAGCGAGCTCGGCCCGGCCGAGCGCCGACGGGGACGCGGCGGCGGAGCCCGGGCCCGGCCACGCCGCCGAGGTGCGGCCCGGGGTGGTGCCGCCCAGCGTCACGGGGCAGGCGTTCGCCTCCCCGGCGGGCCAGGTCTTCGTGCCGCAGGCCGGGCCGGTGCAGGTGCGGCCCGGCACCGGGGGCTACCCGCCGCTGGCCGGGATAGCTCCGCACCCGGCGGCGCCCGAACCGTTCCCGGTGCCGACCGAGGACACCGACACCCAAGGCGAGGTGCTCCGTGCGCGGTAGCCCGATGCGTGACACCACCGATCCCGCGGCCCGGGCCTGGCCCCCGGCGGAGGAGGCCGCGCACGGCGGGGGAGCGGAGCCGTTCGCCCGCCCTGCGCAGGAAGTCGGCCAGGCCGACTTCCTGGTCGCCCCGCCGACCACTGGCCTGACCACCGGCCTGACCACCGGCCCGGTCGCCGGTGCCCCGGTTGCTGTCGGCCCGGTTGCCACGAACGTCGGCCCGGCCGACTTCACGGTCGGCCCAGTCCGTCCCGCCCCCGTGCCGCCCGCCCCCGTGCCGCCCACCGCCGCCCGCCCCACCGCCGGGCAGCCGTGGTCCGTCGCGCCGCCCGCCGCCCCGGCCTCCGTGCCCGCCGGCTGGGCCCAGCCCACCGGCGCCGCGTCCCCCACCCCCTCCGCCCTCCCCGTGCTGCCCGCCCCCGACCCGTGGAGCTCCCGGCCCGCGCCGCCCGCCATCGACCCCAAGGTGGCGCGCGAGCTCAAGCGCCAGGTGGCGGCCGAACTCCACCAGCAGGTCAGCTGGCTGACCACCAGCCAGGGCAGCGAGGTCGACCGCGCCACCCGCCGCCAGCGCGGCCGGGCACTGATCGAGGAGGCCGTCGCCCGCTGGTCCGACGGCTACGCCCAGACCCACGGCGCCGCCCCGACCCGCGACCAGGACCGCGCGCTCGCCGAGGCGGTCTACGACCTGCTCTTCCGGGCCGGCCGCCTGCAGCCCTACCTCGACGACCCGGAGATCGAGAACATCCTGATCAACGGCTGCGACGACGTCTGGGTCTCCCGGGTGCACCAGCCGCTGCGCCAGGTCCCGCCGGTCGCCGACTCGGACGCCGAACTGATCGAGCTGCTCCAGGACCTGGCCCGCCAGCACGGCGGCGGCGAGCGCAGCCTCAACACCGCCAGCCCGACCCTCGCGCTGCGCCTGGAGGGCGGCATGCGCCTGCAGGCGATGACCGAGGTGACGCCCCGTCCGTACGTGGCCATCCGGCGCCACCGGGTCGCCTCGGCCACCCTCGCCGACATGGTGAACCTCGGCACCGTGGACGCCACCCTGGCCGCCTTCCTGGCCGCCGCGATCCGGGCCCGGAAGAACGTGATGATCACCGGCACCCAGGGCGTCGGCAAGACCAGCCTGCTGCGCGCGATGGCCGCCGAGATCCCGCCGGACGAGCGGATCGGCACCCTGGAGTCGGAGTTCGAGCTCTGGCTGCACACCCTGGGCCACCTGCGCCAGGTGGTCCCGATGGAGGCCCGCGAGGGCAACGGCGAGCGGGTGGACGGCCGGGCGGCCGGCGAGCTGACCATCGGCGACCTGATCCCGGCCGCGCTGCGGATGACGCTCTCCCGGATCATCGTCGGCGAGGTCCGCTCCGGCGAGGTGGTCCCGATGCTGCGGGTGATGACCAACGGCGAGGGCGGCTCGATGTGCACGCTGCACGCCCGCGGCCCGCAGATGGTGGTGGACCGCATCGCCGAACTGTGCCTCGAATACGGCTCGCATATGACAGACACGCTTGCCTACCGGCTCGCCGCCAACGCGCTCGACCTGATCGTGCACGTGTCGATGGTGGACGAGACGGCGGTCGGCGGCCGCCGGCACCGGTTCGTCTCGCACGTCATGGAGGTGACCGGGCTCGGCGAGAACGGCCGCCCCGCGCTGAACACCGTCTTCGGCCCGCGCCCCGACCTGGGCGAGCCGCGCGCCGTGCCGCACACCCCGCCCAACTGCCTGGACGACCTGCGCCGGGCCGGCTTCGACGCGGGGCTGCTCCAGTCCGCGTACGGGAGTTGGAGCGCGCCGCTGGCGCTGCGGATCGGCGGCCAGCGGTGAACCACCACCTGACGGACCATCAACTCGCCCCCGAGGAACGGTGATGCTGCTCTTCGCCCTGTGCGGACTGCTGGTCGCGGGCGGCCTGGTCGCGCTGGCGGCCGGACTGCGCGGCTCCACCGCACCCGAGCACGCCGAGCCGGGCCGGCTCGCGCTGCGGCTGCGGCTGCTCTGGTACGGCTCGACCGGCACGCCCGACCCCGGCATGCTGCGCCGCCGCCGGATCCAGGGCGCGCTCTCGCTGATCGCCGCCCCGCTGGCCTGGCTGTTCAGCGGGATCCCGCTGACCGCGCTGCTGGTCCCGGCGCTGGTCTTCGGCCTGCCCTGGCTGTTCGGCGCGACCCGGATCGACCAGCGCCACATCCGGCGACTGGAGGGCCTGGCCGAGTGGACCCAGCGGCTCTCCGACGTGCTGCTGCTCGGCACCGGCCTCCAGCAGGCACTGATCACCAGCCGCCGCACCGCGCCGGCCGCGCTGCAGGGCGAGATCGACGACCTGGCGGCCAGGCTGCAGTCCCGCTGGCGGGCCGAGGACGCGCTGCGCGCCTTCGCCGACGCCCTCGCCGACGCCACCGCCGACAAGGTGCTGGCCGCGCTGGTGCTGCGCTCCGGCGACAGCGGGCCCGGCCTGTCCCGGGCGCTGGCCGACCTGGCCGACTCGCTGCGCGACGAGGTGCGCCAGCGCCGGGCGATCGAGGCGGACCGGTCCAAGCACCGCACCACCATCCGCTGGCTGGTCTGCATCATCCTGTTCGTCATCGTGGTCGGCTCGTTCAACTCCCGCTACACCGCGCCCTACAGCACGACCCAGGGCCAACTGGTGCTGTTCGTCCTGGCGTTGCTCTTCGTCGGGGTGATCGCCTGGATGCGCTCGATGGCCGCGTTCAAGCCGCTGCCGCGGCTGCTGGAGGCGGACCGGCGCAGCCAGGTCGGCCGGCCGCAGGTCGCCGAGGCTGGGCCGCAGGCCGCGGCCGAGCCGGTTGGGGAGGTCCGATGATCTCGCCCTGGGCGATCCTGGCCGGCTGCGTGGCGGCCGCCGGCCTGGCCCTGCTGATCGCCGAACTCCGGCCCGCGCCACCGGACCTGGGCCAGACCCTGGACCGCCTGCACCGGCCCGCGGAGCCCGTCCGGGCGAACGCCGAGCCGGTGGACGAGAAGTGGTACGACCGGCTCGGCGGTCGGGCGCTCGGCGTGCTCGGCGTCCGGCTGCCGGTCCAGTCGCTGGCCCTGATCGGCCGCACCCCGGCCCGGTTCATGGCGCACAAGCTGCTCTTCGGGCTGATCGGCCTGATGCTCCCGGCCTACCTGACCGCGATGCTCGTCGCCCTGGGCTACCCGCCGCCGGTGGCCCTGCCGGTGGTGGTCAGCCTGGGCCTGGCCGTGCTGGGCTGGCTGCTGCCGGACGGCATCGTGCAGGGCGAGGCCAAGGAGGCCCGGACGGAGTACCTGCACGCGATCTCCGCCTACCTCGAACTCGTCGCACTGGAGCGGGCCGCCGACCACGGTCCGGCCGAGGCGATGCGCCGGGCCGCCGCCGTCGGCCGGGGCGCCGTCTTCCGGCGGATCCAGGACGCCCTGGAGCGGGCCGCCACCGACCGGATGCCGCCCTGGGAGGGCCTGGAGGCGCTCTCCGGCGAGCTCGGCCTGACCCAACTCCAGGACGTGGCCGACATCATGCGGCTCTCCGGGGCCGACGGCGCCGCCGTCTACGACACCCTGCGGGCCCGCGCCAAGGGCCTGCGGGACGAGCTGCTCGCCGACGACCTGGCCAGGGCCGGCGCGACCAGCGAGCAGATGGTGGCGCCCGGCGCGGCGCTCACCCTGCTGATGACCATCCTGATCGTCTATCCCGCGCTCTACCAGATGCTCCATGTCTTCTGACTGCCCGTCCGGCCCGCCGGACCCCCGACCGGCGAAGTCCCGTTCGCCGCAGCACGGTTCCGCCCTCCCGTTCGACCCTCTCCCGTCCGACCGCCCCCCGCACCACCTCCCCCCGAGGAGATCCGACCATGAAGAACCTGCGCTCCCTGCTCGCCCTGCTGCTGGTCCCACTGCTGCTGCCGGTGCAGCTGGGGACGGCGCTGCTGCGGGTGCACGTGTCCCGGGCCAAGCGGGCCCGCGCGATCGGCGACCGCGGCGCCCTGAGCATCGAGATGGCCCTGATCGTGGTGGTCGTGGTGGCGATCGCCGGCGCGGTGGTCACCCTGGTGATGAACCTCGGGCAGAGCGCCAAGGACAAGATCCCGACCACTCTGCCCACCATCACCGTGACCTGACTGCACGTCAGGCCCGCTGGTGGCGCCGGGGAGGTGACCGCGGAGTGCTGAGCATCAGCTTCGCGATGGTCTTCCCGATGGTCATCGTCCTGGTGCTGCTGGTGGTCCAGGCCGCGTTGATCTGGTACTCGGACAACGTGGCCCTGACCGCGGCCCGGGTGGGGGCCGACGCCGCCCGGGTCTACGGCACCACCGACAACACGCCCGGCAAGTCCCGGGCCGAGGCCTTCCTGGCGCCGTTCGCGGCCCTGGTCCGGCCGGAGGTCCGGGTGCCGGACCGGCAGAAGGGCGACACCACCGTCACCGTCACCGTGACGGTGCACCCGCTCTTCGTCCTGCCGGGTGAACTCACCTTCTCCGAAACCGCGCAGGCCCCGTTGGAGAGGTACAACCCGTGACCGTCAGTCAGCCGGCCGCTCGCGACCGGGGCAGCCTGGCCATCGAGGCCGCCCTGGTGGTCCCGGTGGTGATCGGCCTGCTCGTCCTGATGGTCGCCGCCGGACGGGCCGAGCAGACCGCCGGCACGGTGCAGGAGGCGGCCCGGGCCGGCGCCCGGGCCGCCTCGCTGGCCAAGCGCGGCGACGAGGCGAGCGCCGCCGCGGACGCGGTCAAGCAGGTGCTCGGCCAGAACCGGGTGGACTGCCAGGGGATGCCGCCCCCCACCGTGACGATCGAACAACTCTCCACCCAGCCACCGCTGTCCGACGTCCGGGTGGATGTCATATGCACGGTTCCGGTGAATGATCTGTCACCGGTGTGGGTACCGGGCGGGTTGACGATGCAGGGGACCTTCCGCTCCGTGATCGACCAGTACCGCTCGACGTGACACGGCGTCGGGTCGGGCCAGTTCAGGCCGCAAGCTCCGGGGAGGGGAACGTGACGGTCCGTCGAGGTGACCGCGACCGCGGCACCATCTCGATCTTCGTGGCACTCGGTTCGGCCATGATGCTGCTCTTCCTCGGCATCGTGGTGGACTGCGGCGGCGAACTGCGGGCGCTGGCCGACGCCGACGCGACGGCCCAGGAGGCCGCCCGGGTGGGCGGCCAGCAGATCGACCAGACGACCCTGTTCGGCGGCGGTGGCTACCAGATCAACCTCCAGCAGGGCTACGCCGCCGCCACCGCCTACCTGCAGAAACTGCCCGGCTACCAGGGCGTGGTGGCCGAACCACCCCCGGGCACCAAGATGGACGCGAACGCCACCAGCATCACCGTGGTGATCCACCCGGTCTACCGGACCGCACTGCTCGGACTGTTCGGCGAGTCCAGCCTGAAGATCGAAGGAACCGGAACCGCGACCCTGGTGGTCAACGGCACCAAGGAGGGCTAGGGATGGCCACCACGCGCCCCAAGGCAGAGACCCGGCACGGGGGTTCGAGCGGGAGCCGGCGCTCCGCGCCGACCGGCCCGGCGCGCCCGCCGGGCCGCCGGCGCGGGCCGCTGCGCGCGCTGCCGGCCGCGCTCGGCGCACTGCTGGTGCTCGCGCTGCTGCTGGTGGGCGTGCCCGCCGCACTGCTCTACGGCACCCAGGCGGTCGCCTCGATGGGCGGGGTCGGCCACCGCAGCATCGGCGAGGTGCTCACCTCGCCCGACGACGGCCGGCTCTTCCTCTGGGCGCTGGTGGTGATCGGCTGGGGCGCCTGGGCCTGCTTCGCCTGCTCGGTGCTGCTGGAGGTCCCGGCCCAGCTGCGCGGCCGGGTGGTCCGCCGGATCCCCGCCTTCGGCTGGAGCCAGCGGCTGGCCGGCGGCCTGGTCGGCGCGGTGATCGCGCTGCTCCCGGTGGCCGGCGGGGCGTTCGCCGCCACGGCCGGCCCGGCGCACTCGGTCAGTGCCGTCATGCCGCAGCTCGCCGCCGCCCCGCAGTACGCGGCGCTGGCCGGCGCCCCCGCCACCCCCGCGCTCCAGGCCGCCGACCCCGGCGCCGTCCAGGGCCCCAGCTACACCGTCAAGGACAGCCGGCCGGCCGACAGCCTCTGGTCCATCGCCGAGCACCAACTCGGCTCCGGTGACCGCTGGCAGGAGATCGCCAAGCTCAACGCGGGCCGGGTGATGGACGGTTCGGGCACCACCTTCGACGCCGACCGGCCGATCCAGCCCGGCTGGCAGCTGCTGATGCCGGCCGACGCGAAGCCGGACGGCGCACCGGCGAACGGCCCGCAGTCCGCGCCCGCGCCCGCCCCGGCGGCGGGCGGCGGCCAGGTGACCGTGCGCGAGGGCGACACGCTCTCCGCCATCGCCCAGCGGGAGCTGGGCAGTTCGCAGGACTGGCCGCAGCTCTTCGACGCCAACAAGGGGGTCCAGGCACCCGACGGCGAGCGGCTGACCGACCCGGACATGCTGGCGCCCGGCATGGTGCTGACCGTCCCCGGGGCCGCCGCACCCGCCGCCCCGGCGGCGCCGACCCAGACCCAGACGGGCCAGCAGCCCGCCCAGCCGCAGCCCGCCCAACCACAGCCTTCCCAGCCGCAGCCCGCGCAGTCGGCGCCCGCGCAGCAGGCGCCCGCCCAGGGCACGCCCGCGCCCTCCGCCCACCCCTCCGCGCCCGCCGCGCACCCCACCGCCCACCCCTCGCCCGGCGCCGATGCGGCACCGCACCCCAGCGGGAAGCCCGCCTCGGCGGGCCACGGCACCGGCCGCTCCCAGCCCGCCCCGCACACCGAGGACCCGAAGAGCGACTACACCGGCGCGCTCGCCGTCTCCGGCATCGGCGTGCTGCTCGCCGCCGCGCTGATCGGCGCCGTCGCGCACCGCCGCGGCCACCAGCAGCGCCTGCGCCGCCCCCGGCACCGGATCCCGATGCCCAGCCCCGAGGCCGCCGAGTTCGAGGCCGAGCTGAAGTCCCGTCAGGGCAGCACCGGCCTCGACCTGCTCAACCGCTCGCTGCGCACCCTCGCCCGCAACGTCAGCCGGACCGGCAAGCGGCTGCCCCCGCTGGCCGCCGTGCGGGTGACCGGCGGCGGCACCGTCGAACTGCACCTGGCCGCGCCCGCCGTACCGATCGCCCCGTTCCGCGCCGCGCACGCCGCCAACGTCTGGTGGTGCGCCGGCGACGCCACGGACCTGCTGACCGCCCAGCAGGCCGCCAGGGTCCCGGCGCCCTACCCCGCCCTGGTCACCCTGGGCACCGCGCCCGACGGCGCCGCCGTGCTGGCCGACCTGGAGACGGTGCGGCTGATGCACCTCTCCGGCCACCCCGAGGACGCCCGCGCCGTGCTGCGCACCGTCGCGCTGGAGCTCGCCCACAGCCCGCTGGCCGACCGGCTCAACCTGCACCTGATCGGCTTCCCCGAGGAACTGCCGGTCTCCGAGACGGTGGCCGACCGGGTGCACCGCTACCCGACCCTGGAGGCCGCGCTCTCCGCCCTCGGCCCGCGCACCGACCGGGCCCGCACCGCGCTGCTGGCGGCCGGCGCCGCCCACCCGCGCGACGCCCGCAGCCGGGGCCAGGCCGACGAGGCCTGGGTGCCGGACATCGTGCTCTCCGCCCAGGCGCCGATCGGCGACGTGCCGGCCGAGCTGGGCCGGCTGCTGGACGGCCGGCCGCGCACCTGCCTGGCCGTGCTCTCCCGCGCCCCCGAGCGCGGCACCGGCCCGGTGGCCCGCTGGACCCTGCCCAGCACCGGCGCCGCCGTGCTGCCCGGCCTGCACCTGGCCGTGCAGCTGCAACGGCTGACCGAGGACCAGTTCGCGCACTGGAGCGAGCTGCTCGCCACGGCCGCCTCCGAGACCCAGGAGCCGGCACCCGCCTGGACCTACGACGGCGAGGAGATCGAGCCCGCCGACCTCCCGGTGCCGGTCCCGGTGCTGGCGGGCGTGGCGAGCGGCACCGCGCCGTTCGTCGGCGGTTCGCTGCCGGACGGGCCGCCGGAGTCCGGGCCGAAGCTGATCGCCCGTCTGATCGGCACCGGGACCAGCCCGTTCGCGTCGGTGAACCCGGCGGGGGCGGGCATGGCCGACGCGCCCTCGATGGCGGTCGCGCTGCCGCCGCTGCCGGAGCTGCCGGCCTTGACGGCACGTCACATCGCCAACGGTCAGGGGCGGCACGCGACCGTCGAGCCGGCCGCCGAGGAGCCGCTCACCGAGGAGCCGGCGACGCCGGTGGCGCCGACGGCGTTCGGGGACCTGTTCCCGCCGCCGGACGCCGCACCCGAAGCCGAACCCGAAGCCGACTCCGAGCTCGACTCCGAGCCTGAACCCGACGCTGAACCCGAGCCCGAGCCGCAGTTCGAGACCGACGCCGACTCTGAACCCGAGCCCGAGCCCGACTCCGAGCCCGACTCCGAGCCCGCGCCCACCCACGAGACCGCGCCCGCCGCCACCGTCGTCCCCGACCCGCGCACCCCGGCCCCAGCCTGGGGGCCGGAGGAGGCCCCCACCCGCCCGGAGCCGGTCGCGGCCACCCCGCCCGGCGGCGTCGCGCTGAGCGGCCGCACCGACGCCGAGGACCTGCTCGCCATCCTCCGCTCCCCGCAGGCGCACGCCATCCGCACCACCCCGCGGATCCGGCTGCTCGGGCCGGTCGACGTGCTGGGCGCGAGCGGGCCGGCCGAGCCGGCGGCGCTGCCGGCCCTCACCGAGGCGGCCGCCTTCCTGGCCCTGTACCCGGGCGCCGACCCGGCCGCCGTGGAGCGGGCGCTGCACCCGGGCGACCACGCCCGCCCGGACCAGGCCGGCCCCGGCGTGCTGGCCGACCTCGCGAGCTGGCTGGGCGGCGAGCCGGACGGGCGCGCCTTCCTGCGCCAGGACGAGCTGGACAGCTACGCCCTCGCACCCACCGTCACCTGCGACTGGGACGAGTTCCGCAGCCTCTACCGGCGCGGCATGCGCAGCACCAGCGCCACCGCCGACGCGGCACTCGCACACGCCCTCGCCCTGGTCCGCGGCGCCCCGTTCGCCGAGACGCCGCCCACCGCCTACGGCTGGGCCGAGGCGGTGCACCAGGACATGCTCGCCGCGATCGTCGACACCGCCCACGAACTCGCCGCCCGCCGCCTCCAGTACGGCGACCACCGCAGCGCCGAGGCCGCCGTCTTCCGCGGCCTCGCGGTCGCCCCCGACGTCGAACTCCTGCACCGCGACCTGTTCTACGCCTACGCCTCGGCCGGCGCCCGCGACCAACTGCTCAAGGCCGTCAACCGCCTGGACGCCCTCAGCCGCCGCACCGGCCGCAACCTCGACCCGGACACAGTGGCACTGCTGCGCGACCTGCTCGCGGGCGGCTGAGCGGAGGATGACGGGCGGCCGCGGAAAACCGCTGGTCGGCGACGGTCGGCCCCCGTTACCGTCCACGCATCACGAGTACGGGAGAGGCGGTTCCACCATGTCCGGGCAGCAGCGCGAGTCGACGACACTCTGGCGGCCCACCGGCCCCGAGGAGTTGGCACTGGTGCGGGAGTCGGGCTGGCGAGCATGGCCGCCCCGGCTGCCGGAGCAGCCGATCTTCTACCCGGTGCTCAACGAGGAGTACGCGGTCATGATCGCCCGGGACTGGAACGTCAAGCACAGCGGGGTCGGCTACGTGACCAGGTTCGCGGTGGACAGCGGGTTCCTGCGGCGCTACCCGGTCCGGCAGGCCGGCGGCCGGACCATCCTGGAGCTGTGGGTGCCCGCCGAGGAGTTGGCGGAGTTCAACAGCCACCTCGTCGGCCCGATCGAGCTGGTGCACGAGTTCCGCTGAGCCGGAACGTGCCGCGGCCCCTGGCACTCCTCCATGAAGGAGCGCCGGGGGCCGCAGCGGTCGTGACGTGGTGTCAGCTGACGTTGAGGGCGGTGTCGTCGATCACGAAGCTGGTCTGGGTGGAGGAGGAGTTCTCCACGCCCTTGAACTGGAGGGTGACGCTCTTCCCCGCGTAGGCGGAGAGGTCGTAGGTCTCCTGGACGTAGCCGGAGTTGGCGTTCAGGTTGGAGAAGGTGGCGATGGTGGTGCCGTTGGCGGTCACGGTCAGCTTGTCGGCGGCCGTGGTGCCGGTCTTGGCGGTGTCGATGTGCAGCCAGAAGGAGAAGCTCGCCTTGCAGCCGGCCGGGACGGTGACCGTCTGGGCCAGGGTGTCGGTGTGGGCGGAGCCGTAACCGTCGAGCCAGGCGTCGTAGTTGCCGCTGTGCGAGGGCTCGCTGGTCATGTCGCTGTTGATCACGCCGGAGCTCGCGGTCCAGGGGGAGGCGGAGCCGGTCTCGAAGCCCGCGTTGCCGAGCAGCTGGCCCGGGTTGGCACAGGAGGTCGCGCCGGCCTCGGTCCAGGTGAAGCTGGTGGAGCCGGTGGCGCCGGTGCCGTCGGTCACCGTGACGGTCACCGAGGAGGAGCCGGAGGCGGTCGGGGTGCCCGAGATCAGACCGGTCGAGGAGTTGATCGACAGGCCGGCCGGCAGGCCGGTGGCCGCGTAGCTCAGGGTCTGGCCGCTCGCCGAGTCGCTCGCGCCGACCTGCAGGCTGGCGGCGGTGCCGACGGTGCCGCTCTGGTTGCCCGGGTTGGTCACGGTGACGGTGTTGCCGGCCGCCGTGCCGACGGTCCAGGTGAAGCTGGTGGTGCCGGTCGGACCGGTGGAGTCGCTCGCGGTGACGGTCACGTTGGCGGTGCCGGCCGCGCTCGGGGTCCCGCTGATCAGCCCGGTGCCGGAGTCGATCGACAGCCCGGCGGGCAGCCCGGTGGCGGAGTAGGAGAGCGTGCCGCCTGCGGTGTCGCCGGCGTTGATCTGCAGGCTGGCGGCGGTGCCGACGGTGCCGCTCTGGTTGCCCGGGTTGGTCACCGAGACGGTGCCGGAGCCGCTGCCCGAGGTGTGGTTGAAGTCGGCGGAGATGGCCGTCTCCAGGCCGCTGACCACGCCCGAGTCGGTGGTGATGATGCCGAGCTCGCGGTTGTGGTTCAGCGAGTTGTCGGAGAAGTTCTCCGAGCCGGCGAACGCCTTCTGGGTGCTGGTGCCGTAGTCGGCGACGATCGCCTTGGCGTGGATGTAGTAGCCGGTCGAGCTGGTGTAGGTGGTGACCGTGCCACCGGCGCTGGTGATCTGGTTGAGGTCGGTGGTGTAGGAGTTGTTCTCGTTCTCGGCCACCACCCGGACCGTGACGCCGCGCTGCATGTCGGCCACGATTGCGTTGATCAGCGCGGTGTCGCCGAACTCCTCCTGCTCGACGTCCAGGCTCTTCTGGGCGCCGTTGATCAGGGAGAGGAGTCTGGACTGCGAGTCGGTGGGCGACCAGACCAGGTTGTCACCGTCGGACGGGGTGATCGCGGTCTTGGCGAAGTCGGCGTTGAAGACCGCCTCGATCGCGGAGACGTCGGCGCTGTCGGTGTCGAAGACCCCGTAGTCGCGCGAGGTGGCGTAGTAGGTGGTGTCGAAGTTGCCGGTGCTGATGTACGACTTGGTGCCGTCCACCGTGATCGTCTTCTGGTGCGTGTAGGTGAACGAGCTGGAGGAGTAGGTCACCGCCACGCCGCCGGACTGCAGCGCGCTGTAGGCGGCGCTGTTCACCGAGGAGTGGTTGGGGTCGATGATGACCCGCACCTGGACGCCGGCCGCCTGCTTGGCCACCAGGTCGTTGACCAGGGTGGTGTCGCGCAGCTCGTAGATGGTGACGTCGATCGACGTCGTGGCGCTGTTCACGAAGTTGTAGATGGCGTTCTCGCCCTGGTCGGGCAGGACGACCAGCGAGTAGGTGCCGGTGGCGGCGTGCGAGGCCGCCGCCGGCACCAGGACTGCGGCCATGGCGGTGGCACCTGCGGCGACGGTGCGCAGCAGGCGGCGGGGGAGACTCATCCAGGGCTCTCCTGACAGTGGGGTGTCTGACATGTTCGGGCAATGAACGCGCGTAGACCCCAGTAATGCAGAGAACTGAGGCACCGTGAAGTGCTACCGCGTTACCAGCAGTTGAACAGGGAGAGGGAAGATGAGGATGCGGCTAAGGGATGTCGAACACCGGGATCTACCCGCGTATCTCGCGATGCGCTGCGACCCGGTGATGATGGCCGAGCTCGGCGGGCCGCTGCCGCCCGAGGGGGTGGAGCGACGGCTCGCCAAGGACGTGGCCAGTGCGGCGGCCGACCGCGACTGGATCAAGGTGATCGAGGTGGACGGGCAGGTGGCGGGCACGGTCGTGCTCTGGACCCACCAGGAGCCTTCACCGGATTCGCACTCGAACCAGCCCGCCGACGAGGGTCCTGCCGCCGAGAGCCCCGCCGGACCTGGTGAACCCGCCCGGCGGACCAGCGAGATGGGCTGGATGGTGCTGCCGGAGTTCCAGGGCCGCGGGCTGGCCCGCCGGGCCGTCCGCGAACTGCTGGAACTGGCCGCGGCGGACGGCCGCTGGGGCCGGGTGCACGCCAACCCCGGCGTCACCAACGGCCCCTCGAACGGAATCTGCCGGTCCGTCGGATTCACCCTGCTGGGCGAGCGCGACATCGAGTTCGCGGGCCGCGTGCTGCGCTGCAACCACTGGGTCCACGACACCCCGCCCGCCCCCTGACGGACGGTCCCTTGACGGACGGTCCCTTGACGGGTGCTCCCTTGACGGGTGGTCAGTACCGCGGCGTCAGGAAGAAGGCCCCGGCCGGGCCCGCCCCGACGCTGTCCAGTGCCTCCGCCCGCTCCCGGGCGAAGGCGTGCAGCAGCGCGGGGTAGCGGTAGCGGCCCGGCGTGCGGCGGGTCAGCAGGTGCGCGTCCACCAGCCGGTCCAGCAGGTGCTCGGCGGCGACCGGCGAGCTGCCGAGCAGTTCACCGGCGGCCCGGGTGCCCACGGTGGCCAGCCCGGGCAGCGCCAGCCGGGCGAAGGCGGTGGCCAGCGCCGGCTCCAGGCCCCGGTAGCTGCCCGCGATGGCCGCCCGCAGGTCCAGCTCGCCGCAGCGCAGCTCGTCGAGCCGGTGCTCCGGGGCGGCCAGCCGCTGGGCCAGCCGGTGCGCTGTCAGTTCCGGCCGGGCCAGCAGCCGGCGGGCGCAGATCCGCAGGGCCAGCGGCAGGCCCTCGCAGAGCGCCGCCAGCTCGGCCAGCGCGAACGGCTCGGCCGCCGCCCGCTCGGAGCCGAGCACCCGGGACAGGAAGGTCACCGCCTCGGCCGGCGGCAGCGGACCGAGCGGCAGCGGCACGGCGCCGACCAGCTCGGGCAGCCGCCGACGACTCGTCACCAGCACCGCGCAGCCCGGGTCGCTCGGCAGCAGCGCGCGCAGCTGGGCCGCGCTGCGGGCGTCCTCCAGCACCAGCAGCAGGCGCCGCCCGGCGGTCCGCCGGCGCAGCAGCGCCGCGCGCGCGGCCGGGTCGGCCGGCAGCTGCTGCTCCGGGACGCCGAGCGAGGTCAGCAGGTGGCCGAGCACCTCCCGCGCGGAGGCCGGCGCGGGCCGGGTGCCGCACAGGTCGGCCCGGAGCACCCCGTCCGGGAAGGCCCGCCGGACCGCCCGGGCGGCCTCCGCGGCCAGCACCCGCTTGCCGCTGCCGGGCGCCCCGGAGACCACCACGGTGCGCGGCAGTCGGCCGGTCGGCAGGGTGAGCACCCGGGTCAGCTCGGCCAGCTCGGCCACCCGGCCGGTGAACTCGGCGAGCGGGGCGGGCAACTGGTCCGGCCGCGGGCCGTAGGGCGTGCGGCCGGGGACCTGCCGGGGCGGCGGCACCCGGCCGGGCGCGGTCCGCCGTGGGGCACTGGCCCCTTGCGTCGCACTGGCCCCTCGCGTCGCACTGGCCCCTTGCGTCGTACTGGCCGCCTGCGCCGCCTGGACACCCTGCGCCGCCCGCTCCCGGTGCGGATCCGCCGTCGCGACCGGGCGCAGCAGGCGCTGGTGCAGTTCGCGCAGCTCCGGGCCCGGCAGCACGCCGAACTCCTCGTCCAGCAGCCGCCGCACCCGCTGGAACGTGGTCAGCGCCTCCGCCTGCCGGCCCTCCTGGTGCAGCGCCGTCATCAGCTGGACCCAGAACCGCTCCCGGGCCGGGTGGGCGGCCGTCAGCGCGTGCAGCTCGGCCACCATCGACTGGCGGCCCAGCCGCAGCTCGGCGGTCACCCGCGACTCGACGGCCTGTAGGCGGTGGTCGGCCAGCCGGTCGGCCTGCTCGTGCTGCAACCGGTCCGAGGGCACGTCCAGCAGCGCGTCGCCGCGCCAGGTGCTCAGCGCGGCCTCCAGCAGGTCGGCCGCCTCCTCGTCCGCGTTCCGGCTCAGCGCCGCGAGCCCGCGCCGGTGCAGCGCGGTGAAACGCTCCAGGTCGAACTCCTCGGGCGCCGCGTGCAGCAGGTAGCCGCCGGCCCGGGTCTCCAGCCGGGCGCCGGCCGGGCCGAGCGCGGCGCGCAGCCGCATCACGCTGTTCTGCAGCGCCGAGCGGGCGCTGCGCGGCGGCCGGCCGTCCCACAGGTAGTCGGCCAGCAGATCGAACGGGGTGACCTGGTCGCGGCGCAGCAGCAGGGCGGCGAGCAGGACCCGCTGCTTCGGCGCCGCGACCGGGTGCTCACCGTGCTCGTCGCGGACCAGCAGGGGACCGAGGATTCCGAACTCCATGCGCGCAGTTCTAGTCCGCACCCGCGTTGACCACGACATATGCAGCCGCCGGTCAATCAAAACCGGTCAACCCGCAGGTCGGCGGCCCGATCGTCAGTGTGCGGTCAGTGCCCAGTCGACGCCGGACAGCGTCACCATCGACAGCAGCGTGGAGAACAGCACCGACTCGCGCGGCAGGGCCGTGCTCAGGTCGTACTGGCGGGCGTAGACGAAGACGTTCTGCGCCGTCGGCAGCGCCGAGCAGACCACCACCGCGAGCAGCTGATGGGTCGGCAGGTGCAGCAGCAGGCTGCCGACCGCGAAGGCGACCAGCGGCTGCACCAACCCCTTGACGAGCACCGAGAGGCCCACCTCCGCCCGCCGCACCCCGCCCTCGGCGGCCGGCCGGGCGTGCAGCGACATGCCGAGGGTGATCAGCGCCGTCGGCACCCCGGCCGACCCCAGCACGTCGCAGGAGTGCCCGAGCGCGCCGGGCAGCCGCAGCCCGGCGGCGGAGCAGGCCACGCCGAGCGCCGAGGCCAGGATGATCGGGTTGCGCAGCGGCAGCCGGACCAGCCGCGCCATCCGCCGGCCCTCCGCGCGGCTGGTCCCGGCGTCCAGCAGGGCCAGGATCACCGGGGTCACCAGCAGCACCTGGAAGAGCAGCACCGGACCGATGAACGAGGCGTTGCCGAGCACCTGCACCGCCACCGGGATGCCCAGGTTCGCGGAGTTCACGTAGCCGGCCGCCATCCCCGCGATCGCCTGGTCGGCCGGCCCGCGCCCGAACAGCCAGCGGGCGGCCGACCAGCCGAGCAGCCCGGCGGCCAGCGTCCCGGCCGCGAACGCCAGCATCGACGGGTTCGCGAAACTCCCCAGCGGGGCCTTCGCCAGCATCGAGAAGAGCGCGGCGGGCATCGCCACGTGGAAGACGAACTTCCCGAGCACCGACTCGGCCTGCTCGCCGAGCAGCCCGGTGCGGCTCACCAGGTAGCCGACCGCGGTCAACAGCCAGATCGGCGCGAACGCCGACAGCAGTGGTTGCAGCGAGTGCATGGATCCCTCTGAGGGTGGGCGGATCACACGTCGGCCCCGCGGGTCCGCGGGGCCGAGGAGCAGTCAACCAGCAGGCCGGAGCGAGGGGTTCCGGGGGCTGCCGGCCGGATCGGGGGTTGTGGGGATCCAGTGGTCGTTGGTGAGGGAGTGTGGGGAACGTGCGTGATGGTGCGATGAGGCAATGTGGCTCAGGTCACATGACTTCATGTACATCTGCTACATTCATGACATGAGTGAGCCGGTAGTTGAATCCATGGCCGAGGTCCGGAATCACCTGGCCGATGTGCTGGACCGGGCCCGCCGGGACGGCGTCCCCACGATCATCACCCGGCGCGGCAAGGAAGAGGCCGTGGTGATCGACCTCGACGAGTACCGGCGGTTGGCCAGGATCGCCGAAGACGCGGAGGACGCCTGGCTGAACCGCAAGGCCGACGAGGCGGAGGCCGAGGGCAGAGAAGGAGCCGTCTCCATCGAGGAGATGGCCGCGCTGCTGCGCGATCACCACGGGTGAAGCCGATGGGCTACGTCACGCGGTTCACGCCCCATGCGCAGCGGGACCTGCTCAAGGTCCCTCGACCGGATGCCGTGCGGATCCTCCGCCGCCTCACCGAGTTGCAGACCGCGCTCGGTGCCGCGGACACCAGAGGATTCGACATCAAAGCCCTCAAGGGGCATGACTCGCGCTGGCGTCTGCGGGTCGGTGACTACCGAGTGGTCTACACGATCGAGGACGGGCAGTTGATCGTGTGGGTGCTGACCGTCGGGCATCGGCGCGAGGTCTACCAGGACCAGTGAGGACGACCCCGCGCCGCCCCGCCCGTCACGCCGGGCCCACCGCCACCAGGGCGCGGTGGTGGGCCGGGCGCTCCAGTTCGTCGAGCAGGGCGACGGCCAGGTCGGCGTAGCGGAACGGTGGGGCGTCGGGCGGGGTGGGCAGCACGGCGGTGGTGCCGGTGCGGTAGTGGCCGGTGCGCGGGGAGTCGGCGTCCAGGTAGGCCGGCGGCGGGGCGAGCACCACCCAGTCGAGCTCGGCCGGCGCGGCGGCGAGGACGGTCAGTTGGGCGGCGTGGCCGAGCGAGAAGGCGCGGTGCTCGGGCGGGAAGCCCTCGGTGTCGTGCACCGGCACGCCCGGCGCCACCTCCAGCACGGTGCCGAGCCCGACCGCCAGCAGTCGGCGGGCGCCGGCGGCGAGCAGGCCGCCGGCCAGTGCCGCGGCGGCCGCCGGGAAGAACTCGCCGGACGGGACGTCGGCCGTGAAGACGGTGCTCACCACGGCGTCGTGACCGGCCGTCAGCGCCGCCACCGAGGCCCGGTCGGTCACGTCGCCGGCCACCACCGTCACCCCCGGGCCGGCCAGCTCCGGGTACTTGGCCGGGTCGCGGACCACCGCCGTCACCCGGTGCCCGCGGGCCACCGCCTCGGCCACCGTCCGCCGCCCCGCACGGCCACCCGCACCGAAAACCACGATCTCGCTCATGACGCGTCGTTCCTCTCGAACTGCTCGGACTTCCAACGCGTCGAACGCTAGGTCGGGACCCCCTGGTTACTTCAACGATACTGGCGCGGCCCGCAACGACCGGGCGCCTGGAACCGTGGTGCGTAGACCCCTTAAGGTGGCGGAAAAGGGGGCGCGGCCGAGGCCGCGGCCCGGTGGAACCGAGAACGCCCTGGGTGGCGGGCGGGTGGTGACCGGCGTTGGCGGACAGTGGATCGACCTCGGGGGCAGCGGCGGCACCGACCGACACCCAGGGCGGGCCGCCTGCCGCGCCGGTGATCGAGGACGCCGTCCCCGAGGAGTACCGGGCGCTGGCCGACGCCAAGGCGGCGTCCCGGCCGGCCGGGGGCTCCCCGGGCGGTGACGACCCGTTGGGTGACGGTGCGCCGGCCACCGCCGTGCTGCGGGCGATCACCCCGCCGCGCGGGACGACGGTGCTGCGGGCGATCCCGGACCCGGCGCTCGCGGCCGAGCCCGAGCCCGCCGAGGAGCCCGGCAACGAGGAGGCGCCGCCCTCCACCGGCTGGACCGGGAACGTGCAGCTCGGCGAGGTGGCCGCGCTGGCCGCCCGGAGCACCGCTGCTGCCACCGCCGCCACGGCCGCCACCGTGGGTGGCGGGCTGCGCGGCCGGATCCTCGCCGTCGAGGGCGGCTACGGCAGCCGGCGCGGCTGGGGCCGGGGCGGCTCGGGCCAGGCGCCGGTGCTCTCCACGATGCTGGCGGCCGTCGCACCGCAGACCCTGCTGGCCGCCGAGGCCGTGGACGCCGTCCACCTGCCCTCGGCCAGCGACCCGCAGACCGTCTTCGCCCACCTGCGCGCCGCCGCCCGGCACCCGGGCCCGCTGCTGGTGCACTTGGGCGGGCACCTGGTGCTGGACAAGCGCGGCGGCGGGCTCTACCTGACGCTGCGTGACTCCAAGACCGGCACGGTCCGGCAGGACAGCCTGGCCTGGTCGGCGGTCACCGGCGAGCTGCGGGCCCGGCCGGCCGACTGGGACACCCTGGTGATCGCCGACCTCAGCGCCGAGCAGGCCGCCTGGCCGTACCTCCAGGCGCCGCAGTTCACCGAGGGCCTGCCGCTGTGGGCGGTGGTCGCCCCGGACCCCGAGCAGATCGGCACCTTCACCCGGGCGCTGGTCGAGTGCCTGCACGGCGGGCGGCCCGGTGCCGGGCCGATACTGGCGCCGGAGCAGGTGCGGGCGCAGGTGCACTCGGTGATCCGGCCGGACGCGCTGACCTTCTCCGCCTACCCGGCGGACCGGGCGGTCTTCAAGAACAACGCCCGCCAGCAGCCCGCCCCCGCCGTGCCGTTGGTGCCGGCCGCACCGGCGCCGGTGGAGCAGCCGGTGGAGCACCCGGTGGCGGAGCGGGCGGAGCGCGGCCCGGTCTCGCTGCTCAAGCCGGGGGTGCCGCCGACGGTGCGGCCGAGCCGGCCGGTGACCCTGCTGAAGGGCGAGCCGCCAATGGAGCAGGAGCAGCCGCAGGAAGCACCGTCAGCGCAGGAGCCCGCCCAGGACGTCGATCCGCAGTCCCCGCCCGCGGACTACCGCGAGGCGCTCGGCCGGATCGTCGCCACCGCCGAGGCGGGCGACCACGCGGGTGCGGCCGAGCTGGCCGGCACGCTGGAGCAGCAGGCGGTGGCCGCGCACGGGATGATCGCGCCGCCGGTGCTGATGATCCGCCAGGTGCGCGCGCACCTGGCCCGGATGGCGGGCGACCTGACCGCCGCGGTCGGGCTCTACCGCGAGGTGGCCCTGGTGTTGCTGGTCGCGCAGGGCCCGCAGGACCAGGAGGCCCAGCGCGTGGTGACCAACGCCGAGGCCTGCTGGCGCGCGATCCCGGATCCGGCCGTCGCGCTCCCGCTCTCCCCGGCCGTCCTGGAACTGCGCGCCAAGGTGCCGGGCGAGGACGACCGCAAGCTGCGCTCCACCGAGCGCTACGCCGCCAAGCTGGCCAAGGCGGCCGACCCCGCGGGCTGACCCGCGCGCCGCCGGCGGACTGCCCGCGCGCTGCCGGCGGGCTGACCCGCGCTGCCGGCGGCCCCCGACACCGAACGGGCGGCCCGGGATTCCCCGGACCGCCCGTTCAGCGTGTCACCTGACGGGTGCTCAGCGGCCCGCGAGGGTGTGGACGAAGGTGTACGCGTCCACGGTGCCGAGGCCGGAGGCCAGGTCGTAGCCCTGGGCGGCCTGGTAGCCCGGGACGTTGTTGTAGCCGTTGTTGCCGGTGGTCACGTCGGTGATGCCGCTCCACTGGGCGGGCAGCATCGACATGCCGTAGAGGCGCCAGTTGATCTGGCCCAGGCGGTAGCCGGCGGCCTGGTCGGCCAGCGCGACGACGCCGGAGAACAGCGGCGAGGCCTCCGAGGTGCCACCGGTCAGGTGCCAGCCGGCGGAGGCGGGGGCGTAGGACTCGTAGGTCCAGGCCGCGCCGTCGACCGCCGCGCTCATGCTGATGTCCGGGGTGCCGCGGTGCGCGCCGACCACGTTGGCGACGCCGGTCTGGTACCACGGCCGGTCGAAGATCGCCGAGACGCCGCCGCCGCCGGCGCCGTAGCCGTCGTTCCACACCTTGTCGGGCGCGGTGCGGTTGCCGTTGTTGTCCAGGGTCAGCTCGGTGCCGCCGACGCTGGTGACCAGCGGGTCGGAGGACGGCCAGGAGTTGACCTTGTACGGGTAGAGGTTGTTGTTGTTGTCCGAGTCGCTCACGCCGTTGTCGCCGGAGGAGGCGAGCACCGTGACCCCGTGCGCGGCGGCGTCCTTGAACGCGTAGCGCAGGTCGGTGAGCGACTTGTAGTCGCCCTTGTCGAAGCCGGGGAAGGTGTTCTCGGTGGCGCCGAAGCTCTGCGTGATGACGTCGCCGACGCCCTTGTCGATCAGGGACTTCTCGGCGGACATCATCTCCGGCAGGCCGGTGACGCCCTCGGTCTCGGCGACCGCGGTCTCGACCAGGACGATGTGGGCGTCCGGGGCGATCGCGTGCGCGTACTCGACGTCGAGGGTGGTCTCGCCGGCCCAGCTGGTCATGTCCGAGTTGGTCGGGTCGAAGGCGGGCACGTTGCCCCACTTCACGACCTGGACGTTGGTGTCCTGGATGCCCCACTGCTTGTCGAAGGTCTCCAGGTCGTGCTGGATCGTCGGGGACCCGTAGGAGTCCACGATGACGATCGTCCGGCCCTTGCCGGTGATGCCCTGGTCGTAGAGCTTGTTCAGGTTGTACGCGGCGCGGTACTGCAGCGGCGAGTAGCAGTGGATGCCGATCTGCGTCACGCAGTCGCTGGTGCTGATGGGCGCGGTCCGGGCCTTCGCGTCGATGTGGCCCTGGGAGGCCGGGAGCAGCTTGAAGGCGACCTTGGGGAAGGCGGCGGCCGTGCTCTGGGCACTGACCAGACAGGTCGTCAGAGCGGTGGCTCCGACGACCAGCATCGCCATCGTCCGGGTGGTCACGGAGCGTCGGGTGCCCGCGGTGGCGGGGGAGGTGCCCATGGAACTCCTTTGGGGGATGGAGGGTCGGGCCGACGCGGGGGGTCGGCCCGGTCATCCCATCGTGTGGAGAGCCTATGTATCTATAGTCATTTCGGACTCTTGACATGGCCGGTGAACGTGCCGGGAAAATCCGAAGAACTGTTCGTCCCTCCTCCAACGGTGCAGGCCAAGCCGCCGCCGGCCGGTCCGCCGCCGGGCGACCGCCGTCACGAGGTGCGCGCATCCTCCTGACGGCTTGTCACATGCGGTCAAGAATAAGTAAAGTTGGGCCGGATCGCACCGCCGTGCGCCCGCTCAGCGGACGCCCCGTTCCCCTCACCGGTGCACTGGTGCCGACCAGGGGTGCCACCGGAGGCAGAGCGACGAACGACCGGTGAACTCTGCCGCGAGCCACTCCCGACCGCCCGAACACCCGTGCAGGATCTCGGCTGTCCCGCGCGGTTCCCCTGGCGCGGGCCCGACTTCCGGAGGAACTCGCTCATGCCGCTCCGCCGCACCGCGACCGCCGCCGCCATCGCGGTCACCACCCTCTCCGCCCTCACCTTCGCCACCGGCCCGGCGCTCGCCGACTCCAACAGTGGTGACAACGGCTGGGGCTGGGGTTGGGGCCACCGCCACCACCACGGCCCGGTCAGCTACACCGTCGGCACCCCCGTGGTGGACAAGGTCAAGGGCGGTCCGTGGACCCTCGCCCAGGGCGACCCGACCGCCGGCGCCACCGTCACGGTCAACGGCGTGACCTACCCGAACATCGCGGTGGACCCGGGCGCGAACGGCGTCCCCGCGGCCAGCGGCGTCACCGGCACCCCCGGCCCGCTGCCCGGCTACTGCGCCAGCGGCGGCCCGACCCCGGAGACCGGCGCCGTGCTGCGCCAGCCCAAGGGCAGCGTGCTGCCGATGCAGCCGTACTACTTCCCGTTCGTCACCAGTGACGACGGCGGCCGCACCCTCACCGGCCTGTTCGACTACCGCCCCAAGGACACCGACGAGGCGGTCGTCGCCGCCACCTCCACCGACCACGGCCGCACCTGGCACTACCAGGGCGAGGCGCTGGAGCAGAACCAGGGCCTGTGCGCGGACGGCAACACCGACGACGACGGCCAGGGCCACGCCTTCGTGCTGACCGTGCCGAACTACAACGGCACCGGCCACCGCGGCCAGGTGCTCTACACCCTCTCCCGCCCCTCCGGCGACAACCCGGGCGTCAACCTGATCGTCCACAAGCTCGCCCCGAAGGGCGGCAACCCGCTGGCCGGCCTGCCCGCCGCCGAGCCGGTCGGCATGGGCGGCAGCACCACCGCCACCGGCGCGGTCACCGTGCCGGCCGGCCCGGGCGGCGACGGCGTCACCATCAACGCGGCCACCACCGCCGGCTTCGAGCAGCCCGGCCACTTCACCGTGGACGGCGTCACGGTGGACTGCAACGACAACAACGCCACCGCGACCGCCTTCACCGGCTGCACCACCCGCACCGCGGGCGGCGTCAGCATCAAGGCCGGCGACGCGATCGCCGCCGACAGCGTGATCCCGGCGACCGCCCAGCAGACCTCGGGCCTGGTCTCCCCGGACGGCATCATCAGCACCGTCCCGAACTACCCGGGCGCGCCCAAGGGCAGCGTTGCGGTGCTCTACACCGAGAAGATCGTCAACTACTACACCCCGACCACCACCACGGCCGCTGTCACGCTGCCCGCCGCCACCATCCCGGTCGCCGACAGCTCGGCGCTCAAGCCGGCCGGCGGCTCGGTCACCGTGAGCCTGGGCACCCCGAACGGCATCGTCCAGGTCACCTGCACCGGCGCCGACGCCACCCACCTGACCGGCTGCACCGGCGGCACCGGCGCCGTGGCCAAGGGCAGCGACGTGGGCGCGCCCGGCGCGGCCGTCGCCCCGTACGCGCAGCTGTCCCAGACCGGCGAGGGCAAGAACAAGCCGAAGACCCTCTTCGGCAACAACGAGGACTACACCGTGGTCCGCGCCGCCTACACCACCGACGGCCTGCACTTCACCGACCTCGGCCAGGTCAGCGGCCTCGGCGACCCGACCAGCAACAGCAACTCGGTGCTGCGCTGGATCGGCTCGCGCGGCACCGTCATCACCAACCCGGACGGCAGCTACGGCCTGTTCCTGTCCGGCGCCTACGCCTCGGACGGCGACAGCGACGCGTTCAACCAGATCTTCTACGCGTCCTCCAAGGACGGCCAGCACTGGTCCGCGCCGCAGAAGCTGATCGGCACCGACTACACCTTCTCGGCGCTGTCCGCCCAGGCCAAGTCCGGCGGCCCGCTGGGCGTCTCCGGCTACTACAGCGGCCGCGTCTACGACCCGACCGTGGTGCAGAACGACAACGGCACCCTGACCATGCTGTTCGCCGGCTACTCCACCCCGAAGCCGCTGCCGACCACCGGCTCGACCTACGGCACCGACGCCGCCAACCCGTACACCGTCCCGGCCGCCCAGCCGGCCGAGTACCGCACCATCCTGAGCGTCACCCTGAAGCCGCAGTACAACGGCTGACGGTAGATCAGCACGCCGGGGGCGGGGCGCGGACGATCCGCACCCCGCCCCCGGCGCGTGCTCAGCGGGCGCCGCCGTTGACGTACAGGGTCTGGCCGCTCACGTAGGACGCCTCCTCGCTGGCCAGGAAGGCCACCACCGAGGCGATCTCCTCCGGCTGGCCGGGGCGGCGCAGGGGGGTGCGGGCGGCGACCTCGGCCTGGTGCTCCTCGGGGCTGGAGCCGACCCGCTCGGCGGTCGCGGCGGTCATCGAGGTGACGACGTAGCCGGGGGCGACCGCGTTGACGTTGATGTTGAACGGGCCCAGCTCGATCGCCAGGGTCGCGGTCAGGCCCTGGATGCCGGCCTTGGCCGCCGCGTAGTTGGCCTGGCCCCGGTTGCCCAGCGCGGAGCGCGAGCTGAGCGAGACGATCTTGCCGTACTTCTGCGCCACCAGGTACTTCTGCGCCACGTGGCTGCAGTTGTAGGCGCTGGTCAGGTTGACGGTGAGCACCGCGTCCCAGTCCGCCTTGGGCATCTTGAAGAACAGGTTGTCCCGGGTGATCCCGGCGTTGTTCACCAGGATGTGCAGGCCGCCCAACTCCTCGTGCAGGGTGGCGAAGACGGCCTCGACCGCGTCGTAGTCGGAGACGTCGCAGCCGTAGGCCCGGGCGGTGCCGCCCTTGGCGGTGATCGCGTCGGCGGTGGCCTGCGCCCGCTCGGCGGTCAGGTCGACCACCGCGACCGCGGCGCCCTCCTCGGCCAGCCGGAGCGCGGTGGCCGCGCCGATCCCCTGGGCGGCGCCGGTGACCACGGCGACCTTGCCGGTGAAACGTGCCATCAGTGAGCCCCTCAATTCTTCTCTACGAGTACGGCCGTGCCCTGCCCGACGCCCACGCACATGGTGGCCAGGCCCCGGCGGGCGCCGGTGCGGCGCATCCGGTGCAGCAGGGTGGTGAGGATCCGGGCGCCCGAGCCGCCCAGCGGGTGGCCGAGCGCGATCGCGCCGCCGCTCGGGTTGACCAGCTCCGGATCGATCTCCAGCTGGTCCAGGCAGGCCAGCGCCTGGGCGGCGAAGGCCTCGTTGAACTCGGCCTCGTCCAGGTCGGCCAGGCTCCAGCCGGTGCGGGCCAGCACCTTGCGGGTGGCCGGCACCGGGCCGATCCCCATCACGTCCGGGTGCACGCCGGCCGAGGCGCCGGCCACGTAGCGGCCCAGCGGCTCCAGTCCCAGCTCGCCCAGCGCGGCCTCGCTGACCAGCAGCAGGCCGGCCGCGCCGTCGTTCATCGGCGAGGCGTTGCCGGCCGTCACCGTGCCGCCCTTGCGGAACACCGGCTTCAGGCCGGCCAGCCGCTCCAGGCTGGTGTCCTCGCGGATCGACTCGTCCTGATCGACCGTCACCCCGTCCGGGCGGACCACCGGGAAGAGCTCGGCGTCGAAGTGCCCGTCCTTGCGGGCGGCGGCGGCCCGCTGGTGGCTGCGCAGCGCGAAGGCGTCCTGCCGCTCCCGGGTGATGCCGTAGCGCTCGGCCACCTCCTCGGCGGTCTCGCCCATGCCGAGCACGCCGTGCAGCTCGGCCATCCGCGGGTTGGTGAGCCGCCAGCCGAGCCGGGTGTCGAAGGTCTGCATCTGGTGCGGCAGCGCCTCGTCCGGGCGGGGCAGCACGAACGGCGCACGGGTCATCGACTCGCAGCCGCCGGCGATCATCACGTCCGCCTCGCCGGCCGCGATCGCCCGCGCGGCGGTGGTGACGGCCTCCAGGCCCGAGGCGCAGAGCCGGTTCACGGTGGCGCCGGGCACGCTCTCCGGCAGGCCGGCCAGCAGCACGGCCATCCGGGCGGCGTTGCGGTTGTCCTCGCCGGCCTGGTTCGCGGCGCCCCAGTAGACGTCGTCGATCCGGGCGGGGTCGAGCGCGGGTACGTCGGCGAGCAGCTGCCGGATCACGGCGGCTGACAGGTCGTCGGGCCTGACGGTGGCCAGGGCGCCGCGCAGCCTGCCGATGGGTGTCCGGCGGGCGGCGGCGAAGTAGACGGGACGCACTTCCTTGGGCTCCTCGTGTCTAGAAGGCGTTGCACCTCTAAAAGGCACTTATGGCGGTCAGGGCTCGCCCGATCAGCAGCTTGTGGATCTGGCTGGTGCCCTCGTACAGGGTCATCACCCGGGCGTCGCGCAGCAGCTTGCCGGCCGGGTACTCGTCGATGAAGCCGTAGCCGCCGAAGACCTGGAGCGCGTTGTTGGCCGCGCGCACGGCCGCCTCGCTGGCGTACAGCTTGGCGACCGAGGACTCGGTGGCGAACGGCAGGCCGCGGTCGATGTGGTCGGCCACCCGCCAGGTGAGCAGCCGGGCCGCGTCCAGGTCCACCGCGATGTCGGCGAGCAGCTCCTGCACCAGCTGGTGCGAGGCGATCGGCTTGCCGAACTGCTCGCGCTCGGTGGCGTAGCGCACGGCGGCGTCCAGCGCGGCCCGGATGATGCCGACGCAGCCGGCCGCCACCGACATCCGGCCCTTGGCCAGCGCCGCCATGGCGACCGTGAAGCCCTTGCCCTCCGGGCCGAGCCGGGCGCCGTCCGGCACCCGGACCTGATCGAGGGTCAGCTCCGCGGTGGCCTGGCCGCGCAGGCCGAGCTTGCCGTGGATCTCCCGGCGGCCGAAGCCGGGGGAGTCGGTCGGGACCAGGAAGGCGGTGATGCCCTTGTGGCCCGGCCCGCCCGTGCGGGCGAAGACCAGCGCGACGTCGGCCCAGGTGCCGTTGGTGATGAACGTCTTGGCGCCGCTCAGCAGCCAGTGGTCGCCGTCCTTCACCGCCTTGGTGGTCAGGTTCGCCGCGTCCGAGCCGTTGCCGGGCTCGGTCAGCGCGAAGCAGGCCAGCGCCTCGCCCGAGCAGAGCCGCGGCAGCCAGTGGCGCTTCTGCTCCTCGGTGCCGAAGCCGTTCACCGACTTGGCGACCAGGCCGAGCGAGACGCTGACGATGCCGCGCACCGCCGAGTCGCCCCGGCCGAGCTCCTCCAGCACCAGGCAGTAGGCCAGGTGGTCGCCGCCGCTGCCGCCGTACTCCTCGGGGATCGTCAGGCCGAGGAAGCCCAGCTTGCCGAGCTTGCCGATCACCGACCGGTCCACCGACTCGGCGCGGTCCCACTCGGCGGCGAACGGCGCGATCTCGCGCGCGGCGAACTCGGCGGCGAGGTCGCGGACGGCGGCCTGCTCCTCGGAGAGCTCCAGGTCCATGGCGTGCCTTCCCGGGTCTTGTGATCCAGCGGGGCCGTAAACTAGCGGTGCAAGTTTTTCCGGACTCTAGCCCGCCCGGCGGGCCGCTGGGAAGAGGCACCCTGCGAGAATGCCTCCTTCCACCCCTGAACGGAGCACCCCATGGCCCGCCCCCGCACCCCGCTGCTCAGCCGCGAGCGGATCGTCACCGCCGCGCTGGCGCTGGTGGACGCGGAGGGCCTGGAAGCGCTCTCCACCCGGCGCCTGGCCACCGAGCTCTCGGTCAGCGGGCCCTCGCTCTACAACCACTTCGCGACCAAGGACGACCTGCTGGACGCCATCGTCGACAGCGTGATGGGCGAAGTGGACCTGGCGATGTTCGTCCCCGGCGCCGACTGGCAGCACGCCCTGCGCGCCTGGGCCCGCTCCTACCGCGCCGCGCTCGCCGCCCACCCGCACGTGGTGCCGGTGCTCGCCCAGGGCCCGGGCCGCCGACCGAACGCGCTGCGCCTGGCCGACGCGGTCTACGGCTGCCTGGTGGAGGCCGGCTGGCCGCGCGGGCAGGCCACCCGGATCGGCGCACTGATGCGGTACTTCGTCACCGGCTCGGCCCTGGGCTCCTTCGCCTCCGGCTTCCCGGAGGACGCGGCCCTCTACGGCACCGACTACCCCCACCTCGGCGAGGCCCATCGCCTCGCCGAGCACCGCGCCTCGATCGACCAGGGCGCCTTCGACCTCGGCCTGGACGCCCTGCTGGCGGGCCTGGCGGGGCGCTACCCGACCCAGGACTGACCGCTCCGTAGCCCGGGCCGGCCGGCTCGCCCTCGCTGCGCTCGCCCTCGCAGGACGTGCCCCTGCCAGGACACCCTGCCCGCTCACGGCGCTCCCGTCCCACAGGGTTTTCACATGAATGCCCGCTACGGTCCGGCGCCTGTACGGTCTCCGGCCGGAAGAGAGGAACCCGAGGCATGGACCAACAGCGGCTGCTCGGTGGTCGGTACGCCCTGGGCGGTCTGCTCGGGCGCGGTGGGATGGCCGAGGTCCACCTGGTGCGGGACCTCCGGCTGGACCGGACCGTCGCGGTGAAGATCCTGCGGGCGGACCTGACGGCGGACCTGTCCGGACGGGAGCGGTTCCAGCGGGAGGCGCAGTCGGCTGCGGCGCTCAACCACCCTGGCATCGTCGCGGTCTTCGACACCGGCGAGGATGTCGTCGCGGGTGTCGCGCTGCCGTTCATCGTCATGGAGTACGTCGAAGGCTCGCCGCTGAGCGACCTGGTCGACCAAGGCGAGCCGATCGACCCCGAGCGGGCCGTGCTGATCACCATGGACATCCTCGACGCCCTCTCCCACGCGCACGGCCAGGGCATCGTGCACCGCGACATCAAGCCGGCGAACGTGATGGTGGCGGCCGGCGGAAGCGTCAAGGTGATGGACTTCGGCATCGCGCGCTCGCTCGGCCTCGCCACGGGACCGGCACTGACCCAGACCAACCTGGTCGTCGGCACCGCGTCCTACCTCTCTCCCGAGCAGGCCCGCAGTGAGCCGGTGGACGCACGCAGCGACCTGTACTCCACCGGCTGCCTGCTCTACGAACTACTGACCGGGCGACCGCCGTTCGTCGCCGAGAGCCCACTGGGTGTGATCTGGAAGCACGTGCACGAGGAGCCGGTGGGACCCTCGGAGCTGAAGGCAGCGCTGCCGCCGGCGCTCGACACCGTGGTGCTCACGGCCCTATCCAAGGACCGCGACCAGCGGTTCGGCTCCGCCGCGGAGATGCGTGCCGCGTTGGAGGAGGCGCTGCTCCTGCCACCCGCCACCACGGTGTCGCGGCCCGCGCCCCCCGACGCCCCCGCACCGCCCCGTCGGCGTCGCCGGACCGGGCGGTTGGGCGTGGCCATCACGGCCTGCCTGGCGCTGGCCGCCGGTGCCACCGCCTACGCCGTCGCCCACCGGAGCGGCACGCCGGCCAGCTCGCAGCGCATCCCCGAACTGGCCGGCGTCACCGTCCTCCAGGCCCGTGAGAGCGTCCGGAACGCCGGTCTGCGGATGGGGGACATCGCCTACGGCGACTGCCCCGGCCCCCGTGCCGCGCAGCCGAGCAGGATCTGCGCCCAACACCCGGCCCCCGGCACCCTGGTGGCTCGCGGCACGGCTGTCACCGTCCGGCTGCCCGACCCGCACCGGGCCACCGCGCAGTAGGGCGCCCGGGCACGGGCCCCCGGGAACGGCCAGGGTGCGCGGGAGTGACGGGTCCCTCTCCCGCGCACCTTCAGCCGCTTCGCGGCCCGCTGATCAGCAGTGGAAGGCGCCGCTGTCGAAGAACGCCACGTCCGTTCCGTCAGGGGTGTAGGTGTCCGCCGTGACCCGGATGCAGTGGCCGCTGCCCGGGACGCTGACCGGGCCGGCGTAGTAGTAGAAGGCGTTACTGTCCTCGCGGGACGTGAGTGGCGGAAGGCCCGGGTAGTCACCGCAGGCGCTGCCCGTGAAGTCGTACGCGCACTCGTAGATGGTGACGTCGGTGAGCGTCTTCGTGCCGTAGAGGCTGCCGGTCTTCACGTTGACCGCGCAGTTCTGCCCTGTCGAGCTGTTCCAGAACACGTGGACGTAGCTGAGGACCGCACCGGTCATGGTGGTGTGCGTCAGGTACGGCGAGCCACTGACCTCGGTGCCCGAGCAGCCCCAACCGCCGGCGGAGGCGGTGGTGGCGGAGGCGAGCGTGATGCCGCTGGCTATGGTGACGGCTGCCATGACGGGGGCGAGTCTACGAAGGAGTCCGCGCATGGGTGTTGTCATCCTTTCAAACGGCTGTGGGGAGCCGGATGGCGGTAGTGGGGTTCTGCATGACACCCCGGCAGCAGGCAGGGCGGTGCTCAGCGCTCGGACCTGCGTCGACGAGGACCCCGCCGGTGCCAGGAGGAGTTGATCGCCGGAATGATCGCATTCTGCGAATGTTCCTGGGAAGTCCCTTGGTACAGCGGGTATTTGAGGGCGTATTGGTTCGCTATTCGGGGGTGAGCGTCCGGGCGCGGTGAGCACGCCGGGGCGGACGGGGCAGCAGAGCCGGGATCACGGTCAGTCGACGATGAACAGCCGAGCCCCGTCCCGGGTGCTGGAGCGGTGCGCCTGGACGTTGTCGCCGACCTGGTAGCTGGTGCCGGCGGTGAGGGCGACGGTCTCACCGCCCGCCAACTCCGTGGTCAAGGTGCCCTCCAGGACGAGGAGGATGTGCCCTCGCTCGCACCAGTGGTCGGCCAGGTATCCGGGGCTGTAGTCGACCATCCGCACGCGCAGGGGGCCGAACTCGCGGGTGCGCCAGGTTGCGGTGCCGGTCTCGCCGGGGTGCTCGGTCGGCTCGACCTGTGACCAATCCGTGGTCCCGAAAGGGATGTTGAGCATGTCCATCGGATGATCGTAGGCTCACCACGGCTCGCGCGGCACGAACGCCGGGCGCAGGGCGGGGTCCACCGGGTCGTAGTAGCGGTGGAACACCGGCGTCAGGGCTCCCGAGACCGGTGGGACGATCCAGCTCCAGTCCGCCGGTGTGGGGCGGCCGAGGCGTTTCTCCTGGGCGATGTGGCGCAGGAAGCGGTCCGACTCGGTGTGGTGGTCGGCGATGGTCACCCCGGCCTCCTGGAAGGAGTGCAGCACCGCGAGGTTGAGCTCGACCAGGGCGCGGTCCCGCCAGAGGGTGCGGTCGCTGGAGGTGTCCAGGCCGAGCCGCCCGGCGACCTCGCCGAGCAGGTCGTAGCGGTCGGCGTCGGCCAGGTTGCGGGCGCCGATCTCGGTGCCCATGTACCAGCCGTTGAACGGCGCGGCGGGGTAGCGGATCCCGCCGATCTCCAGGGTCAGGTCGCTGATCGCCGGCACCGCGTACCAGCGCAGGCCCAGTTCGGCGAACCAGGCGTGGTCGGGGTGGCGCAGCGGCACCTCCAAGGTGCTGTCGTCCGGCAGTTCGTACCAGCGCGGCGGCTCGCCGGGTCGCTCCTGCACCAGCAGCGGCAGCACGTCGAACCGGCCGTCGCCGCGCTTCCATCCCAGGTCGGCGGCGCGGGCGGCGAGTTGCCCGCCGGCCGGGTCGCCGGTCCAGCCGCCGTCGGGGCGCGGGTGGCCGGCGTACCGCACCAGCTGGGAGTTGAGGATCCGCGGCGCCGGGCGGCCGGGCCGGTCCGGGGCGAACACGCTGATCACCGGGCGGATCCGGCCGCCGTTGCCCGCCGTCCGCAGGTGCTCGAAGCAGTGCTCGGCGAGTTCGTCCGCGCTGGAGCACTCGCGCAGGTCGCGGACCACCAGGCTGCGCCAGTACAGCCGGCCGATGCAGCGGGCCGAGTTGCGCCAGGCGACCCGGGCGCCGAAGGCCAGCTCCTCGGGGGTGTGCCGGTAGCTGCCGGTGCGCTCGATCTCGTCCAGCACCTGACGCACCCTCGGCTCCGGGTCCCCGGAGCCCGGGCGCTCGGCGTGGAACTGCCGCAGGAAGGCGGCGGCCTGCACCGGGTCGGTGAAGTCCGGCTCGGTGGCGGACGGCTCGGCGGCAGACAGTTCGGCGGCAGACGGTTCGGTGGCGGACGGCTTGGTGGAGGACGGCGCGGGCCGGGGCGGCGGCACGCTGGCCGATCCGGCGGGCACCGTGCCGTGGCCCATGGGGCAGCCGGCCTGGGCCGGGTGGGTGGTGCGGCGGGAGCGGAGGCGGCTGAAGATCAAGGCGAGGTCCTTTCCGCCCGCCATGCAAGCGCCTGCCCCGCCGCCCGGGCCGGGAGTCACCGATTCCCGCCCACCGGGGCCGCGCTCGCGGGTACCCTGCCCACCCCGCCTGCCCGGGAGCCTCAGCGCCCGCGCGGCTTGCGCCCCTCCCCGGGCGGGCCGGCGAAGACCTGGGCGATCGGCACCCAGGCGGTCGCCACCGGGCCGCTGACCGCCAGCGCCAGGTCCTCGGGGTGCCGGCGCTGGGTGACCAGCAGGCAGAAGTCCAGCGCCGGGCCGGCGATCCGGTTCTCCGCGTCGGCCGGCCCCCAGCTCCAGGACTGGCCCTGAGCCCCCGTCAGCTCCACCCGCACCGGGTCGGTCGGGATCGGCTGCCCGTGGGCCGAGAAGGCGAAGCCCATGGTCCGCACGCCCAGGTGCGCGACGTGCCGCAGCCGGGCGGTCGGCGGGCGCCCGGCGCCGACCGCCTCGGCCACGTCCTCGCCGTGCGCCCAGGTCTCCATGATCCGCGCGGTGGCCATCGAGCCGGCCTTCATCGGCGGGCCGAACCAGGGCAGTTTGCGGCCGTCCGGCACCTCGGCCAGCGCCGCCAGCAGTTCGGCCCGGCCGGCCCGCCACCAGTCCAGCAGGTCGCGCGGGGCGAGCGCGGCGCCGGCGGCCGCGCCCTGGTCCACGAAACCGTCGAACTCGGTGGCGCCGACCAGCAGTCCGGTCGCGGCGGCGTGGAAGCCCTCGGGGTCCCGCACGGCGCGCAGCGCCCACTCGTCCGTCCAGGCCAGGTGGGAGATCTGGTGGGCGATGGTCCAGCCCGGGGCCGGCGTGGGCGTCCGCCAGCCGGCCGGGTCCAGCGGCTCCACCAGTGCGTCCAGCGCGTCGCCCTCCGCACGCAGGTCCGCGAGGATCTCCGCGGTGTCGGTCATCGTCTCCCACCCCTCCGGTCGCCGTGCTCCGAGCCCCGCCAGCAGGCTTCCCCGCTGCCCACGGCGGAACCCCCACTCTGGCCCCGGGGTCCCGGCCGGCACCAGAGCCGTGCGGCGGGTCAGTCGGTGAGCGCGGCGTACATCGCGGTCCAGAAGTCCTGGCAGACCGGCGGCGGGGCCGGGGAGCTCCAGGCCCGCGAGGTGAGCAGCACGCCGACCGTGCCGCGCACCGGGTCCACCGCCCAGGAGCTGCCCAGGCCGCCGTCCCAGCCGTACTGCCCGGCCGGGTGGCCGAGTTCGGCCGTCCGGGTCACCACCGCGACGCCCATGCCCCAGCCCCGGCCGTCGAAGTAGCCGGGCACCAGCTGACCGAGCGTCTTCTGCTGCTCGGTCAGCTGATCGGTCGCCAGCAGCTCGACGGTGCCGGGGGAGAGCAGTCGCCGCCCGCCGTACCGGCCGCCGGCCAGCAGCATCCGGCCGAACGCCAGGAAGTCGTCCACGGTGGAGACCAGGCCCGCGCTGCCGGCCGGGAAGGCCGGGGGCGCGGCCCACTCGCCGTTCACCTCGTCGTAGACGGCGGGTCCGCCGTTTCCCGGGTCGCCGGCGTAGCAGGTGGTGAACCGGTCCAACTGGTCGGCGGGCACGTGGAAGCCGGTGTCCCGCATGCCCAGCGGTTCGAAGACCCGCTCGCGCAGGAACTCCTCGAAGGGTCGGCCGCTGGCCCGGGCGATCAGCACGCCCAGCACGTCGAAGGCGGTGTTGTAGAGCCAGCGCTCGCCGGGCTGGTGCATCAGCGGCAGGGTGGCGAACCGGCGCAGCCACTCCTCCGGCTCCGGCGGCAGGGCGGGGTGCGGGGCGTGCTGGCCGAGGTCCAGCACCTCCATCGCGCGCTGGATCGGGTAGCTGCCGGGCGGGGCCATGACCAGGCCGGTGCCCATCCGGAAGGTCAGCAGGTCACGCAGGGTGATCGAGCGGTGTGCCGGCACCGTGTCGTCCAGCGGGCCGAGCGGGTCGGCCAGCACGCGGCGACCGGCCAGCTCGGGCAGCAGCTCGTCCACCGGGCCGTCGAGCCGCAACCGGCACTCCTCGGCGAGGATCAGCGCCGCCACGGCCGTCACCGGCTTGGTCATCGAGGCCACCCGGAAGAGCGTGTCCCGACCCACCGGCCCGCCGCCCAGCGAGCGCTTGCCCAGCGCCTCCACGTGCACCTGGTCACCCTGCGCGACCAGGGCGACTAGCCCGGGCACCCCGCCGTGCGCCACGTGCCCGGCCAGCACGTCGTGCAGCCCGGTCAGCCGCTCCCTGTCGAACCCCATGCGTGTGCTCCTGTCTGCGCTCCGGCTGACGGGCCGTCGGATCCCGCTCCGATCCTGCCAGTCGGGGCGGACGAACCGGGGCAATCACCGCGCCGCCGGGCCAGCGGATAGCCTGGTCGCACGATGAACCTCTTCACCACCGCCCGGGGCGAGCTGCGGCTCTCCCGCTACCCGGAGGACCCGCGCGAGCAGTTGCGGGCCTGGGACGCCGCCGACGAGTACCTGCTGAACCACCTGTACGGCGCCGCCGACCCGGACCTGCTGCCGCCGGACACCCCGCCCGCGGACCCGGCCGGCGAGGTGGTGGTGCTCGGCGACCGCTGGGGCGCGCTGACCACGTCGCTGAGCACGGGAGGGGCCGCCACCCCCACGGAGCCGCGCCCGACCCTGGTCACCGACTCCCACCTGGCCCGCGAGGCGACCCGCGCCAACCTGGCCCGCAACGGCGCCGACCCGGCCGCCGCGCGCCTGCTCGCCAGCACCGACCCGGCGCCCTGGGGCCCCCACCCGGCCGAAGGCCCGGGGAGGATCGACCTGCTGCTGGTCCGGGTGCCGAAGAGCCTCGCCTTCCTGGAGGACCAGCTGCACCGGCTGGCCCCGGCCCTGCACCCGGGCAGCGTCGTGATCGGCACCGGCATGGTGACGGAGATCCACACCTCCACCCTCCAGCTCTTCGAGCGGATCATCGGCCCGACCCGCACCTCGAAGGCGGTCCGCAAGGCCCGGCTGATCTTCAGCACCCCGGGGGTCGAGACCCGCCCGGCCAACCCCTGGCCGCTGCGCCACCACCTGCCCGAAGGCATCGGGGTGCTCTCCGGACGGCCCGTCACCAACGTGGCCGGCGTCTTCTGCGCGGACCGGCTGGACATCGGCACCCGGTTCCTGCTGGAGCACCTGGCGGTCCGGCCCGGGCCGCTGCAGGTGGTCGACCTGGGCTGCGGCAACGGGATCCTCGGCACCGCCGCCGCGCTGGCCAACCCGCAGGCCGCGGTGACCTTCGTCGACGAGTCCTTCCCGGCGCTCGCCTCCGCCGAGGCGACCTTCCGGGAGAACGCCGGCCCGGACGCCGCCGCCACCTTCCTCGCCGCCGACGGCCTGGGGCCCGACGCGGTGGCGGCCGTGCCGCCCGGCTCGGTCGACCTGGTGCTGAACAACCCGCCGTTCCACTCCCACCAGGCCACCACGGACGCCACCGCCTGGCGGATGTTCACCGGCGCCCGCCGCGCGCTGCGCCCGGGCGGCGAGCTCTGGGTGGTCGGCAACCGGCACCTCGGCTACCACGTCAAGCTGCGGCGGATCTTCGGCAACTGCCAGACGGTGGCGGGGAACCCGAAGTTCACCGTGCTGCGCGCCGTCAAGCGCTGAGCACGAGCCGGCCGGTCAGGCCGCGGCGGTGCACTGGAGCTCGACCTCGGCGTTCCAGCGGATGGGCCGCGCCAGCGTGTAGCTCACCCACTGGTTGACCTGGGTGCACCCGCTCGACGGGTAGCCGGCGCTGTTCGCCGCGCTGTCCGCGGCGGCCGTCGCGTTGCCGAGCGCGCCCTGGTAGAGCAGGGACCAGCCGGTCCCGTAGAAGTCCTGGGTGGAACCGGGCGCGGCCTGCCGGGGAGCGGCCGCCCGGGCGGAGGCCGGGGTGACTCCGAGGAGCAGCAGCGCCCCGGCGGCGAGCGCTGCGGCGAGAACGCGATTGGTCGTCAGCATGGGGTCGGTCCCTTCGGGATGACGGTCCGTGCGGCAGCACGGCGGGCAGTACCTTGGCAGCCGTGGTGCCGGTGTGTCGCCAGTGGTTCCGGGGGCGGACGGCACTTTGGCGGGATCCGGCCCCACTTTGGCGCGCCCCCGTCGCGGGGCGGTGCCGGGTGGACCCGTCAGCCCGTCAGCCCGTCAGCCCGTCAGCCCGTCAGCCCGTCAGCCCGTCAGCCCGTCGGCCTGGCGACCCGTCAGCGCCGCGGTCCCGCCACCGCGTACAGCACGGTGCCCGCCGCCAGCAGCGCCCACGCGGTCGCGGCGGACGCCGTCGTGGCGGGGGAGTAGAGCATCCAGCTGCCCACCTGGCCCACGACGCCGGGCGCGACCGGCGCCAGCAGGGTGTAGCCGAGCCAGCCGGTCGGCAGGGTCCAGGCGAACGGTGCCCCGCACAACACCGCCCCGAGCGCGGCCAGGCCGATCAGGCCCGCGCCGTCCCGGACGACGAACGCGGCCGGGGCGAGGTCCGGGCCCGCCGCCCGGACCGCCAGCAGCGCCGCGCCGGCGACCGCGCCGCCCAGCAGCACGTGCGCCGCCCGGCGCAGCGGCCAGCGGATCGCGGCCGTCCGCTCCAGCGCCTCGTCCGGCCCGCCGAGTCCGATCGAGGCGGCCGCCACGTTCGCGGTGAGCACCAGGAGCGCGACGTTCAGACCGGGGCCGTGGCCGCCGCCCTGGCCGAGGGCCCACAGCGCCAGCGCGACCAGCGTGATCGCGGCGGCCGAGGCGGGTACCTGCCGCGAACGCGCGTACAGCGTCAGCCACCTCACGAGGACGCCTCCCCGGTCAGTGCCGCGAGCCCGTCCTGGCAGGAGAGCGCGGCGGCGTGCGCCCGGGCGATCCGCGCGCGCTGCTCGGCCGGCGGCAGGGCCGTCAGCTGCTGCCAGGCGGCTTGCGCCCGCGCCCACGCACGCTGCCCGTACTCGCCGGGGTCCGGCTGCCGCAGCGGTTCGAGCCGGTGATCGCCGAGGGCCCAGCTCGCGACGATGCTCTGCACGGGCACGTCGACCAGCCCACCGCCCTCCCACGGGGTGCGCGGCGCGCAGTTCGGCGCCAGGCCCTGGGCGACCAGGACGCGGGTCAGTCCGTCCCCCGACGCACCGACGACCAGCGGGTCCTCGAAGTCGACCAGCAGCACGTCGCCGGCGAGTTGGCGGTCGTCGGCGAGCGCGCGCAGCGCGGTCTCCTCCCGCACCGAGGCCGGTGCCCCGTCGCCCAGGGCGTCGTGCAGCAGGCGCAGCGCCTCCTCGGCGCGCGGCGCGAGTGCGGCCAGCTGCGAGCGGTGCGCCTGCGTCACGCACACCGGGCCGTCGCAGACCAGGGCGGCGGCGGCCCGGTCGACGACGTAGCTGCCGCGCGGGTCGGCCGGCAGGATCAGCAGGGCCAGGGCCGCGCCGGCCAGCACGGGGGCCGCCGCGAGCAGCCGGGCCCGGCGGGTCGCGGCCGACAGCAGGCCGAGTCCGGTGGCGAGCAGGCCGAGCAGCCAGAGCGCCTGGCCCAGGTGCACGGAGCCGGACAGGGTCAGCAGCAGCTCCCGCGGCTCCGCGACCGCCGGGGACAGCAGGGCGAGCCGGTTCGGCGCGGTGCCCGACGGCAGCAGCCCCTCGTTGTCCTGACGCAGCAGCAGCTCCGCCAGGAGGAGCAGCATCACCAGGGCCGGCGGGGTGAGCACGGAGGGGAGGGCCCGGGCGGCGCCCATGCCGAAGACCGCCGCCGCGACCAGGGCCAGCGCGGCCACCAGCGAGATCGGCAGCCAGCCGAGGGACGTCAGGTGGCCGGTGGGGCCGAGCGCCACTCGGACCGCGCCCACCAGGACGACCAGGCCGAAGCCGGTGACCAGCGCGAGCGCCATCGCACCGGCCGGCGCCGCCGCGCGGCGCCAGGCCGGCAGCGGGGTGGTCGCGAGCAGCTCGGTCATCCGCGAGCGGGAGTCGCGCAGCCCGTACACCGCCCCCGCGCCCGCCGCCAGCGGCCACCAGTAGGCCAGCCAGGACCGGGTCCACAGCGCCATGGGGGTCCACTGGGCCGTCCACCCGGCGGTGCCCCGCCACCAGATCCCGTCGATCAGGAAGAGGATCGCCACGCTGCCGCCGAGCACGACGACGCCGGGCCACGGCGCGACGGACCGCTTCAGCTCGATCCCGAGCACCCGCGCGTTCACCAGGTCCCCCGCTGCTGCCCGGAGTTCTGGAGCAGGGCCGAGTAGCCGCGCTCCAGCGGGCTGTCGCCCGGGTACTCGGAGCCGCCCGCCGCCGCCAGCACCTCCGGGGTGCCCTGGAAGACCAGGCGGCCCTCGGCGAACAGCACCACGTCGGAGCAGGCGGCCGCGACGTCCTCGACCAGGTGGGTGGAGACGACCACGCAGGCGTCGCGGCCCAGTTCCTGCAGCAGCTCGCGGAAGCGCAGGCGCTGCGCCGGGTCCAGACCGGCCGTCGGCTCGTCGAGGAGCAGCAGCACGGGGTCGTTGACGATGGCCTGGGCGATGCCGGCGCGGCGCACCATGCCGCCGGAGAGGGTCTTCATCCGGTGGTCGGCGCGGTCGGCCAGGCCGACCCGCTCCACGGCGCGCTGCACGGCCGCGGGGACGTCCGCCTTGGGCACCTCCTTCAACCAGGCCATGTACTCGACGAACTCACGCACCGTGAAGCGCTTGTAGTAGCCGAACTCCTGCGGCAGGTAGCCGATCCGGCGGCGCAGCGCACGCAGGTCGCCCGAGCCGCCGACCGCGGTGCCGCACAGCCGCAGCTCGCCGCCGGCGGGGCGCAGCACGGTGGCCAGGGACCGGATCAGGGTGGTCTTCCCCGCCCCGTTGGGCCCCAGCAGGCCGTGGGTGCCGGTGCCCAGGGCGAGGTCGAGTCCGTCGACGGCCATCTTCTTGCGTCCGGCCCGCACCTTCAGGTCGGTGGCCTGGATCTCCCAGGCGTAGGTCCTCGGCGCGGTGTCGGCCGCGCTCGTCATCGGTGGCATGAGCTGCTCCCCTTCTTCAGCGAGTTCTTCAACGAGGTCGAGGTGCGACGAGGGCTTCACAGCGTCGAGTAGGCGTTCCTGCGGGCGATCACGGTGCCGGTGCCGAGCGCCAGGAGCACGGCCCACACGGGCAGTTGGTCCGACAGCAGGGCGAGCGGGAGGCGGCCGTCGCCCCAGGGCACCGCGATGACGGCGCCCCAGGCGGCCACCAGTGCGGCGGCGGCGCGGGTCACGCCGATCACGCTGCCCAGCGCCAGCGCGGTGGAGGTGAAGGCCAGGGAGGGCAGCAGCCACTGCGCGGCCGTGGTGGCCCCGGTCAGCAGGCCCCCCACCAGGAGCACCGGCACGACCACCACGAGGGCGGCGGTGGCGCGCCGCAGGAGCAGCGGCAGACCGGCCCGGGCGGTGGCGGCGGTCAGCTCGTGCGCCGGGTCCAGGGCGCGCGACCAGGCCCCGGCGACGGCGCACAGCGGCAGCACGGGCGCGATCAGCACCAGGGGCGAGGCCCCGTCGAAGGCCGGCGCCCCGGCGCTGCCCAGCGCCAGCGCCAGCAGGGCGACGGCGACGGTCACGGCCAGCCACGGGGCCGCGGCCGGCGTCAGCCAGGTCGTCACCCAGCTCGGGCGGCGGCGCCGCGCGGGCGTCTGGACGGCTGCGTCCAACTGCGGCTCCAGACCGGCCCGGACGGCGTCGACGAGCGCGGCGACGCCCGGCGCCCCGGTGGCCACGGCGGCCGCCAGGCGGCCCCGGCACGGCGCGCAGGTCTCCAGGTGGGCCTCCAGGGCCCACACGGTGTCCGCGGCCATCGCCGCGTCACCGCGCGCGTACTCGTCGAGCAACCGCGTCGACGCATGGTCGGTGCTCATGCCAGTGCCTCCCGCATCGCGATCCGGGCCCGGCGGGCGCGGGTCTTGACCGTGCCTTCGGGCAGTCTGAGCAGCACGGCGGTCTCCCGAACCGAGAGCCCGTCGAGCACCATGGCCTGCAGGACCAGGCGCAGTTCCGGCGCCAACTGCCGCAGGGCGTCGCCGACTTCGCCGCCGACAGTGGCGGCCAGTGCCTCGTCCTCCGCGGCGGGCACCACGGCCCGCTCGGCGGCGGCCGCCGGCGGTTCGGCGTGGTGGGCGCGGCGGCGGAACGCGTCGACCAGGCGGCGCGCCGCGATCGTCCACACCCACCCGACGCCCGTGCCGCCGATCGCGCTGCCGGCGAACGCGCCGGCCGCGCGCCACACCGCCAGATAGGTCTCCTGCATGACCTCGGCGACGATCTGCTCGTCCGCGCAGCGGCGGCGCAGCCGCACCGCCAGCCACGGCGAGGTGCGGCGGTACAGCTCGTCGAACGCCGCCCGGTCACCCCTGGCGACCAGCCGGAGGAGGTGCTCCTCGTCCAGCTCGTCCAGTGCTCTCCTGCGTGATCTCACACCAGCCAGACGGCTGCTGCGGCCTGCGGGTTCTACATCGGAAGTGATCTGCGTCACAGAACCCACCGCCCACGCCGGGGCCCTCAGGCTACCCATCGCAACTCCTTGCATGAATGTTCCGCAGTGCGTATATTCATGCCAAGTTGTCGTGGGCAGCACGTCATGGTCAGGGAGGATGGCAGTCATGGCCTTGCGGGTCGCAGTCGCCGGGGCGAGCGGGTACGCGGGCGGTGAGGTGCTGCGCCTGCTGCTCTCCCATCCCGAGGTGGAGATCGGCGCACTGACCGGCGGCTCCAACGCCGGCACCAAGCTCGGCGAACTCCAGCCGCACCTGCTGCCACTGGCCGACCGGGTGCTGGAGCCGACCACCACCGAGGTGCTGGCCGGGCACGACGTGGTCTTCCTCGGTCTGCCGCACGGGCAGTCCGCCGCCGTCGCCGAGGCGCTCGGCGAGGACGTGCTGGTGGTGGACTGCGGTGCCGACTTCCGGCTGAAGGACCCGGCCGACTGGGAGCGGTTCTACGGCTCCGCGCACGCCGGCACCTGGCTCTACGGCCTGCCCGAGCTGCCCGGCCACCGCGCGGCGCTCAAGGGCACCAAGCGGATCGCCGTGCCCGGCTGCTACCCGACCGCCGCCACCCTGGCGCTCTTCCCGGCCTACGCGGCCGGGCTGGCCGAGCCGGAGGCCGTGATCGTCGCGGCCAGCGGCACCTCGGGCGCCGGCAAGTCGGTCAAGACCCACCTGCTGGGCAGCGAGGTGATGGGCTCGGTCAGCCCGTACGGCGTCGGCGGCGTGCACCGGCACACCCCCGAGATGTCGCAGAACCTGACTCCGGTGGCCGGCGAGCCGGTGACCGTGTCGTTCACCCCGATGCTGGTGCCGATGTCCCGCGGCATCCTGGCCACCTGCAGCGCCAAGGCCAAGCCGGGGGTGACCGCGGGCGACCTGCGGGCCGCCTACCGGGCCGCCTACGGTGACGAGCCGTTCGTCCACCTGCTGCCCGAACTCCAGTGGCCGCAGACCAAGTCGGTGGCGGGCTCGAACAACGCGCTGGTCCAGGTGGTGCTCGACGAGCACGCCGGCCGGATCATCGCGATCAGCGCGATCGACAACCTGGTCAAGGGCACCGCCGGCGGCGCGGTGCAGAGCATGAACATCGCCCTCGGCCTGCCCGAGCAGCTGGGCCTTCCCGTGAACGGAGTCGCACCATGAGCGGCAGCACCGACAGCACCGACAGCACCGACAGCATCGGCGTCACGGCGGCCCAGGGCTTCCGCGCGGCGGGCGTCACCGCCGGGATCAAGGCCTCCGGCACCCCGGACCTGGCCCTGGTGGTGAACGACGGCCCGTCCTTCGCGGCGGCCGGCGTCTTCACCTCCAACCGGGTCAAGGCGGCCCCGGTGCTCTGGTCGGAGCAGGTGCTGAAGGGCGGTCGGCTGGCCGCGGTGATCCTCAACTCCGGTGGTGCCAACGCCTGCACCGGCCCGGCCGGCTTCCAGGACACCCACACCACCGCGGAGCGGGTCGGCGCGGCGCTCGGCGTCGGGGCCGGCGAGGTCGCGGTCTGCTCCACCGGCCTGATCGGCGAGCGGCTGCCGATGGACCTGCTGCTGCCCGGAGTCGGGCTGGCCGTCGGCGAGTTGAGCCCGCAGGGCGGCGAGGCCGCGGCGATCGCGATCAAGACCACCGACACCGTGCACAAGACCGCCGAGCAGCGCAGCCCGGCCGGCTGGACGGTCGGCGGGATGGCCAAGGGCGCCGGCATGCTGGCCCCGGGCCTGGCCACCATGCTGGTCGTGCTGACCACCGACGCGGCCGTGGACGCACCGGAGTTGGACGCCGCGCTGCGCGCCGCCACCCGCACCACCTTCGACCGGGTGGACTCCGACGGCTGCATGTCCACCAACGACACGGTGCTGCTGCTGGCCTCCGGCGCCACCGGCACCGCCCCGGACGGGGACGAGTTCGCCGAGGCGGTCCGGCTGGTCTGCGCCGACCTGGCGCGTCAGCTGATCGGCGACGCCGAGGGCGCCAGCAAGGACATCCGGATCGAGGTGACCGACGCCGCCACCGAGGACGAGGCGGTCCAGGTCGCCCGCACCATCTCCCGCAACAACCTGCTCAAGTGCGCCATCCACGGCGAGGACCCGAACTGGGGCCGGGTGCTGGCCGCGATCGGCACCACCGACGCCGCCTTCGACCCGGACCGCCTCGACGTGGCGATCAACGGGGTCTGGGTCTGCCGGGACGGCTCGGTGGGCGAGGACCGCGCGCTGGTCAGCATGAAGGAGCGCGAGGTGGTGATCACCGCCCGGCTGAACGCCGGCGCGGCGAGCGCCACGCTGTGGACCAACGACCTGACCGCCGACTACGTGCACGAGAACAGCGCCTACTCCACCTGAGCCGCGAGACCTGAGCCGCGAGGACTACCCGTGCAGATCGCACCCAAGGGCGAACAGGCCCGCAACAACACCGCGCTGCCCAAGGCGATGACGCTGATCGAGGCGCTGCCCTGGCTGGAGCGGTTCCACGGCAAGACCGTGGTGATCAAGTTCGGCGGCAACGCCATGGTCGACGACTCGCTCAAGTCGGCCTTCGCCCAGGACGTGGTCTTCCTCCGGTACGCCGGCCTGCATCCGGTCGTGGTGCACGGCGGCGGCCCGCAGATCAGCGCCCAACTGGCCAAGCTGGGCCTGGAGTCCACCTTCACCGCGGGCCTGCGGGTGACCACCCCGGAGACCATGGACGTGGTCCGGATGGTGCTGGCCGGCCAGGTCCAGCGCGAACTGGTCGGCCTGCTCAACGAGCACGGCCCGTTCGCGGTCGGGATGACCGGCGAGGACGCGCACACCATGACGGCCGTCAAGCGGTACGCGGTGGTGGACGGCGAGCAGGTGGACATCGGCCTGGTCGGCGACATCGTCAACATCGAGCCCGGCGCCGTCAAGGCGCTGATCGCGGACGGCCGGATCCCGGTGATCTCCAGCGTGGCCCGGGGTGCCGACGGCCACGTCTACAACATCAACGCCGACACCGCCGCCGCCGCGCTGGCCAGTTCGCTCGGCGCCGAGATGCTGGTGGTGCTGACCGACGTCGAGGGGCTGTACGCCGACTGGCCCAACTCCGATGACGTGATCAGCCAGCTGACGGCCAGTGAGCTCGAAGCCATACTGCCGACCCTGGCCAGCGGCATGCTGCCCAAGATGGAGGGCTGCCTGCGCGCGGTGCGCTCCGGGGTGGGCACCGCCCGGGTGCTGGACGGCCGGGTGCAGCACAGCCTGCTGCTGGAGATCTTCACCGACGAGGGCATCGGCACCATGGTGGTGCCGGACGACGAGACGACCGTACTGGGGGGCTTGGCATGACGAGCGACGAGGCAGGTTCCAACAAGGCTGTGTCCAACAAGGCTGTGTCCAACAAAGAACTGACGGACCGTTACCAGGCCGCCTTCACCGACAACTACGGCACCCCGCGGCTGCCGCTGGTCAAGGGCGAGGGCTCGGTGGTCTGGGACGCCGACGGCAAGCAGTACCTGGACCTGGTCGCCGGCATCGCGGTCAACGCGCTGGGCCACGCGCACCCGGCGCTGCTCGCCGCGGTGACCGCCCAGCTCGGCACGCTCGGCCACGTCTCCAACCTGTTCACCAGCGAGCCGACCATCGCGCTGGCCGAGCGGCTGCGGGCGCTGGACCCGCGGCCGGGCCGGGTCTACTTCTGCAACTCCGGCACCGAGGCGCTGGAGGCCGCGTTCAAGCTCAGCCGGCTGACCGGCCGGACCGGGCTGGTCTCGCTGCAGGGCTCGTTCCACGGCCGGACCATGGGCGCGCTGGCGCTCACCGGCCAGCCGGCCAAGCAGGACCCGTTCCGCCCGCTGCCGGGCGACGTCACCCACGTGCCGTTCGGCGACGTCGAGGCGCTGCGGGCGGCGGTCACCGAGCGGACGGCCGCCGTGGTGCTGGAGCCGATCCAGGGCGAGAACGGCGCGATCCCGCTGTCGGCGGAGTACCTGCTGGCGGCCCGGGAGATCACCCGCGCGGCCGGCGCGCTGCTGGTGCTGGACGAGGTGCAGACCGGCATCGGCCGGACCGGCCACTGGTTCGCCCACCAGGCGGTGCCCGGCCTGGAGCCGGACGTGGTGACGCTGGCCAAGGGCCTCGGCGGCGGTCTGCCGATCGGCGCCGTGATCGCCTACGGCGCGGCGGCCGAGCTGCTGAAGCCCGGTCACCACGGCTCCACCTTCGGCGGCAACCCGGTGGTGGCGGCCGGCGCGCTGGCGGTGCTGGACACCATCGAGTCGCAGGGCCTGCTCGCCCGGGTCCAGCAGCTCGGCGAGCGGCTTCGCACCGGCATCGAGGCGATCGGCGACCCGCTGGTGGCCGGGGTGCGGGGCGCGGGCCTGCTGCTCGGGATCGTGCTCACCGAGCCGGTCGCCGTCCAGGTGCAGGCCGCCGCCCAGCAGGCCGGCTTCCTGGTGAACGCCGCGGTGGCGGACGCGGTGCGGCTGGCGCCGCCGCTGGTGCTGACGGACCGGCAGGTGGAGGAGTTCCTGGGGGCGCTGCCGGCGGTCCTCGCCCAGGTCCGGGCCGAGCTGGACGCCCGGCAGGACGACCCGGCCGCGCAGGCCGGCGAGTAGTCCGGAAGAATCATCATCATGACAGTGCCCCCACCCGACCAGCCCGCCCCGGGCCCGACGCCGCAGGTGCCGCAGACCCGGACCGCGCGGCACCGCCGGATCGTCGACCTGCTGACCCGTCAGCCCGTCCGCTCGCAGAGCCAGTTGGCCAAGCTGCTGGCCGACGACGGGCTGGTGGTCACCCAGGCGACGCTCTCCCGGGACCTGGACGAGCTGGGGGCGGTCAAGATCCGCAACCGGGACGGCGCGCTGATCTACGCCGTCCCGGCCGAGGGCGGCGACCGCACGCCGCGCGCCCCGATGGGGGAGTCGGCCAGCGAGGGCCGGATGGCCCGGCTGGCCGGCGAGCTGATGGTCTCGGCGACCGCCTCCGGCAACCTGGTGGTGCTGCGCACCCCGCCGGGCGCCGCGCAGTTCCTCGCCTCCGCGATCGACACCGCCGAGGTGTACGAGATCATCGGCACCATCGCCGGCGACGACACGGTGCTGCTGATCAGCCGTGACCCGGCCGGCGGCCAGGCCCTGGCCGACCACCTGATGCAACTCGCCCAGTCCCGCACGGACCGGTGAGGACCGGACCATCGGGGCCCGGAGCGGCGAAGCCGGACCATTGACGCTCCACCGTTGACGCTGACCATTGAAATCCGGCCAATCTCGGACAGCGTGATCCGATCCGTCGTGCACAGCGCAACGGCGCGTTAAGTTGGCAGCACGGATAGTTGGTTGCCCGAGGCAACGGGCTCGGGTGGCCTTCTCCCTTCGCCCCCGACGAGGTACCGCCATGCACGTGAGTGTCGATCAGGACCGTTGTTGCAGCTCCGGCCAGTGCGTACTGGCCGTCCCCACCGTCTTCGACCAGGACGAGGAAGAGGGGGTGGTGCGTCTGCTCGACGCCGACCCGTCCCCGGAGCTCGACGAGAAGCTCAGGACCGCCGCCGCGCTCTGCCCGGCCGGCGCGATCAGCCTGACGGAGGTGGCCCGGTGACCAGCCTCCACGAACCCCCGCACGAGACCGCCGAGCTGTTCACCTTCCCGCAGCCCCGGGCCACCGGCTGCCCCTTCGACCCGCCCCCCGCGCAGCGCCGCCCGGCCACCCGGATGGCGCTCTGGGACGGCGCGCCCTGCTGGATGGTGACGGACTACCAGGACGTCCGCACCGTGCTGAGCGACCGCCGGTTCAGCGCCGACGCCCGGATCGAGGGCTTCCCGTTCTTCGCCCCGGGCCGGCGCGCCTTCATCCGCGACGAGCCCGCCTTCATCCGGCTCGACGACCCCGAGCACCAGCGGCTGCGCCGGATGATGACCGGCGACTTCCTGGTCAAGCGGGTGGACCAGCTGCGCCCGCGGATCCAGCGGATCGTCGACGACGCGCTGGACGCGATGATCGCCAAGGGCGCGCCGGCCGACCTGGTCGCCGACTTCGCCTTCCCGATCCCCTCGCTGGTGATCTGCGAGCTGCTCGGCGTGCCCTACGAGGACCACGAGTTCTTCCAGCGGCAGAGCCGGCTGGTGCTGGACGCCACCGCCGGCGCCGAGCAGGTCAAGGCGGCGATGGACGACTTCAACGCCTACATGACCGAACTGGCCGCCTCCAAGAAGGGCGAGGAGGACGGCATCGTGGCCCGGCTGGCCTCCCGGGAGGACCTGACGCCCGGTGAGGTGGCCTCCAACGCGCTGCTGCTCCTGCTGGCCGGCCACGAGACCACGGCCAACATGACCTCGCTGTCGACCCTGGTGCTGCTGCGCCACCCCGAGCAGCTGGCGAAGCTGCGGGCCGAGCCCGAGCTGGTCAAGGGCGCGGTCGAGGAGCTGCTGCGGTACCTGACGATCGTGCACACCGGCCTGCCCCGGGTCGCGGTGGAGGACGTCGAGCTGCCCGGGGGAGCGGTGGTCCGGGCCGGCGAGGGCGTCTTCGCGATGATCGCCGCGGCCAACCGGGACGAGGAGATGTTCGGCGCCGGCGAGGAGTTGGACATCACCCGGGACGCCCGCCGCCACCTGGCCTTCGGCTTCGGCGTGCACCAGTGCCTGGGGCAGCCGCTGGCCCGGGTGGAGCTGCAGATCGCGCTGGCCACCCTGGTGCGCCGGCTGCCCGGGCTGCGGCTGGCGGTGCCGTTCGAACAGGTGCGGTTCCGCACCGAGTCGCTGATCTACGGACTGCACGAGCTGCCGCTGGCCTGGTGATCCGTCAGCAGTCCACGGCTGATCCGTCAGCACTCCACGGCCCGCTCCGGGGTTTCCCGGGGCGGGCTTTGAGTTTCATGCAGAGTCGTGCATACTTATGCCTATCAGCGCATGAGAACTCCGCAAGGGACCCTCACTGCCGCTCGCCCCTGCACGCACCGCGAAGAAGGAGAAAGCCGTGACCGAGCGCGTCGTACTCGCCTATTCGGGCGGTCTGGACACGTCCGTCTGCATCGGCTGGATCGCCGAGGAGACCGGCGCCGAGGTCATCGCCGTCGCGGTCGACGTCGGCCAGGGCGGCGAGGACCTCGACGTCATCCGCCAGCGCGCCCTGGACTGCGGTGCGGTCGAGGCCGAGGTCGCCGACGCCCGCGACGAGTTCGCCGACGAGTACTGCCTGCCGGCGCTCAAGGCCAACGCCCTCTACCAGGGCCAGTACCCGCTGGTCTCGGCGCTCTCCCGGCCGGTGATCGTCAAGCACCTGGTCGCCGCCGCCAAGAAGCACGGCGCCACCACCGTCGCGCACGGCTGCACCGGCAAGGGCAACGACCAGGTCCGCTTCGAGGTCGGCATCCAGTCGCTGGCCCCCGAGCTCAAGTGCATCGCCCCGGTCCGCGACTACGCGATGACCCGGGACAAGGCGATCGCCTTCGCCGAGGCCAAGGGCCTGCCGATCGCCACCACCAAGAAGTCGCCGTACTCGATCGACCAGAACGTCTTCGGTCGCGCCGTCGAGACGGGCTTCCTGGAGGACATCTGGAACGCCCCGATCGAGGACGTCTACGAGTACACCCAGAACCCGGCCACCCCGCGCGAGGCCGACGAGGTCGTCATCACCTTCGAGGCCGGCGTGCCGGTCGCGATCGACGGCCGCAAGGTGACGGTGCTCCAGGCGATCGAGGAGCTTAACAAGCGGGCCGGCGGCCAGGGCATCGGCCGGCTCGACATGGTCGAGGACCGACTGGTCGGCATCAAGTCCCGGGAGATCTACGAGGCCCCCGGCGCGATCGCCCTGATCACCGCCCACCAGGCGCTGGAGAACGTCACCGTCGAGCGCGAACTGGCCCGCTACAAGCGGCAGGTGGAGCAGCGCTGGGCCGAGCTGGTCTACGACGGCCTGTGGTTCTCCCCGCTCAAGCGCGCCCTGGACGGCTTCGTCAACGAGGCCAACCAGCACGTCACCGGCGAGATCCGGATGGTGCTGCACGGCGGCCGCGCGGTGGTCAACGGCCGCAAGTCGGCCCAGTCGCTCTACGACTTCAACCTGGCCACCTACGACACCGGCGACACCTTCGACCAGTCGATGTCCAAGGGCTTCATCGAGATCTTCGGGATGTCCTCGAAGATCGCCGCCCGCCGCGACCTCGCCTGACCCTCCCTCAGCACCCAGCCGACCGAACGCAAGGAGCGCCCCCGATGCCGTCCGACCAGCAATCAGATGTCCGCCTCTGGGGCGCTCGCTTCGCCGACGGCCCGTCCGAGGCGCTGGCCAGGCTCTCCGCCTCGGTCCACTTCGACTGGCGGCTCGCCCCGTACGACATCGCCGGCTCCAAGGCGCACGCCCGGGTGCTCAACAAGGCCGGGCTGCTGACCGAGGAGGAGCTGGCCGCGATGCTGGCCGGCCTGGACCGGTTGCTGGCCGACGTCGAGTCGGGCGCCTTCACCGGCACGGTCGCCGACGAGGACGTGCACACCGCCCTGGAGCGCGGCCTGCTGGAGCGGCTCGGCCCCGACCTGGGCGGCAAGCTGCGGGCCGGCCGGTCCCGCAACGACCAGATCGCCACCCTGTTCCGGATGTACCTGCGCGACCACGCGCGGATCATCGGCGGCCTGCTCCTCGACCTCCAGGAGGCCCTGGTCGGCCTGGCCGAGGCGCACCCGGAGACGGCGATGCCGGGCCGCACCCACCTGCAGCACGCCCAGCCGGTGCTCTTCGCCCACCACGTGCTGGCCCACGTGCAGGCGCTCGGCCGGGACGCCGAGCGGCTGCGCCAGTGGGACGCCCGCACGGCGGTCAGCCCGTACGGCTCCGGCGCGCTGGCCGGCTCCTCGCTCGGCCTGGACCCGGAGGCGGTCGCCGCCGACCTCGGCTTCGAGGGCGGCTCGGTGGGCAACTCGATCGACGGCACCGCGGCCCGCGACTTCGTCGCCGAGTTCGCCTTCGTCACCGCGATGATCGGCGTCAACCTCTCCCGGATCGCGGAGGAGGTGATCATCTGGAACACCAAGGAGTTCGGCTTCATCACGCTGCACGACGCCTTCTCCACCGGCTCCTCGATCATGCCGCAGAAGAAGAACCCGGACATCGCCGAGCTGGCCCGGGGCAAGTCCGGCCGGCTGATCGGCAACCTGACCGGCCTGCTGGCGACCCTCAAGGCGCTGCCGCTGGCGTACAACCGGGACCTCCAGGAGGACAAGGAGCCGGTCTTCGACTCCTGCGACACGCTCGAAGTCCTGCTGCCCGCCTTCACCGGCATGATGGCCACCCTGACGGTCCATCGGGAGCGGCTGGAGGAGCTCGCCCCGGCCGGCTTCTCGCTGGCCACCGACATCGCCGAGTGGCTGGTCAAGCGCGGCGTGCCGTTCCGGGTCGCGCACGAGGTGGCCGGCGCCTGCGTGAAGGTCTGCGAGGGCCAGGGCATCGAGCTCTGGGACCTGACGGACGAGCAGTTCGCCTCCATCTCCGCGGACCTGACGCCCGAGGTGCGCGAGGTGCTCAGCGTGCACGGCGCGATCGGCGCCCGCAGCGGCCGGGGCGGCACCGCGCCGAGCGCCGTCGCGGTGCAGCTGGGCGAGGTCAAGGCCGACCTGGCCACCCAGCGCGAGTGGGCGGCCCCGGCGGGCTGACGCCCGGTCGGGGCTGCGGCAATCGGCGGTCCGCCGGTCACCGTCCGCGTGATTTGCGCCACCTGCGGGATGCGGGCGGGTTGAGAACAGCTGAAGGCTGGGTAGAGCGCTGGCGAACGTAGCGGCCGGAATCGGCTGGTACGGTCTAGCGCTACTCCCCGGTCTGGGCCGATCCCCGGCCGGGCAGACCTCCGGCTGGCCACTCGGCGCTGACCCTCACGCTGTGCGCCGGGACTTGACGATGGGAGGCCCCCGCACATGGGCATGAGCGTGATCATCTCGGCCGCGACCGAGCAGGACACCGAGCAGATCCTGAAACTGCAGTACCTCGGCTACCAGAGCGAGGCCGAGCTCTACGGCGACTGGTCGATCGAACCGCTCACCCAGACCCTGGAGAGCCTGCGCACCGAGCTGGCCGAGCGCCACGTGCTGGTCGCCCGGCTCGGCGACGAGGTGGTCGGCACGGTCCGCGGCTGGATCGACGCGGACGGCGTCGGCCGGATAAACCGCCTGGTCGTGCACCCGCGGATGCAGCACCACGGCCTCGGCGGCCGGCTGCTCCGCGCGGTCGAGGACCGACTGCTGGCCCAGGGCCCGGTGCGCGCCTTCCAGCTCGCCACCGGCCACCGCAACCTCGGCAACCTGCGGCTCTACACCGCCCAGGGCTACCGGCAGTCCGAGGTCCGCCAGGCCGCCCCCGGCCTGAGCCTGGTCACCCTGGAGAAGCCGGCCACCCAGCCGCTGGCCACCGCGGTCTGAACCGGTCTGAACCAATCTGAGCTGGCCCGACGAGCGGCTCCACTCTCCCCGAGGGTGGAGCCGCTCGCGTTTTCCCTTGCGGCGACTGCATCGTGTCCGCAATGCGGACGCAACGTCCTGTTCATTGGGACTCATGCGCATCATCTGTTTTACTGGTTCTCATGACTGCGACGACGAAATCCACCGCCACCGGCACCATGCCGGCAGGTGTGCGTGGCATGTGTTGTCGAATGTGCCGGTCCTGACCGGGCGCTGACGCCGGGTTGACACCCGCCCCGCCCCTGCGGCCCTGACCGAGGCCGCCCCGCACGCCCCGCCCCGCACGCACCGCGTCGCACCCCCTCGCACCACCCCGCCCCCGGCCCGCGCCGGACGCATACGCACGCCCAGTGCTGCGCGGGCACCGTGCGAGGACGAACACCCCACCCTCCCCCGGAGTTACGGAACCAGCTGTGATCACCACCACAGGCCTTTCAAAGGTCTACACCTCTCGCGGCAAGGAGACCGCCGCCCTGCGCGGCGTCGACCTGCACGTGCGCGAAGGCGAGGTGTACGGAGTCGTCGGCACCAGCGGTGCCGGCAAGAGCACCCTGATCCGCTGCGTCAACATGCTGGAGCGCCCCAGCTCCGGCACCGTCACGGTGGACGGCGTCGAGCTCACCGCACTGCGCGGCAGCGCCCACCGGGCCGGCCGGGAGCTGCGCGAGGCCCGCCGCCGGATCGGCATGGTCTTCCAGCACTTCAACCTGCTCTCCTCGCGCACCGTGCAGGAGAACGTCGAGCTCCCGCTGGAGATCACCGGCCTGGACCGCGCCGCCCGCCGCCGCAAGGCCGCCGAGCTGCTGGAGCTGGTCGGCCTGGCCGACAAGGCCCGCAACTACCCGAGCCAGCTCTCCGGCGGCCAGAAGCAGCGGGTCGGCATCGCCCGGGCGCTGGCCGGCGACCCGAAGGTGCTGCTCTCCGACGAGGCCACCTCGGCGCTCGACCCGGAGACCACCCGCTCGGTGCTGGAGCTGCTGCGCACGCTCAATCAGGAGCTCGGCCTGACCGTGCTGCTGATCACCCATGAGATGGACGTGGTCAAGTCGGTCTGCGACTCGGCCGCGCTGATGCGCGACGGGCGGATCGTCGAGTCCGGCACGCTGACCGACCTGCTCGCCACCGGCGAGTCCGAGCTGGCCCGCGAACTCTTCCCGCTCGGCGCGCCCGGGGGGAGCGGGTACTCCGACGGCACCGTGCTGGAGATCACCTTCCAGGGCGACAGCTCCGGACAGCCGTTCATCTCCCAACTGGCCCGCACCTACCAGATCGACATCAACATCCTGGGCGCCGCGGTGGAGACCATCGGCGGCCGCCAGGTCGGCCGGATGCGGGTCCAGCTGCCCGGCACCCACCAGGACAACGTCGTGCCGATCGGCTACCTGCGCGAGCAGGGCCTGCAGGTCGACGTCGTCACGACCGCCCACCGGACGGGAGCCCTCGCATGACCTGGGACGACATGCAGCCGCTGCTGCACGACGCGACCATCGAGACGTTCCAGATGGTCGGCATCGCCACCCTGGTGACGCTGCTGCTCGGCCTGCCGCTCGGGGTGCTGCTGGTGCTCACCGACAAGGGCGGCCTGTGGCAGAACCGCCCGGTCAACAAGGTGGTCGGCGCGGTCGTCAACGTCGGCCGCTCGCTGCCCTTCGTGATCCTGCTGGTCGCGCTGATCCCGTTCACCCGCTGGGTGGTCGGCACCTCGATCGGCTGGCAGGCCGCCACCGTGCCGCTGGCCGTCGGCGCCATCCCGTTCTACGCCCGGCTGGTCGAGGGCGCGGTGCGCGGCGTGGACGGCGGCCTGGTCGAGGCCGTCCAGTCGATGGGCGGCTCCACCTGGGCGGTGGTCCGCAAGGCCCTGCTGCCCGAGGCACTGCCCGCCCTGGTCTCCGGCCTCACCACCACGGTGATCGCGCTGATCGGCTACTCCGCGATGGCCGGCACGGTCGGCGGCGGCGGGCTCGGCAACCTCGCCATCACCTACGGCTACATGCGCTTCGAGACCGGCTTCATGGTCGTCATCGTGATCGAGCTGGTGGTGCTGGTCACCCTGGTCCAGCTGCTCGGCGACCTGATCGGGCGCCGGCTCGGCCACCGCGGCGCCACCGCCGGCCTGCTCGCCCGCCTGCGCCGCACCGCCTGACGCACCCTCACCGACTTCCGCCCCCGAACCCCCGGGTGCGCGGCCACCCCCTCGTGGAACCAACGGAGAAAGGCACTTTTCGTGCGTACCGTCCTGAAGATCAGCACCGCCGCCCTCGCCGTCACCGGCCTCACCCTGGGCGCCACCGCGTGCTCCGGCTCGTCCTCCTCGAACAGCGCCGACAAGCCGCTCGTGGTGATCGCCTCGCCCACCCCGCACGCCCAGATCCTGGACTACGTCCGGGACAACCTGGCCGCCAAGGTCGGCCTGAAGCTGACGGTCCGCGAGGTCTCCGACTACACGCTGCAGAACCCCGCCGTGCAGGACGGCTCCGCCGACGCCAACTACTTCCAGCACGTCCCGTACCTGAACGACTTCAACAAGACCCACGGCACCGACATCGTGCCGGTCGAGACGGTCCACCTGGAGCCGCTCGGCGTCTACTCCAAGAAGGTCAAGAAGGCCGCCGACCTGGCCGACGGCGCCTCGGTCGCGGTGCCCAACGACGCCACCAACGAGGGCCGCGCGCTCAAGCTGCTCGCCGACAACCAGGTGATCAGCCTGAAGGACGGGGTCGGCACCGCCGCCACCATCCACGACATCACCGGCAACCCGAAGCACCTGAAGTTCAAGGAGCTCGACGCCGCCCAGCTGCCGCGCGCGCTGAGCGACGTGGACGCCGCCGTGATCAACGGCAACTACGCGGTCGGCGCGGGCCTCAAGCCCGCCACCGACGCGATCCTGCTGGAGAAGGCGGACAACAACCCGTACGCCAACGTGCTCGCCGTCAAGAAGGGCAAGGAGAACGACCCGCGGGTGCAGAAGCTGGCCCAGCTGCTGCACTCCGACGAGGTGAAGAAGTACATCGAGGACAACTTCCAGGGCTCGGTCATCCCGGCCTTCTGATCCCTCGCACACCCGGGGCCCCGTCCGTCGGCGGGGCCCCGCGGCACGTCCCGGAGCTGACGCCCGGTCACCCGCGGCGCCGAGCGGGTCGGGCGGGGCGTACCGTGGGTCCACGACCCGGCGAGGAGAGACGGTATGCCAGCGAGCTTCCCCGAGACCGCGATCAGCACCGAACGGCTGCTGCTGCGCCCCTTGGAGGACGGCGACGTGCCCGAGCTGGTCGCCATGATGGCCGACGACCTGGTGCTGAACTGGACCGACGTGCCGCAGCCCTACACCCACCGGCACGCCCTGGACTGGATCCGCCGGCAGGCCCCGGCCCTGCGCGCGCAGGGCCGCGGCATCGCCTTCGCGGTCACCGAGCACCTCACCCAGCGGCTGGTCGGCACCGTCGAACTGCGGCACACCGACTGGCGGCTGCTCAGCACCGAGGCCGCCTACGTCACCGCGCCCTGGGCCAGGGGCGAGGGCTACGCGGTCGAGTCGCTGCTCGGCATCGCCCAGTGGCTCTTCGAGGACCGCGGCTTCCACCGGCTGGAGCTGCGCACCGCGGCCGGCAACACCGCCGCCCAGCAGGTCGCCCAGAAGATCGGCTGCATCAGCGAGGGCGTGCTGCGCAGCGCCTGGATAGTGCGCACCGGCGAAGTCGGCTCGGCGGGGGAGGAGAGCCGCAGCGACCTGATCCTGTGGAGCCTGCTGCCCGAGGACCTGGAGCCGGTCGACGACCTGCTGAAGGACCGTTACGCCTTGCAGGATTGAGGGTCCGTCGAACCGCCGGACCGCGCGCCACGCGGTCGACCAAGATCGCCGGATACCGCCGCACCGGCACACCCACCAGGTAACCTCTGCTGCTGGGCGGACGGCCCGGGCGACGGGGGCGCAGCGCCATCCGCGCGAGACGAGCTTCGAGCACTCCGAGGGAGAACTGCCGGCATGGCCGACCGGATCACGGTCATCGGGTGGGACGGAACACCGCTGACCGAGGCGGCCGCCGCCGCGCTCACCGCCGCCACCCTGGTGGCGGGGGCGCCCTACCAGCTGAACGCGCTCCCGGTGCCGGCCGGCGCCGAACGGATCGCGCTGGGGAGCGTGGAGAGCGCCGCCCGCCGGATCGCCGAGCACCGCGGCGCCGTGGTGGTGGTCGCCGAGGGCGACCCGGGCTTCTTCGGTGTGGTCCGCGCCCTGCGCCGGCCGGAGTACGGGCTGGAGTTGGAGGTGCTGCCCGCCGTCTCCTCGGTCGCCGCCGCGTTCGCCCGGGCCGGCATGGCCTGGGAGGACGCCCAGGTGGTCTCCACCCACGGCGGCCGGCTGCGCCGGGCCGCCAACGTCTGCCGGGCGCACTCCAAGGTCGCCGTGCTGACCAGCGCCGACGCCGGGCCCAGCGAGCTCGCGCTGATGCTGCGCGGCGTGCACCGCACCTTCGTGGTCTGCGAGGCGCTGGGCACCGCGGACGAGGACGTCACCGTGCTCACCTCGGACCGGGTGCCGGACCACGACTGGCGCGACCCCAACGTGGTGCTGGTGATCGGCGGCTCCACCCCGCAGAGCGCGGGCGTGGACGCGACCGCCGGCTGGCTGGCCGGCCGGCCCGTCGGCTACCCCGGCACCGAGCGCGGCTGGGCGCTGCCCGGCGACGCGTACGACGGCGACTCACCCCGCACCCTCTCCCCGCAGACCCGCGCGGTGGTGCTGGCCCGGCTCGGGCCGGGCGCCGGCGACCTGGTCTGGTGCGTGGGCGCGGGCAGCGGGGCGCTCGCGGTGGAGACCGCGCGGTTCGGCGCCGCGGTGGTCGCGGTCGAGGAGTCGGCGGCGACCTGCGCCCGGATCGCGGTGAACGCGCGCCGCTACGGCGTCGAGCTGGAGACCGCCGCCGGACCGGCGACCGAGGTGCTGGGCGGACTGCCCGAGCCGGACGCGGTGGTGGTGGAGCAGGGCGGGGCCGAGGTGGTGCGCGCGGTGCTGACCCGCCGTCCGGCCCGGCTGGTCGCGCTGGCCGGCACGGTGGCCGAGGCGGGCGAGATCCGCGCGGTGATGACCACGGCCGGGTACCGGGTGGAGGGCATGGTGCTGCAGTCCGCCCCGCTGCAGGCCACCCCGTCGGGCTCCGACGCCGAGTCGGCGATCGGCCCGTTCGAGAGCACCCTGCTGCTCTGGGCCGAGCCCGCGCCCTGAACCGGCTGGCCTCCCGCAGGGCGGGCCCGGCCCTGGGTGCGCGCCGTGAGCTTGCCGGGAGCCGGGTAAAGGTCTCCGAGGTGACGAATCGACAATTGAGGATGATTCGGACAGCGGCGGCCCGAGTGGACCTTGGTGGCCGGTAGTCTGACGATCTGACTGCCCGCCTGCCTGGCGCGGTGGTGCGAACCGCGCCGACGTGGTGCAACCCACACGTGGATCGGTGCGTGGGCATTCGACTGACGCAGGCCCGACCGGGAGAATGTCCCGGGGTTCCGGGCCGGTCGTGCCGGATGCCCCGGGCTGTCGTTAGTTCAGGTGGCGGTGCCCCGCCTCACGCGTCGGACCAGACGCGGCGAGCGCCGGCACCGGACACCGTGACCGGTCGAACGGCCCACGGTCGCCGCACCCGGCGGCCGACAGGTGAACGACGGTGGGGTGGGCCGGTCTCCGGCTTGGACCCGGAACGGGCGGTGCGCCTCGGTCGGCGACCGGGTCGCCAAGGACGCGGAAGCGGCCTGGAAGGAGTGTTGACATGACCGACGCTGGTCACGTCCCCAGTGAGGGACTGCCGGAGCACCTGCTCCCCGAGACCGGGACCGAACCGGTCCAGGGAGGTGGCGGGTGGGGCGGCGACCTCGTCGGCCAGTCCGTACCGGGGGGCGGCGGTGCGCCGGCCGGGCCCGGGTACACCTTCATCGACCAGCCGGACGACGAAGAGGACGTGCTGCTGATGCCCGGCCCGCAGGGCGGCTGGGCCGACCCGTCGGCCACGCCCGTGGTGCCGCTCGGCGAGGCGCTCACCCCGCCCGCCCCGGGCGGGTTCGTGGCGCAGCCCGGGTACCCGGGCGCCGCGCCGATGGCGCAGCCGGTACCGCCGCAGCCCGTCGCCGTCCAGCCGGTGGCCGTCGAGCCCGTCGCCGTCCAGCCGGTGGTTGCCGCCGAACAGCCCGTGCCCGGCACGCCCGTGGAGCCGTCCTGGCCGCCGGTGGTGCCGCCCGGGTACGCCGAACAGCCCCAGGCCGAGGCCTCCCCGGTCGCCGCCGTGCCGCAGCCCGCGCAGCCGCGCCGGCCGCTGCACGCCGGGCCGCCGATCCCGGACCCCTCGCTGATGACCGGTCAGGTGCCGGTCCGCTCGCTGGCCGACCGCGGCCCGTCCGAGCCCGGCGGCACGCCGCCGCACGGGGTGCCGGTCGCCGTGCTGCCGCCGGAGACGGCCGCCGAGAGCACCCTGGTGCTGCCGGTGCAGAAGGCCGCGGCTCCCGTCGAGCAGCCGGTCGCCCCGGTCGCCGTGCCGGTCGCTCCGGTCGCCCCCGTCGCTCCGGTCGCGGAGCCGGTGGCGACGGAGCAGGCCGTCGTGGAGCCGGCGCCGGTCGCCATCGAGCCGGTGATCGCGGAGCCCGTGGCCGTGGAGGCGCCCGCCGCGGCCGTCGCGCCCGTGGAGACGGTCGCGCCGGTCGAGACCGTCGAGCCGGCGCCGGTCGCCGTCGTCGAGCCCGTCCCCGCGCCGCAGCCGGTGGCCGCCGAGGCCGCGCCCACTCAGCCGGTGGCACCGGTCCAGGAGGCGCCCGCCGCCCCCGAGGCAGCCGCCCCCGCGCAGCCGGGCGCACCGCGCCGGATCGCCGCGTTCCTCGCCGACCCCGCGCCGCTCGGCCTCGCCGTGGTGGACCCGGTGGTCGAGCAGCCGGCCCCGGTCGCCGCCGAGGCCCCCGCCGCGGAGCAGCCGGCCGTCGAGGCCCCGGCCCAGCCCGCCGAGCAGACCCCGGTCGCTGACGCCCCGACCGCTGACGCCCCGTCGGCTGAGGCGCCGTCCGCCGAGGCCGCGCCGGCCCCGGAGCAGCCGACCGCCGTCGAGGCACCCGCTGCCGAGACCCCCGCTGCCGAGACCCCGGTCGCCGCCGAGCCCGTCGCCGCCGAGCCCACCATCGCCGAGGAGCCCGTCGTCGCCGAGGCCCCCGCCGAGCAGGCCGAGCCGCTCGCCCAGCCCGACCCGGCCACCCCGATAGCGCCCGCCGCGCCGGAAGCCGCCGCCGAGGCCGCGCCCGGGGCCGAGCCGGTCCAGCCGACCGAGCCTGTCGAGGCGCCCGCCGCACCGGAAGCCGCCGTCGCCGAGCCGGCCACCGCGCCCGAGCCGCAGCCCGCCGCGGCCGCTCCCGAGGCCGCCGGCGAGCCCGACGCGCAGCCCGTACCGGACCAGGCCGAAGCCGGAGCCGAGCCCGCCGCCGAGCCCGAGGCCCCGCGCGGAGAGGCCGCGCCGGGCTACGACACCGCCGCCCGCGACGCCGTCCACCAGGTGATGCGCGAGCGCCGCGACATCCGCAACGGCTTCCGCCCCGACCCCGTCCCGCACGAAGTGCTGCTCCGGGTCCTGGAGGCCGCCCACACCGCCCCCAGCGTCGGCTACTCGCAGCCCTGGGACTTCGTGGTGATCCGCTCCTCGGACACCCGCCGGAAGATGCACGCGCTGGCCGAGCGGCAGCGCGAGGCCTACGCCGACTCGCTGCCCAAGGGCCGGGCCAAGCAGTTCCGCGAGATCAAGATCGAGGCGATCCTCGAAACCCCGGTCAACATCGTGGTCACCGCCGACCGCACCCGCGGCGGCCGGCACACCCTCGGCCGGCACACCCAGCCGCAGATGGCCCCCTACTCGGCCGCGCTCGCCGTGGAGAACCTCTGGCTGGCCGCCCGCGCCGAGGGCCTGGGCGTCGGCTGGGTGAGCTTCTTCGACGAGGAGGAGATGGTCCGCGAGCTCGGCCTGCCCGAGCACCTGGACGTCGTCGCCTACCTCTGCATCGGCTTCGTCGACTCCTTCCCGGACGAGCCCGAGCTGCAGCAGCAGGGCTGGGCCAAGAAGCGCCCGCTCTCCTGGGTGGTGCACGAGGAGCAGTACGGCAACCGCGCGCTGCCCGGCGAGGAGCCGCACAGCCTGCTCTCCGAGACCCTGCGCACCATCCGCCCGCTGGACGCCAAGGCGCTCGGCGAGGCCTGGGACCGGCAGAAGCGGATGACCAAGCCGGCCGGCTCGCTCGGCATGCTGGAGATCATCTCCGCCCAGCTCAGCGGCCTGTCCCGGAAGTGCCCGCCGCCGATCCCGGAGCCCGCCTGCGTGGCGATCTTCGCCGGCGACCACGGCGTGCACGCCCAGGGCGTCACCCCCTGGCCGCAGGAGGTCACCGGCCAGATGGTGGCCAACTTCCTGGCCGGCGGAGCGGTGGTCAACTCCTTCGCCGCCCAGGTCGGCGCCGAGGTCTGCGTGGTGGACGTCGGCGTCAAGGCCGAGCTGCCCGAGGCGATCCAGCAGGGCCGCACCACCGGCCTGCTGCCGCGCAAGGTCAAGCCCGGCACCGACGACATGACCCAGGGACCGGCGATGAGCCGGGAGGAGGCGCTCAAGGCGCTGGAGGTCGGCATCGAGACCGCCCGCGACCTGGTCGCGGCCGGCAACAAGATCCTGATCACCGGCGACATGGGCATCGCCAACACCACCGCCTCCGCCGCGCTGATCTCGGTCTTCACCGGCGTCGACCCGGCCGAGGTCACCGGCCGCGGCACCGGCATCGACGACGAGACGCACACCCGCAAGGTGGCCGTCATCCGGCAGGCACTGGAGCTGCACCAGCCCGACCCGACCGATCCCATCGGCGTGCTCGCCGCGATCGGCGGCCTGGAGCACGCGGCGATCGCCGGCTTCCTGCTCGGCGCCGCCTCGCTGCGCACCCCGGTGATCCTGGACGGCGTGATCGCCGGCTCCGCCGCGCTGGCCGCCAAGGCCATCGCCCCCGAGGTGCTGGCGGCCTGCATCGCCGGCCACCGCTCGGCCGAGCCCGGCCACCAGGCCGCGCTGGCCAAGCTCGGCCTGCGCGCGCTGATCGACCTGGACCTGCGGCTCGGCGAGGGAACGGGCGCCCTGCTGGCCCTCCCGCTGGTGCAGAGTGCGGCCCGGGCGATGCACGATGTAGCCACCTTCGACTCCGCCGGAGTCACCGAGAAGGGCTGATCCACCGTCTCGGCTCCACCGTCTTGATTGGCCCCGTACCGGCCCGAGGGCGCGCCGGTACGGGGCACCGCCTTATCCGAAATTCGTCCTTCGCCCCACAGGAGCCACCCGCATGAACGCGCCCAACGTGCACCCCAGCACCACCGGCCAGACCCCGTACCCCGTCGGCCTGTTGCTGGCCGGCCGCCGGGTGGTCGTGGTCGGCGGCGGCCAGGTGGCCCAGCGCCGGCTGCCCGCCCTGATAGCCGCCGGCGCCCAGGTGCACCTGGTCTCGCCGAGCACCACGCCCGCCGTCCAGGCGATGGCCGACGCCGGCGAGATCACCTGGCACCGCCGCGGCTTCGCCGCCGGTGACCTGGCCGAGGCCTGGTACGTGCTGGTCGCCTCCTCCGACCCGGCCGTCAACGAGGCGGTCAGCGCCGAGGCCGAGCAGGCCCGGATCTTCTGCTCGCGCAGCGACGACGCGGCCGCGGCCACCGCCTGGACCCCCGCCAGCGGCCACGACGACGCGGGCACCACGGTCGCCGTGCTCACCGGCGACCCCCGGCACTCGGCCGCGCTGCGCAACGCCATCGTCGAGGGCCTGCGCACCGGCACCCTGACCGCGCGTCAGTACCGGCAGCGGACGGCCGGCGTGGCCCTGGTCGGCGGCGGCCCCGGCGACCCCGACCTGATCACCGTGCGCGGCCGCCGCCTGCTCGCCGACGCCGACGTGGTGGTCGCCGACCGCCTGGCCCCGCGCGAGCTGCTCGCCGAGCTGCCCCCGCACGTCGAGGTGATCGACGCCTCGAAGATCCCCTACGGCCGGCAGATGGCCCAGCAGGCGATCAACGAGGCGCTGGTCGAGCACGCCAAGGCCGGCAAGTTCGTGGTCCGGCTCAAGGGCGGCGACCCGTACGTCTTCGGCCGCGGCGGCGAGGAGCTGCTGGCCTGCGCCGAGGCCGGCATCCCGGTCACCGTGGTGCCCGGCATCTCCAGCTCGATCAGCGTGCCCGCCGCCGTCGGCATCCCGGTCACCCACCGCGGCCTGACCCAGGAGTTCACCGTGATCTCCGGGCACGTCGCCCCGGAGGACCCGCGCTCGCTGGTCAACTGGGAGGCCGCCGCCCAACTGAACGGCACCCTGGTGCTGCTGATGGCGGTGGAGCGGATCGGCGCGATCGCGGCCAGGCTGATCGCGGCCGGCCGGTCCGCCGACACGCCCGTCGCCGTGATCCAGGAGGGCACCACGGCCGGCCAGCGCCGGATCGACGCCACCCTCGCCACCGTCGCCGACACCGTGGCCGCCGAGGGCGTGCGCCCGCCGGCGGTCATCGTGGTCGGCGAGGTCGTCCACGTCCTCCAGCACTGACAACCGGAAGACCGTCATGTCCCAGCCCAGCACCGTCACCGATCCCGCCGACCCCCGGCTGGCCGACTACACCGGCCTGACCGACGTCGAACTGCGCCGCCGCCGCGAACCCGCCGAGGGCCTCTTCATCGCCGAGGGCGAGAAGGTGATCCGGCGGGCCCTCGCGGCCGGCTACGGGATGCGGTCGATGCTGCTCACGCCCAAGTGGCTGGACGTGATGGCGGACGTGATCGAGACCGTCGACGCGCCCGTGCACGTGGTCGAGCCCGCCGTGGCCGAGCAGGTCACCGGCTACCACGTGCACCGCGGCGCGCTCGCCTCGATGGCCCGCAAGCCGCTGCCGGACGTCGCCGAGGTGCTCGGCCCGGCGCGCCGGGTCGCGGTGCTCGAAGGACTGGTCGACCACACCAACCTCGGGGCGATCTTCCGCAGCGCGGCGGCCCTCGGGATGGACGCCGTGCTGCTCTCGCCGGACTGCGCGGACCCGCTCTACCGGCGGGCCGTCAAGACCTCGATGGGCGCCGTCTTCTCGGTGCCCTACGCCCGGCTCGACCCCTGGCCCGGCGCGCTCGACGCGCTGCGCGCGGCCGGCTTCCGGGTGCTCGCCCTCACCCCGGCCGAGGGCTCCGTCACCCTCGCCGAGGCCGCGCCCCACCAGCTCCCCAAGGCCGCCCTGATGCTCGGCGCCGAGGGCGACGGCCTCACCCCGCGGGCCCTGGCCGCCGCCGACACCCTGGTCCGGATCCCGATGGCCCACGGCATCGACTCCCTCAACGTCGGCGCGGCGGCCGCCGTGGCCTTCTACACCGTCAACGCCGGCTGACGGCCGCTCAGAGCGCGGGCCGGGTCGAGCCCGCCGCACCACGTCCGGGGCCGGCAGCTCCAGCAGCTCGTCCAGCCGCCCGCCCGGTACGCCTGACGCCTACGGCGCCGGCGTCCCCCCGGCACCCGTGCCGCCCGCGACACCCGCGCCCGGCCAGGACTCCTCCAACGACCCGTCACCGCGCACCGCGTAGCGCGTGGTCGCCACCGCACCCGTCTGCGGCACCCGCTCCTCCCGGACCAGGGCGCCCTCGTCGAGCCGCCAGGTCGCGGTGGAGGACGGGTCGGCGGCGGAGGTGCGGGCGGTGGCCAGGGCGGGGGAGTCGCCGCTGAAGGTGAAGAGCTCCACCAGGTCGACCGGCATCGCCCCCTCGGTCCGCCGCAGCACCACCACCTGCGCCGGGTTGCCCCGGTAGCGGGCCGGCATCACGGCGGACAGCGCCACGGCGGGCGGCCCGGCCGAGCGCCCGTTCTGCAGCTGGATGGCCGGCCCGCCCGACGGGTCGGGGTAGCTGCGGTTCGGCCAGTCCACCTGCGGCACCGATCCGGCCGCGGGACCGAAGCCGGCCGGCAGCGGCGAGCCGCTTGTGTGTGCGGCCGGCTGCGCGCCGTCGGCCGAGAGACCGATCGGCGGGACGGCGGCCGCGCCCTGCACCGCCGGCTGGGCGAGGCTCGAAGTGCTCGGCACGGCCGGCGCGGGCAGGCCCTGCGCGTGCCGGTTCTCGCACCCCTGGGCGGCGGCGATCGCCAGCGCGACCCCGATGGTGACCGTGATGAAGACCACCAGCCGCTGCCGCAGCAGCCGCCGCCGGGCCGCCAGCCCGCCGGTGGGCGGCGGGGTGTGCTGCCGGTCCCGGGCGGGCCCCGGCGCGGGCCGGGGCACCGGGCGCGCCGCCGGCCGGGGCGCGGGGCGCGCGGGCACGGTCGGGTGCCCGCCGGAGGACGGGTGCGGCTGCGAGCGGGCGAACCGCGGCCGCCCGAGCGCCCGCGCCTCCTCCGACTCGCGCGCCACCTTCTCGGCCCGGGCCGCCTCGCGGGCCGCCAACTCGGCGGCCGACAGCGGCGAGCCGGAGCCGACCCGCGCCTGCTCCCGCGCCCGGGGGGCCGAGGCCTGGGTGGCGACCGGCTCCGCGGCGGCTGCGGCCCGCCGCCCGCCGGCCCGCGCCGCCAGCTCGCTCAGCCGCTCGTGCAGGTGCGCCGCGCCGGGCCGCTCCAGCGGCTCCTTGGCCAGGCAGGCCCCGATCAGCGGGGCGAGCACCGGCGGCACCTCGGAGAGGTCCGGCTCCTCGTGCACCACCCGGTAGAGCATCACCTCGGAGGAGGCTCCCGAGCCGAACGGGGTGTCCCCGGTGAGCGCGTAGGCCAGCGTGGCGCCGAACGCGAAGACGTCGGTGGCCGGCGTCACCGCGGCCCCGCGCACCTGCTCGGGCGCCAGGAAGCCGGGGGAGCCGACGGCGGTGCCGACGTGGGTCAGCGTGCTGGCGCCGCGCGACCAGGCGATGCCGAAGTCGATGATCCGCGGGCCCTTGGGGGAGAGCAGGATGTTGGACGGCTTGAGGTCGCGGTGCACCACCCCGGCCTCGTGCACCTTGACCAGCCCGTCGGCCAGCGCGGCGCCGATCCGGGCCACCTCCGGCCAGGCCAGCGGGCCCTCGTCGCCGACCCGCTTGTAGAGCGAGGGACCGGGCACGTAGGCGGTGGCCAGCCAGGGCCGGTCCGCCTCGATGTCGGAGCCGACCACCCGCGCGGTCGCGCCGGCCCGGATCCGGGAGGCCGCCGCCACCTCGCGGGCGAACCGGGTGCGGAACTCGGAGTCCTCGGCCAGCTCGGCGCGGATCAGCTTGAGCGCGACCCGCTGCCCCTTGCGGTCCGACCCGAGGTAGACCACGCCCATCCCGCCGGCGCCCAGTCGCCGGTGCAGGCGGTACGGGCCGACGATGCGGGGGTCCTCACGCCTCAGCCGCATCATGCCCATGTCCGTCCCGTCGGCCCGTCAGGTGGGCAACCCGTGAGAGGGGCCCCGGGTGCTGGGGCATCGTCAGTTCCTGTCTGGCACAGCTTACGGAACGTCGGCTGCGGTGTGCTGATACGCAACACGTGAACCGCCAATGGGATTGTCCGACCCTTTCCGCAGGCCCCACCCCGCCCCGACCCCGAGGCCTCCCCTCAGGGTTCCCCCCGTGCGGCGCGACCCCGCCGTACGTCTTGAGACGTATGCGACCGGCGTGTCCTCATCCTCTGGGACACCCCGAGGACGAGACCGGGGCATGACGCCACGACCCGTCCACCGCCCTAACGTTGAGTGTGACGGAGCGCCCGACCTCCCAGGGGACAGGGACCGGGCGCCCAGCCGGTGGCAGGCGCCGCGCGGGGACGCGGACGGGCGGCAAGCGCGCGCCACAGACCCACCGGCGACCGCGAGTGCCGTGGTCGGACGTCGGTGAGGGCGGCCGACCACGGTACTCGTACCTCCGTCGATCCACGCCCCCCACAGACGCCGGAAGCCGGACCCGCGAGGCGGATCCGGCTTCCTGTGGTGCGCGATACTGGGATTGAACCAGTGACCCCTACCGTGTCAAGGTAGTGCTCTCCCGCTGAGCTAATCGCGCGGGGTTGAACTGTCTTGCTCACCACACTGATCCGCTGGGACCGGGTGGTCGTGCGCGATACTGGGATTGAACCAGTGACCCCTACCGTGTCAAGGTAGTGCTCTCCCGCTGAGCTAATCGCGCCTGTTCAACTGTCTTGCTCACCACGCCGATCCACTGAGGACCAGGTGGTCGTGCGCGATACTGGGATTGAACCAGTGACCCCTACCGTGTCAAGGTAGTGCTCTCCCGCTGAGCTAATCGCGCGGGTGGATCCCCGGTCGAACCGGGGATCCATGGAGGTGGAGACGGGATTTGAACCCGTGTACACGGCTTTGCAGGCCGTTGCCTCGCCTCTCGGCCACTCCACCAGGCAACTCGGTCCAGCCGGACCGCAGCTGAACCATATCAGTAAGAACGATCTTGCTGTTCTCCACCGAGCGGACGACGAGATTCGAACTCGCGACCCTCACCTTGGCAAGGTGATGCTCTACCAACTGAGCCACGTCCGCCTGTCTTCCGGGCCCTTCACCGCTTTCCAGCGGCTCCGTTTCCCGGCGACGTGTTGAACTTTAGCGGAAACCTCGGCCAGCTCAAATTCCGTTCCCGCCGAGCGTCGCCGGAGCGCCCGCGCAGCCCCAGGTCAGCGACCTAGACTCGAATCACCGCACACCTTCGAACGCGCCCAGGAGCACCGTGCCCACCCCCAGCCTGCCGCTCCCGTCCGACCAGCCGATGGCCCGCTTCGGCGGCCGGCTCGCCACCGGCCTGCTGGAGGTCAGCCACGATCCGGGCGTGCTGGAGACCGAGGGCTGGTGGGCCGTGGCGCACGACTTCGAGGGCCGGCTCACCTGCGCCCGGTTCGCCGAGGTCCGTCCCGACCCCGCCCCCGCGCAGGCCGGCGACCGCTGGCACGGCCCGCACCCCGACAGCTGGCACACCTCCCTGGACCGGGCCGGGTACGTGGCCGGGGTCCGCCGGATCCGCGAGCACATCGCGGCCGGCGAGGTCTACCAGGCCAACCTCTGCCGGGTGCTGACCGCACCGCTGCCCCACCCCGACCCGGCGCGCAGCGACATCGACGCGCTCACCGCCCAGCTCGCCCTCGGCAACCCGGCCCCTTACGCCGGAACGATTCGCCTCCCCGAGCACGGCATCGAGATCGCCACCGCCTCCCCCGAGCTCTACCTGCACCGCGACGGCCGCACCGTCTCCTCCGGCCCGATCAAGGGCACCGGCCGCACCGAGCACGACCTGCTGGAGAAGGACCACGCGGAGAACGTGATGATCGTGGACCTGGTCCGCAACGACCTCGGCCGCGCCTGCGCCACCGGCAGCATCACCGTGCCCGACCTGTGCGTGGTGGAGAAGCACCCGGGCCTGGTCCACCTCGTCTCCACCGTCGAGGGCCGGCTGCGCGACGGCGTCGGCTGGCGCGAACTGTTCGCCGCGAGCTTCCCGCCCGGATCGGTCACCGGCGCACCCAAGTCCAGCGCGCTGCGCATCATCGAGGCGCTGGAGACCGCCCCCCGCGAGCCCTACTGCGGTGCCATCGGCTGGGTGGACGCCGACCGGCAGCGCGCCGAACTCGCCGTCGGCATCCGCACGTTCTGGATCGACCGGGCCGATCCGGCGGCTCCGCTGCTGCGCTTCGGCACCGGCGCCGGCATCACCTGGGACTCCGACCCGGAGCGCGAGTGGGCGGAGACCGAACTCAAGGCCGCCCGACTGGTCGCGATAGCGTCTGGCCAGCAGGTGGAGTAGCCCAGCACGGCCGAGGACCGCACATCTCAGGAAGGGCCCGCGATGATCTGGCTCAATGGCGCACTTGTCGAGGAACACCGCGCGGAGGTCTCCGCCCTGGACCACGGGCTGACCGTCGGGGACGGCGTCTTCGAGACCGTGAAGACGGTGCACGGCCGGACCTTCGCACTCACCCGCCACCTCGACCGGCTGGCCCGCTCGGCTGCCGGCCTCGGTCTGCCGGAACCCGACCTGGAGCAGGTCCGCAAGGGCGTCGAGGCGGTCACAGCCGCCAACCCGGCGCCGCTCGGCCGGCTCCGGATCACCTACACCGGCGGCCTCGGCCCGCTCGGCTCGGACCGGCTCGACACCCCGCCCACCCTGGTGATCGCCCTCGGCGCCACCGCCCCGCGCCCCGACACCACCGCCGCGGCCACCGTCGAGTGGACCCGCAACGAGCGCGCCGCCACCGCCGGCCTGAAGACCACCTCCTACGCCGAGAACGTGATCGCGCTCGCCCACGCGCACCGGCTCGGCGCCTCCGAGGCGCTCTTCCCGAACACCGTCGGCGCGCTCTGCGAGGGCACCGGCTCCAACGTCTTCGTGGTGCTCGGCGGCAAGCTGCTCACCCCGCCGCTCGCCTCCGGCTGCCTGGCCGGCGTCACCCGCGCCCTGGTGCTCGACTGGTGCGACGGCGAGGAGGCCGACCTGCCGATCGAGGTGCTCCAGCAGGCCGAGGAGGTCTTCCTCACCTCCACCCTGCGCGACGTGCAGGCGGTCTCCCGGATCGACGACCGGGTGCTCGGCGACGCCCCCGGCCCGGTCACCGCCCGCGCGATGGCCGCCTTCACGGCCCGCTCCGCCGCCGACACCGACCCCCGCTGAGCCGCCCGCACACCCGTTAACCCCCGCCGCGCACGGGGAAGAGAGCAGCCATGACGACCACGCTGCGCCCCACCGGTCCCGAGGAGCCCCGGCCCGGCGGCGGCCGGCTGCGCCACTGGCAGGTCTGGGCGAACGGCCGGGCGGTGGGCAAGGTGCTGATCGCGGAGCACCTCGGCACCGGCCGGATCGAGGGCCTGGAGATCACCGAGGCCCGGCGCCGCGGCCGCGGCACGGTCGCCGCACTGGCCGCCGAGGAGGTGCTGCGCGGCTGGGGCTGCCACCGGGTCGAGGTGAGCGTGCCGACCGGGGCGAGCGCCGGCCACCGCCTGGCCCGGGCCCTCGGCTACACCGAGACCAGCCATCACATGCACAAGCGGCTGAGCCGTCCCCCGCTACCGCGACCGGAGTTGACGACCCGTCCGATCGGCCCGGAGGAGTTCCAGGACTGGCTGGACGGGATCAACCGGGGCTACCGCGACCAGTTGCGACGAGTCGGCCTGACGGAGCGCCAGGCCGCCGAGAAGGTGGCCGCCGACGTGGCCCGACTGCTCCCGAGCCTGCACGCCACCCCCGGCATGGCGGTGCACCTGCTGCTGGTCCCCGGCGAGCCCGGGCCGGCCGGCAGCCTCTGGCTCTCCCTCGACAACGGCCGGCTGCCCCCCGACGACCGCCCGCTGGCCTGGGTGATGAACGTCGAGGTCGAGCCCGGCCGGCGCGGCCGCGGCTACGGCCGCGAGCTGATGCTCACCGCCGAGCGCCTCTGCCTCGCGGCCGGGGTCCACGACCTCGGGCTGAACGTCTACGCCGCCAACGAGCCGGCCCACCGGCTCTACGAGTCGCTCGGCTACCGGCTCACCCGGCGGCAGTACGCCAAGCCGCTGTGACGGGGGCTCAGCCCTCCAGCAGCGCGGTGATCCGCTCCAGCAGCCCGTCCTGGCTCTTGCCGCCGTCCAGCCGCTGCCGGCCCACCACGTAGGTCGGCGTCCCGGTCACGCCGATCGCCTTGCCCTCGGCCTGGTCGGCGTCGATCACCAGCATGTGCCGGCCGTCGATCAGCGCCAGCTCGACCTCCTCGGTGTCCAGGCCCAACTCGCCCGCCACCTCCAGCAGCAGCTCCGGGCCGCGCCGCTCCAGCTCCTCGACCCGGGCGAGCACGGCCTCCACGAACGGCCACCCCTGGCCCTGGGCGAAGGCCTCCTCGGCCGCCTCCGCGGCCGGATAGGCATGCTTGTGCTTCTCCAGGGGAAAGTGCCGCAGCGTGACGTTCAACGCGTCACCGAAGCGGGCGCGCAGCGCGCGCAGGTCGTCGAGCGCCGTGCGGCAGTCGGAGCACTGCAGCTCGCACCAGAACTCGACCTGGGGGAGGGAACCTTCGATCATGCGCCCAGTGTTCCACTACGGGGGACCCCGCACCGAAACCACCGGAGTGACCATGGCGAGCAACCGAGCCATCGAGAGGGAGCGGTCGTCATGCTGACCGGCGCCGTCTGCTACGCCCTGACCGCCGCCGGCCTGGTGCTCGCCGGCCTGCACGGCTGGCGCCGCCGCTGGCGCACCGCGACCAGGTGGGCCGGTGTCGCACTGCTGCCGGCCGGCCTCTACCTGACCGGCCTGATCCCGGTCGGCACGACGATCGGCCGCGCGCTCGGCAACTGGGCCGCCCGCCTGGTGCTCGACCCCGGAGTGTGGACCGGCATCGCCCTGCTCGGCCTGGCCGCGCTGCTGCTGGCCATCACCGGGGTCGGCCGCAAGCCGAAGGCGGGCGGCGGCGAGCAGCAGTCCGCCCCGGCGGCCCCGGCCGCCCAGTCCCGCCCCGCCGTCGCCCCGAGCCGCCCGGCCCGCGGCGCCGCCGAGGACCTCGGCGACTTCTCCGACATCGAGGAGATCCTCCGCAAGCGCGGCATCTGACCGCTGACCACCGGTGGCCGTCAGGCCCCGACGACCACCCCGGCCGCCTCCTCCGCGTCCGCGCCGGCCCGCTGGCGCGCCCGGTAGGCGGCCACGTGCATCCGGTTCCCGCAGGTGCGGCTGTCGCAGTACCGGCGGGACCGGTTGCGCGAGAGGTCCACGAAGACCCGGGCGCAGTCCGGCGCCTCGCAGCGCCGCAGCCGCTCCCGCTCGCCGGCCATCAGGATCAGGCCCAGCGCCATGCCCAGCTCGGCCGCCAGGTGGTCGGCCAGCGCGGCGTGCGGGGCGAAGTAGTGCATGTGCCAACCGTGCCCGTCGTGGTCGGTCAGCCGGGGCGTCGCGTTGACCGCCGCCACCAGGGTGTTCACCAGCCCGGCCGCCACCTCGGTGGAGGGCGCGGTGAAGATCTCCCGCAGCTGCCCGCGCAGCTCCCGGACCGCCGCCACGTCGGCCGACCCGGTCCCGGCCACGTCGCTGATGTCGCAGCGCAGCACGAACGCGTCCACCGCGGCGACGTCGGACAGCTGCTCCGCACCGGCCACCTCGGGCGCCGTGTTCAGCAGCTCGACCAGGATGCCCAGGGCGCACTCGGTGTCATGGGTGATCAGCACGTGGGTAGCTCCTCGCGTGCGCCGGGGGCGGTCGGTCCGCCCGCTGCACGCCCCCACGCCTCGGCCGGGTGGGGGCCGGTCATCACCGCCGAACAATACCGGCCCGCACCGACGGAACGGCGAAGGCGCCCGGCGCCGCCGCCCTTCCGACCGCCGTGGCGGGCGGGGGAGGAGCGGGGCGCCGGGCGCCGGCAGGCCGGTGCGGCCTGGGGTGGATCGATTGACTCGGTGCGCACCGGGTCGGTACGTACGGCTGGCGTCGGCGTGCGCGGTCGAGTCGGTGGCCGTGCCCCCGAGTAGGACAGCCACCGGTGGAGCGGAACGGGCCCGGGGGATCGCCCCTGGCGTCAGCTCTCGGCGAGGATGTGCGACAGCTCCCGATCCAGATCGAAGTGACGGTGTTCGGTGCCGGGTGGCACCGCGGCGTCGGTCCGCTTGAGGAAGGACTCAAGCGCCCGGGCCGGGGCTTCCAGCAGGGCCTCGCCCTCAGGAGAGCTCAGCGCGATGCAGACGACTCCCTGTCCGTGGCTGCGTGACGGCCACACCCGGACGTCGCCCGTCCCGGTGGGTCGGTGCAGCCCCTCCGCGAGGAGGTCGCGGGCGAACACCCATTCCACGGTCTCGTCCGCACCGGTGTGGAAGGTGGCGTGCACGGCATAGGGGTCGGCGGTGTCGTAGCGCAGGCCCGCGGGGACGGGCAGTGACGACTCGCTCGACACGATGAGGCGCAGGTGCAGCTCGCAGCTGACCGTGGTGTTCATAAGCGCCAGGGCCTTTCGCTCAGTGTGCGCTCGGGGAATCGCACGTCGGCGAACGGACCATCCCACCTCCAGCGGCGATGTAAACCCGTCTGTCCCGATTCGGGGCATCCCGGTAACTCTTCCGGCGCATTGTCCAAAGCCCCGGATCGGGGTCGCGCGGCGGTTATCGGGAGGGGGTCGGCGGGGGCGCGGGGCGGGCGCCGGGCTCGTCGCGGATCGTGATCGGTGGCCTGGTCGGGCTGGTCGGGCCGGTGCCGGGCGGTCGGGCGGGGGGTGGTTCGGAGCACCCCTTCGGATGGGGTAATGTTTTCCCTGCAGCCGGGCGATTAGCTCAGCGGGAGAGCACTTCGTTCACACCGAAGGGGTCACTGGTTCGATCCCAGTATCGCCCACCGGATTGCATTGCAAGGCGTAGGACCCCGGTTATTTCCAACCGGGGTCCTACGCCTTTTCCGGCGTTTTCGAACGACCGTCGGTCAGGTTCGGGAACTGCGCCCGGAACTGAGTGCTCGTCATCTCCGGGGGCCGGTGCGGCTGCTGTCGCAGTGTCGGGCGGGCGGTGATCGACGAGTTTCACAACACCCCGTCCGGGGTGCTACTGTTCATCTCGTTGCCCGGGCGATTAGCTCAGCGGGAGAGCACTTCGTTCACACCGAAGGGGTCACTGGTTCGATCCCAGTATCGCCCACCGGACAACATCGGGCCCCAACTGCCACACGGCAGTTGGGGCCCGATGCCGTTGTGCGACGGTCCGTCAGGCGGCGGGGCGCAGCGGCCAGGAGCGGTCCACCCGCTCCTGGGTGCCGGAGCGGTCGAACCAGGCCTGCAGGCCGCGGGCCTGGGCCGCGTGCCAGGCGGTCTGACGCAGGTGCAGTTCGGCGGGGGAGAGTTCGCCGAGTGCGGTCCGGTGGCGGCCGCCGAGCACCCGGACCAACTGCAGGGCGGCCCAGGCGTCCGCGCCCGCGTCGTGCGCGCCGGCCAGCTCGACGCCGTAGTGCGCGCACAGGTCGGTCAGGGTGCGGCGGCCCTTGCGGTAGCGGTCCACGTGCTTGTCCAGCACCCGGGGGTCGACCACCAGCAGCTCGGCGCCGGCCAGGTGCGCGGCCAGCGTGCTGCCCGCGTGCCGGCGCAACTCCCGGTCCAGCAGCGTCAGGTCGTAGGGCGCGTTCATCACCACCAGCGGCACCCCGGCGCGGGCCTGGGCGGCCAGCGCGACGGCTATCTCGGTGCTGACCTCGGTGGGCGGGCGGCCGTGCGCCCGCACCTGTTCGTCGGTTATCCCGTGCACGGCGCGGGCGCCGTCCGGGATCGGCACGCCCGGATCGGCCAGCCAACTGCTCCGCTGCACCGGGGCGCCCGGGGCGGACTGCACGAGCAGGGCGGCGGAGACGATCCGGTCCTGTTCCACGTCCACGCCGGTGGTCTCGGTGTCGAAGGAGGCGAGCGGACCTTCGTACCACTGGGAGTTCTGATTCATGACCACCCCTCACTTCCCCTCGGTACCCCGCTCGGATCCGGTGCGGGTGCATCGCGCGGCGCGTGAACTGACGGTGCGTCGGCGGCGGCAGGGTTCCGACCAGGTGATACCCCCGGCCCCTACCGGCTCAACCCCGCCGGGGCGGCCCGGTCGGACGGGTGCACGGCGGTGCGGGTCGGCTCGGTACCATCGGGGCTGCAGCACCAGCTGCGACCATCAGATCCAGCACGTCAGGAGAGACCGGTGACGGACGTCCGGGTAATCATCAACCGCGAACCCGATCGGGAAGAGCGCGTGGTGACCACGGGCACTACCGCCGCCGAGCTGTTCGCCGACAACCGCGCCGTGATCGCCGCCCGGGTGGCCGGTGCGCTCAAGGACCTCGGCTACCCGCTGCAGGACGGCGACGAGGTCGAGCCGGTGGAGATCACCAGCGAGGACGGCCTCAACATCCTGCGCCACTCCACCGCGCACGTGATGGCGCAGGCCGTGCAGGAGATCTTCCCCGAGGCCAAGCTCGGCATCGGCCCGCCGATCAAGGACGGCTTCTACTACGACTTCGACGTCGAGAAGCCGTTCCACCCCGATGACCTCAAGGCCATCGAGAAGCGGATGCAGGAGATCATCAAGAAGGGCCAGAAGTTCGCCCGACGGGTGGTCACCGACGAGGCCGCCCGCGAGGAGCTGGCCAAGGAGCCGTACAAGCTGGAGCTGATCGGCCTCAAGGGCTCGGCCGCGACCGCCGGCGAGGGCGCGGACGTCGAGGTGGGCGGCGGCGAGCTGACCATCTACGACAACCTGGACGCCAAGACCGGCGAGACCTGCTGGGGCGACCTGTGCCGCGGCCCGCACCTGCCGAGCACCCGGATGATCCCGGCGTTCAAGATCATGCGCTCGGCCGGCGCCTACTGGCGCGGCAGCGAGAAGAACCCGATGCTCCAGCGCATCTACGGGACCGCCTGGCCGACCAAGGACCAGCTCAAGGCGCACCTGGACTTCCTGGAGGAGGCCGCCAAGCGCGACCACCGCAAGCTCGGCAGCGAGCTGGACCTCTTCTCCATCCCCGAGGAGATCGGCTCCGGCCTGGCCGTCTTCCACCCCAAGGGCGGCGTGATGCGCCGGGCCATGGAGGACTACTCGCGCAAGCGGCACGAGGAGGCGGGCTACGAGTTCGTCTACACCCCGCACGCCACCAAGGGCACCCTGTTCGAGCTCTCCGGTCACCTGGACTGGTACGCCGACGGGATGTACCCGCCCATGCAGCTCGACGGCGAGAACGACTACTACCTCAAGCCGATGAACTGCCCGATGCACAACCTGATCTACCGCTCGCGCGGTCGGTCGTACCGTGAACTGCCGCTGCGGCTCTTCGAGTTCGGCACGGTCTACCGGTACGAGAAGTCCGGTGTGGTGCACGGCCTGACCCGCGCCCGCGGCTTCACCCAGGACGACGCGCACATCTACTGCACCAAGGAGCAGATGGCCGACGAGCTCGACTCGCTGCTCACCTTCGTGCTGGACCTGCTGCGCGACTACGGGCTGACCGACTTCTACCTGGAGCTGTCCACCAAGGACCCGGAGAAGTTCATCGGCTCGGACGAGGACTGGGAGGAGGCCACCGAGACCCTGCGCAAGGCGGCCGAGAAGCAGAACCTCGAACTGGTCCTCGACCCGGCCGGTGCCGCCTTCTACGGTCCGAAGATCTCGGTGCAGGCGCGGGACGCGATCGGCCGCACCTGGCAGATGTCCACGATCCAGGTGGACTTCCAGCTGCCGCAGCGCTTCGACCTGGAGTTCCAGGGCGGCGACGGCAACCGGCAGCGGCCGGTGATGATCCACCGCGCGCTGTTCGGCTCGATCGAGCGGTTCTTCGCGGTGCTGCTGGAGCACTACGCGGGCGCCATGCCGCCGTGGCTGGCCCCGGTCACCGTGGTCGGCATCCCGATCACCGACGAGCACGTGCCGTACCTCCAGGAGGTCGCGGCCGAGCTGAAGAAGCACGGGATCCGGGTCGAGGTGGACGCCTCGGACGACCGGATGCAGAAGAAGATCCGCAACGCCCAGAAGTCCAAGGTGCCGTTCATGCTGATCGCGGGCAACGACGACGTCGAGGCCGGCGCGGTGAGCTTCCGCTACCGCAGCGGTGAGCAGAAGAACGGCGTCTCGGTCGCCGACGCCGTCGCGGAGATCGTGGACGCGGTGGAGCGCCGGATCCAGGTCTGACCGGACGGAGCGGGGGGACTCCTCATGAGGAGTCCCCCCGCTCCTGTTTTCCGGCACGGTGCTCCGAATATGCTGATCAGCATGACGAGTGAGCCGGTACTGCAGCAGGGCGTCGGGGAACCGGACGGTTTCCGGCGTCTGTGGACCCCCCATCGGATGGCGTACATCCAGGGTGAGAACAAGCCCACCGGGCCCGCCCCGGACGACGGGTGCCCGTTCTGCACGATCCCCTCGCTGAGCGACGAGGACGGCCTGATCATCACCCGCGGCGCGCACGTCTTCGCGGTGCTCAACCTCTACCCGTACAACGGCGGCCACCTGATGGTGGTCCCGTACCGGCACGTGGCCGACTACACCGAGCTGACCGACGAGGAGACGGTGGAGCTGGCCAAGCTGACCAAGCAGGCGATGACCGCGCTGCGGGCGGCCTCCGGGGCGCACGGCTTCAACATCGGGATGAACCAGGGCGGTGCGGCCGGCGCCGGGATCGCCGCGCACCTGCACCAGCACGTGGTGCCGCGCTGGGGCGGGGACACCAACTTCATGCCGGTGGTGGGCCACACCAAGGTGCTGCCGCAGCTGCTCGCGGACACCCGCAAGATGCTGGCCGAGGCCTGGCCCCAGGACTGAGTCGCGGCACCGAGTCGCGGCACCGAAGTCGCAAACGACAGGCCCCCCGGAGGGATCCGGGGGGCCTGTCGCACGTCTGACGGACCGTCACCAGGCGTCGTACTGGTCCGACTTGAACGGCCGGGCGCCCTGCATCTCGGACTTCATGATCAGCGAGCGGCCGGTGAACCGGTCCACGTTGACGTCGTGGTCCGCCAGGAAGTCGATGGTCGCGGCGAGCACCGCGCTGACCACCGGGCTGGCGATCCGGACCGAGTCGTCGGCCATGAACCGGTTGCCCCAGGCCGGGTTGGCCCAGGCGTGCCGCAGGCCGAACGGCTCCGGCAGCTTCATCGTGCCGCCGAGCCAGGCGAGCAGCGTGGGCACCTTGAGGAACGGTGCGCGCAGCGCCTGCCGGACCACCTCGATGTTGTCCACCAGGGGGAGCTGGATGGTGCGCTCCTCCCAGAACTTGCCGGGCTTGGGCTCGGTGCGCTCCTTGGGCTTGGGCTTGTCGGTGAAGGCGCCCTGGATCGGCCCGAGGGTGTGGCCGGCCACCGAGACCCGCAGGGTGTTCGCCAGCGCGGTGACGGTGACGGTGACGCTGACGATCAGCTGGCCCTTGTTCAGCACGAACTGGGTGCCGAGGTAGTGGCGCAGCCCGTCCTTGCCGAAGTCCTGCTGGTTGGCGACGGTGACCACGGCGTGGTCGCGCATCCGCGGGCCGTCCATGTCGGGTCCGCCGGGGCGGCTGATCTCGTCGGCACCGGCGCCGATCGAGCTGATCACCCACTGGTCGACGGAGGAGTTCGGCACGGCGCCGTTGGCCACGTGGCTGCGGCCCAGGGTGCCGTTCAGCCGGTCGGTGATCTTCTTGACCAGGTCCCAGGTGTGGAAGGTGCGGAACTCCTCGAAGCCCTCGGCGGGCCTGAGGTCCTCGACCATCTCCCAGGAGCCCCAGCGGCGGCCGAGGCCGAGTATCCCGTTGACGCCCGCGTAGTGCAGCACGTTGGTGTCCTGCTCCAGCACCAGCTGGGTCAGGCCCTCCTTGAGCGCGGCCGCCTTCTTGTCGTTCTCGTGGCGGGGCACGGCGGTGGGCAGCACGGCGGCGCCCAGGTTGCCCTCCAGCACACCCGCCCAGCGGCTGCGCAGGTCCTTGACCGAGTTGACCACTATCCGCTTGGCCAGGAACCAGCCGACCAGCGGGGCCAGCATGGTGACCCGCAGGTAGAGCGAGAGGAGGCCGTTGAACGGCGGCTTCCAGGCGAAGAAGAGCGTGAGCGCGGCCGGGATCAGCAGGATCAGCGCTCCGAAGAAGCCGTCCCACTTGCCGCCCGACAGCCGCCTGCGCAGTTCGAGGGCGCCGAGCCAGATCACCGTGCCCGGCAGGAAGAGCAGGCCGCAGACCACCGTCACCAGCATCAGCCGCTTGTCCCGGGCGGCCCGCAACTCCTCGGCGGCCAGGCAGTGTTCGACCACCGTGCGGGGTTCCATGCCGTAGGCGGGGACCAGCGGCTTGCGGCCCTTGCCGAGGGTGCGCCCGATGACGGCCTTGCTGAAGGCCTCGCCGAGGTTGGGGCGGAACAGATCGTGCCAGCCGGTCTTGCCGACCACACCGTCCTGCACCTTGGCGATGAACCCGTCCAGGTCGTCGTCGCGGTAGGCGGTGGCCGAGAGTGCCTGGGTGACCGCGGTCTGCGGGCCGCCGGCTTCCGTGCGGGGTATCTGCGGACCCGGAGTCATGTCGAGCTTCGCCACGACCGCCTCCCCTCCCTCCGTGTTCAGCGGCAGGTTACCGTGCCCCAGCGCCCTTGTGGCGATGATCGTCTGAAGTCCCGTCACCTGACGGTGGCGCTTTCCGCCAGGTTCCTTCCCCGGTGTGACACGGTTCGCACCCCCGAGGCGGATCCGGAGGGCGTTGGGGCAGGATCTGTGGCATGAGACTTTCGGAGCCACTGCTCGTGTTCGACGGCGACTGTGCCTTCTGCTCCTCCTGCGCACGGGCGGCGGAACGTTTCCTCGCCGGCGGGTGGACGGCGCGGCCGTACCAGTTCGCCGACCTGGCCGAGCTCGGGCTGACCGAGGAGCGGGCCCGGTACGAGGTGCTCTGGGTCACTCCGGCGGGGGAGGTGTACGGCGGGGCGCAGGCGGTGGCGAAGCTGCTGCTGCGGGCCGGCGGCGCCTGGGCCTACCTCGGCGGGGCGATGCGGCTGGCGCCGGTGCGGCCGTTGGCGGCCGCCGTGTACCGGCTGGTGGCGCGGCACCGGGACCGGATGCCGGGCGGTTCGGCGGCCTGCGCGCTGCCCCGGCGGGGCTGACCGGGCGGCTGCGCCGGGCCGATCGGCCGCCGATCGGGTGTGCGGCGGCCGGGAGCGGTCGGTGGCCTGGCTACCATGGGTCCCGCCGGGTGGCTGATCCGCCCGGCCGCCCGGTGGTGCCGCTGACGGCCGCCGGTGCTTCAGACCGGTAGTGAGATCGGAGCGGTCGGGAAGGCCATGCTCAACAAATACGCGCGTGCCTTCTTCACACGTGTCCTGACCCCGTTCGCCGCGCTGCTGCTGCGCTGGGGGGTCAGCCCGGACGCGGTCACGCTGATCGGGACCGCCGGCTCGGTGGCGGGCGCCCTGGTGTTCTTCCCGCGCGGGGAGTTCTTCTGGGGCGTGATCACCGTCACGCTGTTCATCTTCTCGGACCTGGTGGACGGGAACATGGCCCGGCAGGCGGGCACCTCCAACAAGTGGGGGGCGTTCCTGGACTCCACGCTGGACCGGGTGGCGGACGCGGCGATCTTCGGTGGCCTGGCGCTCTGGTACTCGGGGCAGGGGAACAACGACCTGCTCTGCGCGGTGACGGTGTTCTGCCTGGCCAGTGGGCAGGTGGTGTCGTACACCAAGGCGCGGGCGGAGAGCCTGGGCCTGCCGTGCGACGTCTCCGGGCTGGTCGAGCGGGCCGAGCGGCTGGTGATCACGCTCACCTGCGCCGGTCTCGCCGGTCTGCACAAGTTCGGGGTGCCGTACATCGAGTGGCTGCTGCCGATCGCCCTCTGGGTGGTCGCGGCGGGCAGCCTGGTGACGGTGCTGCAGCGGATGCTGACGGTGCGCCGGGAAGCGTTCGAGGCGGCGGGCCGGGAGGGCTGAGGGATGGCGGAACAGGCCGGGGCGGCGTCGGAGCCGAAGCTGCGCGAGCGCGTGGTCGACGGCGCGTTCGCGGCGGGCTGGGCGGCGCTGAAGGTGCTGCCGGAGCCGGTCGCGCGCGGGCTGGGCACGGCGGTGGCCGACTTCACCTGGTGGCGCCGGGGCAAGGGGGTGCGGCAGTTGGAGGCCAACCTGGCCCGGGTGCGGCCGCAGGCCTCGTTCCTGGAGCTGCGCGAGCTCTCGCGGGCCGGCATGCGCTCCTACCTGCGGTACTGGATGGAGGCGTTCCGGCTGCCGGCCTGGAGCGACCGGCGGATCGCCAACGGTGTCCGGATCGAGGGCATGGAGCACCTGGAGGCCGCGATGGCCGCCGGGCGGGGCGCCGTGCTGGCGCTGCCGCACATGGCGAACTGGGACCTGGCCGGCGCCTGGGTGGTGCGGGCCTGCGGGTACCCGTTCACCACGGTCGCCGAGCGGTTGAAGCCGGAGTCGCTGTTCGAGCGGTTCGTGGCCTACCGGGAGAGCCTCGGCATGGAGGTGCTGGCGCTGACCGGCAGCGACATGTCGGTGATCGCCACGCTGGCGCAGCGGCTGCGGGCCGGCAAGCTGGTCTGCCTGGTCGGTGACCGGGACCTGTCGGAGGCCGGCATCGAGGTGCAGTTCTTCGGCGAGGCCACCCGGATGCCGGCCGGTCCGGCGGCGCTGGCGCAGCGCACGGGCGCGGCGCTGCTGCCGGTCTCGCTCTGGTACGAGGGCCGGACGATGGGCGCCCGGATCCACCCGCCGGTCGAGGTGCCGGCGGACCCGGACAAGAAGGCGGCCAAGGCCGCGATGACCCAGCGGCTGGCCGACGTCTGGGCGGGCGAGATCGACCAGCACCCGCAGGACTGGCACATGCTGCAGAAGCTCTGGCTCGCCGACCTGCCGCGGGCGGCGCACCCGAAGCGGGACGCGAAGTCGGCGGCGGAGGCCGCCTCGTGAGGATCGGCATCGTCTGCCCGTACGACTGGGACGTGCCGGGCGGTGTGCAGTTCCACATCCGCGACCTGGCCGAGCACCTGATCGCGCAGGGCCACAAGGTGTCGGTGCTGGCGCCGGCGGACGACGAGTCCAAGCTGCCCGCGTACGTGGTCTCGGCCGGGCGGGCGGTGGCCGTGCCGTACAACGGGTCGGTGGCGCGGCTGAGCTTCGGGATCATCTCGGCGACCCGGGTGCGGCGCTGGCTGCGCGACGGCGACTTCGACATCCTGCACGTGCACGAGCCGGCCTCGCCGAGCCTGTCGATGCTGGCGGGCTGGGCGGCGACCGGTCCGATGGTGGCGACCTTCCACACCTCCAACCCGCGCTCGCGGGTGATGACCGCGGCCTCGCCGATCCTGCAGCCGATCTTCGAGAAGATCGACGCCCGGATCGCGGTGAGCGAGTACGCCCGGCGCACCCTGGTGGAGCACCTGGGCGGGGACGCGGTGGTGATCCCGAACGGGGTGGACGTCGGGTTCTTCGCCAAGGCGCAGGCGGATCCGCGCTGGACCGGGCGGACGATCGGCTTCATCGGCCGGATCAACGAGCCGCGCAAGGGCCTGCCGACGCTGCTCGCGGCGCTGCCGCAGATCCTCGCCGCGCACCCCGAGGTGCGGCTGCTGGTGGCCGGCAAGGGCGACGAGGCGGAGGCGGCCGCCGCTCTGGCGCCCGAGGTGCGGGCCCGGGTGGAGTTCCTGGGCATGGTCAGCGACGAGGAGAAGGCCCGGCTGCTGCGCAGCGTCGACCTCTACGTGGCGCCCAACACCGGGGGCGAGAGCTTCGGGATCATCCTGGTGGAGGCGATGTCGGCGGCGGCTCCGGTGCTGGCCAGCGATCTGGACGCGTTCGCCCAGGTGCTGGACGGGGGCCGGGCGGGGGAGCTGTTCCCGGTGGAGGACGCGGGGGCGCTGGCCCGGGCGGCGGTGCGGCTGCTGGACGACCCGGTGCGGCTGGCCCAGCTGCGCACGGCGGCCGCGGAGCACGTGCGGCGGTTCGACTGGTCGGTGGTCGGCGCGGACATCCTGGCGGTGTACGAGACCGTGGTCGACGGGATGGGCGGCACCGGCGCGGCCTCCAAGGTGCGCGAGGACGACCGCAGTTCGCGCCCGCGCCGACTGCTGGGCCCGGCCCGGGACTGAGCCCGGCGCGGGACTGGGCTCGGCCCGGGACTGGGCCCGGGCCGAGCAGCCGCCGCCTGCTCAGTGCAGGTGGACCACCTTGTGCATGCCTTCGAAGGCGTGCGGCAGGCCGGTCTGGTCGTCGGGGACGAAGCAGAGCAGCACGTAGTCGCCGGGCGGCAGCTTGTCGATGTGGATCACGGCGTCGTGGCCGGGGGAGATCACGCTGAGGCCGACCGGGACGCCGGTGAACGGCGGGGGCGGCGGGGGAGTGTTGTTCAGCAGCGCGTCGAAGTAGGCCTGCACCTGGTCGTCGGTGGTGCCGGGGGCGACAGGCTGGATCTGCATCTCGTGCAGCTCGTCGGCGGCGTTGTGCACGAAGATGCCGCCGTTGGCGTCGTCCACGGCCTCGGTCTGGAAGCGCGGGCCGTTGCTGGTCTCGTGCTGGATGACGATCGAGTGCGGGAAGTGCGGCAGGTGGAAGCCGGCGTCCTCGCAGAGGTCGAGCTCCTTGACCGGGGGCGGCGAGCCGGGGTTGGCCAGGAACGCGGTGAAGTCCAGCAGGTAGACCGGGCCGGCCTTGATGTCCTCGGTCAGGATCGCGTCGTTGCCGGGCCGGGCCAGGCCGCCGCCGAGCGCCTCGGCCTCGTCCCGGACCTTGACGATCGCGGCGGCCGCCGCGGTCGGGTCGGGGCCGACGGCGACGGCCAGGTCCTGCAGCACCTGGTCCATGGTGACGCCCTGGTGCGGCCGGATCATCTGGAGTTCGCGGCCGTTCGGGTCGTCGGTGGCGATCTTGAAGGTGACGGTGCCGCCGGCGTGTTCGTCGGGCGCCTGGACGACGCCGGAGGTGGACAGCTTGACGTTGACCACGAAGCCCTCGTGGCCGGGTGCGTCGGCCCGGGCGACTCCGGTGGCGCCCATGGCGGTGGCGACGGCCAGTGCGGTGACCGCCGCGCTCCTCGCGCCGCGGCGCAGCAGAGCGGTGCTCATGCCGGTCCTCTCTGTGTTGGGTGACCCCCGTCACAGATCATCAGACTGACGGATCATCAGCTAGGCGCCATGCGGGCGACGGGCACCGATTGGCGTAGCCGCCGCCCGGGGGCCGGTAGCGTGGCCCCCCGTGACCGATTGGATCTGGGCCGCTGTGGCCGTGGTGCTGTTCGCCGTCTACCTGAGCTGGACGGCGGGCCGGCTGGACCGGCTGCACGCCCGGCTGGACACCGCGCGCGCCGCCCTCGACGCCCAGCTGCTGCGCCGGGCCTCGGTGGCCCAGGAGCTCGCCACCTCCTCGCTGCTCGACCCGGCCACCTCGCTGCTGCTCTACGAGGCCTCGCACGCGGCCCGGCAGGCCGACGAGGAGCAGCGCGAGGTGGCGGAGAGCGAGTTGAGCCAGGCGCTGCGGGCGGTCTTCGGCGAGCCGGAGCAGGTGGCGGCGCTGCGGGCGGCGCCGGGCGGGGACGAGGTGCTGCGCGACCTGTCCTCGGCGGCGCGCCGGGTGCCGATGGCGCGCCGGTTCCACAACGACGCGGTGCGCGCGGCGCGCGCCCTGCGCACGCACCGGATCGTCCGCTACTTCCGGCTGGCCGGCCGGGCGCCGTTCCCGATGGCCTTCGAGATGGACGACGAGGTCCCGGCGGCCCTGGCACCGCAAGGTTCGCCCGCGTAGCGTCGGGCGCTATCGGCCTGTTTGTCGAGGAGCGCCGGTCGGTCTGGACCGGGTGGCGCATCGGAACGCGGATCGCACGGCCTACCATAGGGCGATAGCACACCGGTTCGTCTTCGAGTGAGGTCTTACGTGTCCAGCAGCACTACCGCTTCCGCCGACCAGCCGCAGATCGGCACCGCCCGGGTCAAGCGCGGTATGGCCGAGCAGCTCAAGGGCGGTGTGATCATGGACGTGGTCAACGCCGAGCAGGCCAAGATCGCCGAGGACGCCGGTGCCGTCGCCGTCATGGCGCTGGAGCGGGTTCCGGCCGACATCCGCAAGGACGGCGGCGTTGCCCGGATGTCCGACCCGGACATGATCGACGGCATCATCAACGCGGTGTCGATCCCGGTGATGGCCAAGTCCCGGATCGGCCACTTCGTGGAGGCCCAGGTCCTGCAGGCGCTCGGCGTCGACTACATCGACGAGTCCGAGGTCCTCACCCCGGCCGACGAGGTCAACCACTCCGACAAGTGGGCGTTCACCACCCCCTTCGTCTGCGGCGCCACCAACCTGGGCGAGGCGCTGCGCCGGGTCGCCGAGGGCGCGGCGATGATCCGTTCCAAGGGCGAGGCCGGCACCGGCAACGTGGTCGAGGCCGTGCGCCACATGCGCCAGATCAACGCCGACATCCGCCGCCTGACCACGCTGGACGAGAACGAGCTCTACGTCGCGGCGAAGAACCTCCAGGCCCCCTACGAGCTGGTCAAGGAGGTCGCGCAGCTGGGCAAGCTCCCGGTCGTGCTGTTCTCCGCCGGCGGCGTGGCCACCCCGGCCGACGCGGCGCTGATGATGCAGCTGGGTGCCGAGGGCGTCTTCGTCGGCTCGGGCATCTTCAAGTCCGGCGACCCGGCCAAGCGCGCCGCCGCCGTCGTCAAGGCCACCACCTTCTTCGACGACCCGAAGGTCATCGCGGACGTCTCGCGCGGTCTGGGCGAGGCCATGGTCGGCATCAACTGCGACACCCTGCCCGAGACCGAGCGCTACGCCAACCGCGGCTGGTAGTCCGGGCTCCGCGCCACGTTCGTCCGGCCCGCCGCGCGCAGCTCCAGGCGCGGCGGGCCGTCCTTGCTTTTTTCCCCCGGCCTTCGGCCGGGGGCGCCCCCACTACCGAGTTGAAGAGGTAGCCACCCGTGTCCACCCGCACCGCAGTCATCGGCGTCCTGGCCCTGCAGGGCGACGTCCGCGAGCACCTCATAGCGCTCGCCGAGGCCGACGCGCAGGCCCGCCCGGTCCGCCGGCCCGAGGAACTGGCCGAGGTCGACGCCGTGGTGATCCCCGGTGGCGAGTCCACCACGATGTCCAACCTGGCGCTCTCCTTCGGCCTGATGGAGCCGCTGCGCGAGCGGGTCGCCAAGGGCATGCCGGTCTACGGCTCCTGCGCGGGCATGATCATGCTGGCCGACGTGATCCTGGACGGCCGGGACGACCAGCAGAGCGTCGGCGGCATCGACATGACGGTGCGTCGCAACGCCTTCGGCCGGCAGAACGAGTCCTTCGAGTCGGCGATCGACGTCAAGGGCTTCGACAGCGCGGTGCACGGCGTCTTCATCCGGGCCCCCTGGGTCGAGTCGGTCGGGGCCGAGGTCGAGGTGCTGGCCGAGCTGCCGGCCGCCGACGGGGCCCAGTCGCGGATCGTGGCGGTGCGTCAGGGGAACCTGCTGGCCACCTCCTTCCACCCGGAGCTGACCGGCGACCACCGGGTGCACGAGCTGTTCGTCCGGATCGTCGAGGAAGCGCTCGCCGACCAGGGCTGACCGGTGCCAGGCGCGCCGCTCCGACACCGGTAAGATCTCCCCTGTTTCATTTCCCTTTGGCGACGTAAAGGAGCTGGTGATGTCCGGCCACTCTAAGTGGGCTACCACCAAGCACAAGAAGGCCGTGATCGACGCCAAGCGCGGCAAGCTCTTCGCCAAGATGATCAAGAACATCGAGGTGGCGGCGAAGACCGGCGGCCCCGACCCGGCGGGCAACCCGACGCTCTACGACGCCATCCAGAAGGCCAAGAAGAGCTCCGTCCCGATCGACAACATCAACCGCGCCGTCAAGCGCGGTGGTGGCCTGGAGGCCGGTGGCGCCGACTACTCCACGATCATGTACGAGGGCTACGGCCCGAACGGCGTCGCGGTGCTGATCGAGTGCCTCACCGACAACCGCAACCGCGCCGCCTCCGACGTGCGCGTGGCGATGACCCGCAACGGCGGCTCGATGGCCGACCCGGGCTCGGTGTCGTACCTGTTCAACCGCAAGGGCCAGGTCATCGTGCCCAAGGCCGACGGCGTGGACGAGGACCGGGTGCTGGAGGTCGTGCTGGAGGCCGGGCTGGACGTCGAGGAGGTCAACGACCTCGGCGACACCCTGGAGGTGCTCTCCGAGCCGTCCGACCTGGTCAAGGTCCGCACCGCGCTGGTCGACGCCGGCCTGGACTACGACTCGGCCGAGTCGCCGTTCGTGCCGAGCATGCAGGTCGAGCTGGACGTCGACGGCGCCCGCAAGATCCTCAAGCTGATCGACGTGCTGGAGGACAGCGACGACGTGCAGAACGTCTTCGCCAACTTCGACATCTCGGACGAGGTCGGCGCGCAGCTCGACGCCGAGTGACACCTGACGGTGCGTGCGACCGGCCCGGTGGTCCTGACGGACCGCCGGGCCGGTGCCGTTGTCGGTGAGTGCGGCCGTCGGTGAGTGCTGCTGTCGGTGCCGTTGGCTAGGGTCTGACCAGGCGTGCAGCGGCGGAACGCGGAAAGGGCGGGAGCGTGCGGGTACTGGGTGTGGACCCCGGACTGACCAGGTGCGGGGTCGGCGTGGTGGAGGGGGCGCCGGGCCGGCCGCTGCGGATGCTCGGCGTCGGCGTGGTGCGCACCCCGGCCGACCAGGACGTGCCGCTGCGGCTGCTCGCCGTCGAGCAGGGCCTGGAGCGCTGGTTGGACGAGTACCAGCCCGAACTGGTCGCGATCGAGCGGGTCTTCGCGCAGCACAACGTGAGCACCGTGATGGGCACCGCGCAGGCCAGCGCCGTCGCGATGCTCTGCGCCACCCGGCGCGGCATACCGGTCGCGCTGCACACCCCGAGCGAGGTCAAGGCCGCCGTCACCGGATCGGGGCGGGCCGACAAGGCGCAGGTCACCGCGATGGTGACCCGGCTGCTGCGGCTGGCCGAGCCACCCAAGCCGGCCGACGCGGCGGACGCGCTGGCCCTGGCGATCTGTCACATCTGGCGCGGCAGTGCGAGCGACAAGATCGCCGCCGCGCTGGCCCGCAGCACCCCTCCGCGTTCCACCCCAGCCAAGGAGTACCGCCCGTGATCGCCTTCGTCCAGGGCCCGGTGGCCGCCCTCAGCGCCGGCCTCGCCGTGATCGAGGTGGGCGGGGTCGGCATGGCGGTGCAGTGCACCCCGAACACGCTGTCCACGCTGCGCCTCGGCGAGCCGGCCCGGCTGTGCACCTCGCTGGTGGTCCGGGAGGACTCGCTCACCCTGTACGGCTTCGCCGACGAGGACGAGCGGGCCACCTTCGAGGTGCTGCAGGCGGCGCCCGGGGTCGGGCCCCGGCTGGCGCAGGCGATGCTCGGGGTGCACAGCCCCGAGGCGCTGCGGGTCGCGGTGGCCCAGGGCGACGAGCGGGCGCTGATCAAGGTGCCCGGGATCGGCAAGGCCAAGGCGGCCAAGCTGCTGCTGGAGTACAAGGACAAACTGGGCGTGCCGCACGGCACCGTGCCGGTGCAGTCGGCGCCGGTCGCGGTCGGCCCGGCGCCCTGGCAGGACCAGCTGCACGCCGCGCTGGTCGGCCTGGGCTACGCTCCGCGCGAGGCCGACGAGGCGGTGGCCGCGGTCACTCCGGAGGCCGAGGCGCAGCAACGCACCGACGTCGGCGCGCTGTTGAAGTCCGCGCTGCGCAGCCTGAGCCGGGCGCGCTGAAGCGGATCCGCTGGGCCGATCTGACCCCTTATCAATCTGTCGACTTGGAGCCAGTCCCCGATGAGCCCGTACGAGTCCGACCCCGTCGACCGGCTGGTCGGCGCCGCCGCCGACGACGCCGACCAGGCGGTGGAGGCGGCGCTGCGCCCCAAGCTGCTCGACGAGTTCATCGGCCAGGAGCGGGTGCGCGAGCAGCTCTCGCTGGTGCTGCGGGCGGCCCGCAAGCGCGGCGCCGCGCCGGACCACGTGCTGCTCTCCGGCCCGCCCGGGCTCGGCAAGACCACGCTGTCGATGATCATCGCGGCCGAGCTGAACGCGCCGATCCGGATCACCTCCGGGCCGGCCATCCAGCACGCCGGCGACCTGGCCGCGATCCTCTCCTCGCTGACCGAGGGCGAGGTGCTGTTCCTCGACGAGATCCACCGGATGTCCCGGCCCGCCGAGGAGATGCTCTACATGGCGATGGAGGACTTCCGGGTCGACGTGATCGTCGGCAAGGGCCCCGGCGCCACCGCGATCCCGCTGGAACTGCCGCCGTTCACCCTGGTCGGCGCGACCACCCGGGCCGGACTGCTGCCGCCGCCGCTGCGCGACCGGTTCGGCTTCACCGGGCACATGGAGTTCTACGCGCCCACCGAGCTGGAGAAGGTGGTGCACCGCTCGGCCCGGCTGCTGGACGTGGAGATCGACCCGGCCGGCGCGGCCGAGATCGCCGGCCGCTCCCGCGGGACCCCGCGGATCGCCAACCGGCTGCTGCGCCGGGTGCGCGACTACGCGCAGGTGGAGCACGACGGGGTGATCGACCGTCAGATCGCCGCCCGGGCCCTGGCCGTCTACGAGGTCGACGAGCGCGGGCTGGACCGGTTGGACCGCGCGGTGCTCGACGCGCTGCTGCGGCTCTTCGGCGGCGGGCCGGTCGGGCTCTCCACGCTGGCCGTCGCGGTGGGGGAGGAGGCCGAGACGGTGGAGGAGGTGGCCGAGCCGTTCCTGGTCAGGGAGGGGCTGTTGGCCCGCACCCCGCGCGGGCGGATCGCCACCGCCGCGGCCTGGCAGCACCTGGGGCTGGCCCAGCCGCCGCACGCCCCGGGCGGGCGCGGCGCGGTGCCGGGCCAGCAGGCCCTACTCGGTCCGGAGCCGTCCGCCTGATGAGGCGCGCCGAACTGAGTGCGCCGCAGACTCGCCACCTTTGGCGGCAGGATGCGATGCTTGGCGTTGTCCGATCAGAGCGGGTCTCCTAGACTTCGCCGGACCGTCCCGTCTCACTGGTGGGACGACCATCGCCACTGGCCAGCCCCCCGGCCGGGCCCTCAAAGGACATTTCTGCTGTGAGTCTCATCATCCTCGTCCTCCCGATCGCCGTGATGTTCCTGCTGTTCCGGTCGCAGAAGAAGCGCCAGCAGCAGACCCAGCACACGCTGTCGGCCATGGCCCCGGGCTCCGCGGTCCGCACGATCGGCGGCCTCTACGCCACCGTGAAGTCGATCGGCGACTCGACCGTGGAGCTGGAGATCGCCCCCGGCGTCTTCACCCACTTCTCCAAGAGCGCCGTCGCCGCGGTGATCGACCCCCAGGAGTACGACGAGATCATCAACGGCCGTCCCGCCGAGGACGAGTCCGCCGAGTTCGAGGCCGACGAGACCGAGGAGGCCGAGACCGAGACCGTCGCGGACGAGGCCGTCGAGGACAGCATCAGCCTTGAGAAGGCCGGCGAGAAGACCGCCAAGTAGTACCCCCCACGGCACGCAGACCCGTCAGGCTGCACCACTCACGGTTGTCCGCAGCAGGTACCGCCCACCTGTCCCTGAGGCAGGCGGGCGGTGCTGAGCCAGCGGCATGGGACAGGGAGAAACGAGCAAGGTGGCAACACCCAAGTCGCGTCCGCGCGACGGTTACCCGGGGCGGGCTCTGGCCCTCGTCCTGGCAGTGACCGTCGGACTGGTCGCCCTCATGTTCGGGACGGGCCACAGGACGCCTCGCCTCGGGATCGATCTGGCCGGTGGCACCGAGATCACGCTGACCGCCAACTCGACCGACAAGAACGCGGTCAACAAGTCCAACATGGACATCGCGGTCGGGATCATCCAGAAGCGGGTCAACGCGTTCGGCGTCTCCGAGGCCGAGGTGCAGACCCAGGGGAACAACAACATCATCGTTGACATCCCCAAGGGCACGAACAGCCAGCAGGCTGCCGAGCAGGTCGGCACCACGGCCCAGCTCTACTTCCGCCCGGTGATCACCTACGCGCCGACCGGCGTGCCGGCCCAGCCGACCCCGACGCCCAGCGGCTCCCCCTCGGGCAGCGCCGCTCCGTCGGGCAGCGCCTCGCCGAGCGCCGCCGCGAGCGGCTCGGCCAGTGCCTCCGCCGCCGCCAGCGCCTCCGCCCCGACCGGCGCGAGCCCCTCGGCCAGTGCCACCAAGGCCGGCCGCGCGGTCTCCGACGCCCTGAAGGCCGACGCCACCACCGGCACCGCCGCGGCCGCCTCGCCGTCGGCCGCCGCCTCGGCCGCCCCGTCGGCCGCGCCGTCCGCGCCGTCGCTGGCCAACCCGTCCGCCGCCCCGCCGGCGGCCGACCCGAACGCCGCGATCCCGGCCGACGTCCAGCAGCAGTACGCCAACCTGGACTGCTCGCAGGCGTCGCAGCGCAAGGACTACCAGGCCGCCGACCCGAGCAAGCCGACCGTCGCCTGCTCCACCGACCCGGAGCCCACGGGCGCCGGGAACCAGAAGGCCTACAACAAGTTCCTGCTCGGCCCGGTCGAGGTGAACGGCAAGGACGTCTCCAAGGCCACCGCGGGTTACGACACCCAGCAGGCCAACGGCTGGGAGGTGCAGCTGGCCTTCAACGACAAGGGTTCGAAGGACTTCGCGACCACCACCGGCCAGCTCGCCACCCAGCAGCAGCCGGCCAACGAGTTCGCCATCGTGCTGGACGGCAACGTCGTCTCGCACCCCTACGTGGCGCAGTCGATCACCGGCGGCAACGCGGTGATCAACGGCACCTTCACCCAGGAGCAGGCCAGCAGCCTGGCCAACGTGCTCAGCTACGGCGCGCTGCCGCTGAGCTTCGCCAAGAGCGACGTGACCACCGTGTCCGCCGCGCTCGGCGGCGACCAGCTGCACGCCGGCCTGCTGGCCGGCGCGATCGGCCTGGCGCTGGTGATCATCTACTCGCTGGTCTACTACCGCGGCCTGGGCCTGGTCTCGATCGCCGGTCTGGTGGTCTCCGCGATCCTGACCTACTCGATCATGACGCTGCTGGGCGCCAGCATCGGCTTCGCGCTGAACCTGCCGGCGGTCTGCGGTGCGATCGTGGCGATCGGCATCACGGCCGACTCGTTCATCGTCTACTTCGAACGGATCCGCGACGAGGTCCGCGAGGGCGCCCAGCTGCGCCCGGCGGTCCAGCGGGCCTGGCCGCGCGCCCGGCGCACCATCCTGGTGTCGGACTTCGTCTCGTTCCTGTGTGCCGCGGTGCTGTACGTGGTGTCGGTGGGCAAGGTGCAGGGCTTCGCGTTCACGCTGGGCCTGACCACGCTGCTCGACATCGTGGTGATCTTCCTCTTCACCAAGCCGATGATCACGCTGCTGGCCCGTCGGAAGTTCTTCGCCAACGGCCACCCGTGGTCCGGTCTGGACCCGAAGCGGCTGGGCGCCCGTCCGCCGCTGCGCAGCACCCGCCGCCGCTCCGGCACCCCTGCCGCCGCCGTCAAGGAGGCCTGACGCAATGTCACGCTTCAGCAACCTCGGCCACCGTCTCTACCGGGGCGAGATCAGCTTCGACTTCGTCGGCCGCCGCAAGCTCTGGTACAGCATCTCCGGGGTCATCGCCCTGGTGGCGGTCATCGGACTGTCGACGGTCGGGCTGCACCTGGGCATCGAGTTCAAGGGCGGGTCGGTCTACACCGTCACCAAGCCCGGACTGACGATCAGCCAGGCGCAGACCGAGATCAACAAGATCGTCGGGGACTCCACCTCGCAGGTGCAGTCCACCGGTGACGGCAAGATCCGGATCCAGGTCAGCGCCGACGAGAAGGTGTCCTCGGACACCGTCGTCAAGGACCTCTCCACCGACCTGGGCGTGGACGCCGCCAACATCGACGCCCAGGTGGTCGGCCCGAGCTGGGGCCACGAGATCTCCCAGAAGGCGCTGCTCGGCCTGGTGATCTTCATGGTCCTGGTCACCGCCTACCTGGCGATCGCCTTCGAGTGGCGGATGGCGCTGGCCGCGCTGGTCGCCCTCGTGCACGACCTGCTGATCACCATCGGCGTCTACGCGGTGGTCGGCTTCGAGGTCAGCCCGGGCACGGTGATCGGCTTCCTGACCATCCTCGGTTACTCGCTCTACGACACGGTCGTCGTCTTCGACACCGTGAAGGAGAACACCAAGGACATCGAGAAGCAGAACAAGCTCACCTACAGCGAGGCGGCCAACGCCGGCCTCAACCAGACCCTGGTGCGTTCGCTCAACACCACGGTGGTGGCGCTGCTGCCGGTCGCCGCACTGCTCTTCATCGGCGGCGGCATCCTCGGCGCCGGCACCCTGAACGACATCTCGCTGGCGCTGTTCATCGGCCTGTCGGCCGGTGCCTACTCCTCGATCTGCGTCGCCACCCCGCTGCTGGCGCAGCTCAAGGAGCAGACCCCGCAGATGCGGGCGCTGGCCAAGCGGGTCGCCCAGCGGCGCGCGGCGGACGCCAAGGCGGCGGCCGCCGCCGAGGCGGCCGGCACGACCGCGGAGCCGGTGGACGAGGCCGAGCAGGCCGTGGCCGACGGTGTCGCGGCGGGTATGGTCGGTCAGCGTAACCAGCCGACGGGCCGGGCCCGCGGCAAGGGCCGGCCCTCCGGCAAGCGCTGAGATGGGGAACCCCGTGACCGACACCGCCTTGACCGACCTGCTGAACAGCAGGATCCGGGACGTGCCCGACTACCCGAAGCCGGGGGTGCTGTTCAAGGACATCGCCCCGCTGCTCGCCGACGCCGAGGCCTTCGGGGCGCTCACCCGGGCGCTGGCCGAGCGGGCGAAGGAGCTGGGCGCCACCAAGGTGGTCGGTCTGGAGGCCCGCGGGTTCGTGCTGGCCGCTCCGGCGGCCGTCGCGGCGGGCCTGGGCTTCGTGCCGATCCGCAAGAAGGGCAAGCTGCCCGGCGAGGTCTTCCAGAAGTCCTACGACCTGGAGTACGGCTCGGCCACCCTTGAGGTGCAGTGCGACGCCTTCGCCCCCGGGGAGAAGGTGCTGGTGGTGGACGACGTGCTGGCCACCGGCGGCACCATCGCCGCCTCGCTGGACCTGGTCCAGCGGGCCGGCGCCGAACTGGTCGGCGTGGTCGTGCTGATGGAGCTCGGCTTCCTCGACGGGCGCGAGCGGCTCGCCCCGCACCTGGCCGGGGCTCCGCTGGAGACCCTGGTCACGGTCTGACACCGGACCGTTCCGAAGAGCGGTGATCGCACACGCGATCACCGCTCTCGGCATGTCAGGGGCGCACCGGTCGGCCGCCGCCGCGCCGCGCTCGGTACCATGAAGGTTCATCCGGTGCGTACCGAGGAGTGTCGTTGCCCGACGAGGCCCAGCACACGGGCGCGGCGCCCGCCAACGAGGAGAGCGCCCGCCAGCCCGCGCCGTCCGGCGCCACCTCGGCGCGGCCGGCACCCCCCTCCGGGCTGGCCCGCGCGGTCGGCCCCGCGCTGCGCCAGGCCTCCGCCAGCGGCGGCATGCGGGCCCGGCTGGCCCGCTTCGGCGGCCAGCGCAGCGCCGTGCACAACCCGGTGCTGGAGCCGCTGTTCCGCACCATCCGGGCCCAGGACCCGAAGGCCGACCCGGCCCTGCTGCGCGACATCGAGCGCGCCTACACGGTGGCCGAGCGCTGGCACCGCGGCCAGAAGCGCAAGAGCGGCGACCCCTACATCACCCACCCGCTGGCCGTCGCCACCATCCTGGCCGAACTGGGCATGGACGCCCCGACCCTGATGGCCGGTCTGCTGCACGACACCGTCGAGGACACCGACTACGGCCTGGAGACGCTGCGCCAGGACTTCGGCGACTCGGTCGCGCTGCTGGTGGACGGCGTCACCAAGCTGGACAAGGTCAAGTTCGGCGAGGCCGCGCAAGCGGAAACGGTTCGCAAGATGGTCGTCGCGATGGCCAAGGACCCCCGGGTCCTGGTGATCAAGCTCGCCGACCGGCTGCACAACATGCGCACCATGCGCTACCTCAAGCGGGAGAAGCAGGAGAAGAAGGCCCGCGAGACGCTGGAGATCTACGCCCCGCTGGCGCACCGGCTGGGCATGAACACCATCAAGTGGGAGCTGGAGGACCTGGCCTTCGCCATCCTCTACCCCAAGATGTACGACGAGATCGTCCGGCTGGTCGCCGAGCGCGCGCCGAAGCGGGACGAGTACCTGGCCACCGTGATCGACCAGGTGCAGCACGACCTGCGCGGGGCCCGGATCTCCGCCTCGGTCACCGGCCGGCCGAAGCACTACTACTCGGTCTACCAGAAGATGATCGTCCGCGGCCGCGACTTCGCCGAGATCTACGACCTGGTGGGCATCCGGGTCCTGGTCGACACGGTGCGGGACTGCTACGCGGCGCTCGGCACCATCCACGCGCGGTGGAACCCGGTCCCCGGCCGGTTCAAGGACTACATCGCGATGCCCAAGTTCAACATGTACCAGTCGCTGCACACCACGGTGATCGGTCCCGGGGGCAAGCCGGTCGAACTGCAGATCCGCACCTTCGACATGCACCGCCGGGCCGAGTACGGCATCGCCGCGCACTGGAAGTACAAGCAGCGCGCGGTGGCCGGCACCTCCAAGGTGCGCACCGACACCCCGACCCAGGTGCGCAAGGAGGACAAGGCCGGCGCGGTCAACGAGATGGCCTGGCTGCGCCAGCTGCTGGACTGGCAGAAGGAGACCGAGGACCCCAGCGAGTTCCTGGAGTCGCTGCGCTTCGACCTGTCCAACAACGAGGTCTTCGTCTTCACCCCCAAGGGCGACGTGATAGCCCTGCCCGCCGGCGCCACCCCGGTGGACTTCGCCTTCGCGGTGCACACCGAGGTCGGCTTCCGGTGCATAGGAGCCCGGGTCAACGGTCGGCTGGTGCCGCTGGAATCCACCCTGGAGAACGGCGACACGGTCGAGGTCTTCACCTCCAAGGCGGAGGGCGCCGGCCCGTCCCGGGACTGGCTGACCTTCGTCAAGTCGCCGCGGGCCCGCAACAAGATCAAGGCCTGGTTCTCCAAGGAGCGCCGCGAGGAGGCGATCGAGCAGGGCAAGGAGGCGATCGCCCGGGCGATGCGCAAGCAGGGCCTGCCGATCCAGCGGATCCTCACCGGCGACTCGCTGGTCACCCTGGCCCACGAGATGCGCTACCCGGACATCTCCTCGCTGTACGCGGCGATCGGCGAGGGCCACGTCTCGGCCCAGTCGATCGTGCAGAAGCTGGTCCAGGCGCTCGGCGGCGAGGAGGGCGCCACCGAGGAGTACGCCGAGACCGCCACCGTGCCCAGCCACGAGGGCCGGGCGCAGCGGCGCCGCCGGGCCAAGGGCGACCCGGGCGTGATCGTGAAGGGCGTCGACGACGTCTGGGTCAAGCTCTCCCGCTGCTGCACCCCGGTGCCGGGCGACCCGATCGTCGGCTTCGTCACCCGGGGCAACGGCGTCTCGGTGCACCGGGCGGACTGCGTCAACGTGGACTCGTTGACCCAGCAGCCCGAGCGGATGATCGAGGTCGAGTGGGCGCCCACCCAGTCCTCGGTCTTCCTGGTGGCGATCCAGGTCGAGGCGCTGGACCGCTCGCGACTGCTCTCGGACGTCACCCGGGTGCTCTCCGACCAGCACGTCAACATCCTGTCGGCGGCCGTGCAGACCTCCCGGGACCGGGTGGCGATGAGCCGGTTCACCTTCGAGATGGGCGACCCCAAGCACCTGGGGCACGTGCTCAAGGCGGTGCGCGGGGTGGAGGGCGTCTACGACGTCTACCGGGTCACCTCGGCCCGGAAGTGAGCAACGGGAAGGGGCCCACCGCCGCGGCGGTGGGCCCCTTCCCGTTGTGCTGACGGCGGACCGTCGTGCTGACGGCGGATCAGCCGCTGAACTCCTGCAGGCTCTTCAGCGCCTGGTCGAGCAGCGCCTGACGGCCCGCCAGCTCGCCCTCAAGCTTGGCCGCCTTGCTCGCGTTGCCGGCCGCCCGGGCCTTGTCCAGCTCGCCCTGGAGCTTGTCCACGGCGGCCTGCAGCAGGCTGGTCATGCCGGTCGCGCGGGCCTTGGCCTCCGGGTTGGAGCGCTGCCACTCGGCGTCCTCGGCCTCGCGGATCGCCCGCTCGACCGCACCCAGCCGGCCGTCCAGGCGCGGCTTGGCGTCGCGCGGCACGTGGCCGATCGCCTCCCAGCGCTCGCTGACGCCGCGCAGCGCCGCCTTGGCCGCCTTGATGTCGGTGATCGGCAGGATCGCCTCGGCCTCGGCGGCCAGCGCCTCCTTCAGCTTCTGGTTCTCCGCCTGCTCCGCGTCCCGCTCGGTGAAGATCGCCGAACGGGCCTGGAAGAAGACGTCCTGGGCGCCGCGGAACCGCGCCCACAGCTCGTCCTCGGCGTCGCGCTGGGCCCGGCCCGCGGCCTTCCACTGCGCCATCAGGTCGCGGTAGCGGGCCGCCGTGTCGCCCCACTCGGTGGAGTTCGAGAGCGCCTCGGCCTCGGTGACCAGCCGCTCCTTGACCGCCCGGGCCTGGTCCCGCTCCGCGTCCAGCTGCGCGAAGTGCGCCTTGCGGTGCTTGGAGAAGACCGAGCGGGCGTGCGAGAAGCGGTGCCACAGCTCGTCGTCGCTCTTGCGGTCCAGGCGGGGCAGGCCCTTCCAGGTGTCCACCAGGGCGCGCAGCCGGTCGCCGGCCTCCCGCCACTGGGTGGACTCGGCGAGCTGCTCCGCCTCGGCGACCAGCGCCTCCTTGGCGGTGCGGGTCTCCTCGGTGGCCTTGGCGCGGGCCGCCTTGCGCTCCACCTGGCGGGTCTCGATCTCACCGGCCAGGGTGTCCAGGCGCTGGGCCAGGGCGGCCAGGTCGCCGACCGCGTGGCCCTCGACGACCTGGGCGCGCAGGTGGTCCAGCGCGGTCTGGGCGTCCTTGGCACCGAGGTCGGTCTTGCGCACCCGGTGCTCCAGGAGCCCGATCTCGGCGGACAGGCCCTGGTACTTGCGCTCGAAGTAGGCGAGAGCCTCCTCCGGGGAGCCCGCCTGCCAGGAGCCGACGACGCGTTCGCCCTCGGCCGTCCTGACGTAGACGGTCCCCTGCTCGTCGACACGGCCCCACGGGTCGCTGCTCACAGCGCCTCCTCCACATGACGTCCCGTCACCGACTGGGTGCGGATCCGTCGTCCACAGTTGAATGTGCGGCGGACCGATGGCCCGTCGTCCCTGCCCGCCCGAGTCTTCCAGGTGCTTGCGGTGCTGCCCTGGGTGACGGCGGCGGGCCAGGGCACCCTATACAACAGCAACATAGGCGACCAGGCCCGGTGCTGTCCGCATCCGGGCCGGGTCGATTTCCGGCGGACCGGGTCAGTCCTTGACGGCGGTCACCTTGTTGAACACCACGGTGGCGTTCGGGGCGCCGTCGCCCTGTCCGTTCGCGTCGTTCTCGCCGGCCTGGGCGATGTTGTTCAGCACGTCCATGCCGCCGGTGATCTTGCCGAACGGGGTGTAGCTGGCGGGCAGCTGGGTGTCCTTGTAGACCAGGAAGAACTGGCTGCCGTTGGTGTTCGGGCCGGAGTTGGCCATCGCGACGGTGCCGGCCGGGTAGGTCGCGCCGGTCAGGTTCTCGTCGGTGAACTTGTAGCCCGGGCTGCCGGAGCCGGTGGCGGTCGGGTCGCCGCACTGCAGCACGTAGATGCCCTGGGTGGTGAGCCGGTGGCACTTGGTGTGGTCGAAGTAGTTCTGACCCGCCAGGAAGACGAACGAGTTGACCGTGTGCGGGGCCTTGCTCGCGTCCATGGTGAAGGTCACGGTGCCGCAGCTGGTGTCCAGCGTGGCGGTGTAGGTGGCCTTGGCGTCGACCGTCATGCTCGGCTCGGTGGACCACTGCTTGTTGTTCGGCGAGCCGGGCTGCGGGGTGGTGCAGCCCTTGCCGACCGGGGCCGCGCTGGCGGTGGCGGCCTTCTTCTTGCCGTCGGAGGAGAAGACGCCGGAGGCGGCCAGGCTCGCGCCGGCGACCACCACCACGGCGACCGCGCCGGCGATGATCGCGTTGCGGCGCTTCGCCTTGCTCCGGGCCTCGACGCGGTTCGCCTGCTGCCGCTCGTACTTCTCGCGGGCGAGCTGCCGCCGCCGCTGTTCGCTGGTGACCACCGGGCCGTCTCTCCTAGGTAACGCCGTACTGCACGGAAGTGTGGATGTGCTGGGCGGATCATCGCATCCACCAGCCGCCAAGTGTAGGGACCCTGTCGGTAAGAACACGGTGAGAAGGCGGGAACGGGGCATCCGAACCACCGGCACGGCGGCACGCCAGCAACCGGTATCCGGTTCGCAACCGGTGCCTTACCGCCGGTAGGCTGCACCGACAAGCCCGTCCCCCGTCCACCCCGACACGCCAGCAGAGGTCAACCGTGTTCATCGCCGGATTCCCAGCCGGAGCCTGGGGGACCAACTGCTACCTGGTGGCCCCCGCGGCCGGCGAGGAGTGCGTGATCGTCGACCCCGGCCACCAGGCGGCGGCCGGAGTGCAGGAGATGGTCCGCGAACACCGGCTCAAGCCGGTCGCGGTGGTCCTCACCCACGGGCACATCGACCACGTCGCCTCCGTGGTCCCGGTCTGCGGCGCCCAGGGCGTGCCGGCCTGGATCCACCCGGCGGACCGGTACATGCTGTCCGACCCGGAGAAGGCGCTCGGCCGCTCGATCGGGATGCCGCTGATGGGCGAGCTGACCATCGGCGAGCCGGACGACCTGCGGCTGCTCACCGACGGCAGCGAACTGGAGCTGGCCGGTCTGAAGTTCACCGTCGACCACGCGCCCGGCCATACCGAGGGGTCGGTGACGTTCCGGACGCCCGCGAGCGAGGAGATCCCCCCGGTTCTCTTCTCGGGCGACCTGCTCTTCGCCGGCTCCATCGGGCGCACGGACCTCCCGGGCGGCAGCCACGCAGCCATCCTGCGATCGCTGGCCCGGGTCTGCCTGCCCCTCGACGACGCGACCGTGGTGCTCTCCGGCCACGGCGCCCAGACCACCATCGGCCGCGAGCGCGCCACCAACCCGTACCTCCAGCAGGTGATGGGGTTGTCGGATGGCCCCGCGGCACCGCGACGAGGAATGTGACGGAAGAGAAGTTGAGCACCTTCACCGCCCCCAAGGGCACCTACGACCTGCTCCCGCCCAGCTCCGCGACCTTCCTGGCGATCCGTCAGGCACTGGCCGCCCCGCTGCGCCGGGCCGGCTACGGCTACATCGAGACCCCGGTCTTCGAGGACACCAAGCTGTTCTCCCGCGGCGTCGGCGAGTCCACCGACATCGTCACCAAGGAGATGTTCACCCTCACCCAGCGCGGTAGCGAGGCGCTGGCGCTGCGCCCCGAGGGCACCGCCTCGGTGGTCCGCGCGGTGCTCCAGGCCAACCTGCACAAGCTGGGCAACCTGCCGGTCAAGGTCTGGTACTCGGGCAACTTCTACCGGTACGAGCGCCCGCAGAAGGGCCGCTACCGGCAGTTCTCCCAGGTCGGCGCCGAGGCGCTGGGCGCCGAGGACCCGGCGCTGGACGCCGAGCTGATCATCCTGGCCGACGACGCCTTCCGCTCGCTCGGCCTGACCGACTACCGGCTGCTGCTCAACTCGCTGGGCGACAAGCAGTGCCGCCCGGTCTACCGGGCGGCACTGGTGGACTTCCTGGCCGGCCTCGACCTGGACGAGGACACCCGGCGCCGGGCCGAGATCAACCCGCTGCGGGTGCTGGACGACAAGCGCGAGGCCGTGCAGGCCCAGCTGGTCGGCGCGCCGATGCTGCGCGACTTCCTCTGCGAGGACTGCAAGGCCTACGACGAGCAGGTGCGCGCGCTGCTCACCGCCGCCGGCGTGGCCTTCGTGGACGACCCCAAGCTGGTCCGCGGCCTGGACTACTACACCCGCACCACCTTCGAGTTCGTCCACAACGGGCTCGGCGCGCAGTCCGCGATCGGCGGCGGCGGGCGCTACGACGGCCTGTCCGAGATGCTCGGCGGCCCGGCCCTGCCCTCGGTCGGCTGGGGCCTCGGCGTGGACCGGATCTTCCTGGCCCTGGAGGCCGAGGAGATCACCCTCGACCTGCCCGCGACCACCTCGGTGTACGCGGTCGCGCTCGGCGAGGAGGCCAAGAACGTGCTCTTCGCCAAGGTGACCGAGCTGCGCCGGGCCGGCGTGGCCACCGACCTCGCCTTCGGCGTCAAGGGCCTCAAGAACGCCATGAAGTCCGCCGACCGCTCCGGGGCCCGCTTCGCCCTGGTGGCCGGGGACCGGGACCTCGCCGAAGGGGTCGTCCAGCTCAAGGACATGACCACCGGCGAGCAGGCCCCGGTCGCACTCGAAGCACTCGTCACCACCCTGAAGGAGAAGCAGCTGTGATCCGCACGCACGACGCGGGCACGCTCCGCGCGGAGCACGCCGGAGCGACCGTCACCCTGGCCGGCTGGGTCGCCCGCCGCCGCGACCACGGCGGGGTGGCCTTCATCGACCTGCGCGATGCCTCCGGCACCGTGCAGGTCGTGGTCCGCGACCTGGACTCCGTGCACGGCCTGCGCGCCGAGTACTGCGTCAAGGTGGTCGGTGACGTCCGGGTCCGCCCCGAGGGCAACGAGAACCCGGACATCCCGACCGGCGCGGTCGAGGTCGTGGTGAGCGAGATCGTGGTGCTCTCCGAGGCCGCCCCGCTGCCGTTCCAGGTCGCCGAGTACGAGCCCGGCACGGTGAACGAGGAGGTCCGGCTGCGCTACCGCTACCTGGACCTGCGCCGCGAGGGCCCGGCCAAGGCGCTGCGGCTGCGCTCCAAGGTGAGCAACATCATCCGCCGGGTGATGGAGGAGAACGACTTCCTCGACATCGAGACCCCGTACCTGACCCGGTCCACCCCGGAGGGCGCCCGCGACTTCCTGGTCCCGGTCCGCCTGCAGCCCGGTCACTGGTACGCGCTTCCGCAGTCGCCCCAGCTGTTCAAGCAGCTGCTGATGGTGGCCGGCATGGAGCGCTACTACCAGATCGCCCGCTGCTTCCGCGACGAGGACTTCCGCGCCGACCGGCAGCCGGAGTTCACCCAGCTGGACATCGAGGCCTCGTTCGTCGACCAGGAGGACGTCCTGGCCCTCGGCGAGAAGATCGTCGGCTCGATCTGGCGCGAGGTGCACGGCTACGAGATCCCCAACCCGCTGCCGCGCCTGTCCTACGCCGACGCGATGGCCCGCTACGGCTCGGACAAGCCGGACGTCCGCTTCGGCCAGGAACTGACCGACCTCACCGAGTACTTCAAGGGCACCGAGTTCCGGGTCTTCCAGGCCCCGTACGTCGGCGCCGTGGTGATGCCCGGCGGCGCCTCGCAGCCGCGCAAGCAGCTGGACGCCTGGCAGGACTGGGCCAAGGCGCGCGGCGCCAAGGGCCTGGCCTACGTGCTGATCGACGCCGAGACCGGCGAGCTGCGCGGCCCCGTCGCCAAGAACCTCTCCGAGGAGCACCTGGCCGGCCTGGCCGCCGCCGCCGGCGCCAAGAACGGCGACGCGGTCTTCTTCGCGGCCGGCAAGCGCACCGCCTCCCAGGAGCTGCTGGGCGCCGCCCGCCTGGAGATCGGCCGCCGCTGCGAGCTGATCGACGAGTCGCAGTGGGCCTTCCTCTGGGTCGTCGACTTCCCGATGTTCGAGCCGATCGAGGACGAGAAGGGCGAGTTCCAGGGCTGGCACGCGGTGCACCACCCGTTCACCGCGCCCACCGCCGAGTCGCTCGCCAGCTTCGACACCGACCCCGGCAACGCCCTGTCCAACGCCTACGACCTGGTGCTGAACGGCTCCGAGCTGGGCGGCGGCTCGATCCGCATCCACCAGCGCGAGGTGCAGAAGCGGGCGTTCGACGCGATCGGCCTCTCCGAGGAGGAGGCCGCCTCGCAGTTCGGCTTCCTGCTGGACGCCTTCAACTACGGCCCGCCGCCGCACGGCGGCATCGCGCTCGGCCTGGACCGCGTGGTCACCCTGCTGGGCGGCTACGACACCATCCGCGACGTGATCGCCTTCCCGAAGACCTCCACCGGCGGCGACCCGCTGACCGGCGCGCCGACGCCGATCACCGCGGCCCAGCGCAAGGAGGCCGGCGTGGACGCCACGCCGAAGTCCGCGACCGAGGCGAAGCCGGAGAGCTGAGCCCCGCGCCGCACGCGCTCCAACGACCGGTGATGACCCGTTTGCCGTAACGGGTCGTCACCGGTCGTCGTTTATCCGGATGACACTGTGAACCGATACCGTCCCGGTGCCCCTCCGGGGGACAATGTGGGCAGGTACTCGGAGGAGGAGGAAGGACCGTGAGCGTTGCGGCTGTTGAGCAGCACAGCGGGCCCTGGACGTTGGACGACGTCCTGGCACTGCCCGAGGACTCGCACCACCGGGTCGAGCTGGTCGGGGGGGCACTGCTGATGAGCCCCAACCCGGGTGTGCCGCACCAGCGCACCAGTTCGCGTCTCTGGGCTTCACTGGCGGCAGCCATCGAGGCGGTCGGCGCGCCGTTCGAGGCACTGGAGGCCGTCAACGTCGTCGTTCCGGACGGGCTGCTCATCCCTGACCTGGTCATCGCGGACGCCCTCGCTGTCGAGAAGGCCGGCCTGACCCTGAGCGCCCACGACGTCGCTGTGGTGATCGAGATCGCCTCGCCCTCCACGCGGGTCAGTGACAAGCGCCTCAAGCCCTCGCTCTACGCCGCCGCGGGCATCCCGCACTACTGGAGGGTCGAGCTCGACCCGGCCCCGCGCTTCTACCTCGGCCGCCTGGAGCTCGGCAGTTACCAGGAGCGCCTGGTCCAGGTGGGCGAGCGTGCCGTACTGGACGATCCCTTCGCGCTGGAGCTCGACCCGGCGGGGCTGCTGCGGGGCTGAGCCGTGCGGCGAGCGGGTGCTGATGATCGGACTTACTCTGAGGGATCATCAGCTACCGACCCGTCAGGAGTCCCCGTGAGCGATGCACCCGCCAAGCAGCCCCGGCTGGCGAAGAAGCTGTACGAGGCCGAGTTGCTGCGGCTGCAGTACGAGCTGGTCAAGCTGCAGGAGTGGGTGCGGGCCGAGGGGGTGCGGCTGGTGGTGGTGTTCGAGGGGCGGGACGCGGCCGGGAAGGGCGGCACGATCAAGCGGGTGACGCAGTACCTGAACCCGCGGGTGGCGCGGATCGTCGCGCTGCCGGCGCCGACCGAGCGCCAGCGCGGGCAGTGGTACTTCCAGCGGTACGTGGAGCAGTTGCCGGCCGCGGGGGAGATCGTGCTGTTCGACCGCAGCTGGTACAACCGGGCCGGGGTGGAGCGGGTGATGGGCTTCTGCTCCGAGCAGGAGTACTGGCAGTTCCTGCACCAGTGCCCGACCTTCGAGCGGATGCTGATCGAGGCCGGCATCGAGCTGCGCAAGTACTGGTTCTCGGTCAGCGACACCGAGCAGCAGCGCCGCTTCCAGGACCGGCTGGACGACCCGATGCGGCGCTGGAAGCTCTCGCCGATGGACACCGAGTCGATCAGCCGCTGGGAGGACTACTCCCGGGCCAAGGACGAGATGTTCATCCACACCGACCTGCCGGACTCGCCGTGGCAGGTGGTGGAGAGCGACGACAAGCGGCGGGCCCGGATCAACATGATCTCCCACCTGCTCTCCACCCTCCCCTACCGCGACGTCACCAGGCCGCCGGTGGCGCTGCCGCCGCGCCCGGCGACGAAGGGCTACCAGCGCCCGCCGCGAGACCTCCAGAAGTACGTCCCCGACCACGCGGCCGAGCTGGAGCGGCGGGCCTGACCCGACTTGTGCCCGGGTGCGCCGCCCCGCCATGATGGCCCGTCAGTGAGCCGATGGGGGTGGGCGCGTGAAACCGCTGGCTGCGGGGGATCCGACGGAGGTCGGACCGTACCGGCTGCTCGGGCGGCTGGGCGCGGGCGGCATGGGCCAGGTGTACCTCGGCCGCAGCCCCGGCGGGCGCACGGTGGCGATCAAGCAGGTCAGGTCGGACCTGGCGGCCGACGCGGAGTTCCTGGGCCGGTTCCGCCGCGAGGTGGCGGCGGCCCAGCGGGTCGGCGGCGACTGGACGGCGCCGGTGCTGGACGCCGACACCGACTCCGCCGAGCCCTGGGTGGCCACCGGCTACGTCGCCGGGGCCTCGCTGGAGGAGGCGGTCAAGGAGTTCGGCCCGCTCAGCGAGCACTCGGCGCGGGTGCTGGTGGCCGGGCTGGCGGAGGCGCTGGCGGCGGTGCACGGGATGGGGCTGATCCACCGGGACATCAAGCCGCCCAACGTGATGCTCTCCTCGAACGGGCCGGTGCTGATCGACTTCGGCATCGCCCGGGCGCTGGACGGCAGCCACACCGCCGGGCTGACCAGCACCGGCTACGTGATCGGGACGGCCGGCTACATGTCGCCGGAGCAGGCGGCGGGCGAGCCGCTGGGCGCCGCCTCGGACGTCTTCCAGCTCGGTGCGGTGCTGGTCTTCGCGGCCACCGGCCACGAGCCGTTCCCCGGCCCGCACGCGCCGGCCGTGCTGCACCGGGTGCTCTACGGTGAGCCGGACCTGAGCGGGCTGCACGGCGAGCTGTGGCAGATCGCGGCGGCCTGCCTGGCCAAGGACCCGGCCGCCCGGCCGACTCCGGCGCAGCTGGCCGAGGGCCTGGCGCCGCAGGGGGCCAGGACGCTGGTGGACCACGGTTGGCTGGCGGCGCCGCTGATGGCGCAGATCCTGCGCCGGGTGACGGACATGCTGAACCTGGACGCCGGGCCGGCGCCGCAGACCCACCGGCTGGCCGTGCCTCCCGTGCCGACCGCGCCTCCAGTGCCGACCGCGCCTCCCTCGCCCGCGGAGCCGGCCGCGGCGTCCGCGCCGGCGGTGTCGTCCGCGCCGGCCGTGTCGTACGACGCCCGGCCGATCCCGGACCAGCCGGGTTGGCCGGCCGCCGAGCCGCTGCCGGCCACCGGCGAGGAGCCGGGCGAGGAGAGCGAGGGCCGGATCTGGCTCAAGCTGCTGACCACCGTCGGCCTGATGACGGCCTTCATCCTCGGCCTGATCGCGCTGGCGGTGAACCTGCCCGGGAACTGACGGGGGGCCTCCACGCACCGGACTTGTGTCCGACCTCCGGCCGCCGCCATGATCAGGGCCGTCGATCGGGCGTACGGGGGAGAAGAGGCGCATGCAGCCGTTGGCACCGGGGGATCCGGTCGAGGTCGGGCCGTACCGGCTGTTGGGTCGGCTCGGCGCCGGCGGGATGGGTCAGGTGTACCTCGGCCGCAGCCCGGGCGGGCGCACGGTGGCGGTCAAGCGGGTCAAGTCCGAGCTGGCGTCGGACGCGGAGTTCCTCGGCCGGTTCCGGCGCGAGGTCGAGGCCGCCCGCCGGGTCGGCGGCAGCTGGACGGCGCCGGTGCTGGACGCCGACACCGAGTCCGCCGAGCCCTGGGTGGCGACCGGCTACGTGGCCGGGCCGGCGCTGGCCGAGGCGGTGGCCGAGTTCGGCCCGCTCGCCGAGCACGGGGTGCGGGCGCTGGTCGCGGGCCTGGCCGAGGCGCTGGCGGCGGTGCACGGGCTCGGGCTGATCCACCGGGACGTCAAGCCGTCCAACGTGATGCTGTCGCCGGACGGGCCGGTGCTGATCGACTTCGGGATCGCGCGGGCGCTGGACGGCAGCACCACGGCCGGGCTCACCCAGTCCGGCTACGTGGTCGGCTCGCCCGGCTACATGTCGCCCGAGCAGGTGCAGGGGCTCGGTCTCGGGGCCGCCTCGGACGTGTTCCAGCTGGGCGCGGTGCTGGTCTTCGCCGCCACCGGGCAGGGGCCGTTCCACGCCGAGAGCGCCGCCACCCTGCTCTACAAGGTGGCCCACGGCGAGCCCGAACTCGGCACGCTGCAGGGGGAGTTGCGGGAGATCGCGGCGGCCTGCCTGGCCAAGGACCCGGCCGCCCGGCCGACCCCGGCGCAGCTGGCCGCCCGGCTGGCCCCGCAGGGCGCCCGGGTGCTGGTGGACCAGGGCTGGCTGGCCGCGCCGCTGATGGCGCGGATCTCCCGGCGGATGGCCGAGCTGCTGAACCTGGACGCCGCTGTGCAGCACCCGGGCACCCAGCGGCTCGCGGCCGTGCCGGTGCGCCCGGCCGAGCCGCCGGCCCACCCGCCGGTCCACCCGCCGACCGCGGCCGCCACGGTGGTGCCGCAGGCGCCGCCGAAGCCGCAGGCCGTGCAGGACCCGGAGCAGAACCGGGTCGCCGAGCTGCTGCGGCGCCAGCGGGAGCGCGAGGAGGCCGAGCGCCGCGGGCAGGTCGCGAGCCAGGAGGCCGAGCGCCGCCGCCGGGTGCGGATGGGGCTGCCCGCGGATCCGCCGCCGCCGAAGGACCGCACCAGGTCGGCGATCGTGATCACCGTCGGCGCGCTGCTGCTGGCGGGCGGGGTGATCGCGGTGGCGAACATGGGCGGCGGGAGCGGCAAGGCGGGTGCGAGCGGCACCGGCCAGTCGCCGTCGGCGAGCCCGATCGTCCCGCTCAAGTTCTACGGCCACTGGTCCGGCCCGATCGCCGGACAGGACGGGAACCCGGCGGGCAGGGCGGGCACCATGGCGCTGGACATCGTCAACGGCACGGACCAGCACCAGGCCCAGGCCCAGGCCACCTTCACCCTCTCCAGCAGCTTGACCTGCGAGTACAGCTACACCGTGCGGGGCACCTCCGACACCGAGGTGGAGCTGTCCGGTCCCTCCGCGGCCGGCTCCAACCCAGCCGGCTGCGAGACGGACTTCAGCGCCCACCTCTACCTGAACGCGGACAGCACCGCGACCTACTCCGGCGGTGACGTGGTCGCCAAGGTCCTGGAGGCGACCCTGACCTACAGCGGTGCCACCCCCTGAGCCGCCCCGGGCTGTCCGCGGTGCCCATTAGGGTGGCGGGGTGGACGAACCGGACCTCTTCACCGCCGCCGCCGAACAGCACCAGGCCGCCGAGCCCGGGCGGGCGCCGCTGGCCGTGCGGATGCGCCCGCGCACGCTGGACGAGGTGGCCGGGCAGCGCCAGCTGCTGAAGGACGGCTCGCCGCTGCGCCGCCTGGTGGCCGGCGCCAAGGGCCCGGCGGCGACCAGCTCGGTGATCCTCTGGGGTCCGCCCGGCACCGGCAAGACCACGCTGGCCCACGTGATCAGCCAGGCCGTGGAGGGCCGCTTCGTCGAGCTCTCCGCGATCACCGCCGGGGTCAAGGAGGTCCGCGCGGTGATCGAGGGCGCCCGCCGGGCGGTCGGGATGAGCGGCCGGGAGACGGTGCTCTTCCTCGACGAGATCCACCGCTTCTCCAAGGCCCAGCAGGACTCGCTGCTGCCCGCGGTGGAGAACCGCTGGGTCACCCTGATCGCCGCCACCACCGAGAACCCGTACTTCTCGGTGATCTCCCCGCTGCTCTCCCGCTCGCTGCTGCTCACCCTGCAGTCGCTCACCGACGAGGACGTCCGGGCGCTGCTGCGCCGCGCGACGGCCGACGAGCGCGGGCTGAACGGCGAGGTGACGCTGGGTCAGGAGGCCGAGGACCACCTGGTCCGGCTGGCCGGCGGGGACGCCCGGCGGGCGCTGACCACGCTGGAGGCGGCGGCCGGCGCGGCGCTGGAGCAGGGCCTGGCGGAGATCTCGCTGGCGGTGACCGAGACCGCGGTCAACCAGGCCGCCGTGCGCTACGACAAGGACGGCGACCAGCACTACGACGTGGCCAGCGCGCTGATCAAGTCGATCCGGGGCAGCGACGTGGACGCCACCCTGCACTACCTGGCCCGGATGATCGAGGCGGGGGAGGACCCGCGGTTCATCGCCCGCCGGCTGATGATCTCGGCCAGCGAGGACATCGGCCTGGCCGACCCGACGGCGCTGCCCACCGCGGTCGCGGCCGCCCAGGCGGTGGCGCTGATCGGCTTCCCGGAGGCCCGGATCATCCTCTCCCAGGCCGCCATCGCGCTGGCCCTGGCGCCCAAGTCGAACGCCGCCTACCTGGCGATCGACGCGGCGCTGGCCGACGTCCGGCAGGGCCTGGCCGGCGCGGTGCCGCCGCACCTGCGGGACGGCCACTACGCCGGCGCGGCCAAGCTGGGCCACGCCCAGGGCTACCAGTACCCGCACGACCTGCCCGGCTCGATCGCCGCCCAGCAGTACGCCCCGGACGCGGTGCACGGCAAGGAGTACTACGAGCCGACCAGGAACGGCGGCGAGGCCCGCTACGCGGACGTGGTCGAGTGGACCAGGGGCCGGCTCAAGGGGCGGTAAGCAGCCGGTATACTCGCTCGAAGTGCCAAGTTCCGGGTCCGGCAGCCAGCAGGCTGACCGGCCGCACCAGCGGGACGACGGCCCGCGGCCCCGCTCACGGGCGGTGCCGCCAGGAGCGTCGCGCACCGTCATCGGTGTCACGGACCACTTGCTGATCCGTGTACAAGCACGTTCGTGCCCGGCTCCGGAGAGCGGCTGACCACCCCGGTGGTTTTTTCTCCGGGTCGCGAGAGGCGACCTCCGTCAACACCTGGTGACAGCCGTATTCACAGAACGAAAGAGGTTCCGGTTCCATGGCGAACCAGAAGCGCCCCAAGGTCAAGATCGCTCGCGCTCTTGGCGTTCCGCTGACCCCGAAGTCCGTCAAGTACTTCGAGGCCCGCCCGTACCCGCCCGGCCAGCACGGCCGTGGCCGCAAGCAGAACTCGGACTACAAGGTCCGTCTGCTCGAGAAGCAGCGTCTGCGCGCCCAGTACGACCTGAGCGAGAAGCAGATGGCTCGCGCCTTCGACCGTGCCCGCAAGGCCGAGGGCAAGACCGGTGAGGTCCTGGTCGCCGAGCTCGAGACCCGTCTCGACGCTCTGGTGCTGCGTTCGGGCATCGCCCGGACCATCTACCAGGCCCGCCAGATGGTCGTGCACGGCCACATCCAGGTCAACGGCAGCAAGGTCAACAAGCCGTCGTTCCAGATGAAGCCGGGCTACGTCGTCACGGTCAAGGACAAGTCCAAGGAGAAGGTCCCGTTCCAGGTCGCCCGTGAGGGTGGCTACGCGGGCGAGGGCGCGACCCCGAAGTACCTTGAGGTCAACCTCAAGGCGCTGGCCTTCCGCCTGGACCGCATGCCGCAGCGTCGTGAGGTCCCCGTGATCTGCGACGAGCAGCTGGTCGTCGAGTACTACTCGCGTTGATCCGCGGGTAGCGCACTCAGCGCCTCCTCGGGCCCCCGTCACCGGTTCGCCGGTGGCGGGGGCCCGTTGCGTTCCGGGGAGCCGAGGGTCCGTCAGATCGGCCGCCGGCCGAGCAGCACGCAGTCCGTCGCCGCGGCGTGCGCCTCGGCCGACGGCTGCTCGCCGAGCGCCCGGTGCACGGCGGTCGGCAGGTCCAGTGCGCCGCCCCGGTCGAAGGCGTCGGCGAACTCCGCCTCGGTCAGCCCGGCCCGGGCCCGCCGGGCGCACTCCCGGTGCGCCGCGTTGAAGCCCGCCGAGCCGAACAGCGGCACGCCGACGGCCTGCCAGATCCGGTGCGCCGCGCCCTGCAGCAGCCGGGCCTCCAGCAGCTCCCCGCGCTCGGTCTCCAGCAGCGCCAGCAGCTCCAGGCCGAGCACGATGCCGACCAGGTCGCGGAAGCCGAAGTGCAGCCGCACGCTCTCCCGGGCGAAGGCCCGGGCCTGGCGCACCTCGCCGGCCAGCCACTGCGAGTAGGCACGCGCGTAGAGTCCGTACGCGTAGGCCCACTGCTCACCGTGCTCCTCGCAGACCGTGCGGACCCGGGCCATGCACTCCTCGCCCTCGGCCAGCTCGCCCTGGAACAGGTGGGCCAGGCCCAGTTCGAAGACCGCCATCAGCACGTTGCTGTTCAGCTCGCCGACCGCCTCGTAGCGCTCCAGGGCCTCCCGGAACAGCTCGGCGGCCCGGGCCGGCTCGTCGCCGATCAGCGCGGCGCAGCCCAGCCGGTGCAGCGCGTAGGCCAGCGCCCGGTCGTCGCCGCGGGCCAGCGCCTGGCGGCGGCACTCCTCCAGCAGCGGCAGTGCGCGGGCCCGGTCGCCCTGCAGGATCGCGGTGTAGCCGGTCACCCAGAGCGCCTTGGCCCGGGCGTCGGTGGGGGTGCGGTCCAGCGCCAGCGCCCGCTCCAGCCAGTGCCGGCCCTCGCCCAGGTGTCCGCAGCCGACCCAGAAGTACCAGAGCGTGCCGGCCAGCAGCAGGGCGAGCTGCTCCTCGCCCGGTTCGCCGAGGCAGAACTCCAGCGCGGCCCGCAGGTTGCTGTGCTCCAGCGAGGTGCGCTCGGCGGTCTCGGCCTGCCGGGGGCCGAACCACTCCAGCTCACCCCAGGTGGCCAGGCCCAGGTACCAGTCGCGGTGCCGGCGGCGCAGCCGGTGCTCGGCGCCGCTGCCGCGCAGCCAGCCGGCGCCGTAGTCGCGCAGGGTGTCGAGCAGCCGGTAGCGCACCGGGTGGCCCTGGGGGCCTTCCGGGCCGGCGATCCGCAGCAGCACCGACTTGGCGACCAGTTCGCCGAGCAGGTCGAGCACCTGCTCGGAGTCGAGGCCGTCGCCGGCGCAGACGTGTTCGGCGGCCTCCAGGTCGAAGTCGCCGGCGAAGACCGAGAGCCGGGCCCAGAGCAAACGTTCCTGCATGCTGCAGAGCTCGTGGCTCCAGCCGATCGCGGTGCGCAGCGTGCGGTGCCGGGGCGCCGCGCCGCGGTCGCCGCCGGTGAGCAGCTCGAACCGGTCGTCCAGCCGGAGCGCGATCTGGCGCACCGACAGCGCCCGCAGCCGCCCGGCCGCGAGCTCCAGGGCCAACGGGATCCCGTCCAGGCGGCGGCAGAGCGCCACCGCCTCCGCGCGCTGCTGCTCGGTGCGCAGTTCGAAGCCCGGCAGCACCGCCGCCGCCCGGTCGGCGAACAGCCGCACGGCCTCCGGCAGCACCCCCGGCGGCGCGCCGACCGGCAGCGGCGCCACCGGCAGCAGGTGCTCTCCGGCGGTGCGCAGCGCCTCCCGGCTGGTGGCCAGCACCCGCAGCCGGGGCAGCGCCCGCAGCAGCGCCGCCGTCAGCTCGGCGCAGGCGGCCACCAGGTGCTCGCAGCCGTCCAGCACCAGCAGCAGCCGGCGCTCGGCGAGTTGCTCGACCAGCACGTCCAGCGGCGGGCGCGCCGTGCCGTCGGTGAGCCCGAGCGCGGTCAGCACCGCGTGGCCGAGCAGCAGCGGGTCGTGCAGCTCGCCGACCTCGACCAGGAAGGCCTCCTCGGCGGCCAGCGCGGCCGCGCGCAGCGCCAGCCGGGTCTTGCCGACCCCGCCGGGCCCGGTCACGGTGACCAGCCGAGGGCCGGTCAGCAGGGCGGCCAGGGCGGCCAGTTCGGCGTGCCGTCCGGTGAAGCTGGTCAGTTCAGCGGGCAGGTTCCCGCGCCGCGCCGTGCTCTGCCGTTCCACCGGTCCTCCTGGCTCCCCGGGCCCGCCGACCGGTGCCCCGGGCGGCCCAACGAGGTGACCAGCCGGTAGGTTACGCGGGGTCCGTGCCACCGGGGACCGCCCCACCGGCGGTTATCCGGCGGAGCCGGGGGTCCCGGCGCGATAGGGTTCGGTACTGAGGAGTGGAAGGGAGCGCGCGGTGTCCGTCTCAGAGCTGGCCGGGCTGCTGGTGGCCGTCGGCTGGGTTGTCCTGGTGACGCTGCTCGCCGTCGTGCTGGTCCGCCTCGCCAAGGTCTTGAAGGAGGCCACCGCGCTGGTCGGCACGGTCGCCGAGCAGGCCGTCCCGCTGCTGCGCGACGCGGGTGACGCGGTGCGCAGCGCGCAGGAGCAGCTGGAGCGGGTGGACGACATCACCGCCAACGTGCAGGACGCCGCCGCCAACGCGAACGCGCTCTCCTCCACCGTCGCCGCCACCCTGGGCGGCCCGCTGGTCAAGATGGCGGCCTTCAGCTACGGCGTGCGCAAGGCGGTCGGCCGCCAGCAGGCCGGTCTGACCCTGCCTCAGCAGTCCGCCGAGCGGGAGGAGCTGGCCCGGCTGGTCCGGGCCGAGGTCCGCGCCGCCACCGCCCCGCGCCGCGGCCTGCTCTCGCGGGTCCGCCGAGCAGTGAAGGGCTGACGCACCGTGGTACGACGCATCTTCTGGATGACGGTCGGCGCGGGCGCCGCCGTCTGGGCCATGACCAAGGCCGAGGAGGCGACCCGCCGCCTCACCCCGGACAGCCTCTCCGGCACCGCCGCCCGCGGCGCGCTGCGGGCCGGCGACGCCGCCCGGCGGTTCGCCCTGGACGTGCGGGCCGGCATGACCGAGCGCGAGGAGCAGCTGCGGGCCGACCTCGGGCTGGACGGCACCGCGGTGGTCGAGCCGCGGGTGCGCCGGCCGCTCGTGGGCCGAGCTATCGAGGCGGCCCCCGGAGCATCCCGGTCGGCCGCCCTGCCCCCGTCGCGCAGCACCACCACCCCCCAGATCATCGCGTCAACGCCCCGTCAGCTGGATCAGCGCCGGGGTCAGCACCCTTAAACCGGAAGGACCACTCATGGAGTCGGCAGAGATCCGCCGCCGCTGGCTGCGCTTCTTCGAGGAGCGCGGCCACACCGTCGTTCCCTCGGCGTCCCTGGTCGCCGACGACCCCACCCTGCTGCTGGTCAACGCCGGCATGGTGCCGTTCAAGCCGTACTTCCTCGGCGAGGTCAAGCCGCAGTTCTCCCGCGCCACCAGCGTGCAGAAGTGCGTGCGCACGCTGGACATCGAGGAGGTCGGCAAGACCACCCGGCACGGCTCGTTCTTCCAGATGTGCGGCAACTTCTCCTTCGGCGACTACTTCAAGGAAGGCGCCATCAAGTTCGCCTGGGAGCTGCTCACCAGCTCCGTCGCGGACGGCGGCTACGGCCTGGAGAAGGAGAAGCTCTGGATCACCGTCTACAAGGACGACGACGAGGCCGAGCAGATCTGGCGCGACGTCATCGGCGTGCCGGCCGAGCGGATCCAGCGCCTGGGCATGAAGGACAACTTCTGGTCGATGGGCGTGCCCGGCCCGTGCGGCCCGTGCTCGGAGATCAACTACGACCGCGGCCCCGCCTACGGCGAGGAGGGCGGCCCGGCGGTCAACGGCGAGCGCTACCTGGAGATCTGGAACCTGGTCTTCATGCAGTACGAGCGCGGCCACGGTGACGGCAAGGACGGCTTCGAGATCCTCGGCGACCTGCCGAGCAAGAACATCGACACCGGCCTCGGCCTGGAGCGCCTGGCCGCCATCCTGCAGGACGTCGACAACCTCTTCGAGATCGACACCAGCCGGATGATCCTGGACCGGGCGGCCGAGCTGACCGGCCACACCTACGGCGCCGACCACAAGTCGGACGTCTCGCTGCGCGTGGTCACCGACCACATCCGCACCGCGCTGATGCTGATCGGCGACGGCGTCACCCCCGGCAACGAGGGCCGCGGCTACGTGCTGCGCCGGATCGTGCGCCGGGCGATCCGCAACATGCGCCTGCTCGGCGCCACCGACCCGGTGGCCAAGGAGCTGATCGACGTCTCGATCAAGGCGATGGCCCCGCAGTACCCGGAGCTGGAGAGCGACCGCAAGCGGATCGAGACGGTCGTGGTGGCCGAGGAGACCGCGTTCCTGCAGACCCTGCGCTCCGGCACCAACCTGCTGGACACCGCCGTCACCGAGACCAAGCAGGCCGGCGGCGCGGTGCTCTCCGGCGAGCAGGCGTTCAAGCTGCACGACACCTACGGCTTCCCGATCGACCTGACCCTGGAGATGGCCGAGGAGCAGGGCCTCCAGGTCGACGAGGCCGGCTTCCGCCGCCTGATGCAGGAGCAGCGGGACCGGGCCAAGGCGGACGCCAAGGCCAAGAAGATGGGCCACGCGGACGTCGCGGCCTACCGCGAGGTGGCGGACAAGTCCGGCGCCTCGGTCTTCACCGGCTACCTGAACACCGAGGGCGAGGCCACCGTGGTCGGCCTGCTGGTGGACGGCATGCCGGCCCCCGCAGCCACCGAGGGCGACGAGGTCGAGATCATCCTCGACCGCACCCCCTTCTACGCGGAGGGCGGCGGCCAGCTCGCCGACCACGGCCGGATCCGGCTGGACTCCGGCGCGGTGGTGGAGATCCGCGACGTGCAGCAGCCGGTGCCGGGCGTGACCGTGCACTCCGGCGGGGTGCTCTTCGGCGAGGTGGTGCTCGGGGCCTCGGCCTACGCCACCATCGACATCGACCGCCGCCGCGCCGTCTCGCGCGCCCACTCGGCCACCCACCTGACCCACCAGGCGCTGCGCGACGCGCTCGGCCCGACGGCCGCCCAGGCCGGTTCGGAGAACGCGCCGGGCCGCTTCCGCTTCGACTTCGGCTCGCCGGCCGCCGTGCCGGGCAGCGTGCTGACCGACGTCGAGCAGAAGATCAACGAGGTGCTGACCCGCGAACTGGACGTCACCGCCGAGGTGATGACCATGGACGAGGCGCGCAAGCAGGGCGCCATCGCGATGTTCGGCGAGAAGTACGGCGACTCGGTGCGCGTGGTCACCATCGGCGACTTCTCCAAGGAGCTGTGCGGTGGCACGCACGTCGGCAACACCGCCCAGCTGGGCCTGGTGAAGCTGCTCGGCGAGTCCTCGATCGGTTCCGGCGTGCGCCGGGTCGAGGCGCTGGTCGGCGTGGACGCCTACAAGTTCCTGGCCCGCGAGCACACCGTGGTGGCCCAGCTGACCGAGCTGGTCAAGGGCCGTCCGGAGGAGCTGCCGGAGAAGATCTCCGGGATGCTCGCCAAGCTCAAGGACGCCGAGAAGGAGATCGAGAAGTTCCGCGCCGAGAAGGTGCTGGCGGCGGCGGCCGGTCTGGCCGAGGGCGCCGAGGACGTCCGGGGTGTGGCCGTGGTCGCCGCCCGGGTGGCCGACGGCACCGGCGCGGACGAGCTGCGCAAGCTGGTGCTCGACGTGCGCAACCGGTTGGGCTCGCGCCCGGCGGTGGTCGCCGCCTTCACCGTGGCGAACGACCGCCCGCTGACCGTGATCGCCACCAACGAGGACGCGCGCTCGCGCGGCATCAAGGCCGGCGAGCTGGTCCGCACCGCGGCCAAGACGCTCGGCGGCGGCGGTGGCGGCAAGGACGACGTGGCGCAGGGCGGCGGCTCCAACCCGGCCGCGGTCGGCGAGGCGATCGAGGCCGTGCGGGCACTGGTCGCGGAGCGCGCCGCCTGATGGAGCCTCAGCTGGAGTTCCGGCCGGCCTGGCGCCGGGGTCGGCGGATCGCCGTCGACGTCGGCGACGCCCGGATCGGGGTCGCCTCCTGCGACCCCGACGGGTTGATCGCCACCCCGGTCGAGACGGTGCCGGCCGGCGGCAAGGCGCCGGCCCGGATCCGGCAGATCGTCGAGGAGTACGACGCCATCGAGGTGGTGGTCGGCCTGCCCCGCTCGCTGAGCGGGAAGGAGGGGCCGGCCGCCGCCAAGGTGCGGGCCTGGGCCGGCCGGTTCGCCGCGCTGGTGGCCCCGGTGCCGGTGCGGCTGGTGGACGAGCGGATGACCACGGTCACCGCGGCCGCCGGGATGCGGGCCTCCGGGGTGAAGGCGAAGAAGGGCCGCTCGGCGATCGACCAGGCGGCCGCCGTGGTGATCCTGCAGGCCGCGCTGGAGACCGAACGGGTGAGCGGTCGGGCACCCGGCGAGAGTGTCGAGCCGGTCAGCTGATCATCCTGGCCTAGCGTGCCGTGTGAGGGGCCCGTCCCGATGCATCGGGACGGGCCCCGATCCCTTCCGGACCGATCGGTCCGTCCGGACTGATCGCAGGTGCGCGCGATGGACCACGACACCTTGCCCGGACTCACGCCGGGACACCTCGGCGCGCCGGTGCTGGAGCCGCCGGCCGGCGACCCGCCGGTGCCGCGCGAACCGCGCCCGCTCGACCGCACCCGGCTGGCCTGCTCGCTCACCCTGCTGCTGCTCCTGCTGCTGGTCGGCGGCACCGTCCTGACGATCCGTCAGCTCTACGGTGCGGTCGCCCACCAGGGGCCGCGCCCGGCGGCCGACTACGCCGGCGCGGGCAGCGGGGTCGCGGTGCAGGTCTCGGTGCCGCAGGGCGCCAGCCTGACCAGGATCGGCGAACTGCTCCGGGCGGACGGGGTGGTGGCCAGCGTCAAGGCCTTCACCGAGGCCGCGGGCGGCGCCACCGACCGGATCCAGCCCGGCACCTACGCGCTGCGGCACAGGATGTCGGCCGCCGCCGCGCTCGGCGTGCTCGGCGACCCGGCCAACGCCAACGCCCTGACCGTGCCCGAGGGCTGGCGCTCCAGCGCGGTCTTCGCGGCGATCGACCAGCGGCTCGGCAAGCCCGCCGGCACCGCCCAGCGCACCGCCGCCGACCACGCCGGCGAACTGGGCCTGCCGGACTGGGCGGCGCAGAACCCGGAGGGGCTGCTCTACCCCGCGACCTACCCGGTGACCGGTGAGAGCACCCCGCTCGGGCTGCTCCGGCAGATGGTGACGCGGTCCGGCGCCGAGTTCCGGGACAGCGGCCTGGTGCAGGGCGGCCCGAACCAGCTGACGCCGTACCAGGTGCTGGTGGTGGCCAGCCTGGTGCAGGGCGAGTCGGACAACGCCGACGACATGGCGATGGTGGCCCGGGTCGTCTACAACCGGCTGGCCCGGGGCATGCCGCTGCAGCTCGACTCGACCATCAACTACGCGCTGGGCCGCACCACGCTGCACACCACGGTGACCGACACCCAGCTCGACTCGCCCTACAACACCTACCGGGTGGCCGGCCTGCCGCCGACCCCGATCGACAACCCGGGCCGGATGGCGCTGGACGCCGCACTGGACCCGGCGCCGGGCGACTGGCTGTACTTCGTGACCGTCCGACCCGGGGACACCAGGTTCACGGACAGTGAGGAACAGCAGCGCAAGAACGTCGACGAATTCAACGCATACCAGGCGAGTCACGGCGGTTCACCGACTCCGGGCGGCCCTTGAGGGCCGAACGCGGGAATGTGGGCCTTACCCTGCGGTACGGTAACGTCTCCCCTCAGGCGCTGCGCTAGCACGCCGGTTCGAGGTACTGCCGGGACGCCGTCCCGGGCGGGAGGTCAGATCAGCCGCCCGTTCCGTTGGCCTAAGGGAATCGATGACTGATCTGGGTCGGGGCTACGGCTCCCAGCCGTGGCACCCCTCTGATCCCGGTTACGGTGAGCAGCCGCCGCAGGAGTACCAGCAGCACCCGCAGCACCAGCAGTCCGTTCCCGGCGCCGAGCAGTACGTCCAGCAGTCCGACGATCCGTACGGCCAGTACCAGGCGCAGGACGCCTACGGCCAGCAGGCCTACGTCCCGGTGGACCCCTACGCCCAGCAGCAGTGGCAGCAGCAGGGCTACCAGCAGCAGGCCGGCTACCCGCAGCAGCCGGGCCAGGCGCAGATGCTCCAGCAGCAGGGGTATCCCGAGCAGCAGGGCTATCCGGACCAGCAGGGCTACGCCGAGCAGCAGGTCTACGTCGACCAGCAGGGCTACGCCCAGCAGGTGGGATACCCGCAGCAGGCCCAGCAGTTCCAGCAGGCGGCGCAGCAGATGCCGCCGCAGCAGTTCCAGCAGGTGCCGCAGCAGGTCCAGCCCCGGGCGCCGCAGCAGCTCCAGCAGCCGGCGCCGCAGGAGCACACCGGCGGCCCGGGCCCCGACGGCATCGACTGGGAGGCCGAGGCCGCCGCCCTGGACAACCCGCAGCCCGTCGCGGACGAGCCGTACCAGGAGTACGACGAGTACGCCGAGCACGCCGAGGACGAGTACACCGACGAGGAGCACCTCGACGGCGAGCACCCCGAGGGCGGGTACGCCGAGGACGAGTACGCCGAGGAGCGGGACGGCGAGTTCGGCTCCTTCCTCGGCGACCAGGACGACAGCGCCGAGGCCGAGGCCAAGCGCAAGGCCAAGGGAAAGAAGTCGGGCCTGCGCAACGGCGGCGCCTGCCTGACCGCCGCCGTCGTGCTGCTGGCCGCCGTCGGCGGCGCCGGCTGGTGGGGCTACGGCTTCTACAAGAGCCACTTCGGCCCGCCGCCGGACTTCGCGGGCAACGGCACCGGCAAGGTGCAGGTGCAGATCCAGGACGGCGCCACCGCCTCGGACATGGCCCTGGTGCTGCAGAAGGCGGGCGTGGTGAAGAGCACCGGCGCCTTCGTCAACGCCTACAACCGGGCCAACAAGATGCTGCAGCCGGGCTACTACATCATGGCGCTGCAGATGTCCGGCGACGCCGCGGTGGCCGAGATGGTCAGCGAGGCGGGCGGCGACTCGCTGATCATTCCGGAGGGCAAGACCTCCACCGCGATCTACGCGATGATCGACACGAAGCTGAAGCTGAGCGCGGGCACCACCGCCGCGGCGGCCAAGGCGAACGTCGCCAACCTGGGCCTGCCGGCCTACGCGAACAACAACCCCGAGGGCTTCCTCTGGCCGTCCAAGTACTCGGTGGCCGACGGCATGAAGCCCGAGGACCTGCTGAAGCAGATGGTCACCAACGCGGTCAACGAGTACAACTCGCTGGGCCTGGACGCCGCCGCCGCGCAGATCGGCCTGAAGAACGCCTACGAGGTGGTCACCGAGGCGAGCATCCTGCAGGCCGAGGGCAACAACGTGGCCGACTTCGGCAAGATGGCCCGGGTGATCAACAACCGGCTGACCACCACCGCCACCAACCACACCCTGGGCATGGACACCACGCTGCAGTACTCGGTCGGCTCGAAGCAGCTGACCGACGCGCAGATCAAGGACGGCTCGAACAAGTACAACACCTACATCAACCCGGGCCTGCCGCCGACGCCGATCTCCAACCCCGGTGAGGACGCGCTCAAGGCGGTGCTGAACCCGACGCCGGGCCAGTGGGTCTACTTCATCGCGATGAGCCCGACCGAGACCCGCTTCTCGGTCTCCAAGGACGAGTTCGCGGCGAACGTCAAGGAGTACTGCACCGACAACCACCGGGGCTTCGACGCGGCCACCACCACCTGCAAGTGACCATCAGCTGACGACCCGACAGGGGTGACCATGCACCACCGCGCCGCCGTGCTCGGTTCGCCGATCGCGCACTCGCTCTCCCCGGTGCTGCACAACGCCGGCTACGCCGCGCTGGGCCTGACCGACTGGGAGTACGGCCGGTTCGAGGTGGACGAGGCGGGGCTGCCCGCTTTCGTCGAGGGGCTCGCGGTGCGGCGGGACGGCTGGGCGGGCTGCTCGCTCACCATGCCGCTCAAGCGCGCGGTGATCCCGCTGCTGGACGAGGTGGGCGAGGCCGCGCTCGCGGTGGACGCGGTGAACACCCTGGTCTTCGAGCCGGACGGCCGCCGCCGGGGCGACAACACCGACGTGCCGGGCCTGGTCGCCGCGCTGCGCGAGCGCGGCATCGAGCGGGTCGAGCGGGCCGCGGTGCTCGGCGCGGGGGCCACCGCCTCCTCGGCGCTGGCCGCGCTGGCCCAGCTGACCGACGGCGAGGTGACGGTCTACGTGCGCTCGCCCGAGCGGGCCCGCGAGATGCGCGAGCTGGGGGAGCGGCTGGGGCTCACGGTGCTGGCGGCCGACTGGGCGGACGGGGCGCGGGCGCTGGAGGCGCCGCTGACCGTCTCGACCACGCCGGTCGGCGCCACCGATGCGTTCGCCGAGCGCCTGACCGCCACCCCGGGCGCGCTCTTCGACGTGCTCTACCACCCCTGGCCGACCGCGCTGGCCGCCGCCTGCGCCGCCCGCGGCGCGACCGTGCTCGGCGGCCTCGACCTGTTGGTGCACCAGGCGGTGCTGCAGTTCGAGCAGTTCACCGGCGTGCCGGAGGGTCCGCTGGCGGCGATGCGGGCGGCCGGCGAGGCGGCGCTGCGGGGCTGAGCCGCTGCTCGGCCGGTTCGGCTAGTGGGTGGCCCGCGGGGTGCGCCCGCGCAGCGCGGCGATCAGGCTGTTCGCCGAGACCACCGCCCAGACGCCCTCCAGCAGCAGGAACCCCCACTGCGAGGTGAGCCCGGCGAGCACCGCGAGGATCGCCGAACCGCACAGGTTCAGCAGCAGGTACGGGCGGGAGTGCGCGCTGATCCGGCCCCACTGGGCGAGCGCGAAGGGTACGAGGATCAGAATCGATCCGAAGACCTGAACGGCCTGCTCCATACCGGCGTCCTCCTGACGGTGCGTCGTCTTGTCGGTCCGGGTACGGCGCGTCTCGTCCGGTGGCCGCGGGATGGCGGCGGTCAGTCCATTGTGCACCATCGACCCGGCGGCCCCGAGGGCCCGGGCCGCAACCGTTCCTGGGACCGCGGGACCGCGCGGTGAACACCTGGCGTCCGCCAACCGGACCATGACCCGTCCAGGTGCCGGGACGTGAAAGGATCGGGACGCGGGCCCCGGCGGGGCCCGACCGGCGCCGCCCCGGGCGCCCGGGGAGTCCGCTATGAAGGAGCACCGTTGGGTACGTTGCGCTGGCTGACGGCGGGGGAGTCGCACGGTCCCGCCCTGGTCGCGACCTTGGAGGGCCTGCCCGCCGGCGTGCCCGTGACCACCGCCGCGGTGGCCGACGCGCTGGCCCGGCGCCGGCTCGGCTACGGTCGCGGCGCCCGGATGAAGTTCGAGCAGGACGAGGTCACCTTCCTCGGTGGCGTCCGGCACGGCGAGAGCCTGGGCAGCCCGGTGGCCGTCATGGTCGGCAACACCGAGTGGCCGAAGTGGCAGCAGGTGATGGCCGCCGACCCGGTGGACCCGGAGATCCTGGCCGGCCTGGCCCGCAACGAGGCGCTGACCCGCCCCCGCCCCGGCCACGCCGACCTGGCCGGCATGCAGAAGTACTCGCTGGACGAGGCCCGGCCGATCCTGGAGCGCGCCAGCGCCCGGGAGACCGCCGCCCGGGTCGCGCTCGGCACGGTCGCCCGCTCCTTCCTCAAGGAGGTCTGCGGCATCGAACTGGTCTCGCACGTGGTCGAGTTGGGCGCCGCCAAGGCCCCGGCCGGCGTGCTGCCGCTGCCCTTGGACGAGGCCCGCCTCGACGAGGACCCGGTGCGCTGCCTGGACGCCGACGCGTCGGCGGCGATGGTGGCCGAGATCGACCAGGCGCACAAGGACGGCGACACCCTGGGCGGAGTGGTCGAGGTGCTGGCCTACAACGTGCCGGTGGGCCTGGGCTCGCACGTGCACTGGGACCGCCGACTGGACGCCCGGCTGGCCGCCGCGCTGATGGGCATCCAGGCGATCAAGGGCGTCGAGGTCGGCGACGGCTTCGAGCTGGCCCGGATCCCCGGCTCGCTGGCGCACGACGAGATCGTCCCCTCCGAGCAGGGCGTCAAGCGCACTTCCGGCCGCTCCGGCGGCACCGAGGGCGGCCTGTCCACCGGCGAACTGCTGCGGGTGCGGGCCGCGATGAAGCCGATCGCCACCGTGCCGCGGGCGCTGCGCACCATCGACGTGCGCACCGGCGAGCCGGCCAAGGCGCACCACCAGCGCTCCGACGTCTGCGCGGTGCCGGCCGCCGGCATCGTCGCCGAGGCGATGGTCGCGCTGGTGCTGGCCGACGCGGTGCTGGAGAAGTTCGGCGGCGACCACGTCTCGGAGACCCGCCGCAACGTGCAGGGCTACCTCGACAACCTGGTCGTCCGGTGACCGGTCCGCGCGTGGTGCTGGTCGGCCCGCCCGGGGCCGGCAAGAGCACCGTGGGCCGACTGGTCGCCGAGCACCTCGGCGTCCCGTTCCGGGACACCGACGACGACATCGTCGCCACCGCGGGGAAGCCGATCGCCGACGTCTTCGTGCAGGACGGCGAGCCGCACTTCCGCGAGCTGGAGCGGGCCGCGGTGGCCGCCGCGCTGGCCGAGCACCCCGGGGTGCTCGCGCTGGGCGGCGGCGCCGTGCTGGCCGAGCCGACCCGGGCGCTGCTGAAGGGCCACCGGGTCGCCTACCTGGAGGTGGCGCTGGCCGACGCGGTGAAGCGGGTCGGCCTGGACGCGCCCCGCCCGCTGCTCGCGGTCAACCCGCGCCAGCAGTGGCGCGAGCTGATGGAGCGCCGGCGCCCGCTCTACCTGGAGGTCGCCGCCGCCGTGGTCAGCACGGAGGGCCGCACGCCCGAGCAGGTGGCGGACGCGGTACTGGAGTCTTTGGAGCTGAAGGAAGCATGAGCGACACCGTCACCATCCACGTCGGCGGCTCGGCCGGACACGACCCGTACGACGTGCTGATCGGCCGTCAGTTGCTGGGCGAGCTGGCCCACTTGATCGGTGGTCAGGCCCGTCGGGTGGCGATCATCCACCCGGAGGCGCTGGCCGCGACCGGCGACGTGATCCGCGAGGACCTGGCCGCCGAGGGCTACGAGGCGATCGTGCTGCAGGTGCCGAACGCCGAGGAGGCGAAGAGCGCCGAGGTGGCCGCCTACTGCTGGTCGGTGCTCGGTCAGACCGGGTTCACCCGCAGCGACGTGATCATCGGCCTCGGCGGTGGCGCCACCACCGACCTGGCCGGCTTCGTCGCCGCGACCTGGCTGCGCGGGGTGCGCTGGATCTCCATGCCGACCACGCTGCTGGGCATGGTGGACGCGGCGGTCGGCGGCAAGACCGGCATCAACATCGCCGAGGGCAAGAACATGGTCGGCGCGTTCCACCCGCCGGTGGGCGTGCTGGCCGACCTGGCCACCCTGGAGACCGTGCCGAAGCACGACTACGTCTCCGGCCTGGCCGAGGTGATCAAGTGCGGCTTCATCGCCGACCCGGCGATCCTCGACCTGATCGAGTCCGACCCCGAGGGCGCGACCACCCCGGACGGCCCGCACACCGTGGAGCTGATCCGCCGGTCCATCCAGGTCAAGGCCGACGTGGTCTCCGGCGACCTCAAGGAGTCCGGCCGCCGGGAGATCCTCAACTACGGCCACACCCTGGGCCACGCGATCGAGCGCAACGAGCGGTACAAGTGGCGGCACGGCGCGGCGATCTCCATCGGCATGCTGTTCGCCGCCGAACTCGGCCGCCTGGCCGGGCGGTTGGACGACGCGACGGCGGACCGGCACCGCGCGGTGCTGGCCTCGGTCGGCCTGCCGTTGAGCTACCGGGCCGACGCCTGGCCGAAGTTGCTGGACGCCATGAAGATCGACAAGAAGTCGCGCGGCGACCTGCTGCGCTTCATCGTGCTGGACGGCCTGGGCAAGACCTCGGTGCTGGAGGGCCCGGACCCGTCGCTGCTGGTCGCCGCGTACGCGGAGGTGTCCGCGTGACGCAGCCCGTCGGCAAGCAGCGCGTCCTGGTGCTCAACGGCCCGAACCTCGGCCGCCTCGGCAGCCGGGAGCCGGACGTCTACGGCGCCACCTCCTACGCCGGCCTGGTCGACCGCTGCACCGCGCTCGGCAAGGAGCTGGGCTTCCAGGTGGAGGTCAAGGAGACCAACTCCGAGCAGCAGATGATCGAGTGGCTGCACTGGGCGGCCGACGAGCGCACTCCCGTGGTGATCAACCCGGGCGCGTTCACCCACTACTCGTACGCGATGCGGGACGCGGCGGCCCAGCGCACCGCGCCGCTGATCGAGGTGCACATCTCCAACCCGCACGCCCGCGAGGAGTTCCGGCACACCTCGGTGATCTCCGCGATCGCCACCGGGACGATCGCCGGATTCGGCATCGGCTCCTACGAGTTGGCGCTGCGGGCGCTGGCGAACCAGCTGGCCGAGCGCTGAGGCCTGCCGAGGTCCCGGTGGCGGGCTGGGCTCGCCGCCGGGACTGCGTGTAGGGTCCCCAGCGGGAGGTGTGTCGAGGTGTCGCAGCAGTACGGCGGGGGAGTGCCCCCACGGCCGGTGGGTCCGCCACCCGTGCCGAAGCGCCAGGGGTCCGCGCCGGCGCTGCCGGCCCGCCCGACCGCCCCGCCGCTGGTGCCCGCACTGCCCTCGGGAGCTCCGGGCGCAGCACCTCGCCGGCCGCCGCTCAGCGCGCCCGCGGTGGCCATCCCGCCCGGCAGCACCGGCCACTTCGTGCTGCCCACCGGCGCCCCCGTGCAACTGCCCCCGGCCACCCCGAGCCCGGCGCAGCACGTCGGCCCGCTCGCGGTGCTGCTGATCGGCCCGGCCGGCGCCGGCAAGACCACGGTGGCCCGCCATTGGGCCGAGCGCCGCTCGGTGCCGACCGCGCACATCAGCCTGGACGACGTCCGCGAGTGGGTGCAGTCCGGCTTCGCCAACCCGCAGTCCGGCTGGAACAGCGACACCGAGGCGCAGTACCGGCTGGCCCGCCGCACCTGCGGCTTCGCCTGCCGCAACTACCTGGCCAACGGCATCTCCTGCATCATCGACGACGCGGTCTTCCCGGACCGTCCCGCGATCGGCCTGGGCGGTTGGAAGCGGCACATCGGCCCGGGCATGATCCCGGTGATCCTGCTGCCCGGCCTGGACACCGTGCTGGCCCGCAACGCCCGGCGCTCCGGCAACCGGCGGCTCAGCGACGAGCAGGTGGCGCTGATCCACGGCCGGATGGCCGGCTGGTACAACTCCGGCCTGCCGATCATCGACAACACCCAGCTCGACGTGGCCGAGACCGCGGCGGCGCTGGACCGGATGATCGCGGCCCGGCTGGCCGGGCGCCCGGTCCGCTGAACGAGGAAGCCCTGCCATGCCCGAAGGCCACATCCTGCACCGCCTCGCCGCCGAGCACACCCGGCTGTTCGGCGGCGCCCCGGTCGCCGTCTCCAGCCCGCAGGGCCGGTTCGCCGACGGTGCCAAGCTGATCGACGGTCAGCCGCTGGAGCGGGCCGAGGCGGACGGCAAGCACCTCTTCCTCGGCTTCCCGGCCGGCTGGCTGCACATCCACCTGGGCCTGTACGGCGGCTACACCTTCGGCGCGGGGGAGGCGCCGGACCCGGTGGGCCTGATCCGGCTGCGGCTCGTCAATAATGCCCATTACGCCGACCTGCGCGGCCCCAACACCTGCGAACTCCTCACCCCCGCCGAGAAGGACGCGGTGCACGCCCGCCTAGGCCCGGACCCGCTGCGCGCCGACGCCGACCCGGAGCAGGCCTGGCAGCGGATCTCCCGCAGCCGCACGACGGTGGCCGCGCTGCTGATGGACCAGAAGGTGCTCGCCGGTGTGGGCAACGTCTACCGCGCCGAGGTGCTCTTCCGACACGCCGTCAACCCGCACCGGGCCGGCCGCGACCTGGGCCGGGCTGAGTGGGACGCGATCTGGGCCGACCTGGTCGAGCTGATGCGCGGCGGCGCCGCGATCGGCCGGATCGACACCGTCCGCCCCGAGCACACCCCCGAGGCGATGGGCCGCCCGCCCCGCGTCGACGACCACGGCGGGGAGGTCTACGTCTACCGCCGGGCAGGCCAGCCGTGCCTGGTCTGCGGCACCGAGGTGCGCACCGAGGAGCACGCGGCGCGCAACCTGTTCTGGTGCCCGCGCTGCCAGCAGCGCTGAGCCGTTCGCTCAGCCGCCGGACGGGCAGACCGTCACGGGGCGGTACGCGAGGGCTACGTTCGGGGGCGCGGTGAGCGGGCCCGCCGCGAGCAGCAGGAGAAGGGCGAGGACGCCCGACGCGCCGAAGTGGATGCGCGCGGTCCACCGGGCCCCCTTCCGGGCGGCGAGGACGGCGATCGCCACGGCGACGGCCAGCACGACGACGAGCCACCACGCGAACCGCCCGAGATCGCGCCGTGCGTCTTCCGAGTTGCTCCACAACGCCATCGCGTTGCAGAAGACGCCCACCAGCGTGGCGATCCCGATCAGACTCAGCAGCCCGAGACCGAGCAGGACGTCCGTGACGGTGCCGACCGTCCGGGACGGCGTGGGATGCGGGGCCCTGGGGGCCGGCTGTGGCGACAACTCCGGTGCTTCGACCATGCGTTCAGTCTGCGCGGCTGACGGGCCGCCGGCCCCGGAGTTGTCGAACCGTTAGCTCGGGGCTGTCCCGGTGTCAGTTCGCGGGCACGGCCGCTTCCTGCGGCGCGGTGACCGGCTCCGCCGCGGCCGCCCGCAGGGCCGTCAACCGGCGCAGGCAGGCGCCGCGTTGGAGGGCGCCCACGCCGGTCAGCACGGCGCCCAGGGCCAGCCACCCGGCCGGCCCGGCGGCGAACACCGCGCCGGTGAGCAGCAGCGGGCCGGCCGCCTTCTCGATGGACTGGGACATGCCCGCCACGCCCAGGTAGGAGGCGCGCGCCTGCTCCGGGGCCAGCGAGACGGCGAGTTCCCAGGAGCTGACCGACCGGAGCAGCTCGGCGACGGTGGTGAGCATCGCGGCGAGCACCATCGCCAGGGCAGCGGTCCAGGCGCCGCCGCCGGTGCCGAAGGCGATGACCAGGCAGCAGGCCAGCATCGTCGCGCCGTTCAGCGCCACGGCGGTGGCGGCCCGGCGTGGGGTGCCGGCCCAGCCGGAGAACCGCATCTGCAGCAGCACCACCATGACGGTGTTGATCACCAGGAAGGCCGGCACCAGGGCGTGCGGGGCGTGGGTGCGATGGATCAGCCAGAGCGGCAGGCCGACGTTGAGCACCCCGTCGTCCAGGTTCATCACCACGTCCAGCAGCACGAAGAGCAGGTAGCCGCGGTCCCGCCACGGGTTGGGGCCGGTCTGCTCGGCAGCGGCGGCCCGCGCGGTGGTCTGCCCGGCCTCCGGCCCGGTGCGCCGGATCAGCAGCGCCGCACCCACGTAGGAGAGCCCGTTGACCAGGATCAGCGCCTGGTAGGCGCCGACCGTGCCGATCGCGATGCCGATCGCCGCGATGCCCGCGCCGACCGCGTAGCCGGCGTTGGCGATGGTGCGGAAGAGTGCCTGGTAGACGGCCCGTTGCTGGCCTGCGACCCGGGTGGCGAAGAGCATCTCCAGGGTCTTGGCGGCCCGGTCGCCCAGGCTGGTCAGCGCGACCAGCGGCAGCAGCTCGCCGAAGCCGTGGCAGACCAGCAGGAGCAGCATGGCCGCCAGCCGCAGCAGGTGACAGGCGATCAGCAGCCGCCGCACCGAGCGGCGTTCGGCGAGCCATCCGGCGATCGGCGAGCCGGCGACGCCCGCGATCGCGGCGACGCCGAGCAGCAGGCCGACCTGGCGGGCGTCCAGGTGGGCGACGTAGGTGAAGTAGAGCACCGAGGCCGCCCACCACATGCCGGTGCCGGTCCGGTCGAGGCCTTGTGCGGCGAGCATCAGCCGGGCGTCCCGCCCTCCCGGCGGGTGGCGCAGCTGGGCCAGCAGTCCGTCGTTGCTCGTGCGCATGGCGTCCCCCCGGGTCGGATCGTTCGCGGAGCAGCCTGCCGGAGAAAACTCTTGAGGTCAAGATACTTGATGTCGAGGAACTGGCGGCCGCCCCTGGAGCCGGTCGTGCGCCTGCTCGGCGAGCAGGCAGGTGCCCTGCTCGCTCGCGCCGAGGATCCGGGCCGCCTCCGCGAGCGGGAGGTCGAACAGGTCGAGCAGCAGCAGGGCGAGCCGCTCGGCGGGCGGCAGCGACCCGAGCACCACGAGCAGGGCGGGGACGGTGGCGTCCGGCTCCGGCTGCCCCCCGGACGGTGACCGCTCGCCCCGGGCCGGCCGCTCGCGCACCCGCTCCAGGGCGACCCGGCCGACCAGGGTGGTCAGCCAGGGGCTCAGCTCCTCCGCCCGGTCGGCCCGGCGCCGGGCCTCCCGCAGGGCCCGCTCCGCCTCCTCGGCCGAACCGAGCAATCGCCGTGCCATCGCGTGCAGTTCGGCCGGGAATTCCTGGTGCTCCACCGGTCGCGCCCCCTTCGTCGAGTTCCGCCGACGAGCTCCGTCAATGAGCTCCGTCAACGGATTGACGGAATCGGGGCCGTCGATGTGACGGCGTCACCCCACGGGCCGGAGCAGCCCCGCGACCACCCGGCGGATCTTGCTCGCCGCGCGCTCGTCGCCGATCAGCACCGCCGTGTTCGCGGCCGCCAGCGCCGCCGCGAGCTGGAAGGTGGCCAGCTCGACGTCCAGCGGGGCGATCTGGGCGGTGTCCACGGCGTGTTGGAGCTCGGACCCGAGCAGGCCCAGCCAGTCCTGGTGGTGGCGCAGCAGGGCGTCGCGGACCGGCCCGGGGCGGCTGTCGAAGTCCGCGAGGTTGGCGACCCAGAAGCAGCCGCCGGGGAAGAGCGGGGCCTCGATGTACTCGATCCAGTGCTCGGTGAGCAGCCGCAGCCGGTCGGCGCCGGGCTCGGCGGAGGCGGTGGGGCGGACCACGGCGTCCAGGAAGGCCTCGTGGGCGGCGGCCACGGCGGCCAGTTGCAGCTTCTCCTTGGTGCCGAAGAGGGTGGCGATCCCGCTCTTGCTGAGCTGGAGGTCGGTGGCCAGCCGGCCGATGCTCAGGCCGCTGAGCCCCTCCAGGGACGCGACGTCGGCCGCGTGGCGGGCAATGGCGTGTCGGGCCCGCGCGCCGCGCACCAGTCTCTGGTCGGAGGGGGCGGGGGCGGTGTCAAGCTCGCTCATGTGCCCCATCCTGCCGGACCGGCGCGCTCCGGGGCGACGGTCACCCGATCCGTCCTTCGATCATCTTGCGTACCAAGATGAGTAGTTGTTCGCGCTCGGCCGGATCGAGCGGCGCCAGCAGCTGCTCGTTGGCCGCGTCGGTGCGCACTCGCAGCCGGGCCAGCAGCTCGGCGCCGGCGGGGGTGAGCGCGATCGCGTTCTTCCTGGCGTCGCGCGGGTCCTTGCGGCGCACCAGCAGTTCGCGGGCCGACAGGTCGTTCACGATCCCGACGATGTCCTTGGGGTCGATCCGGACCAGGCGGGAGAGCTCGGCCTGGGCGAGCGGTCCGTGCTCGGCCACGGCGGCGAGCACCGCGTGGTGGCCCAGCTTGCTGTCCTCCTCGGCCATCGCCTCGGCGACCAGTCGGTGGCCGAGCGCCCCGGCCCGGCCGAGGAGCCAGCTGGGGAGGGTCTGCAGGCGGCTGAACGGAGCGTCGGTCATGCGCACATCCTAAAACCGTTGGTCATCCCAATGAAAGCTGCTATCGTTGGGACCGCCAACGAATACAAGGGGGATGCCAGATGCGCAAGATCCGTTTCCATCGCGACAGTGACACCGCGGCGGCGCTGGTGCTCGACGAGCAGCCGGTGCCCAGCCCGGCCTCGGGTGAGGTGCAGGTCCGCGCGGAGGTGGCCGGGGTCACCCTGATGCTGCTCAAGCAGTTCCACGCCCCCGATCCGCAGGTGGGGGGCAGCTTCGTCGGCCGGATCACGGCCGTCGGCAGCGGGGTGACGGGCCATCAGGTCGGCCAGCGGGTCGGCGGTGTGGCCGCGGACACCTTCGCCGACGTCCTGACGGCCCATCCGGCCACCATCACCCCGGTCCCCGAGGAGGCGGACGCCGCCGAGGCGCTCGGCCTGGTGCACGGCGGCCTGGTCGCGCTCTCCGCCCTGAAAGTCGGTCAGCTCGACGTCGGCGCCACGGTCCTGATCACCAACGCCGCCGGGGGCGTCGGTCACCTGCTGGTCCAGCTGGCGAAGGCGCTCGGTGCGGGCCGGGTGGTCGCGGCCGTGAGCGACCCCGCGGCCAAGGCCGACTTCTTGCGCGGCCTGGGCGCCGACGAGGTGGTCGGCTACCAGGAGCAGGCCGGCCCGGTCGACCTGGTGCTGGAGGGCGCAGGCGGCGCCGTGCTGCCCTGGGCGCTCGGCACGCTGCGCCCCTTCGGCCGCCTGGTCACCCTGGCCGGCTACGGCGGCACCCTGGACGCGGGCGCGGTGCTCGGCTCGATGGCCACCGTCACCGGCCTGTCGATGGGTCAGCTGGCCCGGCACCGTCCGGAGCTGCTTGCCGAGGTGCGGGCCGAGCTCTGGGAGCTGCTCGCGGCCGGCCGGGTCAAGCCCGTCTCGGAGGAGTTCCCGCTGGAGCGCGCCGCCGAGGCCGTGGCCCGTCTTGAGCACCGGGCCAACCTCGGCCGCGTGGTGCTGCGGATCGGCTGACCGGCCCTCAGCGACCCACCGCCGCGTAGTACGTCCCGACCCGCTCCCGGTGCCACCAGCTGCCGTCGGCCCGCCGCTCGGCCGGGGTGCTGAACCGGTAGCGGTAGAGCACCGCCCGCACGTGCCGGGGCGGCTCCCCGGGGAACGGGTTGTGCCGCAGCAGCCGCAGCGTGGCCCGGTCCCCGGCCAGCAGCCGGTCCAGCAGCCCGGGGAACCACGGCCGGGCGTAGGACGGCGAGATCGCGGCGAACCACATCAGCCAGTCCAGCCGCAGGTGGTAGGGCGCGAACTGGCGCGGGCGCCGGCGCAGCTCCCCGGGCTTGCCGCGGAAGCCGTACTCCGACCAGTGGGTGCCCACCCGCGGCACCGCCTCCGCGGTGCCCTCCACCACCACCTCGAACCGCACCCGGTTGATGCTGCCGAACGCGCCGTAGGTGTTGACCAGGTGCAGCCGGTTGAACGAATAGTTCATCAGCTGCCCGCGGGAGAGCAGGTTGCGGGCCGGCCACCAGCTCAGGGCCAGCACCAGCGCGGTGAAGGCCAGCACCAGCACCTCGAACCAGAGCGGCGCGCGGTGCCCGTGCGGGGAGGGCGCGCCGGGCAGCCGCAGCGCGCCGAACGCCAGGGCGACGGTCAGCCAGTTCAGCCAGGCGAAGTTGCCGGAGGCGACCAGCCAGAGCTGGGTCACCACCATGGCGGCGGCCGCCACCGAGGCCACCGGCTGCGGCGCGAAGAGCAGCACCGGCAGCCCCAGCTGGGCCACGTGGTTGGCCGCCACCTCGACCCGGTGCAGCGGCATCGGCAGGTGGTGGAAGTACCAGCTGAACGGCCCGGGCATCGGCTGGGTCTCGTGGTGGTACTTCAGGCAGCTCAGGTCGCGCCAGCAGCGGTCCCCGCGCAGCTTGATCAGCCCGGCCCCGAACTCCACCCGGAAGAGCAGCCAGCGCACCAGCAGCAGCACCGGCCAGGGCGGCGCCACCGCCGCGTTGCCGAGGAAGACGGCCAGCGTGCCGGCCTCCAGCAGCAGCGACTCCCAGCCGAAGGCGTACCAGGTCTGCCCGACGTTGACGATCGACAGGTAGAGCACCCAGAGCAGCGCCCAGAGCAGCATCGAGGCCCAGAGCGGCACGGCGTCGCCGAGCCCGGCGCACAGCCCCGCCGACACCGCCGCGCCGCCCCAGGCCACGGCGGCGAAGAACCGGTCGGAGTAGTGCCACTGGAACAGGCTCGGCGCCTCCCGCCAGCCGTTGCGCCGCAGGTAGCGGGGGATCGGCAGCAGCCCGCGCGCCCCGAGCAGGGCGCGGAACTGCCGGGCCGCCGCCACGAACCCCAGCAGGTAGACGGCGGCCAGCAGGCGCAGCAGCACCAGCCGGCTGAGCGCGTACTCGGGCGCGGTGAACCACTCCACCCGCCCATCCCACCACCGCCGCCCGTGCCGCCCGGGCCAGCGCGCCGACGCGTCACCCCGCCCGGCGTACCTGAACGGGCGTCAGGCGCCCCGGCTTCGTAGGCTGGCGACCATGTCCGATGCGCACGCGGCCCGCCGGGAGCGGCTGCTCGAACACTGCAGCGCGAGCGGGGCCGACGCGGTACTGGTCACCAGCCCGGCCAACGTCCGCTACCTGACCGGCTGCACCCCCTGCGGCGCGAGCCTGCTGCTCACCCGGGAGCGCGCGCTGCTCGTGCTCCCGGGCGAGCTCCCGCCCGACGACACCGGCGAGCACCCGTACCCCGTCGACCTGCCCACCCGCAGCGCCGGGCCCGAGCAGGACACCGCCGAGCCGGCCGGCCGGGCCGCCGTCGAGTTCGGGGCCACCGATCTGGCGGTGGAGGAGCACGACCTGACGGTCAGCCGGTACCGGGCGGTCGGCGTGCAGGCGGCCGGGGTGCGGCTGCACGACCTGGGCCGGACCGTGGAGCGGCTGCGGGTGGTCAAGGACGAGCAGGAGGTCGCCGACCTGCGGATCGCCGCCGAGATCGGCGACCAGGCGCTCGGCGAGCTGCTGGAGTCGATCCTGGTCGGCCGCACCGAGCGGCACCTGGCGATGGAGCTGGAGCGCCGGATGATCGACCACGGCGCGGACGGGGCGGCCTTCCCGGTCTCGGTCGGCACCGGCCCGCACTCCGGCCGGACCGCGCACCGGCCGACCGACCGCAGGGTCGAGGAGGGCGACTTCCTGACCGTCTCGCTCGGCGCCCGGTACCGCGGCTACACCATCCGCTGCACCCGCACCTTCGTGATCGGCGCGGCCCCGGCCGGCTGGCAGGTGGAGCTGCACCGGCTGGTCTTCGAGGCCCAGCGGGCCGCCCGGGAGGCGCTGGTCCCGGGCACCGAGTGCGCCGCGCCCGACCGCGCGGCGCGCGAACTGCTGTACGCCGCGGGCTACCGCGAGGAGCCGCCCCGACCGTTCGGGCACGGTATCGGCCTGGAGACCAGGGAGGCGCCGCAACTCGGGCCCGGCGAGACGGGTAAGCTGGACAACCGCGTGCCGGTCACCGTGGGTCCAGGGGTTCATCTCCCGGGCCGCGGCGGGGTCCGGATCGAGGACACGCTCGTCGTGCGCCCCTCTGCAGAGGGCGGGCCCGAGCTGCTCACCATCACCACCAAGGAGCTCCTCGCCCTGTGACCGCCGTTCTCCGGCGGACAGGCCCGCGTCCCTTGGTTCCTTGACAGCTATATGCAGGAGTAAGTGCGCCCGTGGCTACCACGAACGATCTGAAGAACGGCATGGTCCTCAACCTCGACGGCGTCCTGTGGACCGTGGTCGAGTTCCAGCACGTCAAGCCGGGCAAGGGCCCCGCCTTCGTGCGTACCAAGCTGAAGCACGTGCTGAATGGCAAGGTCGTCGACAAGACGTTCAACGCGGGCACCAAGGTCGAGACCGCGAACGTCGACAAGCGCACCATGCAGTTCTCGTACAAGGACGGCGAGCAGTTCATCTTCATGGACCTCGACACCTACGACCAGATCCCGGTCTCGCCGGAGGTCGTCGGCGACGCGGCCAAGTACCTGCTGGAGGGCTTCGAGGCCCTGGTGGCGCAGCACGACAACGCCCCGCTGTACATCGAGCTGCCGGCCGCCGTCGAGCTGGTCATCGCCGAGACCGAGCCGGGCCTGCAGGGCGACCGCTCCACCGGTGGCACCAAGCCCGCCACCCTGGAGACCGGCGCCGAGATCCAGGTGCCGCTGTTCGTCACCACCGGCGAGAAGATCAAGGTCGACACCCGCGACGGCAGCTACCTCGGCCGGGTGAACAAGTAACCGTGGCGTCCGCTCGCACCAAGGCGCGCACGCACGCCTTCCAGATCCTCTTCGAGGCCGACCACCGGGACGCCAACCCGCTGTCGGTGCTCGCCGACTGGGTGGCCCGCGGCCGCGAGGCCAAGCCGGGTGACGGCGTCCCGCAGGTCGCCGAGTACACCATGCAGCTGGTCGAGGGCTACGTCCAGCACGCCCGTCGGATCGACGAGCTGATCGCGGCCTACGCGGTCGGCTGGACCATCGACCGGATGCCGGTGGTGGACCGCAACGTGCTGCGGCTCGGGGCCTACGAGCTGATCTGGGAGGACGGCGTCCCGGACGCGGTCGTCCTGGACGAGGCGGTGGAGATCGCCAAGGAGTTCTCCACCGACGACTCGCCGGGCTTCGTGAACGGCCTGCTGGCCCGCTTCCAGGAGAACAAGGCGTCGATCCGTCGCTGACCTTCGCGACGGCGAGATCCCGCGCCTGCGGCAACGGCCGCCGGACCCCATGGGTCCGGCGGCCGTTGCGTTGTGGGGGCTGGCGTAAGCTTCCTACCAGCCAGTAACTTAACTGAAGGGCGGGACCGCCATGACCACCGTGACCAGCAGCGAGTTCGACCGGGGCATCGCGCTGGCGCCCGACGGCAGCACCGGTGGCCACCGGGGCGAGCTCGGCGCCGGCTGGCAGATCGGCGGCGGGGTGAACGGCGGCCTGCTGCTCGCGGTGGCCGCCAACGCGATCCGCCAGGAGCTGCCGGAGCACCCGGACCCGGTCTCGATCACCGGGCACTACCAGGCCACCTCGCACCCCGGGCCGGTCACCGCCCGCGCCGAGGTCATCCGCCGCGGCCGCAGCCTCTCCACCGCCACCGCCACGCTCTCCCAGCCCGACGAGCAGGGCCGGCCGGTCGAGAAGCTCAGAGTGCTGGCCAGCTTCACCGACCTGGCCGGGCTGGCCGGCGAGGTGCGCACCTCGGCCCAGCCGCCCGCGCTGCCGCCGCGCGAGCAGTGCGTCGGCATGGAGCACGCGCCGCGCGAGCTGATCGCGCAGGCCGCGCTGCTGGAGCGGTTCGAGCTGCGGCTGGACCCGGCCACGGTCGGCTGGGCGGTCGGCGCGCCGAGCATGAACGGGCGGATCCAGGGCTGGTTCCGGCTGGCCGACGGCCGCGAGCCCGACCCGCTCTCGCTGCTGCTGGTGGCCGACGCCCTGCCGCCGGTCACCTACGACCTGGGCCTGCCGGGCTGGGCACCGACCGTGGAGCTGACCGTGCAGCTGCGGGCCGAGCCGGCGCCGGGCTGGCTGCGGGTCAGCCACGCCACCCGGAACCTGGCCGGCGGCTACTTCGAGGAGGACTGCGAGATCTGGGACGAGGCCGGCCGGCTGGTCGCGCAGTCCCGGCAACTCGCCCGGGTGCCGCGGGGCTGAGGGGGCGCCTGGTGCGGGCGGGAGCCGCGGGCGCGCGCCGTGCGCCCGCGCGTGCCCCCGAACGGCAACGGCGCGGCCCCGTGGGGCCGCGCCGTGACGTTTCTTCAGCTGGCGATGAGTCAGCCGCGAGGGGTCAGCTCGCGTCCTCCTCGCGCACCGCGCGGCGCGCGTCCGGGTTGAGCACGCCCCAGCTGATCAGCTGCTCGGTGAGGATCGACGGCGACTGGTCGTAGATCACGGCCAGGGTGCGCAGGTCGTCCTGGCGGATCGACAGCACCTTGCCGTTGTAGTCGCCGCGCTGGGACTGGATGGTGGCCGCGTAGCGCTGCAGCGGGCCGGCCTTCTCGCTGGGGACCTGGGTCAGTCTCTCCAGGTCGAGCACCAGGCGCGGCGGCGGCTCGGCCGCGCCGCCCGGGGTGCCGCCGGGCAGCAGCTCCTGCACCGGGACGCCGTAGAACTCGGCAAGCTCGGCCAGGCGCTGCACGGTCACGGCGCGGTCGCCGCGCTCGTAGGAGCCGACCACGACCGCCTTCCAGCGCCCCTGGGACTTCTCCTCAACACCGTGCAGGGAGAGCCCCTGCTGGGTGCGGATGGCTCGGAGTTTGCCTCCGAGCTGCTTCGCATAGTCGCTGGACATTGATCTCCCCGGACGAGAATTTCTGTGTTCTAGGTGGTCACGCGGGAGCGGGGCCCAAGGGTGTGCGGCGCCCGACTGCCCGGGCGTCCTACCGGTGGGTACGACGCCCATTCCGTAACTCACTGTGAGGTTACGTAGAGTGAGGTAGCTGCGTCAAGCCGAATGGGGCAGTCGTGCGAATGCTCTGCTTCCTCTGCGTGAACACGACATCCGAGGTGGGCGGGCTGCGCATGATCGCCCTGGTAGCATGGGCGAGGCGTCCGCCACGTGAACGGGCAGCCACTTCCAGACATCCTTTAAGGCCCGTCCAGTGAGGCGGGGAAGGAGGTCCGCTTCGGCATGACCATGAACACCGACACACCGCGACCGCCGCACCAGGTGCTGGACGGCGCGGACATCACCCGGGTGATCACCCGGATCGCGCACGAGATCGTCGAACGCGCCAAGGGCGCCGAGGACGTCGTGCTGCTGGGCATCCACACCCGCGGGGTCCACCTGGCCCGCCGGCTGCACACCCGGCTCACCCAGATCACCGGCCGGGACATCCCGCTGGGCACCCTCGACATCACCATGTACCGGGACGACCTGCGGCTGAAGCCCGCCCGGGCCCTGGAGCACACCGACATCCCGGCCGACGGGATCGACGGCAAGCTGGTGATCCTGGTCGACGACGTGCTCTTCTCCGGCCGCACCGTGCGCGCCGCCCTCGACGCCCTCGGCGACATCGGCCGCCCGCGCGCCGTGCAGCTCGCCGTGCTGGTCGACCGCGGCCACCGGGAGCTGCCGATCCGGGCCGACTACGTGGGCAAGAACCTGCCCACCTCGCTGCGCGAGGCCGTGCAGGTGCGGCTCGCCGACAGCGACGGCGAGGACGCCGTCCTGGTCGGCGACCGCGACTACAAGGTTCGTAGCTCTCAGGCGCTCGCCGCCGATCCGACCAAGCCCGAGTAGGGAATCCCGTGCGCCACCTCGTCTCCGCCGCCGATCTCAGCCGCGACGACGCGCTGCTGATCCTGGACACCGCCGAGGAGCTCGCCCAGCTCTCCGGACGGGCCGTCAAGAAGCTCCCCACGCTGCGCGGTCGCACCGTCGTCAACCTGTTCTTCGAGGACTCCACCCGCACCAAGACCTCCTTCGAGGTCGCCGAGAAGCGCCTCTCGGCCGACGTGATCAACTTCGCCGCCAAGGGCTCCTCGGTCTCCAAGGGCGAGAGCCTCAAGGACACCGCGCTCACCCTGCAGGCGATGGGCGCCGACGCCGTGGTGATCCGTCACCACGCCTCCGGCGCGCCGGCCCGGCTCGCCCAGTCCGACTGGCTGCACGGCAGCGTGATCAACGCCGGCGACGGCACCCACGAGCACCCCACCCAGGCCCTGCTGGACGCCTTCACCATGCGCCGGCACCTCAACCCCGGGCTCGGCAACGACCTCGCGGGGCGCCGGATCACCATCGTCGGCGACGTGCTGCACAGCCGGGTCGCCCGCTCCAACGTGCTGCTGCTCAACACGCTGGGCGCCGAGGTCACCTTCGTCGCCCCGCCCACCCTGCTGCCGATCGGCATCGAGAACTGGCCCTGCGAGGTCTCCTACGACCTCGACGCCACGCTCGCCAAGACCGACGCGCTGATGATGCTCCGGGTCCAGCGCGAGCGGATGAACGCCGCCTTCTTCCCCACCGAGCGCGAGTACTCGCGCCGCTACGGCATGCACGGCGGCCGGCTGGCCAAGCTGCCCGAGCACGCCATCGTGATGCACCCCGGCCCGATGGTGCGCGGCATGGAGATCACCGCCGAGGTGGCCGACTCGCCGCGCTGCACCGCCGTCGAGCAGGTCGCCAACGGCGTCTCGATCCGGATGGCCGTGCTCTACCTGCTGCTCGGCGGCGCGACCGCCTCGGACACCAACAGCACCAACACCAGTGAGGCCGCCAAGTGACCAGTTACCTGATCCGCAACGCCCAGATCCTCGGCGGTCCCGCGCAGGACGTCCTGATCGCCGACGGCGTGATCCAGCAGATCGGCGCCGACCTGGTCGCCGACGCCGAGGTGGAGATCGACGCCACCGGCCTGATCGCGCTGCCCGGCCTGGTCGACCTGCACACCCACCTGCGCGAGCCCGGCCGCGAGGACGCCGAGACCGTGCTGACCGGTACTCAGGCGGCCGCCATGGGCGGCTACACCGCGGTGCACGCGATGGCCAACACCTTCCCGGTGGCCGACACCGCCGGCGTGGTCGAGCAGGTCTGGCGGCTCGGCAAGGAGTCCGGCTACTGCGACGTGCAGCCGGTCGGCGCCGTCACCGTCGGCCTGGAGGGCAAGAAGCTCGCCGAGCTCGGCGCGATGCACGAGTCCGCGGCCGGCGTGCGGGTCTTCTCCGACGACGGCAAGTGCGTGGACGACGCGGTGATCATGCGGCGCGCGCTGGAGTACGTGAAGGCCTTCGACGGCGTCGTCGCCCAGCACGCCCAGGAGCCCCGGCTCACCGAGGGCGCCCAGATGAACGAGGGCCGGGTCTCCGGCGAGCTCGGCCTGGGCGGCTGGCCGGCCGTCGCCGAGGAGGCGATCATCGCCCGCGACGTGCTGCTCGCCGCGCACGTCGGCTCCCGGCTGCACGTCTGCCACGTCTCCACCGCCGGCTCGGTGGAGATCATCCGCTGGGCCAAGGCCAAGGGCTGGAACGTCACCGCCGAGGTGACGCCCCACCACCTGCTGCTCACCGACGAGCTGGTCCGCAGCTACGACCCGGCCTACAAGGTCAACCCGCCGCTGCGCACCGCCGAGGACGTGCAGGCGCTGCGCAAGGCGCTGGCCGACGGCACCATCGACGCCGTCGCCACCGACCACGCGCCGCACCCGGCCGAGGACAAGGACTGCGAGTGGGCGGTCGCCGCGATGGGCATGGTCGGCCTGGAGACCGCGCTGTCCGTGGTGCAGCAGGCCATGGTGGACACCGGCCTGCTGAACTGGGAGGCCGTGGCCGACCGGATGTCGCACCGCCCGGCCCGGATCGGCCGTCTCACCGGGCAGGGCCGTCCCGTCTCGGTCGGTGAGCCGGCGAACCTGGTGCTGTTCGATCCCGCGTACCGTGGCACCGTGAACCCCGAGAGCTTCGCCACCCGTAGCCGCAACACCCCGTACAAGGGCCTCGACCTGCCCGGACGGGTGCACGCCACCTTCCTGCGCGGCCGGGCCACCGTGCTGGCCGGCGCGCTGGTCGAGCCTGGCGAGCCGGCGTGACGAGCCCTCAGCTGGCGATGGAGAAGGCCAAGGTCCACGACTGGCCCACGCACATCGGCTGGATCGTCGGCCTGCTGATCCTGGTGGCGCTGGTCTACTGGCTGATGCGCCAGGGCTGGAACTGGCGCCGCACCCTCCAGTCCGACCTGCCCGACCTGCCCGCCGTGCCGGCCGAGGCCGGGCCGCCCATCCTGGAGAGCAGCGGCCGCTACCACGGCAGCACCACCGCCGGGAACTGGCTCGACCGGGTGGTCGCCCACGGCCTGGGCACCCGCAGCCTGGCCGAGCTGACCCTGACCGAACGGGGCCTCAAGGTCGAGCGCCCCGGCGACCGGGACCTGTGGATCCCGGTCGAGGCGCTGACCGGCGCCCGCACCGACTCCGGCATCGCCGGCAAGGTGGTCCCGTCGGGCCTGCTGGTGGTCGGCTGGCGACTCGGGGAGCAGGAGCTGGAATCCGGCTTCCGACTGGACCGACCGGAGCAGCACGCCGCCTGGGTCACCGCCCTGGACGGCCTCGCTGACCCACCGACAGCAACACGTACGACGAAGACGGAAGGCGTAACACGATGACCGCACCTGCCCCCACCACGCCGCGCCCCGGGCGCGAGCGCGTGCCCGCCGTGCTGGTGCTGGAAGACGGTCGCAGCTTCCGCGGTCAGGCCTACGGCGCGACCGGCGAGACCTTCGGCGAGGCGGTCTTCAACACCGGCATGTCCGGCTACCAGGAGACCCTCACCGACCCGTCCTACCACCGCCAGGTGGTGGTCATGACGGCCCCGCAGATCGGCAACACCGGCTGGAACGACGAGGACGACGAGTCCAAGCAGATCTGGGTGGCCGGCTACGTGGTCCGCGACCCCGCCCGGGTCGCCTCGAACTGGCGGGCCACCCGCTCGCTCGACGAGGAACTGGTGGCCCAGGGCATCGTCGGGATCAGCGGCATCGACACCCGGGCGCTCACCCGGCACCTGCGCGAGCGCGGTGCGATGCGGGTCGGCATCTTCTCCGGCGAGCGGCTGGCCGAGCCGGCCGAGCTGCTGGAGCGGGTGCTGCGGGCGCCCGAGATGAAGGGCGCCGACCTGTGCGCCGAGGTCGCCACCACCGAGGCGTACGTGGTCCCGGCGATTGGTGAGAAGAAGTTCACGGTCGCCGCCGTGGACCTCGGCATCAAGGGCATGACCCCGCACCGGATGGCCGAGCGCGGCATCGAGGTGCACGTGCTGCCGGCCAACTCGACCGCCGAGGACCTCTACGCGGTCAACCCGGACGGCGTCTTCTTCTCCAACGGCCCGGGCGACCCGGCCACCGCCGACCACCAGGTCGCCGTGCTGCGCGAGGTGCTGGGCCGGGGGACCCCGTTCTTCGGGATCTGCTTCGGCAACCAGATCCTCGGCCGGGCGCTGGGCTTCGGCACCTACAAGCTCAAGTACGGCCACCGCGGCATCAACCAGCCGGTGCAGGACCGCACCACCGGCAAGGTCGAGGTGACCGCGCACAACCACGGGTTCGCCGTGGAGGCGCCGCTGGACCGGGTGAGCGACACCCCGTTCGGCCGCGCCGAGGTCTCCCACGTCTGCCTCAACGACGACGTGGTCGAGGGCCTGCAGTGCCTGGACACCCCGGCGTTCAGCGTTCAGTACCACCCCGAAGCGGCGGCCGGTCCGCACGACGCGGCCTACCTGTTCGACCGTTTCGTCCAGCTCATGGAGGGCCAGCGTGCCTAAGCGCACTGACATCAAGTCCGTCCTGGTCATCGGCTCCGGTCCGATCGTGATCGGCCAGGCGGCCGAGTTCGACTACTCGGGCACCCAGGCGTGCCGGGTGCTGCGGGCCGAGGGCCTGCGGGTGGTGCTGGTCAACTCCAACCCGGCGACCATCATGACCGACCCGGAGATCGCCGACGCGACCTACGTCGAGCCGATCACCCCGGAGTTCGTCGAGAAGATCATCGCCAAGGAGCGGCCGGACGTGCTGCTGCCCACCCTGGGCGGGCAGACGGCGCTGAACACCGCGATCTCCCTGGACAAGGCCGGCACGCTGGCCAAGTACGGCGTGGAGCTGATCGGCGCCAACGTCGAGGCGATCAACAAGGGCGAGGACCGCGAGCTGTTCAAGCAGGTCGTGGAGGCCGTCAAGGCCAAGATCGGCCACGGCGAGTCGGCCCGCTCGGTGATCTGCCACTCGATGGAGGACGTGCTCGCCGGCGTCGACACCCTCGGCGGCTACCCGGTCGTGGTGCGCCCCTCCTTCACCATGGGCGGCGCCGGCTCCGGCTTCGCGCACGACGAGGAGGACCTGCGCCGGATCGCCGGCCAGGGCCTGGCGCTCTCGCCGACCACCGAGGTGCTCCTGGAGGAGTCGATCCTCGGCTGGAAGGAGTACGAGCTTGAGCTGATGCGCGACAAGAACGACAACGTCGTGGTCGTCTGCTCGATCGAGAACTTCGACCCGATGGGCGTGCACACCGGTGACTCGATCACCGTGGCGCCGGCCATGACGCTGACCGACCGCGAGTACCAGATCCTGCGCGACATCGGCATCGCGGTGATCCGCGAGGTCGGCGTGGACACCGGCGGCTGCAACATCCAGTTCGCGGTCAACCCGGAGGACGGCCGGGTGATCGTCATCGAGATGAACCCCCGGGTCTCCCGCTCCTCGGCGCTGGCCTCCAAGGCCACCGGCTTCCCGATCGCCAAGATCGCCGCCAAGCTGGCCGTCGGCTACACGCTGGACGAGATCCCCAACGACATCACCGAGGAGACCCCGGCCTCCTTCGAGCCGAGCCTCGACTACGTCGTGGTCAAGGTCCCGCGGTTCGCCTTCGAGAAGTTCCCGAGCGCGGACGCCACGCTGACCACCACCATGAAGTCGGTCGGCGAGGCCATGGCGATGGGCCGCAACTTCCCCGAGGCGCTGAACAAGGCGCTGCGCTCGCTGGAGAAGAAGGGCTCCCAGTTCAGCTGGGTCGGCGAGCCGGGCGACAAGGCCGAGCTGCTCACCAAGGCCCAGGTGCCCACCGACGGCCGGATCAACACCGTGATGCAGGCGATCCGGGCCGGCGCCACCCCCGCGGAGGTCTTCGAGTCCACGAAGATCGACCCGTGGTTCGTGGACCAGCTCTTCCTGCTCGACGAGATCGCCCAGGACCTGGCCGGCGCCGAGCTGCTCGACCCGGAGCTGCTGCGGCACGCCAAGCGGCACGGCTTCTCCGACCAGCAGATCGGCGAGATCCGCGGCCTCAAGCCGGACGTGGTCCGCGAGGTGCGGCACGCGCTCGGCATCCGCCCGGTCTTCAAGACGGTGGACACCTGCGCGGCCGAGTTCGCCGCGAAGACCCCGTACTTCTACTCCTCCTACGACGAGGAGAGCGAGGTCGCGCCGCGCACCAAGCCCGCGGTGATCATCCTCGGCTCGGGCCCGAACCGGATCGGCCAGGGCATCGAGTTCGACTACTCCTGCGTGCACGCCTCGTTCGCGCTGGCCGAGGCCGGCTACGAGACCGTGATGGTCAACTGCAACCCGGAGACCGTCTCCACCGACTACGACACCTCCGACCGGCTCTACTTCGAGCCGCTCACCCTGGAGGACGTGCTGGAGATCGTGCACGCCGAGCAGCAGGCGGGCCCGCTGGCCGGCGTCATCGTCCAGCTCGGCGGCCAGACCCCGCTGGGCCTGGCGGCCGCGCTGAAGGAGAACGGGGTGCCGATCGTCGGCACCCAGCCCGAGGCGATCGACCTGGCCGAGGAGCGCGGCGCGTTCGGCCGGGTGCTGCGCGACGCCGGCCTGCCGGCGCCCAAGCACGGCACGGCGTTCTCCTTCGAGGAGGCCAAGGCGATCGCCGACGAGATCGGCTACCCGGTGCTGGCCCGCCCGTCCTACGTGCTGGGCGGCCGCGGCATGGAGATCGTCTACGACGAGGCCAGCCTGGCGTCCTACCTGGAGCGGCACGCCGGCCTGATCTCCGAGCACCCGGTGCTGATCGACCGCTTCCTGGACGACGCGGTCGAGATCGACGTGGACGCGCTCTACGACGGCGAGGAGCTCTACCTCGGCGGCGTGATGGAGCACATCGAGGAGGCCGGCATCCACTCCGGCGACTCGGCCTGCGCGCTGCCGCCGATCACCCTGGGCGGCTACGACATCAAGCGGCTGCGCGCCTCCACCGAGGGCATCGCCAAGGGCGTCGGCGTGCGCGGTCTGATCAACATCCAGTTCGCGCTGGCCGGGGACATCCTCTACGTGCTGGAGGCCAACCCGCGCGCCTCGCGCACCGTGCCGTTCACCTCCAAGGCCACGGCGGTGCCGCTGGCCAAGGCGGCGGCCCGGATCTCGCTCGGCGCCACCATCGCCGAGCTGCGGGCCGAGGGCCTGCTGCCGGCCGAGGGCGACGGCGGCACGCTGCCGGCCGACTGCCCGGTCTCGGTCAAGGAGGCCGTGATGCCGTGGTCGCGCTTCCGCGACGTGCACGGCCGCGGGGTGGACACCGTGCTCGGCCCGGAGATGCGCTCGACCGGTGAGGTCATGGGCATCGACAAGGTGTTCGGCACCTCCTACGCCAAGGCCCAGGCCGGCGCGTACGGCTCGCTGCCGACCAAGGGCCGGGTCTTCGTCTCGGTCGCCAACCGGGACAAGCGCAACCTGGTCTTCCCGGCCCGGGCGCTGGTCGAGCTCGGCTTCGAGGTGCTGGCCACCGCGGGCACCGCCGAGGTGCTGCAGCGCGCCGGCATCCCCTCCACCCAGGTGCGCAAGCACAGCGAGGGCACCGGTCCGAACGGCGAGCGGACCATCGTGCAGCTGATCCACGACGGCGAGGTCGACCTGATCATCAACACGCCGTACGGCACCGGCGGCCGGATGGACGGCTACGAGATCCGCACCGCGGCGGTCTCCCGCGGGGTGCCCTGCCTGACCACCGTGCAGGCGATGGGGGCGGCCGTGCAGGGCATCGACGCGCTGACCCGTGGCGACGTCGGAGTGATGTCGCTGCAGGAGCACGCGGCGCTGATCAACGCCGCCCGCCCGTAGAACCATCCTGAAGGGGAGGCATCCAGTTCCGTCGGATGCCTCCCCTTCCCATGCGAGGAGCCCCGTGTACAAGATCCTGTTCAACCTGGTCTTCCGGAAGATGGACCCCGAGAAGGCCCACCACCTGGCCTTCTTCTGGATCCGGCTGGCCGCCTCGGTGCCCGGGCTGCGGCAGCTGGTGGCGCTGGTGCTGGCCCCCCGCGACAAGGCGCTGCGCACCGGGGCGCTCGGCCTGGACCTGCCCGGCCCGTTCGGCCTCGGCGCCGGCTTCGACAAGAACGCGGTCGGGATCGACGGCCTGGCGATGCTCGGCTTCGACTACGTCGAGATCGGCACGGTGACCGGCGAGCCGCAGCCCGGCAACCCGGCCCCGCGGCTGTTCCGGCTGGTCGAGGACCGCGCGCTGATCAACCGGATGGGCTTCAACAACCAGGGCTCGGCCCGGATCGCGGCCCGGCTGGCGCAGCGTCAGCGCGGCTCGATGTCCCCGGTGGTCGGGGTGAACATCGGCAAGACCAAGCTGGTCGAGGAGGCCGACGCGGTCGCCGACTACGTGAAGAGCACCGAGCGCCTCGCCGTGCACGCCGACTACCTGGTGGTCAACGTCTCCTCGCCGAACACCCCCGGGCTGCGCAACCTGCAGGCCGTTTCGGTGCTGCGGCCGCTGCTGACCGCCGTCCGGGAGGCCGCCGACCGGTCCACCCCGCACCACGTGCCGCTGCTGGTGAAGATCGCCCCCGACCTGGCGGACGAGGACGTGGACGCGGTCGCCGACCTGGCCCTGGAGCTGGGCCTGGAGGGGATCATCGCGACCAACACCACGATCGGGCGCGAGGGCCTGCGGGCGCCGGCTGCCGAGGTGGAGGCGATCGGGATGGGCGGGCTCTCCGGCGCGCCGCTGAAGGACCGCTCGCTGGAGGTGCTGCGGCGGCTGCGGCGGCGCACCGAGGGCCGGCTGGTGCTGGTCTCGGTGGGCGGCATCGAGACCGCCGAGGACGCCTGGCAGCGGATCCTGGCCGGGGCCGACCTGGTGCAGGGCTACAGCGCCTTCATCTACCAGGGCCCGTTCTGGATGCGCCGGGTGCACAAGGGCCTGTCGGCCCGGCTGCGCGAGCACGGCTACCGCTCGATCGACGAGGCGGTCGGGGCGGGGGCCTGAGAAGCGCGGAGATGCTTGTCTGACCATATGTCAGATTTGGGGGGTGATGGGACGACGGCCCGAGCGGTCTGCGAGAGTGCGACGGCGAACGGGCCGCACGGAACGGCGAAAGGTGCCCAGGCATGGCCAACCCCCTCCAGTTGCGGGCCGAGGTGCTCGCCGACCACCCCGAAGGCGCCTACCGGCGACTGGTGCTCCGGGCGCCCGGAGTGCCCCGGCGGGTCCGGCCCGGCCACCTCGCCGCGCTCGCCGTCGGCGGGGCCGGCGCCCCGCGGCTGCTGCGCCGGGCCCACCCCGTGCACCGGGCCGACCCGGCGGCCGGCACCGTCGAGCTGGTGCTCCCGGCCGACGACCCCGCCGTCGCCGAGAAGGCCACCGAGCTGGACCTGATCGCCCCGCTCGGCACCCCCTTCCCGCTGCCCGACGGCCCGGCCGCCGCCCTGCTGGTCGGCGAACAGGCCGCCGCCGGGCCGCTGCTGGAGCTCGGCGCCGAACTCCTGCGCCGCGGCTGCCGGATCGGCTTCGTGCTCGGCGCGCCGAGCGCCGACCGGCTGTACGGCGTGGAACGGGCGCAGGTGCTCACCCCGGACGTGCTGGTGCTCACCGAGGACGGCTCGGCCGGGCTGGCCGGCCGGGTCACCGACCCCCCGGCCGGGGGCGGGGGACCCCACTCGCCCAGCGTCCTCGCCCAGGCCGTCGAGGCGATCGGCGCCACCGTGCTCTACGCGGCCGGCGGCCGGCGCACGCTGGCCGCCGCCGCCCGGACCGCCGCCGAGCGGTCGGTGCGCTGCCACACCGCCGTGCCGCAGGCTGCCGTCTGCGCCACCGGCAGCTGCCTGAGCTGCGTGCTGCCGGTGGTCGGCGCGGACGGCCGGGTCCGGTTCGCCCGCGGCTGCGCCGACGGCCCGGTCTTCGACGGCACCAAGGTGCGTTGGGAGCAGATCGGCACCGTGCCGGCCGACCTGGACGGTGCGGGGGCGGCCCGGTGAACCCGCGCCCCGAGGACGTGGACCTCACCGCCCCGCTCGGCGGCACCACCCTGCCCAACCCGCTCAGCACCGCCGCCGGCTGCGCCGGCTACGGGCGCGAGCTGGCCAGGTTCGTGCCGCTGGACGCGCTCGGCACGATCACCACCCGGACCGTGATGGCCGAACCCCGGGCCGGCCTGGCCACCCCCCGGCTCGCCGAGACGCCCGCCGGGCTGCTCAACGCGATCGGCCTGCAGGGCTGCGGCATCGACGCCTTCCTGGGCGACGAACTGCCCTGGCTGGCCGAGCGCGGCGCCCGGGTGCTGGTCTCGGTCGCGGGGGAGCGGCTGGAGGAGTTCGCCGGCCTCGCCGAGCGGCTGAACGGACGGCCCGGGGTGGCCGGGGTGGAGCTCAACATCTCCTGCCCCAACACCGCCGACCGGGGCCTGCTGTTCGCCGCCAACCCGGCGATCAGCTACGACGTGGTGCGGGCCGTCCGGGCGGTCACCGACCCCGCGCTGCCGGTCTACGCCAAGCTCTCCCCGGACGTCGCCTCGATCACCGACGTGGCCGCTGCCTGCGTCCGGGCCGGGGCTGACGGACTGTCAATGATCAACACCGCGCTGGGCATGGCGATCGACACCGACACCCTGCGACCGGCGCTGGCCGGCACCACCGGCGGGCTCTCCGGCCCGGCGCTGCGCCCGATCGCGGTGCGCTGCGTCTACCAGGTGCACGCCGCGATGCTGGCCGGCCGGATGGCCCCGGTGCCGATCCTCGGCATGGGCGGCGTCGGCACCGGCCGGGACGCGCTGGAGCTCACCCTGGCCGGGGCGAGCGGCGTGGCGGTCGGCAGCGCGCTCTTCCACGACCCGGCCGCACCCCTGCGGATCCTCGACGAACTGCGGGCCCTGCTCGCCGCCCGGGGGTTCGCCAAGTACACCGACGCGGTGGGGTACGCCCACCGCGGCAACCAGTGAAGGAAGTCATGATCTCGTTCGGTACCCGCCTGCACCACGCGATGGCCGAGCGCGGCCAGCTCTGCGTCGGCATCGACCCGCACGCCGCGCTGCTCTCCGCCTGGGGCCTGGGCGACGACCTGGCCGGCCTGGAGACCTTCAGCCGCACCGTGGTCGAGGCCCTGGCCGACCGGGTGGCCGTGCTGAAGCCGCAGGCCGCCTTCTTCGAGCGGTTCGGCAGCAAGGGCGTCGCGGTGCTGGAGCGCACCGTGGCCGAGGCCCGGGCGGCCGGCGCGCTGGTGGTCATGGACGCCAAGCGCGGCGACATCGGCTCCACCATGGCCGCCTACGCCGAGGCGTTCCTGACCCCGGACAGCCCGCTCTTCTCGGACGCCCTCACGGTCAGCCCCTACCTGGGCTTCGGCTCGCTTCAGCCGGCCGTGGACCTGGCCCGCGAGCACGGCTGCGGCCTCTTCGCGCTGGCCCTGACCTCCAACCCGGAGGGCTTCGAGGTGCAGCGCGCCACCGGCCCGGACGGGGTGAGCGTGGCCCAGCAGGTGCTGAACCGGCTGGCGGCGGAGAACGCCGGTGCGCAGCCGCTGGGTTCGTTCGGCGCGGTGGTCGGCGCGACGCTGGCCGACGCGGGCGCGGACCTGGCGATCAACGGCCCGCTGCTGGCCCCCGGGGTCGGCGCGCAGGGGGCCACGATGGCCGACCTGCCGCGGGTGTTCGGCGCCTCGGTGCCGGCGGTGGTCCCGAGCGTGAGCCGGGACGTGCTCAAGCACGGACCGTCCGTGACGGGTCTGCGGGAGGCCGCGCAGCGGTTCGTCGACGATGTGAGGGCTGTCACACTCGGCTGATCAGGAGGGCCCAAACCGGGCCGTTTTCTACCGAAAAGTCCTGGCCTACCTGTGCTGACCAGGACTTTTCTGCTTCTTTTCCTGACGCGGGCGCGCAATGCGGGTAGTGTCCGGCGGTAGGTGCCCAAGGCGGGCGGTTCCTCGTTGCTCTCGCAGGTCAGAGCGGCTAGGTTCCTCTGCGGTCATCGCCCCAACAGGCAATGGCAGGCCCCTGGTTCGACCAATGTCCTAGCACTTCAATTCCTTCCAGACCCTGAGGTGAACGGCGTGGCTCTTCCGCCCCTTACCCCTGAACAGCGCTCCGCCGCGCTGGCCAAGGCCGCCGAGGCTCGCCGGGAGCGCGCCGAGGTGAAGAACCGGCTCAAGCACTCGGGCGCGTCCTTGCACGAGGTCATCAAGGCCGGCAAGAACGAGAACGAGGTCATCGGCAAGATGAAGGTCTCCGCGCTGCTGGAGAGCCTTCCGGGCGTCGGCAAGGTCCGCGCCAAGCAGATCATGGAGCGCCTCGGCATCAGTGAGAGCCGTCGCGTGCGCGGTCTCGGTACCAACCAGATCGCCTCGCTGGAGCGCGAGTTCGGCGGCACCGCGTCCTGACGCGACCGCTGCCAAAACCCCGGTGAGCGGGCGAGCCGCGAGCGAGCGGAGGGTGGGGGTCGCCGAGGAACGAGGCGGCACCCGCCCGCAGCTCGGGAGCGGATCGTGGAGCGACCCCGGGGGGTGGTCTCGGAACCGTCCAGGATCCGGGATAATCGGTGCATGAGTGAACGTCCGCGGCTGACCGTGCTCTCCGGCCCTTCGGGGGTCGGCAAGAGCACGGTCGTCGCTCATATGAGGCAGCAGCACCCCGAGGTCTGGCTCTCGGTCTCGGTGACCACCCGGCGACCGCGCCCCGGCGAGCAGAACGGGGTGCACTACTACTTCGTCGACCACGACGAGTTCGACAAGCTGGTCGCCAACGGCGAACTGCTGGAGTCGGCCACCTTCGCCGGGAACCGGTACGGCACCCCGCGGTCCGCGGTGCAGGAGCGGCTGGACCGGGGCGAGCCGGTGCTGCTGGAGATCGAGCTGGAAGGCGCCCGGCAGGTGCGCGAGTCCATGCCGGATGCGCAGCTGGTCTTCCTCGCCCCGCCGAGCTGGGAGGAGCTGGTCCGCCGGCTCACCGGCCGGGGCACCGAGCCGCAGGAGGTCATCGACGAGCGGCTGGCCGCCGCCCGGGTCGAGCTGGCCGCCGAGCCGGAGTTCGACACGACCCTGGTCAACACCTCCGTCGAGCAGGTGGCGAGCGAGCTGCTAGCCTTGCTCGGTGTAGTCTGACCTTTTGTTTTCCACCCTTTCGGAAGGTTTTCGCGTGTCCTCTTCCATGACCGCGCCCGAGGGCATCATCAACCCGCCGATCGACGAGCTGCTTGAGGCCACGGACTCCAAGTACAGCCTGGTGATCTACGCGGCCAAGCGTGCTCGCCAGATCAACGCCTACTACTCGCAGCTGGGCGAGGGCCTGCTGGAGTACGTCGGCCCGCTGGTCGACACCCACGTGCACGAGAAGCCGCTGTCGATCGCGCTGCGCGAGATCAACGCCGGCATGCTGACCGCCGAGGCGACCGACGTCGCCTGACGGCTGCGTCAGCTGCCTGACGGCCTTTCAGAGGGCCCACCGGACCAGTCCGGTGGGCCCTTTGGCGTTCCGGGCGGTCTAGGGTGTCCCCCATGAGTGAGACTTCGCCCCAGGTCCGGCCGCAGGTGGTGCTCGGCGTCAGCGGCGGGATCGCCGCCTACAAGGCCTGCGAGCTGCTGCGCCGGTTCACCGAGTCGGGCCACCAGGTGACCGTGGTGCCGACCGCCGCCGCGCTGCACTTCGTCGGCGAGGCGACCTGGGCCGCGCTCTCCGGCCGGCCGGCCGCCACCGAGACCTGGGACCGGGTGCACGAGGTGCCGCACGTGCGGATCGGGCAGGGCGCCGACCTGGTGGTGGTCGCCCCGGCCACCGCCGACCTGCTGGCCAAGGCCGCCCACGGGATGGCCGACGACCTGCTCACCAACACCCTGCTGACCGCCCGCTGCCCGGTGGTCTTCGCGCCGGCCATGCACACCGAGATGTGGGAGCACCCGGCCACCCAGGAGAACGTCGCCACGCTGCGCCGGCGCGGCGCCGTGGTGCTGGAGCCCGCGGTGGGCCGGCTGACCGGCAAGGACACCGGCAAGGGCCGGCTGCCCGACCCGGACGCGATCTTCGCCGCCTGCCGCCGGGTGCTCGCCCGCGGCGCGGGGGCGGCCGACCTGGCCGGCCGGCACGTGGTGGTCTCGGCCGGCGGCACCCGGGAGGCGCTGGACCCGGTGCGCTTCCTCGGCAACCGCTCCTCCGGCAAGCAGGGTTACGCGCTGGCCGTCACCGCCGCCGCGCGCGGTGCCCGGGTGACGCTGCTGGCGGCCAACGTCGAACTGCCGGACCCGGCCGGGGTCGACGTGGTGCGCGTCACCAGCGCGCTGGAGCTGCGCGAGGCCGCGGTCAAGGCCGCCGCCGACGCGGACGTGGTGGTGATGGCGGCCGCGGTGGCTGATTTCCGCCCCGCCGTGTACGCCGCCGGCAAGATCAAGAAGGTCGAGGGGGAGGAGCCGGCGCCGGTCGCGCTGGTCCGCAACCCCGACATCCTGGCGGAACTCAGCGCGCACCGGACACACCCGTCCCAACTGGTGGTCGGCTTCGCCGCCGAGACCGACCGGGTGCTGGAGAACGGCCGGGCCAAGCTCGCCCGGAAGGGCTGCGACCTGCTGGTCGTCAACGAGGTCGGCGAGGACAAGGTCTTCGGCACGGACAGCAACGAGGCGGTGCTGCTGGCCGCCGACGGGGCCGAGGTGCCGGTTCCGCTGGGTTCGAAGGAGCAGCTCGCCGACCTGGTCTGGGACCAGGTGGCGGCACGGTTCGGCACCCGCCCTCTCACGGATTGAGACAGGCTGGCCCGAATCCCGCGGAGAGTGTTGAAGGGCGATAGCTGACCGTTACACTCCAGGCATCAAGTCTTTCCGGATGCCCCGGCCCCGGCCGGAAGTGCATTCAGTCAGCAGCCGCTGCAACCCCAGGGAGCGCTGTGTCTCGCCGCCTGTTCACCTCGGAGTCCGTCACCGAGGGGCACCCCGACAAGATCGCTGACCAGATCAGCGACACCATCCTCGACGCCCTGCTCAAGGACGACCCCACCTCTCGGGTCGCCGTCGAGACCCTGATCACCACCGGCCAGGTGCACATCGCCGGTGAGGTCACCACCAAGACCTACGCTCCGATCGCGCAGCTGGTGCGCGAGAAGATCCTGGAGATCGGGTACGACAGCTCGAAGAAGGGCTTCGACGGCGCCTCCTGCGGCGTCTCGGTCTCGATCGGCGCGCAGTCCCCGGACATCGCGCAGGGCGTGGACAGCGCCCACGAGCACCGCGTCGAGGGCGATGAGGACGAGCTGGACCGGCAGGGCGCCGGCGACCAGGGCCTGATGTTCGGCTACGCCTGCGACGACACGCCCGAGCTGATGCCGCTGCCGATCACCCTGGCGCACCGGCTCTCCCAGCGGCTCACCGAGGTGCGCAAGAACGGGACCATCCCGTACCTGCGCCCCGACGGCAAGACCCAGGTCACCATCGAGTACGACGGCGACAAGGCCGTGCGGCTGGACACCGTCGTGGTCTCCACCCAGCACGCCTCGGACATCGACCTGGACTCGCTGCTCACCCCGGACATCCGCGAGTTCGTCGTGGAGCCGGTGCTGCAGGGCCTGGACCTGGACACCTCCGACTACCGCCTGCTGGTGAACCCGACCGGGCGGTTCGAGATCGGCGGCCCGATGGGCGACGCCGGCCTGACCGGCCGCAAGATCATCATCGACACCTACGGCGGCATGGCCCGCCACGGTGGCGGCGCCTTCTCCGGCAAGGACCCGTCCAAGGTGGACCGTTCGGCCGCCTACGCGATGCGCTGGGTCGCCAAGAACATCGTCGCGGCCGGCCTGGCCCGCCGCGCCGAGGTCCAGGTCGCCTACGCGATCGGCAAGGCCGAGCCGGTCGGCCTGTTCGTGGAGACCTTCGGCACCGAGACCGTCGACGTGCTGAAGATCCAGGAGGCCGTCACCAAGGTCTTCGACCTGCGCCCGGCCGCGATCATCCGCGACCTGGACCTGCTGCGCCCGATCTACTCCCAGACCGCCGCCTACGGCCACTTCGGCCGCGAGCTGCCGGACTTCACCTGGGAGCGGACCGACCGCGCCGAGCTGCTGAAGGCCGCCGTCGCGGGCTGAGGTTGAGAGCGCGTGCGGCGGTGGCCGTCCCCTCGGGGGCGGCCACCGCCGTTTTCCGTCAGCCGCCCGTGGTACCACTGGACCCGACATGAGCAGCGAGAACGTTCCCGAGCAGCTGGCGCTGATCCGCGAGACGGTGCGCCGGGCCAAGCCGCGCACCTGGCGCGGTGCGCACCTGGCCGAGGAGCTGCCGGTGGCCCGGGTGGTGGTGGACAAGGGGCTGCTGCACCTCGACCAGTACTACGACTACGCCGTGCCGGTGGCGATGGCCGAGTCCGCCCAGCCCGGGGTCCGGGTCCGGGTCCGGTTCGGCGCCCGGGTGAACGCGGCCGGGCGGCGCGAGGGCGGCGAGCTGCACGACGGCTTCGTGGTGGCCCGGCTGGAGGCCAGCGACTACCCCGGGGTGCTCGCCCCGCTGGCCCAGGTGCTCTCGCCGGAGCGGGTGCTCACCCCCACGCTGCTCGGCCTCAGCCGCACCATCGCCGACCGCTACGCCGGCACCCTGGCCGACGTGCTGCAGCTGGCCGTGCCGCCGCGGCACGCCAAGGCCGAGGCGGAGCCCTCGCCGGCCCCGCTGCCCCCGCCGCCGGCGCCCGGCCCGGGCAGTTGGCAGCGCTACCCGCAGGGCCCCGAGTTCCTCGCCGCGCTGACCGCCGGGCACGCGCCCCGGGCGGTCTGGACGGCGCTGCCCGGCCCCGACTGGCCGGCCGAGATCGCCCGCGCGGTGGCCGCCACGCTGGCCGGCGGGCGGGGCGCGCTGGTGGTGCTGCCGGACGGGCGGGCGGTGGCCCGGGTGGACCAGGCGCTCACCGAGCTGCTCGGCGGGCCCGAGCGGCACGCCGTGCTCACCGCCGACCTCGGGCCGCGCGAGCGCTACCGGAACTGGCTCGCCGTCAGCCGGGGCTCGGTGCACGCCGTGATCGGCACCCGGGCCACCGTCTTCGCCCCCGTGCACGACCTGGGGCTGCTGGTGGTCTGGTCGGACGGGGACAGCAGCCACAGCGATCCGCGCGCCCCCCATCCGCACGTGCGCGAGGTGGCGCTGCTGCGTGCCGCCGAGGAGGGCGCCGGGGTGCTGGTCGGCGGACTGGCCACCACGGTGGAGGCGGCGCAGCTGCTGCGCACCGGCTGGGCCCGGCCGCTGGCCGCCGAGCGGGCCGGGGTGCGGGCCGCCGCGCCCCGGGTGCGCACCGTGGAGGACACCGACCAGGCGCGGGACGCGGCCGCGCAGGCGGCCCGGCTGCCCAGCGTGGCCTGGCAGGCGGCGCGCGAGGCGCTGAAGGCGGGCCCGGTGCTGGTGCAGGTGCCGCGGCGCGGCTACGTGCCGCGGCTGGCCTGCGAGCGGTGCCGGGAGCCGGCCCGCTGCGCGCACTGCGCCGGGCCGCTGGAGGCGCCGGGGGCGGACCAGGTGCTGCGCTGCGCCTGGTGCGGGGTGGAGCAGCCGGAGTGGCACTGCGTGGAGTGCGGCTCGTTCCGGCTGCGCGCGCAGGTGGTCGGGGCGCGGCGGACGGCGGAGGAGTTGGGCAAGGCGTTCCCGGGGATCCCGGTGCGCACCTCCGGGCGGGAGGCGGTGCTGGCGACGGTGCCGGACGAGCCGGCCCTGGTGATCTCCACGCCCGGGGCCGAGCCGGTGGCTGAGGGCAGCGGGTACGCCGCCGCGCTGCTGCTGGACGGCTGGGCGCTGCTGAACCGGCCGGACCTGCGGGCGGCGGAGGAGGCGCTGCGGCTCTGGCTGGCCGCCGCGGCGCTGGTGCGGCCGGCCGGGGAGGGCGGGCTGGTGGTGGTGGTCGCCGATCCGGGGGCGCGGCCGGTGCAGGCGCTGGTGCGCTGGGACCCGGTCGGGTTGGCCGAGCTGGAGCTGGGGGAGCGGGCCCAGTTGGGGTTCCCGCCGGTCTCCCGGATGGCGGCGGTGAGCGGCACGCCGAGTGCGGTGGCGGATCTGCTGGGGGTGGCCCGGCTGCCGGACGGGGCCGACGTGCTGGGGCCGGTGGCACTGCCGCCGCTGCGCGGGCAGGAGCAGGAGCGGGCGCTGCTGCGGGTGCGGCCGGGGCAGGGGGGTGCGCTGGCGGCCGCGTTGAAGGCGGCGCAGATCGCCCGGGTGGCGCTGCGGGGCTCGGAGCCGGTGAAGGTGCGGATCGATCCGACGGACATCGGGTGAGCCGGGTGGGGCGGGTGGTGCGCTCAGGTGTACGGGAAGTCAGGTCGGCCGACTTCCCGTACAGCGAAGCGATCTGATCGTCGGTCAGCTGTGCACGCCCTGGCGATCCAGTCCGCCCTGGCGCGCGGCGGGCACCGTGCGGGCCAGGCCGCCGGCGGTCGGCGGGGCCGTCTCCTCCTCCCGCACCGCGGTCGGCGCCGGCACCGCGGGCGCACCCGGCTGGGCCGGCAGTTGGGCCGGGAGCTGGGCCGGCAGCTGGGCGCCCGCCGCGCCGATCAGCTCGCCGGAGCGCCGCATCCCGTACCGCCGGTGCACCGCCTGCTTGGTCACGCCGAGCGCGGAGCCCACCGAGTCCCAGGAGAACCCGAGGGCCCGGTCGAACTCGACCGCCGCCGCGACCAGCGTCTCCACGCTCTCCCGCAGCTCCTGGGCCAGCCGGACGGTGGGCGCGGGCGCCCGCCCGTAGACCACGAAGCCGCCGGAGCTGCTGGGCCGGCGCGGCCGGTAGACGTTGCCCAACTGGGCGGTGAGGGTGCGCAGTGCGTCCACCTGGCGGCGGACCCGCTCGATGTCCCGCACCAGCAGGTGCAGGCTGGCCCGCGCCCGGGTGTCGTGGTTGATCTGCTCGGCCATTGTGCTCAGGGCCACCTTCCGTGCCAGTGATGGGCCTCACGCCGGCCCGGTGTCGTTCACGGTCAATCTCTTTTGACAACGTCCGAACCGGGTCCAGGTCACGCATTGGGATATGCCAACTCGGGGCCGTTCGTCCGCCGCATAGACTGGGGTGCCGTCAACCGTGAGCCGAAGGAGCCCGACCCGTGGCCATCAAGCCGATCCGGATCTTCGGCGACCCGGTGCTGCGGGCCAAGGCGCAGCCCGTGACGACCTTCGACAAGGAGCTGCGCACCCTGGTCAAGGACCTCACCGAGACCATGCTGGACGCGCCGGGCGCCGGTCTGGCGGCTCCTCAACTCGGGGTCTCGCTGCGGGTGTTCACCTATCACGTGGGTGGGGTGACGGGGCATCTGATCAACCCCGACCTGAGCCTGACCGAGGAGGAGCAGGACGGTCCGGAGGGCTGCCTGTCGCTGCCCGGCCTGCGGTTCGACACCAAGCGCGCGTTCGGCGTGGTGGCGCGCGGGTTCAACGAGTACGGCGATCCGGTCACCGTGGAGGGCACCGAGCTGCTGGCCCGCTGCGTCCAGCACGAGACCGACCACCTGGACGGGATCATCTTCATCGACCGGCTCGACCGGGAGCGCCGCAAGGAGGCGCTGCGGGCGATCCGCGAGAGCGACTGGGGCGGCGGGCCGGTGCCCGAGGTGCGGGTCTCGCCGCACCGCACCTTCGGTGCGATCAGCTGACCCGCCCGTTCTGACTCCTCCGCCCCGATCCGTTCAGCACTCGAAAGGCACATCCCTTGCGTCTGGTCTTCGCCGGCACTCCCGAGGTCGCCGTCCCCGCCCTGGAGGCGCTGCTCGCCTCCGACCGGCACGAGGTGGTCGCGGTGGTCACCCGCCCCGACGCCCCCGCCGGCCGCGGTCGCCGGCTGGTCGCCAGCCCGGTCGCCGAGCGTGCCGAGGCGGCCGGCATCGAGGTGCTCAAGCCGGTGAAGCCCAGCGACCCCGAGTTCGTCGCCCGGCTCACCGAGCTGGCCCCGGACTGCTGCCCCGTGGTCGCCTACGGCGCGTTGCTGCGCGACCCGGCGCTGAGCATCCCGAAGCACGGCTGGGTCAACCTGCACTTCTCGCTGCTGCCCGCCTGGCGCGGCGCCGCGCCGGTGCAGCACGCGGTGCTGGCCGGCGACGAGGTGACCGGCGCCTCCACCTTCCGGATCGAGTACGGCCTGGACTCCGGCCCGGTCTTCGGCGTGCTCACCGAGGAGATCCGCCCGGGCGACACCAGCGGCGTGCTGCTCGACCGACTGGCCCGGGCCGGCGCCGGCCTGCTCACCGCGACCATGGACGGCATCGAGGACGGCGGCCTGGTCGCCGTCCCGCAGCCCGCCGACGGGATCACCCTGGCGCCCAAGATCACCGTCGAGGACGCCCGGATCGACTGGACCCACCCCGCGCTGCGGATCGACCGGGTGGTGCGCGGGTGTGCGCCCGCGCCCGGCGCCTGGACGCTGTTCCGCGGCGAGCGGCTCAAGGTCTCCGGGCCGGTCAAGCTGCTGCCCGGCGAGAGCGCGCTGAAGGCCGGGGAGCTGGCCGTCGGCAAGAACTCGGTGCGGGTCGGCACCGGCAGCCACGAGCTGGAGCTCGGCGAGGTGCAGCCGCAGGGCAAGAAGCCGATGCGGGCGGCCGACTGGGCCCGGGGCGCGCGGATCGAGAGCGGGGAACTGCTCGGCGCTTGATCTACCGTTGAACCGACTGTTGCCCGCACCTTTTCTGAAAGCGTTCCTGAGATGAGCACCGCCCCCGGCGCCAAGCGCCCGCCCCGCCCGCACCGCCGTCCGAAGAAGGACCCGGCCCGGATCACCGCCTTCCGCGCGCTGCGCGCCGTGGACGAGCGCGACGCCTACGCCAACCTGGTGCTCCCGCCGCTGCTGCGGGAGGCCGAGAAGCAGGGCATGGACCGGCGCGACGCGGCGCTGGCCACCGAGCTGGTCTACGGCACGCTGCGCGGCCAGGGCAGCTACGACGCGATCATCGCCGCGTGCGTGGACCGGCCGCTGCGCGAGGTGGACCCGCCGGTGCTGGACGTGCTGGCACTCGGCGCGCACCAGCTGCTGGCCACCCGGATCCCCACCCACGCGGCGGTCTCCGCGACCGTCGAGCTGGCCCGGGCGGTGCTCGGCGACGGGCGCGCCAAGTTCGTCAACGCCGTGCTGCGGAAGATCAGTTCGCAGGACCTGGAGAGCTGGATCGGGCAGGTCGCGCCGCCCTACGAGGACGACGCCGAGGACCACCTGGCCGTGGTGCACTCGCACCCGCGCTGGGTGGTGGCCGCGCTCTGGGACGCGCTCGGCCGCTGGCAGCCCGGTTCGGCCGGGCGGGCCGCGATCGAGGAGCTGCTGCGGGCCGACAACGAGCGGCCGGAGGTCACCCTGGTGGCCCGCCCCGGCCGGATCGCGGTCGAGGAACTGGCCGAGGAGCTGACCGGCAGCACCGAGGGCCGCTGGTCGCCGTACGCGCTGCGGCTGGCCGAGGGCGGCGACCCGGCCGAGCTGACGGCCGTTCAGCAGAACCGGGCCGGTGTCCAGGACGAGGGCAGCCAGCTGGTCGCGCTCGCGCTGGCCGCGGCGCCGGTCGAGGGGCGCGACACCCGCTGGCTGGACGCCTGCGCCGGCCCCGGCGGCAAGGCGGCGCTGCTCGCCGCGCTGGCGGCCGGGCGCGGCGCGGCGCTGGTCGCCTCGGAGCGGCAGCCGCACCGGGCCCGGCTGGTGGCCCGCGCGCTGGCCGGCAACCCCGGCCCGTACGCGGTGATCACCGCGGACGGCACCCGGCCGGCCTGGGAGCCCGGCAGCTTCGACCGGGCGCTGGTGGACGTGCCCTGTTCCGGCCTCGGCGCGCTGCGCCGGCGGCCGGAGGCCCGCTGGCGCCGCCGTCCGGAGGACGTGGCCGGCTTCGGCCCGCTGCAGCGCGCGCTGCTGCGCTCGGCGCTGGACGCGGTGCGGGTCGGCGGCGTGGTGGGCTACGCCACCTGCTCGCCGCACCTGGCGGAGACCCGGGCGGTGGTGGACGACGTGCTGCGCGGCCGCGCGGACGTGGAGTTCGTGGACGCCCGCCCGCTGCTGCCCGGTGTGCCGTCGCTCGGTGACGGTCCGGACGTCCAGCTCTGGCCGCACCTGCACGGGACGGACGCGATGTACCTGGCACTGCTGCGCCGGACGGCCTGACGCCGTAGGTTGGGGGGCCTACGACGGGGCCGGGGGAGGCGCTGGTGGGCGGGGACGCGGCGACGGAGGAGTTGGTGCGGCGGTTCGCCGCGGGGCTGGCCGGGGCGGTGCCGGTGCTCGCGGTGTGGGCGCACGGGTCGCTGGCGCTCGGGGACTACCAGCCCGGCCGCAGCGACCTGGACCTGCTGGCCGTGCTGGAGCGCGCTCTGGAGCCGGCCGAGCGCGAGCGCCTGGTGGCCCTGCACAAGGGGCTGGAGCGGGAGTTCCCGCCGGCCGCGAAGCTGCACTGCACCTACCTGCTCGCCGACCGCCTCGGCGATCCCGCGCTCGACCATCTCACCTGGGCGCACCGGGAGTTGTTCGCGCGTCCGGTCACCCCGGTGACCCGGCGCGAGCTGGAGCTCGGCGGTCTGTGCTACCTGGGTCCGCCGCCGGGGGAGTTGCTGCCCCCGGTCGGCGAGGCCGAGCTGCGGGCCTTCATCCGCCGTGACCTGTCCGGGTACTGGCTGCCGGCCACCAGGTGGTGGGTGCGCTGGCTGCGCGACGACTGGGTGGACGTCGGCCTCTTCACGCTGGCCCGGGCCACCGCGACGCTGCGTGGCGGTGGGCTGCTGACGAAGAGTCAGGCGCTGGCCGTGCTGCCGGAGTTCGGGGTCTCGCCGGCCCTGCTGGCGGACCTGTCGAGCCGCCGGGCGGGGCGGCCGGTGCGGACCGGCTGGCGTTGGCGCTCGCGGCGGGCGGCGCAGGCTCGCCGGGTGCTCCGGCTGGGGATCCGCAAGGTTCTGGCGGAGCAGCCGAACTGACGGTGCGTCAAGCCTGGCGTCGTCAGGTCTGGCGTCAGGTTTCGGTTTCGCTCTCGGTCCCGGTTTCGAAGAGCACGGTCAGCAGCCGGTCCAGGTAGCGGTCGAAGGAGGCGTCCGGGTCCGGCGGGGGTGCGCCGGCGCCGGCGGCGAGCGCGGTGGTCAGGTTGGGGTAGTCGCCGCTCATCGCGACCTGGGTCAGGTAGACCATCAAGTCCTGGTGCCAGCGGCCGGGTTGGGCCGCCGCCGCGGTGGCCTGCTCCCAGTCGGCGAACTGGCAGATCGAGCCGGTGATCATGGCCAGCGCCTCCATCTTGGCGCCGGGCCGCAGCGGCACCTCGGCCAGCGCGCCGAGGAAGTACTCGGTGAACTTCAGCCCGTTGGGCCCGAACGACGGCCGAGTGCGGATCGCGCTCGCCGCCCAGCCGTGCCGGCGCACCAGTGCGAGCTGCCCGCGGGCGAGCGCGTGCAGGTCGGCCCGCCAGTCGCCGCTGGGCGCCGCCGGCAGTTCCAGCTCGGCGGTGATGGCGTCCAGCATCAGGTCGAGCAGCTGCTCCTTCTTCGGCACGTACGTGTAGAGCGACATGGTGCCCGCGCCCAGTTCGGCCGCGATCCGGCGCATCGTCACCGCGTCGAGCCCCTCGGCGTCCGCGAGCGCCACCGCCGCGGCCGCGATCGAGGCGCGGCTGTGCGCGGGGCGGGGCCCGCGGCCGGCCCGCTCGGGGCGCAGCCAGATCAGCTCGGGCGGGCTGTCGGCGGACTCGGCGCCCGCCGGGGGCTTGCCGGACGGCTTGGGCGCCTTGGGCGGTGTGGACGGCACGGAACGATCACCTCGCGGTCCATCCTAGGCGCCCGTCGATTCCCCTTTAACCCCGTACTCCGTACGTAGTACGATGCTCGCATCTCCTCTCTACGTACACCGTACGTAGAGAGTCGCGACGACGGAGGGCAGAGCAATGACGCGTGAACCCGGCGGTCGGTGGGCCGTGCAGGCCGAAGGACTGGTGAAGAAGTACGGCAAGAGCACGGCGCTCGACGGGCTCGACCTCGCCGTGCCGACCGGGTCGATCTACGGGCTGCTCGGCCCGAACGGCGCGGGCAAGACCACCGCGGTGCGGATCCTCGCCACGCTCGCCGCGCCCGACCGGGGCACCGCGACGGTGGCCGGGTTCGACACCGTCAAGGAGGCCGCGCAGGTGCGCCGCAGTATCGGCCTGGCCGGGCAGCACGCCGCCGTGGACGAGGGCATCACCGGCCGCGACAACCTGCACCTGGTCGGCCGGTTCCACCACCTGGGCGGTCGGGAGGCCCGCCGCCGCACCGCCGAACTGCTGGAGCGGTTCGGTCTGGCCGAGGTCGGCGACCGGCTGGTGCGCACCTACTCCGGCGGCCAGCGCCGCCGGCTCGACCTGGTCGCCTGCCTGGTCACCCGGCCCCCCGTGCTCTTCCTGGACGAGCCCACCACCGGCCTCGACCCGCGCAGCCGCGGCGAGATCTGGGACGCGGTGCGGGAGTTGACGGGTACGGGCACCACCGTGCTGCTCACCACCCAGTACCTGGACGAGGCCGACCGGCTGGCCGACCAGGTGCTGGTGATCGGCCGGGGCAGGGCGATCGCCGAGGGGCCACCGGAGCGGCTCAAGGCCTCGATCGGGGCCCGGGTTGAGGTGGCCGTCGGCAGCGCCGCCGAACTGCCGGACGCCCGGCGGGTGCTGGCCGAGCTCACCGGCGGCGAGCCGGAGGCCGACCCGGACGCGCTGCTGGTCTCGGCGGTTGCCGGGCCCGGACGGGAGGTCTCGCTGCCCGCGCTGGTGCGGGAGTTGGACGCGGCCGGGGTCGCCGCCCGGGACGTGGCGCTGCGCACGCCCACGCTGGACGACGTGTTCCTGGCGCTGACCAGCGGCAACGCCGCGGCCGGCGCGGCTGCCGGTACCGGTGTGGAGGTGGCGGCCTGATGAGCACCCAGCGCTCGCGTCCGATCGCCGACGCCCTCACCTCGGCCCGCCGGATCCTGCTGCACTACCGTCACTCGCCCGGTCTGGTGGCCGCCTCGCTCGCCGTCCCGGTGCTGATGGTGGTGGTCTTCGGCTACGTCTTCGGCAGCGCGATGACCGTGCCGGGCGGCAACTACCGGGCCTTCCTGATGCCGGGGCTGTTCGCCATGGTGGCCGTCAACGGCCTGATGCCCACCATGATCGGCACCGCCCGCGACCTGCGCCGCGGCGCCGCCGACCGGATCCGCTCGATGCCGGTCTCCCGGCTCGGCGTGCTGCTCGGCACCGCCGTCGCCGACCTGCTGGTCAGCGTGGTGGTGCTGGTGCTGCTGGCCGCCGTCGGCCTGGCCACCGGGTGGCAGGCGCACCGCGGCCTCGGCCTGGCACTGGCCGGCTTCGGCCTGCTGCTGCTCTTCCGGTTCGTGATGACCTGGCTCGGCACCTGCCTGGGCCTGCTGGTCGCGAACGAGGAGATGGCGGGTCAACTCGCCGCGCTGACCTTCCCGGTGGCGATGGTGACCAACACCTTCGTGCCCACCGGCGGGATGCCCGGCTGGCTGCGCGCGGTCGCGGAGTGGAACCCGGTCAGCTCGCTGGTCGCCGCCTGCCGTCACCTCTTCGGCAACGCCGGAACCGGCGGCGGGAGTTGGCCGCTTCAGCACCCGGTGGCCGGCACCCTCGGCTGGTCGGTGGCGATCCTGGTGCTGTGCGCCCCGCTGGCGGTGCGCAGCTACGTCCGGCACGGGCGGTAGGGCGGGTCCGACACCGGGGCCAGGCTGGTAGTGGGAGGGCCTGGACAGGGTGACCGGTGTGGCAGAGGCTTGGATCATGGAGTACACCCGCCTCGGCCGCACCGGCCTCACCGTCTCCCGCCTCTGCCTCGGCACGATGAACTTCGGCCCGCACACGCCGGAGGCCGACGCCCACCGGATCATGGACACCGCCCACGAACAGGGCGTCAACTTCTTCGACACCGCCAACGTCTACGGCGGCGTGCGGGGCGAGGGCCTCACCGAGCAGATCATCGGCAACTGGTTCGCCCAGGGCGGTGGCCGGCGCGAGAAGACCGTGCTGGCCACCAAGGTCTACGGCGCGACGGGGGACTGGCCGAACCAGGGCAAGCTCTCCGCGCTGGCCATCCGCCGCGAGGTGGAGGCCAGCCTGCGCCGGCTGCAGACCGACCACATCGACCTCTACCAGATGCACCACGTCGACCGGGACACCCCGTGGGACGAGATCTGGCAGGCGATGGAGCTGCTGGTCGCCCAGGGCAAGGTGCTCTACGTGGGCTCCAGCAACTTCGCCGGCTGGCACCTGACGCAGGCCCAGGAGACCGCCCGTGCCCGGCACTTCCTCGGCCTGGTCAGCGAGCAGTCCTACTACAACCTGCTGCGCCGCGCGGTCGAGCTGGAGGTGCTGCCGGCCGCCGAGCACTACGGGATCGGGGTGCTGCCCTGGTCGCCGCTCTGCGGCGGGCTGCTCGGCGGCGTGCTGCGCAAGGAGCGCGAGGGCGTGCGGCGGGTCGGCGAGCGGGCGGTGGACACCCTGGAGAAGCACCGCGACCAGCTCGCCGCCTACGAGGAGTTCGCCGCCGAGCTGGGCCGGGAGCCCGGCGAGGTGGCGCTGGCCTGGCTGCTCAGCCGGCCCGCCGTCACCGCGCCCATCGTCGGCCCGCGCACCCTGGAGCAGTTGCAGGGCGCGCTCGGCGCGCTGGACCTGACGCTGGACCAGAAGTCGCTGGACCGGCTCGACGAGATCTTCCCCGGCCACCGGCCGGCGCCCGAGGACTACGCCTGGTAGCGGCCGCGCGGCGGGCTCAGCCGAGTGCCTTCGCCACCAACTCGTCGCAGAGCACGCGCAGTTGCTCGCGGGCCTGCGGGTCGTAGGCCTGGTCGTCGGCCCGGGTCTCGCGGGTGCCGTCGTAGTACCGGCCGGTGCGCTCCCCGGCCGGGCCGACGGCCAGGCGCCGGACCGCCTCCACCCCCTCCTCGACCGTGCTCCATGGCTCCACCCCGGCCTCCCGGACCATGGTGGTGGCCATGAAGGTCGCGGGGTGCAGGGCGTTGACGGTCACCGGGGAACCCGCCGCGGTGAGCCGCTCGGCCAGGTCGAAGGTGAACAGGATCTGGGCCAGCTTGGCCTGGCGGTAGGCCGTGCCGCCGTCGTAACGGCGGGTCAGCTGGGGGTCGGTGAAGTCGATCGCCTGCTGGCCCGCCGAGGCGACGTTGACGATCCGTCCGCCTTGCGGGGCCCGTTCGACCAGGCCGAGCAGGCGGTTCGTCAGGTGGTAGCCGGACAAGTGGTTGACGGCGAGGCGCAGTTCGTAGCCGTCCGCGCTCAGCTCGCGGCCGGCGCCCGGTGCGCCGGCGCCGATGCCGGCGTTGTTGACCAGCACGTCCAGCCGGTCGAAGTCGGCCAGCACGGTGTCGGCCAGCCGGTCGACCTGGTGCAGCTCGGCCAGGTCGGCCAGCCGCACCTCGGCGGTGGCGCCGAGGGCGCGGACCTGCTCGGCGACCTGCTCGGCCCGTTCGGCGGAGCGGCCGTGCAGCACGAGCCGGGTGTCCGGTGCGGCCAGCCGCAGCGCCAGGCCGCGGCCCAGGCCGTCGGTGGCGCCGGTGATCAGGATGGTGCGGAGGGACTGTGACACGGTCTCAGCTCCAGTGCGCGACGAGGTGGCGTGCCCCGTTCACTTACGAGGCACGCTGTATTGAAATTCTATACCCAGCTGCCTGTCGGAGGAGAGCACGATGACGATCGCCCACCAGGACCCCCGGCTCGCCGGTGCCTACGAGCGCGGCAACGCGATGCCGGCCGCCAGCCTCGCCGCCTGGACCGAGCTGATCGCGGACCGGTTGGGCCGGGCCGAACGGCCCGGGGAGTCGGGCTGGTTGCTGGAGGTGGGCTGCGGCACCGGCGTGTTCTGCGCCGCGCTCGCCGAACTGCTGCCCGGCGTCCGCGTCACCGGGGTGGACCCCAGCGAGGCCATGCTCGCCGAGGCCGCCCGGCACCACGCCCACCCCCGGGTCGAGTACCTCCACGGCCTCGCCGACGCGCTGCCGCTGCCCGACGGCAGCTGCGACGGCGCGCTGATCTCCCGGGTCGTGCACCACATCCCGGACCGCCCCGCCGCCGCCCGCGAACTGGCCCGGGTGCTGCGCCCCGGCGGTCGGGTGCTGATCCGCACCACCGTGCGCGAGCGGCTGGACAGCCCCGTCTACACCTACTGGCCGCAACTGCTCGACACCGACCGGCGGCGGTTCTGCGCGGAGCAGGAGCTGCTCGCCGACTTCGCCGGCGCCGGGTTCGTCCCGGACGGGTGGGAGTCCTTCGCCCAGCCGATCGCCGGCTCGCTGGCCGAACTGCGGGAGCGGTACGCGCTGCGCGCCGAGTCCAAGCTGGCGGCGCTGGGGGAGGCGGAGTTCGCGGCCGGGCTGGAACGGCTCGCGGCTGCGGCGGAGGGGGAGGGGGAGGGGCGTCCCGTGCTGGAGCGGTACGACGTGCTGGTACTGCGACGGGGCGGACGTTGAGATGATGACCTCGTTGAAATGATGACGAGGGCCGGCCGCGCGGCGGGCCCTGCCGACACCGTGAGGTTCACCGCAATGGCCCAGATCAGTCCCAGCATCCTGTCCGCCGACTTCGCCCGGCTCGCCCAGGAGGCCGAGGCCGTGCGCGGCGCCGACTGGCTGCACGTCGACGTGATGGACAACCACTTCGTGCCGAACCTCACCCTGGGCGTGCCGGTGGTCGAGTCGCTCGCCCGGGCCACCGACACCCCGCTCGACTGCCACCTGATGATCGAGCAGCCCGACCGCTGGGCCCCGCAGTACGTGGAGGCCGGGGCCGGCTCGGTCACCTTCCACGTCGAGGCCGCCGCCGCCCCCGTCCGGCTGGCCCGGGAGATCCGCGCCAAGGGTGCCCGCGCCTCGATGGCGCTGCGCCCCGCCACCCCGATCGAGCCCTACGAGGACCTGCTGCCCGAGCTGGACATGGTGCTCATCATGACCGTGGAGCCCGGCTTCGGCGGCCAGGCCTTCCTGGACATCATGCTGCCCAAGATCCGCCGCACCCGGGAGCTGATCTCCAAGCACGGCCTCGACCTCTGGCTCCAGGTGGACGGCGGGGTCTCGGCCAGCACCATCGAGCGCTGCGCCGAGGCCGGCGCCGACGTCTTCGTGGCCGGCTCCGCGGTCTACGGCGCCGCCGACCCCGCCGAGGCCGTGCGTGCGCTGCGGGCCCAGGCGGCGGCGACCACCGCGACGGCGCCCTGGGCCTGCCGGCACTGACGGGGGGTCAACGGGCGGGCGGTACTGACGGGGGGTCAATGGGCGGGCGGTACTGACGGGGGGTCAACGGGCGGCCGGGTTCGCTACCGTGATCGGGTGAGCAACCTCGACCTCAAGCCCGTGACCACGCTGTGCGGCGGCGACGCGAGCGCCGGCCCCACCCGCGACCTGCTGACCGGCCGCACCGTCCAGCTCGGCGAGAGCACCCAGGTCCGCCGCCTGCTGCCGACCCTCGGCCGCCGGATGGTCGGCGCCTGGTGCTTCGTCGACCACTACGGCCCCGACGACATCGCCGACCAGCCCGGCATGCAGGTGCCGCCGCACCCGCACATGGGCCTGCAGACCGTCAGCTGGCTGCACGACGGCGAGGTGCTGCACCGCGACAGCCTCGGCAGCCTGCAGACCGTGCGCCCGCGCGAGCTCGGCCTGATGACCTCGGGCCGGGCCATCTCGCACTCCGAGGAGTCCCCGCGCGACCACGCCCGCCTCCTGCACGGCGCCCAGCTCTGGGTCGCCCTGCCCGACGCCCACCGCCACACCGCCCCCACCTTCGAGCACCACGCCGACCTCCCGACCGTCTCGGTGGCCGGCCTGCACGGCACCGTGATCCTCGGCTCCGTCGACGGCGCCACCTCGCCCGGCACCACCTACAGCCCCCTGGTCGGCGTCGACCTCACCCTCGCCGAGTCCAGCACCGCCCGCACCCTCCCCCTCGACCCCGCCTTCGAGTACGCCGCCCTCGCGATCAGCGGCAGCGTCGACGTCGACGGCGTCCGGGTCGAGCCCGGCTCGATCCTCTACCTGGGCTGCGGCCGCCGCGAACTCACCCTGCTGGCACGCACGGACGCGTCGCTGCTGCTGCTCGGCGGCGAGCCGTTCGAGGAGCACCTGGTGATGTGGTGGAACTTCGTGGGGCGCACCGACGAGGACATCAGGCAGGCGCGGGCCGACTGGGAGGACGGCGCCCGGTTCGGCGAGGTGCACGGGTACGACGGGGCGCGGCTGCACGCGCCGAAGTTGCCGCCGGGGCCGCTGATGCCGCGGGGCAGGGAGCGCTGAGGGGCGGGGAGCGGCGGCCGTGACTGGGGCGTCTCGATCGTCGAGCGGGAGGACGCGGGTCAGCTCATTCTGTGACGGTCAGTCGGTCAGTCGGTCAGTCGGTCCGTGGGGCCGTTCTCGGGCTGAGGCAGGGTCAGTGCCCCTTGTGTCACGAGGTGGTAGGCCACGATTCCTGCCTGCAGCCGGGAGCCGAGGGAGAGCCGGTTGAGTATTGCCGTGGTGTGCGCCTTGATGGTTCGCTCACTTCGGTTCATCAATCGCGCCGTGGAGCGGATGTCCATTCCGGCGGCCAAGTGCGACAGCACCTCCGACTGCATCTTGGTCAGCCTTCTGGACTCCTTCAGGGCATGTGGTAACCAGTCGGGGAGTCGAGAACATTCTGGCTCGGAGATGCTATCGGTGGAATTCATGGGGGCCTTTCTTCGCACAGCCGAAGAAAGGCGGACAGGAGCGTCGGCCCACGCGTCGTCGCGCTTTGCCCTCCTGTTCCGCCGCTTATCGGCATCTCACTTCTGAGGTGTGAGTATACGCACGTAGATAAGCCCGGGACAGCTGCTTCGTGATCATGTTCGCCTGTTGTTCACCCCGTGGTGCGCCTCGCCGCGCAGGTGGCGGGGCGGACGGCGAACAAGGCGTGCCGATCGGTGCCGGCCAGGTGGTCGTCCTGGAACACCTGGACGTCGAACCCCTGGGCGGCGAGCAGCGCCACGGTCCACGCGAGCCGGCCCTGCGTCGAGGTGCCCGGTGCGTCGTGGATCTCCATCGCCACCTGCTGCACCAAGGGCCAGTGACGGGCTTCCAGCCCCGCCAGCACGTCGAGTTCGGCCCGCTGCACGTCGATCTTCAGCAGATCGATCCGCTCGACCCCCTCCTCGTCGATGACCTGGGACAGGCGGCGCAGACGGACCTGTTCCTGCCGGTCCTGGAACCGGTGCGAAAGCAGGCTGTCCACTCGGCGCAGCACCTTCTCGTCGCTCCGGCCGTCGGTCAGGAACCGACTCACCACGGCCTTGTCCGCCGCCGCGTCCGCGTACTCGCGCAGTGTGGACATGACCGAGTACCCCGGATAGAACGCGAACCAGGCCTGGCGCTCCGCGTCGGACAGTCCGCAGTGGTGAACACGGACGTCGCCGCCGAGCAGGGACGCATTGCGGCGGAGCTTTTCGGCGAGGAAACCGATCGGCTCGAAGGCGTGCACCGTCGCGCCCGGGCTCTCGGACAGGACGAACAGGGAGAACATTCCGATATTCGCGCCCACGTCGAAGACCGTCGCCGCAGCGGGCAGCACCACTGCGCCGCGCAGATAGCACCGCCGGACGAAGATGTCCTCGTGGAGGTGCCGGGTTTCGTAGCGGTTGACGCCTTCGACCCGGTCCAGGTCGAGCCGTGGTCCCGATGGCCCGGGGGTCGTCATTCGCCGTGCTCTGCTCGTGTCTCCACCAGCTTCCGGACGGTCGTCCAGAGGCTCGCCGGTGTCGAGACGGTCGCGTCGTCGAACGCTTCGTCCGGAATCGTGATGCCGAAGCCTTCTTCCAGGGCCACCATCACGCCGACTGCCGCCAGCGAATCGAGGCCCAGGTCGCGGAGATCGAGATCGGGCGTCAGCGATTGGTCGTCGTAGAGATAGGGCAGGAAGGGGCGGAGGATGTCTTCGAACTGCTGGGGCCATACCTCGGTGTCCACGGAACTCCCTTCGAGAGCGGTTGGTGGCGTCTGACTCACTGAACGGGCGCCGCACCGTCGGCAGTTGCTCCGGCCCAGAGGCCGCGCCCGGTGAGCACGGGCAACACGCCCTCGCCGAACCAGTACGCCTCTTCGAGGTGCGGGAAGCCCGAGAGGATGAACTCGTCGATACCCAGGGCGTGGTACTCGGCGATCCGGTCGGCGACCTCCTCGTGGCTGCCCACCAGGGCGGTGCCGGCGCCTCGCCGCACCAAGCCGAAGCCGGCCCAGAGGTTCGGGTAGACCTCCAGGTTGTCGCGCGCTCCGTTGTGCAGCGCCACCATCCGCCGCTGCCCCTCGGATTCGCTGCGCCGGAGCCCGGTCAGGACCGAGCGCTGCACCCGGGGGTCGATGCCGGACAGCAGGCGTTCCGCCTGCGCCCAGGCGTCCTGGGCGGTGTTGCGGGTGATGACGTGGAACCTGATGCCGAACCGGATCTCCCGGCCCTCGGCTGCGGCCAGGCCCCGGATCCACTCGATCTTCTCGGCCACGGCGGCCGGCGGTTCGCCCCAGGTGAGGTAGACGTCCGCATGCCGTGCGGCGACCGGGCCGGCAGCCTCGGAGGAACCGCCGAAGTAGATCGCGGGAGTGGGGTCGGGAGTGTCCGCGAGGCGCGCTCGCGAGAGGCGTACGTGCTGACCCTCGAAGTCGACGGTGTCGCCGCGCCACAACCCCCGCACGACACCGAGGAATTCATCGGCCCTCGCGTAGCGCTGCTCCTTGTCGAGGTAGTCGCCGTAGGCCCGCTGCTCCCGGCTCTCACCGCCGACGACGACGTTCAGCAACAGCCGCCCCCCGGAGAACTTCTGGAAGGTCGCGGCCTGTTGGGCGACCAGCAGGGGCGAGGCGAGACCGGGCCGGAACGCCACGATGTACTTCAGCCGCTGGGTGACGGGAGCGAGTGCCGCCGTGGCGAGCCACGCGTCGTCGGCCCAGGCACCGGTCGGGGTCAGCGCTCCGGCGAAGCCCAGTTGCTCGGCGGCACTCGCGATGAGCCGCAGGTACGCGGGCGACGCCGGACGGTCCCGGGCCGCCGTGCCGACCGCCGAAGCGTGGCCGCCGCCGACGATGTCCCTGCTGTCGCCGTGTGTCGGCAGGAACCAGTGGAAGGTTGGACGCCTCATCCCCGGGCACCGCCCAACTGCGTGTCCACCCGCACCGTGACGCACTTCGGCCGCTGGTACTCGGCGAGCGCCAGGGTGCTCAGGTCCGTGCCGTGCCCGGACGAGCCGCGACCGCCGTGCGGCAGCTGAGGGGTCTGCTCCAGGTGGCAGTTGATCCACACTTCGCCGCAGTCCATGGCCGCGGCCGTGCTCAGGAGCAGGGAGGCGTCACTGCCCCAGACACTGCCGGCGAGCGCCTGGTCGACGCTGTTGGCCAGCTCGATCGCGTGGCTGACGTCGCGTGCGGCCTGCACGGTGAGCACCGGACCGAAGACCTCCTCGGTGACGGCCGGATCGTCGGGCGGCAGATCCGCCAGCACCAGGCCCGGCCGCCAGTGGCCGCCGGCCTCGTCCGCCGCGACCGAGAGCGGCGCCACGCGCTGGTCGCGCGCCGCCGACGCGCCGATGATGCGGTCGTAACGGGCTGCCTGCTCGGCGTTGTTGAGCGGGCCGAAGTCGGCTCCTGCCCGGAACGACCGCATGGACCGGGCGAGTTCCTCGACCGTGCGGTCGTGGTTCTCGGCCAGCGTGATCACCCGCGCGGGGGCCGCACAGCTCTGCCCCGCGTTGTACACACAGGCGCGTACCAGGCTGTCGAAGGTGTAGTCCGGGGCATCCGGGAGGACGATCGCCGGTGCGTTGCCGCCCAGTTCCAGACTGACGCGGCGCGTGCCGGCCCGGGCGGCGACGTCGCGGCCACCCGCGTAACTGCCGGTGAAGGCAACGGCGTCGACGGGGCTCTCGACGAGGAGCCGTCCCGTCTCGCGTCCGCCCGTCAGAACGGTGAGGACCGACTCCCCGAGGATCTCGTCGGCGTCCCGCGCCAGCAGCAGGGCGCTGTCCGGCGTGGTCTGCGCGGGCTTCAGGACGACCGTGTTGCCGGCGGCGAGCGCGGGTGCGGCACGCCACATGGCCATAAGCAGCGGGTAGTTCCACGGCACGATGGCCGCGACGGTGCCGAGGGGCTCCCAGCGCACCCAGCTCTCCCGGCCCGCGATGTGCTGTCCGCCGGCCGGAGCGGTGGCGGCGAGGGCGGCCCCGGCGTAGAACCGCAGGACATCGGCGGACTGCCGGATCTCCGCGCTGGCCTCGGCCGTCGGCTTGCCGGTACCCGCGACCTCGGCACGGACGTAGTCGTCCAGCCTGTCGTCGAGCCGTGCGGCCAGCCTGAGCAGTCTGCCGGAGCGGTCGGCTCCGGTCGCACCGGCCCACGAGCTGCGGGCATCGCGCGCGCGCCGCACCGCCGCGGCGACCGCGTCCGGTCCGCTGTCCGGCGAGGTCGCACGTTCGCGTCCCGTCCGGGGATCGATGAGCGGGATCAGACCGGCCGTCTGCCCGTCGTCCGTCGGCTGCATGGTGCCCTCCCTGGTCGTTGCGCTGTCGGTCATCGCAGGACCAGCAGGTCGAGCTTGTCGATGACGGGGCCGGACTCCAGCCGCGCCGCCTGCCGCAAGCGGGCCAGACCGGCCTCGTACTCCTCGTCCGTCAGGAACCGCAGGGGGGTGAAGGCGTAGCGGTCCAGCCGGTCGGCGTACTCGGACAGCGACTGGGCGAAGACCTCGGGGACGGCGGCCAGCGACTCGAAGCCGAAACCAGCGCTCCGGAACGCCGCGCGAACGGTCTCGACGGACGGGTAGCCGTCCATCACGGCGAGGGTCTGGGGGAAGAACTCGCACAGGGTCAGGTCACCGCAGCGGCCGGGGAAGGCCGCACGGACGAGCACCGGCGCCCCGGGCTTCAGCACCCGGCGGATCTCCAGCGCCGCGGCCTCCAGATCGGGGACGTGGTGGATCACCGTCGACAGCCAGACCGCACTGACGCTCTCGTCCTCCAGCGGGATCCGCGCGGCGTCGCCCGCCATGACGCCGGGGTGCATCGAGAGCTCCCGCATCGCCGCCGACGGTTCGACGGCGAGCACGTCGACACCGAACCACCGGGTGAAGAGCGTCGCCCACAGTCCGGTCCCGGAACCGAGGTCCAGGATCGGGCCCGTCGGCGGCGTGCCGAGGGCCCGGCCGACGGCGTCGCGCCAGTCGGTGAGACCTTCTTCGGTGACGTGCCGGGAGGCCTGGAACGCGGCTGCGGCCGGCGTGCCGTAGGTGCGGACATCCACAGCGGGCATTTCCATGAGAAACCCTCCGGTCGGCATCAGCAGGTGCTGACAACATGGGTGAGCAACGGTTCCAAATGCGTCAGAACCGCATCTACTGAGTCCTTCGACAGCCATGCGGTGTCGAGCGTGATTCCCAGGGAAGCGCTGCCCCGAATCTTGCGCAGCATGACGTAGACCCCGGCTCCCTGGTACGAGTCCAGGCCACCCTGCCAACGAACGGTGCTCGGTTCCCGCGGCACGAGCGGATTGCCGGCTGATGGCTGGGGGCGCTCGTCGGCGGTGACGACCTGACCCGCCGTGAGATTGAGGCAGACGAGATCGGAGAAGTCAGCCGCCAGCGGATCGTAGTGCGCGTTGCGATAAGCAGTCAGGAGTCCGCTCGCTGCGCGGGAGACGAGTTCGTCGAACGGTGCCCGGGCTACCTCGATGCGCACCATCGCGCGCTGTGCGTAGGTGCCGACACTGTGCTTGATCGAATGGTCGATCCGATTGCTGAAGGAGATCTGGAAGACCACGGGATCGACGTCGAGGGTGGCTGCCATGGCCGCTGCGAACGCTGCGACGAATACCGTCTGGACGGAGACGCGGTATTTCGACGCAAGCGTCTCCAGTAGCGGAAACAGGTTGGGCGACGTCATTTCGGCCCGTTGGTACCTGGCGCCCTCGTCCGCCCCCGGTGCCGGGCGGGCCGGAGGTCCCTGATACCCATCGAGGCACCGGTTCAAGTAGGAGACGGCTCGCGCGGACCGGTGTGCTCCGTCGGCTCCTGCCTCGAAGAGGGCGCGGTCCCGCGGCTGGTGGACCGGCTGGGCCGCGTACGCCCTGCGCGTCTGTGCGGTGCCGTCCAGGAGCTTCTGGAAATCCCGTTCGGCGATCTCGCGGCCCCATCGGTCGACTGCCATGTGGAAGAGGTTGAGGATCAGGAACCTCGGCGCGGAACCCCCCATGACCACGGTTGCCCGCACGGGGATCTCGTCGGCGGTGAAAGGGACTTCCAGTGCCTGTTTCATTGACCGGCTCAGCACGTCGGAGACATGGTGCGGGCCGGCTTCCCGGATCTGGAGCGCCACGCTTCCGTGGCCCTGCACGACCTGTTGCGGTCCCGCTTCCCCGGTGGGGTCGTACGTGGTGCGCAGGGACTCGTGGCGTTCCAGGAGGAGTCGTGTGCAGTCGGTGATCTCCGCCAGGCTGTGCCCGGTGACGTCGACGGAGAACGAACTGTTCAGGAAAGGGGCAGTCGGGTCCGGGACGAATGCGGTCTCCCAGACGTGGCGCTGACCCCACGTCATCCGGCAGGTGCCGTGACTTTGCCCGTGGAATTCGATGAATTCCGTGACCTGGCCGCCCATGTGCCCCGTCGACCTTCTGCGTGTTCTGTCATCCGATAGCTGCGATGATCATTAAGGTACGTGGTCGTACGGACCACAACAAGGTGTCCTTTTGGGCACGGGCATTCCCGGCAGGGACCGCGGTGTTCCAGCCGGTCACGATCGGGAGGACGCCGCCTTCGGCACCCCGTCAGGGGCGGCCCCGGGAGGGCGGTCCGGAGCCGGCGGGTCGTCGGTGACGGGCGGCTCCGGGAACCGGCGAAGCACGACCGACGCGATGCCGGCCGTGGCGGCGGTGACGGCACCACCGAGTGCGAGGGTCCAGCGCGGGCCGCACACCTGGCCGAGCCACCCGGTGAGCTGGGCGCCGATCGGCACACCCCCGAGGTAGACCAACATGTACACACCCATCACCCGGCCGCGGATGTGGTCCGGAGCGCTGAGCTGGGTAGTGGTGTTGGCCGAGGTGATGAACACGAACGCCGCGGCCCCGGTCGGGACCAGCAGCGCCGCGAACGCCCAGGTGTCGGGCGCGGCGGCCGACAGCAGCTCCAACCCACCGGTCACGGCCGCCGAGGTGAGCACCAGGGCCGCTCCGACCTCGCGGCGCCGCGCCGCCGCCAAGGCTCCGCCCAGTGACCCCAGGGCGAACGCGGTGGTCAGCAAGCCGAATCCGGTGGCCCGGGCATGGAAGGCCCCCGTCGCCATCAGCGCCGTCGTGATCTGCGTGTTGAGCCCGAACATGCCGGTCAGGCCGGCCTGGACCATCACCAGGGCCATGGCGGGCCGGGTCCGGATGAAGGCCAGGGTCTGCCGGAACGCCCTGGCGCCCCGCTCCCGCGCCGGCCTGCGGACCAGTTCACCGGGGCGCATGAGGGCCAGCCCCAGCAGGACCGCCGCATAGCTCCCGGCGTTCGCGAGGGTGACCCAGCCGCTGCCCACCACCGGAATGAGCACCCCGGCCAGTGCCGGGCCCGCCATCCGCGCGAGGTTGAACACGGCGGAGTTGAGACTGACCGCGTTCGGCAGCAGGTCCGAGCCGACCAGCTCGCCGACGAACGTCTGCCGGGTCGGGTTGTCCACCGCGCTGGCCGTGCCGACCGCCAGCGCGATCGCGTACACCTCCCAGATCGTCACCCGGCCGCTGACGACCAGCAGGCCGAGCGTCAGCGAACCCAGGCCGAGCAGGGCTTGAGTGATCATCAGCAGCTTGCGCCGGTCCCACCGGTCCGCCAGCGATCCGCCCCACACCGAGAACGCGACCACCGAGAGGAACTGCAGCGCGGTGACCGTGCCCAGGGCCGTCCCGCTGTTGTGGGTGAGGCCGAGCACCACCCAGTCCTGGGCGATGCGCTGCATCCAGGTGCCGGTGTTCGACACCGCCTGCCCGGCCGCGAACAGCCGGTAGTTGCGCACGGACAGCGACTTGAACATCGAGCTCATTCGGATCGGCTCCCGTGGCTGCGGGGGCGTTCAGCGGCCGCGCGGGCCAGCACGTCCGCCAACTCGCTGCGCCGGATCTTGCCGGTCGCGGTCCGCGGGATCTGCTCCAGCCTCGTGATGGTCCGAGGCAGCGCCGCGGGGCTCAGCCGTGTCCGCAGGTGATCGAGCAGCGACTTCTCGGAGAGCTCCCCCGAGACGACCACGGCAGCGACGACCATTTCGCCGCGACGACGGTCCGGCATCGTCGCGCAGCCGGCGTCGCGCACCGGCGGGAAGCTCAGCAGAGCGCGCTCCAACTCCTCCAGGGAGACACTCTCCCCGCCGACCTTCGCGATGTTCTTCTTCCGTCCCGTGATGGTCAGGAGGCCTTGCCCGGGTGTGCCGTCGGGGCCGATGAAACCGAGGTCCCCGGAGTGGAACCAGCCGTTGGCGAACGCTTCGTCGGTCGCGGCCGGGTTGCCCACGTACCGGCTCATCACGTTGTACCCGCGCATGCAGATCTCCCCGACCTCGCCGGCCGGAACCGGGGTGCCGTCAGGATCGAGGACGGCGATCTCGCTGCCGTGCAGAGCGTGCCCGACCGGGGGGATCTCCGAGTCCAAGGTCAGTGCCCGGTAGTCGGATTCATGGAGCTGACGCGGCATCGTCGTCGAGAAGTTCGTGGTCTCGGTGAGCCCGTAGCCCTGCAGGACCCTGGCGTTCAGCCGGGTGAAGACGTTCTGCACCGTCGTCGTCGCGAGCGGCGCGGCAGCGGAGACGAAGTACTCGAACTCGGCGGGCAGTTGCGGTCGGGGCCGCGCTTCGAGGAGGCTCTCCAGGATGCTCGGCACGACGCTGGCGAGGCGGGGCCGGTACTCCGAGATGATGTCCGCATAGGTGAAGGGGCTGAACGACTCCGCCAGAACGGCGTGCGCGCCCGCGGCGAGCGTCGCGAACAGGGTGAAGTGCATCCCGTTGACATGGTGGATGGGCAGGCAGCCGAGCAGTCGGTCCCCTGGCCGGAGCGCGTGGTGGCGGCCGACCGCGTAGGCGTTGACCGCGGCGTTGGCGTGGGTCTGGGCCACCAGCTTGGACGCCGCGGTCGAACCGGACGTTCCGAAGAACAGCGCGTCGGCCTCGGGCCCCGGCAGTCGGCCGGATCCAGGGCGGGCCGTGCCAGTGCCCGCAGCCTCCGGCAACCGGTCGGGGAGCCGGATGATCGAGCCGACGCCGGGATCCGGGGCCTTGGGCCCGCGGAAGACGAATCCGGCGCCGAGCGCCGCGGTCTGCTCCGCCAGCCGCTGCGGCGGGTCGTGCGGATTGAGCACCAGGATCGGGCATCCGGACCGGAGCAGGGCGAAGACCGCCACCACCGATGGCACGTCGTTGACCGGCAACAACCCGCACACGTCCCCCGGACGCACTCCGACTTCCCTCGCGAGCCAGTCCGCCAGTGCCTGGCTGCGCACGTCCAACTCCCGGAAGGAGAGCGTCGTCCGGCGGCCGTCTCCTTCGACGACGGTGAGCCAAGGTGCGTCGCCCCGCAGCCGGGCCCACCGGTCCAATTGGGCGAGGATGGTGGGCGGGGCGGGCAGGGGCTGTCCCGTGGACGGCCCCGAGAGGGCATGCACGGCGGCGTGCCTCGTCACCGCTCGACCAGTTCCATGCGGTGCGCGGAGTCCAACGGCATGTGCGGGACGCCGAAGGCGAGGATCTCCAGCGGCGCCTTCGCGGCCCTGTCCGTCTTGACGCCGTGTGCGTAGTCGGCGGGCACGAAGATCGTGTCGCCCGCGGTCATGGCGTAGTCCGTGCCGTCGACGTGGATGTAACCGCGGGAGCTGAGGACGTAGAGGATGTGGGCGCCGGGGTGGGTGTGAAGTTCGAACTCCGACCCGACCTCCATCATGATCCGGTCGATCCCGATCGTCCCCAAGGCTATGGTTTCCGCTGCGCCGGGCACCCCCCGGATGCCCGGAATGATTTCCTCGAACGAGTTGACGAGGGCGACGTCGGGTTCGCCGGAAACGTTCCTGATGTGCTGCTCGGGGTCGAACTTGATGCTCATGACTGCATTCCTCCGGTAGCGCGGGAATTTCGCGTGGACAAGGGCTGGAATTGCCGGGACGTGCTGCTGCTACCAGCCGCAGCGCTCGCGGAGCCAGGCGAGGGCGACGTCCCCCTGCGCCTTGTAGAACGCCGGCAGGGTCGGCAGGCCGGGCCACGGCGGCTGGTGCCCCTGCCAGAGGAAGAAGCCCGCACACGCTGCGAGCACGGTGTTCACGTCCTCGGGATCGGCGTCCTGCGCCACCGGATGCCGGTCGAACACCTGGGCGGGCGGCGGGCCGCCCTGCATGTGGATGCACGGCAGCATCGCGACGAGGTCGAACCAGCGCGCCCCGCGGGCCGCCCAGGCCCAGTCGACCAGGACGACGCGGTCCGCAGTCAGCAGGATGTTGTCGGCCCGCAGATCGGCATGGACGAGCGCCGAACCGCTCGCGGCACGGGTCCAGTCCGCTTCCCGCGCAGCGAGCTCGTCGAGACGGGCCAGGGCCCAAGGGGCGAGCCAGTCGACGGCCGCGGGGTCGGCGTCGCGAGCGGCGGCCATCCGCCGCCACCCCTGGTAGAAGTCGCCCAGCCGCTCCCCGACCGGGACCACGTCGACCGGCGACGGATCGAACCGCGTCGCCAGGTCGGTCACGGCGTCGAGCACGCGGTCGAGCTCGTCCGGCTGCCAAGGGACGTCGGGCATCTTCCCGTCGACGTCCTCGTAGAGCAGCGCGACCCAGTCGGCCGACTCGAACACGTCCAGGAGGAGCGGCGCCGGCCCGTCGCTCCCCAGGGCGCTCAGGGCGCCCGAGATGCGGGCCTCGGCCCGGTGCAGGCCCGGGGTGTCGGCGTTGGGCTCCGCACTGACCGCCTTCACGAAGCCCGTTCGCCCGTTCTCCGCCACCAGCCGCGCCGCGACGCCGACGGAGAATCCGGCCGACTGGGTCGTCGCCCGAACGATCGGGGCACCCAGCGCACCTTCGACGGAGTTCCGCAGAGCCGTCGGCATCTCGAGCCACGCTTTGCGGACATTCGTCGCGATGAGTGGCGCCGGCCGCTCCGCGGTAATGACAGCGGGGCCGTGCGGCGCCCTTTCGGAATCCATTCCCATCGGGCCAGGATTCCAGGTCGATCGCGTGAGGACCATGAGTCTTCGACGCGCTTGCCCAAAGGGACGTTGCCCATATGGGCAGGCGCGCGCCCGGGGAATTGTGACGCACCGTCATGCCGGTGGGCGGAGTCGATCCGCCCTGCGCGGCTACCTGCTCGGGGCGGCGGGCCCGAGCGGGCCGCGGAAGCCGACCCGGTGGCGGCGGCGGAGCAGCACGATCTCGATCACGGCGGTGACCGTCACGCCGGCCGGGCCGGCCAGCAGGGCGATCAGGGCGGGGCCGTGGGTGGAGGTGCCCTTGGTGTCGACGAAGGCGAGGTGGCCGAGGACGGTGAGCCAGACCAGGGGGACGGCGACGAGCGGGCGGGCCAGGGGGTGGGCGCGGACGGCGAAGGAGTTGCGGTGCACCAGGTAGAGGACGCACGGGACGAACAGGCCCAGCCAGAGCAGGACCGGGGCGAGGAGCAGGCCGCCGGTGTCCTCGGAGCCGTTCTGGAAGGCCAGCATCATGCTGAGGAACACGGCGACGGTGCACAGGCCGACCAGCAGCGGGCGGGCGACCAGGCGGGCGACCTGGCGGCGGGTACCGGGGCGGGCCAGGGCGATCAGGGGGAGGCAGCCGAGGAGGAGGGCGATCGGGCCGGTGAGCATCATCACGACGCCGTCCTCGCCGAAGGCGGAGGTGAGCAGGTCGTTGGCGCTCCAGGTGCCGGTGCACAGGCGGACCAGGTGCAGGACGATGCCGAGGCCGAGCAGGGCACGGGGCGTCAGCAGGCGTTCGATGCGCGGGTCGAGGGCCTCCTCGGCGATGGTGGTGACGACCGGCTGCAGGTACGGGTCGAGGACCTGGGCGCCGACGGTCGCGGTGACGCCGGAGGCGGTCAGCCGGGCGAGGCGGGAGGTCCGGTACGGTCCGTAGACCAGGCGGGCCAGGCGCCAGGGGAGCAGGACGTCCAGCACCAGCTCGCGCGGGGCGGGCCGGGGCGGCGAAGGGGTGCGGTAGGGCGGGCGGGTGTAGGCCGCCGCCGGGTCGGCGCGCGGGAGTTGCGCGGTCATGGGCCCTCCCGTCCCCCGGTTCGTAGGGCACTGTGGCAGCGCGGGCGCGGGCGCGCAAACCGATTCGCGGGGGCGGGCGCCGAAAACCGTTTGGCGGAACGGTGGTTGACGTGGGGTCGGCTACGGGCGGTTCGCGGCCTGCTTGAGGGTCTTGATCACCTGCTCGGTCTCCAGGTGGGTGACGGCCGGCAGGGCGGCCACCCGGGTGGTCAGGTAGCGGTACAGGGCCCGCTGGTCCGGGCAGACCAGGCTGGCGTAGAGGTTGCTCGGGCCGGTGGTGGCGGCGGCGAACGCGACCTCGGGGTGGGCGGCCAGGGCCTCGCCGACCTCTTCCAGGCGGGCGGGGGCGACGGAGAGCCAGAGCTGGGTGCGCGGGCCGAGGCCGAGCAGGCGGTTGTCGCAGTCGATGTCGAGGTAGAGCACGCCGTGTTCGCGCAGTTCGGTCATCCGGCGGCGGACCGTGGTCGGTGACCAGCCGGTGGCCGTGGCCAGCTGCTCGAAGTCGGTGCGGCCGTCGACGGCGAGCGCGGCGAGCAGCCTGCGGTCGCCGTCGTCGAGCCGTACCGGCCCGCAGCGGCGGGCCAGTTGGGGTGGGCGCAGGGCCGCGACCGACTCCGCGTCGAGCGGGCCGAGCTTGGCGACGACGCTGTCCGGGCCGCCGTAGAAGGCGTGCAGCACGGAGTGCGCGCTCACCGCCTCCACGCGCGGGGTGCGGGGGAGGCGGGTCAGCAGCAGCGCCTCGCTGTCGGCCTCGCTCTCGGTGCGCACCGTGCAGGTGATCTCGGTGCCGCCGGAGGTGAGGTTCACCCAGGAGGTGTCCGGGCGCCGGGCCAGCGCCTCGGCGACCGCGACCGTGGCGGAGGGCGCGCAGCGCACCCGCAGCAGCCACAGCACCGCGCCCAGCGCGGTCGGGTCCACGCCGCCGACCACCCGGACCGCGCCGGACGAGCGCAGCCGGGCGTAGCGGCGGGCGACGGTGCGGTCCGACACGCCGAGGACCCGGGCGATGCTGCTGAACGGCGCTCTGCCGTCGACGTGCAGGGCGTGGACCAGCTGACGGTCCAACAGGTCGTAGCCGTGGCGGCGGTCTTGGGCGTAGTCGGATTCCACCTCGTCGAGGGTAGTCGGCGTCGGATGTCGGCACGATCGGGTCGGTTGCTGGCCCGGCTGTTCCGGTCGGCCGAGCGTTGGTGCTGTCCGGCGCGACCGCGCCGCGGCACAGCCGAGGTGACCGACCGAGGAGAAGACCATGGACACCGACGTACTCGTCGTCGGCGCGGGACCGACCGGGATGACGGCGGCCAACGAGCTGCTGCTGGCCGGGGTGTCGACCGTGCTGGTCGACAAGCTGCCGCGGCGCAGCACGCTTTCCCGGGCGGGCGCCGTGCAGTCCCGCACGGTGGAGGCGCTCGACCAGCGGGGCCTGCTGGAGCCGCTGTTGGCCGGCGGGGAACACCCCGTCGGGGCCGGCAACTTCGCGGGCATCCCGCTGCCGCTGGAGCCGACCGGCCCGGCCGGGCACCGCCGGCTGCCGTGGCGGTCCGTGCCGCAGGTCGCGGTGGAGGGCCTGCTGGAACGGCACCTCGCCGCGCAGGGCCTGCTGGTGCGGCGCGACCACGAGCTGGTCGGCCTGGCCCAGGACGCGGACGGGGTCACCGCGACCTTCGCCAACGGCGTTGCCGTCCGGGCGCGTTACCTGGTCGGCGCCGACGGCGCCCACAGTGCGGTCCGTGCGCTGCTGAAGGCGGAGTTCCCCGGTCGGGCGGGCACCGCGACCGCGGTCGCCGCCGACGTGCGGCTGAGCGGCGCGGACGGTCTGGCGCCGCACACCCGCGGTGCGGACGGCCACTGGGCGGCCGTGTTCCCGCTCGGCACCGACGACCGGGGCCGGCCGCTGCGCAGGCTGGCGATGGGCGGGCCGGGCCGGTCGCTGCCCAGGGAGGTGCCGGTCACCGAGGAGGAGCTGCGCGCGGGCCTGCGCGCCGTGTTCGGCGAGCGGGTGGGCCTGCTCGAACTCTGCCACGCCGACCGGATCACCAACGCGGCCCGGCAGGTCGCGCGTTACCGGCACGGGCGGGTGTTCCTGGCCGGCGACGCCGCCCACGTCCACCTGCCGTTCGGCGCGCAGGGGATGAACACCGGGATGCAGGACGCGTTCAACCTCGGCTGGAAACTGGGCGCCGCCGTGCGGGGTTGGGCGCCGACGGGCCTGCTCGACAGCTACCACGCGGAGCGGCACCTGGCCGGGGCCGTGGTGCTGCGCAACGTCCAGGCGCAGAGCCTGCTGCTGGACTGGACGGGCACCCTCGACCCGGACGTGACCGCGACCCGGGAGCTGTTCGCCGTACTGGCCGAACTTCCGCAGGTGCGGCGGTACTTGGGTGATCTGATGGCCGGGACGGCGACCCGCTACCCGATGCCGACGGCGCCGCGGGTGCCGGGCGAGCCCGCTCACCCGCTGCTCGGGCTGCCCGCACCCGACCTGGACCTCGGCCCGGCCCGGCTGCACGAACTGCTGCGCACCGGAGGCGGGGTGCTGGTCGACCCGGACGACGCGCTCGGCGGAGCGGCGGAGCCGTGGTCGGACCGGGTGGACCGGGTGGGCGGGGCCGGCCGGGGTGCCGCGGTCGAGCCGATGCTCATCCGTCCGGACGGCTACGTGTGTTGGGCCGCCGCCTCGGGGGAGGGCCTGCGGAGTGCCCTGGCGTACTGGTTCGGCGCCCCGCGCCCGGCCCTCGCGCCGACGGCCGGGCTCGGGGGGCGGTGAGCCGGGCGGCGGGGGCCCGTCGGGCGCGGCCCATGACCCTGGCATTTTCCCGCCATTGCCGACCGGCCGGAACCGTGCGCGCGCAACTCGCCAATGGCTCTGAATCGGACGTATTTCCCCGGAGGGAGCCGCCGAATCCGGTCAGGAATCGCTGATTTTCGGTCGGGGCTGGCACTGGAGCTATTGGGGCGTGCAAAGGTGGGGCCATCGAAGGGCGTTTTCGGCGAGATTCCCGAAAACACCACCCGGGACCTGCTGATGGGTATTCAATGGTCCGGTACCAGCCTCGGTTCGAGCGGCGAAGAGGGGCGCAGAGACGTCGGCGGGCAGCCGATGGGGGGAAGATGACCTGGTCGTTGTCCATGGAGTCGGGGGAGTCCATGGAGTCCACGGAGTCGGGGAAGTCAGGGAAGTCGGGGGAGCCGACGCAGTCGGTGGAACCCGTGCGCCCCGAGGGGCCGCGCCGCAGATCCGGCGGCATTCCACGCGGCTGACTCGGCACGCCCTACCGGCCCCGCCGGGCTCACACGTTCCGACTCGCCCCAGCTGACACACCTTCACCACTCGCCACACGCGTCCCGGTGCGGCGGACGGCCGCTGAACGCCGCCCGCCGCACCCGCTTCGCCATGCCGAAAGGCCGTGGCGGGCGGAAGCGGCAGAACGTTCCGGAGCGCGGCAACGCCGGATTCCGGGCATCGGTGGAATGCGCACGGTCGAGTAATTCCACGACGCTGTGAGCCGCTCCGGAGCCGCGGCGGGCGAGCGTCGAAAACCCGTCAGGAAACCACCGATCCGCGCCCGTTCGCCGCCCCCGCACCGGCCCCGACCCCGTCGGCCGCTCCCCGAAAGGTTGACCCGTGACCGCCCTCCTGGACACGGCCGCCCGTCCACCGATATCCCCGCCCGGCCGGCTCCCGCCACTGCGGCGCCGGCTGGCCCGACTGGCCCGCCCCGACCGCTGGACCGCCGCCGGCGTCACCCTGGCGGTCCTGGTGGTGCAGGGCTGGAACATCACCGGGTACCCGGGGGTGAGCGACGACGAGGGCACCTACCTGGCGCAGGCCTGGGCCGTCCAGCAGCAGCACGGGCTGGCCCACTACACCTACTGGTACGACCACCCGCCGCTCGGCTGGATCCAACTGGCGCTGCTCTCCTGGATACCCGGCCACTTCGCCGGCTCGGCCGAGCTGTTCACCGCCCAGATGCGGATCGCGATGCTGCCGGTGACCGCGGCGAGCTGCCTGCTGCTGCACACCCTGGCCCGCCGGCTCGGCCTGGCCCGCTGGGCGGCGGCCGCCGCGGTGCTGCTGTTCGGGCTGTGCCCGCTCGCCGTCGGCCTGCAGCGCGAACTCTTCCTGGACAACTTCGCGGTGGCCTGGATGCTGGCCGCGCTGGTGCTCGCCGCCTCGCCGCGCCGGCACCTGTGGCACCACGTCGGCGCCGGACTGTGCGCGGCCGTCGCGGTGCTGTCGAAGGAGACCATGGCCGTGGTGCTGCCGGCCCTGGCGCTGCTGCTCTGGCAGTGCAGCGCGCGCAGCACCCGCAAGTTCTCGGTGGTCGGCTTCGGCACCGCGCTGGTGCTGATCGTGCTGGGCTACCCGCTGTACGCGGCGACCAAGGGCGAGCTGTTCCCCGGGCCCGGGCACGTCTCGCTGCTCGGCGGCATCGTCTACCAACTGGACCGGCCGGGCTCCGGCTCGGTCTTCACGCCGGGCTCGCCGGCCCGCCAACTGGTCAGCTCCTGGCTGTACTACGACCGGGTGCTGATCGTGGCCGGGCTGGCCGGCGCGTTGGTCGCGCTGTGCGTGCGCCGGTTGCGGGCCCCGGCGCTGGCCGTGCTGCTGCTGGTCGCCGTGGTGCTGCGGCCCGGGGCCGGCTACCTGCCGGCGATGTACGTGATCCAGGCGCTGCCGTTCCTGGCGCTCTGCCTGGCCGCCGCCTGCGACCTGCTGGCCCGGGCGGTGCTGCGGGCCCTGCCCCGGGTGCGGCTGCGCCCGCTGCGCTGGGGCGTGCTGGCGCTGGCCGCCGCGCTCGCCGCCGGGTTCACCGTGCCGCGCTGGTACGCCGGCGACCGCACGGCGCTGACCGCCGACGCCAACGCGCCCTACGACCAGGCGGCCGGGTGGCTGCGGGCCAACCTGCCCGACCCCGCGCACACCCGGATCACCGTGGACGACGCGCTCTGGCTGGACCTGGTGCACGACGGCTTCCAGCCCGGCACCGGGGTGATCTGGTTCTACAAGCTGGACCTGGACCCGGCCGTCTCCCGCACCCTGCCGCAGGGTTGGCGCAGCCTCGACTACATCGTCTCCTCGCCCGCCCTGCGGCAGGACCCCAACGACCTCCCCACCGTGCACGCGGCGCTGGCCCATTCGACCGTGGTGGCCGCCTTCGGCCCGCCTGGCGGCCGGATCGAGGTGCGCCGGATCGACAAGTCAGCCCAAGCCTGAGCTCCCGAGGAGAACCACCCGTGATACGCACATCCCGCCGCAAAGCCGGGCCGGCCTTCCTGGCCGTGCTCGCGCTGCTGGCCCTGATGCTGGGCGTGGCCGCCCGCCCCGCCTGGGCCGGCGCCAACCTGGTGGTCAACCCGGGGCTGGAGTCGCTGGACTCCACCGGCTTCCCGGTCTGCTGGGAGCAGGCCGGCTGGGGCAACGGCAGCGTCGGCTACGCGGTGTCCCACAACGCGCACGGCGGCGCCAACGCCATGCAGATCACCGTCTCCGGCGTGAGCACCGGTGACCGCAAGGCGATGATGCTGGAGAACCCGTCCTGCGCACCCTCCGTGACGCCGGGTCACCAGTACGACCTGGGCGTCTGGTACACCACCACCTCGCCCGACACGGTGCTGACCGCCTTCCGCCACGACGTGGCCAACGGCTGGCAGTACTGGACCGACCTGGCGACCCTGCCCGTGGTGGGCGCCTACACCCAGGCGAGCGTGCGCACCCCGGTGATCCCGCCGAACACCGACCAGATCACCTGGGGCGTGACCATTTACGGCACCGGCACGCTGACCACCGACGACTACAGCATGCAGGACGCCATCGTGCCGGCCACCGGTGACGTCTGCACGGCCGGCGCCGTCTGCACCCAGGGCAGTTGGGCGGTCATGCCGTTCCCGAACCCGGTGCGCAGCATGCACGCGATCGTGCTGCACAACGGCAAGGTGCTGCTGATGGCCGGCTCGGGCAACGACCCGATGGCCTTCCAGGCGGGCACCTTCAGCTCCGCCGTCTACGACCCGGCCACCGGGACCTTCGCCCAAGTGCCCACACCCGCCGACATGTTCTGCTCCGGCCACGTGCAACTGCCGGACGGGCGGGTGCTGATCGTCGGCGGCACCAAGGCCTACCCGGCGGCCGACGGCAGCCACGGCTACGAGGGCCTGAACACCTCCTACATCTTCGACCCGGCGAGCAACACCTACAGCCAGGCCAACAACATGAACGACGGCCACTGGTACCCGTCGGCCACCGAGATGGGCGACGGCGACGTGATGACCTTCGGCGGGCTGCGCGGGGACTCCTCCGGCAGCGTGACGCAGGAGCGGTTCTCCAGCACCACCGACACCTGGCAGCCGCTCGCCGCCGTGCACCAGAGCTGGAACTTCTTCGGGCTCTACCCGTCGATGATCCTGATGCAGGACGGCCGGCTCTTCTACACCGGCAGCCACGTGTTCGGGAACGGCACCTCGGGCAGCGGCGCGTCGATCTACGACTACGACGCCAACACCGTGACCGACGTGCCCGGCCTGCAGAGCAAGGACACCCGGGACCAGTCGATGAGCGTGCTGCTGCCGCCGGCCCAGGACCAGCGGGTGATGACCATGGGCGGCGGCAACATCGTCAGCAACGTGGACGCCGGCCGGCAGACCGACATCATCGACCTGAAGGCGGCCAGCCCCAGCTACACCCCCGGCCCGCTGCTCCCCACCGGCACGCTGAGCAACGGCGCACCGGAGTCGGCGTCCCAGGGCAAGATGTACGTCTCCACCGTGCTGCTGCCGAACGGGCAGGTCTTCGAGACCAACGGCGGGCTGCACAACCGGGCCGATCCGGTCTTCGAGGCCTCGATGTTCGACCCGACCACCGACACGTTCACCCCGGGCATGGCCACCGACCCGATCCCGCGCACCTACCACTCGGCCTCCTTCCTGCTGCCGGACGGCCGGGTGATGACGGTGGGCGACAACCCGGGCAACGGCACCTTCGACATGCACGTGTCGATCTACACCCCGCCGTACCTCTACCACGGTGCCCGGCCGCAGATCACCGGCGTGGCCAACACCATGTGGTCCTACGGCTCGGCCCAGCACATCACGGTGGACGCGCCGATCGTCCGAGCCGAGCTGATCCGCCCGGCCGCCGTCACCCACTCCTCGGACCCGAACCAGCGGTTCGTGGACCTGCCGATGACGGTGCACGCCGACGGCGGCATCGACCTCAACGTGACCAGCAACCCCAACCTGGCGCCGCCCGGCTACTACATGCTCTACGTGGTCAACGCGGACGGCGTGCCCTCGGTCGCCTCCTGGGTCCACCTGATGTGACGCACCGTCAAGTACCCCTGAACTCCAACGAAAGGACGAGACGATGACCGTGCGACGACCCGCGCGCCGGCGGCTGGCCGGGCTGGGCAGGGCGGCGGCCGTGCTCGGCACCGGCGCGGCCGGGCTGGCCCTGGCCCTCACGCTCGCCACCCCGAGCGCCTCCTCCCGCCCCGTCCCGCCGGGCGGCACCTCCGCCATCACGCAGCACAAGCCCGACCCGCACATCATGGACTTCGCCCAGGGCCTGGGCGCCCACCCGATGGCCCGGTCCGAGCGGACGGACGAGACCCCGGTCGCGGCCAACGCCGACGGCTGCGACCACCACTACGGCGAGGTCAACGTCTGCGTGCCGTCCGCCTTCCCGCCCGGCGTGGGCAGCGCGCCCGGGGCGCGGTGCGGCTGGCTGGTGCGGCACGGCTACGCGGACCTGGCCGTGCACGGCAAGGACGACCTCGGGCTGGACACCAACCACGACGGCGTGGCCTGCGGCCGCGGCGACGCGGGCGCCGGCCGCTGACGGACCCGGCCCTGACGGACGGCCCTGACGGACGGCCCTGACGGAGCGCCCGGACCGGATGGTCCGGGCGCTCCGTCCGTTGCCGCGGCAGGTACGCGCCCAGCGTCCGCACAGGAGGCTCACAGCTGCCTGAGGCATCGTCAATTCACTGTATTGACAGTGTTTTACCCGGACTGCGCGAACCGTTGACCGGTCGAATGGCCCTCGCTACGCTCCCAGCCACCCGCAATCGCGGGCATCCCCCACCGAGCAACGGCGCCAACGCAGTTCGCCGCACCCGAGGGCCCCACCGGGCCTCGCCCGGGCCTGCCCGCGGACGGCGCCGCACCCGTCGAACACCCCAGTCGAAGGGCTCTCCCAGCATGCGTACCAGCAAGTTCCAGCGCACCGGTCTGGCCGTCGCCGCCGCGGCCGCACTCTCCCTGGCCGGTCTGGCCACCGCCGGCCCGGCCGGCGCCGCCGCTCCCGAGACCGCCCACCACATGGCCACCCACGCGGGCACCGCCGGCAGCACCGGCGGCAACCTCGCCTACGGCGGGGGCAACGTGGTCACCAGCCCGACCGTGTACATCGTCTACTGGGGCTCCCAGTGGGGCTCCAGCTCGATCACCAACGACCCGGCCGGCGAGGCCGCGCTGCAGCTCTCGTTCTTCCAGCACGCCTACGGCAGCGGCGACACCTGGTCCGCCTCGCAGACCCAGTACTGCGAGGGCGTGGCCACCGGCACCACCTCCTGCAACGGCGCCGGCACCGCCGTCGGCCACCCGGCCGCCAACCCGGTCGCCGGCACCTGGCTGGACAGCGGCGTCAAGGCACCTGGCAAGCCCGGCAGTTCGGCGATCGCCGCGGAGGCGCAGCGGGCCGCCGCGCACTTCGGCGTCTCCGGCGACAACGTGCAGATCATCGTGGACGCGCCGCACGGCGTGGTGCCGCAGGGCTTCAAGACCTCGTACTGCGCCTGGCACGACCACACCTCGGTGAACGGCGCCGACCTGCCCTACACCAACATGCCGTACGTCGCGGACGCCGGCTCCGGCTGCGGCGCGGGCTTCGTCGCCACCGGCAGCAGCGGGGTGAACGCCAACAGCGAGGGCGTGACCATCGTCGGCGGCCACGAGTACGCCGAGACGCTGACCGACCCGGCGCCGTCCAGCGGTTGGACCGACTCCACCGGCTCGGAGACCGGCGACAAGTGCGCCTGGGTCTCCAGCGGCCAGGGCGCCTCCAGCATCATCGGCCTGAACGGCGCGAACTTCGCGGTGCAGTCGCTGTGGAGCAACAACTTCAACGGCAACGCCGGCGGCTGCGTGACCTCGTACACCAGCGCGACCAACCAGAACTGAGCCACCGGTACTGAGTCAACGGCGCTGAGCCACCGGCGCTGAGCCGCCGGTACCTAGCCACCAGTGGGCCCGCCGACGTGGGGCGGCGGGCCCACCCCGTCCACTCCTGGAGCCGCGCCCATGCACCGCCGGACCCGAGCCGCCCTGCTCGCCGCCACCGCCGCCCTGCTGCTCACCGCCGGCTGCGCCGACCAGCACCCGGCCGGGCACACCGGGACCGCCGCCCGGCCGCCCTGCGAGCAGCCGCCGGACGCCGTGCTGCCGCACACCGCCGGCAGCCTCACCGAGGCGCAGTCCGGCAGTTACTGCCTCGCCGTCGGCGACCAGCTCTCGGTCTTCCTGACCGCGACGGCGACCGCCACGGCCGCTGGAGGCAGGTGGGCACCGGTCACCAGCTCCGGCCCGACCGTGCTCACCGCCGTCCCGGCCGACCAGCTCACCGCCCCGATCGGCGTGACCCCCGCGCTGTTCCGCGCCCGCGCGACCGGCACGGTCCAACTGACCAGCCGGGACGGCACCGGCCGCAGCTGGCGGGCGACCGTGGTGGTCGGGCGTTAGCCGGCCGCGCGGGTGCCCGAACTCCTGTCCGAGCGGACCTGTACGAACGAGGGGCGGCGCGGGCATCCTCGGGCGGGGGCGTCATCGGAACAGGGAGCACGGGCATGCAGGCGCAGGAGCGGAAGACGACCGCGGGAGCGGACGGCCACCAGGTCCGGACGGACCCGGCCCCGCAGGCCGCCGTGGCCACCACCCCTTTCACGCGCGGTCTGCTCACCCCGGACTCGATCCGCACCTTGCAGCGGACGGTGGGCAACGCGGCCGTGGTCCAACTCGCGCGCCAGGAGGCGCCACCGGCCGCTGCCGGCGCTCCGGTGATCCAACGGATCGTCAAGATCACCCCGGCGATGTACCAGCGGGGCCTGGGCGTCGAGGAGCTGACGCGCCCCCAACTGGGCCGCTACTTCCTCTACGCCGTCCGCGACGACGCGAAGCGGGCGGCGGCGATGGGGCAGGACGCGACCGTCGAGACGGACCTGGCCGACTTCCAGCGGAACCTCAGGAACCAGCAGATCGCGGTGCCGACCCTGGTCACCGCCCTGAACGCGCTGGTGACCAAGGTGAACACGGTCCTGAACACCCTGCAGACCGAGGTCCCCAGGTACAACCACCCCAACCAGTCCGCGCAGGCGATCGTGCCGAACTCGATGACCCGCTACGCCCGGGAGAACAACGTCGGGCAGGGGTACGAGCACTCGCCGCTGCCGGCCAACCACCCGGCGGAGCCGAGTTGGCGCCTCCCGCAGATGATGCACAGCCAGGTGGCCGACGCCCTCGGCCCGCTGGCCGAGTCCCCGGACACCGACCAGGCGCCCCGGGGCAACGGCCAACTGCCGCTCAAGCAGCTCACCATGGCGCAGGCCAGCAGCCTGTTGCCGCGCCCGTTGATGAACCTGATCTTCGACGTGCGCTTCCAACTGGAGGACGACCACGCGCAGGTGGGCCGGCGGGTGGTGATCGACGAACGCACCCCGAACGAGAAGGCGCGCCAGGAGAAGAGCCCCGTGGCGCCGGGCACGCTGCGCAGCTGGCACCAGGACGACAGCGGGAAGCTGCCGGACAACGGCTTCGACCCGAATGCCATCCCCGAGCACGCCAGGGCGCTGCACACGCACTACGAGACGCACTCCCAGTCCGGCGCCGGCGCCTCCATCGTGAACGCGGCCACCGCGCCCCGCGGATTCGCCGAGTACACCGGGGCGGGGGAGGAAGTCCCGCACAACGTCAAGGTGGTGCTGGACTACATCCAGAAGCGCGTCTACCTCACCGTGACGCACTACCAGTACTGGGCGTTGATCCCCGACGGGGCCGGCCACCGGTTCTGGCAGGCCCCGGGGCAGAACCTGGCGCAGGCCCAGGGCGCGCTGGCCCAGCAGCCGAACGGCGAGAACGGGGTCATGATGAGCCCTTGGGTGGAGATCCAGGTCGGCTAGCAGCCGACCGCCAGCCACTCGTCCACCGCGCCGAAGGAGAGGAACCCGCTGCCCGCCCCGGCCAGTTCGCCGGCCGCCGGGCGCAGCCGGTCGCGGGCGCGCTCCAGGGCGGGCTGGTCGGCGAGCTCCGCGGCGCCCGCGATCTCCAGGCAGCACAGCGCCTCGTACAGCAGACCGGGATCGGGCTCCGGGAGTGCGCGCAGCGCGGCGCGCGCCGCCGGTGCGCGGCCCGCGTCCAGCAGCAGCAACGGCTCCAGCCACGGCCGGTACGGCCCCCAGTCGGCCGTGCGGTCCACGGCGGGGCGCGGCGCGCCGGGGCGCAGCCGCAGCCCGAGCAGGGCCAGCGGCACCAGCCCCGCCGCCACGCCCGGCATCGCCGCCCCGGCTAGGCGCGGCGCCAACGCCCGGTAGGCGTCAGCCGCTTCGTCGCTCCGCCCGGTGGCGGCGGCCCGCAGCGCCCGGTACCCCGCAGTGAAGACCCGGGCCAGCGGGCGCCCGTGGCGGTCGGCGAGCCGGTCCACCGCCTCGGCCTCCCGATCGGCTGCGTCGAACTCGCCTGTGGAGCAACGGGCCTGAAGGAGGATCAGCCGCCCGAGCACCTCGAAAGAGGCCAGCTGGTGGCGCTGGGCGAGCGCCACCAGCTCCGCGCCCGTCCGCCGGCGCTGCGCCGCCGAGCCGGCCCGGTCGCAGCAGTGCAGGAACACCCCGTTGAGCGCGAAGGCCAGCAGGGCCGGATCGTCCAGCCGGCGGGCGATCTCCTCCGCCTGCCACGCCGCCGCGGCCCCGCGCGGCGAGCGGGTGCCCCGGGACTCGACGGCCACCGTCGCCAGCAGCCGCGCGCGGGCCGGGTCGTGCGCGGCGCCCGGCGGCAGCGCGGCGAGGGTGCGTTCGGCCGCCGCGACCACCTGCCGGGCCTGCGCCGGGTCGTCGCCGCGCGGCCAGAGGGCCGGCACGTCGAAGGCGCCGATCACCCGGGCGGTGAGCTCGGGGTCGCCGAGCGCCTCGGCGGCCGTGACCACCGCGAGGCGGTGCTGCCGGGCGGCGTCCAGCCCGTCGGCACCCGTCACCGCGAGTCCGCGCAGCAGGGCGACGGTGGACTCCAGCCGGGCCGGCGAGCCCTCGGGCACCGCGCGGTCGTAGGCCGCGGCCGCCCGCTGCCAGATCGCCTCCGGGCCCGGGGCGGGGTCGGCCAGCCCGGGGTCCTGGGCGAGCATCCGGGCCTCCAACCGGCGCAGCTCCGGGCCCGGGTCCAGGCCCAGTTGCTCGGCCAGCGTCCGCCGGGCCCGGCGGAGCACGGCGAGCGCGTCGCCCTGACGGCCCGTCCGGTGGACGGCCAGCGCGAGCAGCCGCCAGGCCTGCTCGCGGCCCGGATGCTCCGTCAGGTGCGCCTCCAGCTCGGGCACCGCCAGCTCCGCCGCGCCCAGCGCGAGCCGGGCCCCGGCCAGCCGTTCGACCGCGAGCAGGCGCAGTTCGAGCAGCCGGGAGCGCTCCGCCCGGGCCCAGCGCCGGTCGGCGAACTCGGCGTAGGCCGGTCCCCGCCACCAGCCGAGGGCCTCGGCGAGCAGCACGGCGGCCCGCTCGGGCGGCAGCCGTTCGGCGGCGCCGACGGCGGCCTCGAACCGCCAGGCGTCCACCGCCTCCGACGCGGCCCGCAGCGCGTAGCCCGGACCGTCGGTGACCAGCAGCGCGGCCGGGGCGCGCGGCGGGCGGTCGGGCTCCAGCACCCGGCGCAGCGCGGCGACGAAGGTCTGCACCGCCCCGGCGGCACCGGCCGGCGGCTCGGTCCACAGGTCGGCGACCAGCGTGCCGACCGGCACCACCCGGCGGCGCGCCACCAGCAGCCGGCCCAGCACCTCGCGGTGCCGCGGGCCCTTCAGGGCGAGCGCCCCTCCCGCGCCGTCCCAGGCCGCCACCGGCCCGAGCACACCGAAGCCGACCTGCGACAACGCTGCTCCTCGATCACTCGCCACGCCGCCACGGTACGTGCTGACCGGTTGCTGATCCGGCAGCGGGAGGCTGGGTCCACCGGTAACCCCCGCAAGGAGACCTCATGACCATCCCCGGCTTCGACCAGCACCGGATCCGCGTCGCAGACGGCGTCGAGCTGAGCGCGGCGGTCGGCGGCACCGGCACCCCGCTGGTGCTGCTGCACGGCTTCCCGCAGACCCGGCTGATGTGGCGCCTGGTCGCCGCCGAACTGGCCGCCGAGCACACCGTGATCTGCCCCGACCTGCGCGGCTACGGCGCCAGCGACAAGCCCGCCGACCCCGACGGCACCGCCTACGCCAAGCGCGCGATGGCCCGCGACGTGGTCGAGCTGGCCCGGGAGCTCGGGCATCCGCGGTTCGCGCTGGCCGGCCACGACCGGGGCGCGCTGGTCGCGCTGCGGGCCGCCCTGGACCACCCGGGCGCGATCAGCCACCTGGCCTGCCTGGACGTGCTGCCGACCCTGGACACCTGGGAGGTGATGCACGGCACCGGCGCGGCCGTCGGCTTCCACCTCTACCTGATGGCCCAGCCGCCGGGCCTGCCCGAGCAGCTGATCGGCGCCGCACCGGACGCCTTCTTCGGCCACTTCCTGGACGCGTGGGCCCGGGAGCCCGCGCCCGCCGAGGTCCGGGCCGCCTACCTGGACGCCTGCCGGGCGGCGGTGCCCTCGATCGTGGCCGACTACCGGGCCTCGGCCGGGATCGACGTCGAGCACGACCGGGCCGACCGGGCGGCGGGCCGGCGCCTCGCGATGCCGGTCACCGTGCTCCAGCAGGACTGGGGCGCGGCGCTCGGCTTCGACGCCCGCGCCCGCTGGTCGGCCTGGGCGCCGGACCTGGTGCACCGCACGGTGGACTGGGGGCACTTCATGGCGGAGGAGGAGCCCGCGGGAGTGGCCGGGGAGCTGCGCGCGCTGCTGCGGCGGTGAGCGGATGGCGGGCGGCCGAGGCTCCGGCCGAGGAGCATCCTTGGGGTATGGACACCAAGACCCGTGAAGACCCGATCGCCGAGGTCGCGCCGATCGACGCGGACTCGCGGTACCGCCTGGTCCGCTTCCGCGGACACGACTGGGAGCCGGTGGACGAGCAGGAGTTCCGCGCCGAGGCCGCCCGGCTGTTCCCGCGCGCCGAACTCACCGCCCCCGGCAAGGTCGCGTGGCGCGACCACCCGTGGGAGTGGCCCACCTGGCACCCGGGCGAGGCGTAGCGCGGCGGCCCATACTCCACGGCGCCCGCCGTTTCAAGCCGCCTTGACAGCGCCCGCCGCGGCGGACGAACCTGGCCGCACATTCCGACAGCGGAAGGAGTGCGGCGTGCCCTGGGTGGACGAGACAGGTCGTCATGAGGGTTTCCTGGCAGCCGTGTTGCCCGACGGCGGTGAGCCGGGCCCGACGGCCGACGGGCGCACCGTCTGGTGGGCCTACAACGGGGCGGACGGCCCGCGGGCCGTCGGGGTGCGGGGCGCCTGCCGGTGCGGCTGGCGCGGCGTCGAGTCGCACCCGGTCGACTTCGGCGACGACGAGGCGACCGAGGCGGTCGAGCAGCCCACCGGCCCGTACGCGGACTGGGAGCAGCACGTCGAGCTCGCCGAGGGCGTGATCCCGCGCGACGTCGAACAGTTGCTCGCCACCTTGGAGCGCCGGGTCGGGGAGCTCGCGGCGACCCGGTCGGCCACCGCGCTGCGGGTGGTGGCGCAGATCGAGCGGACGGCGGGCGCGACCGCGGACGCGGCGGTCGGGGCCGGGCTGCGCAACCTGCTCTCCTGGGAGGGCATCGGCCGGGCGCTGGGCAGCGGTCCGGAGCAGGCCCGCGAGCGGTTCGGCCATCTCGCCCCGGAGGGCGACCTGCGGTAGCCGCGTGCCCCGGGTGGGCAGCACTCAGCCATGAGCTACCCACCCCCACAGCACGACCCGCCCCAGCACGATCCAGTACGGCTCGACCCGCCACGGCACGACCCGCGCCCGGCGCGCTGCCGTCGGCTCCCCGGCCGCCCCGGGTACTCGGTGGAGCTGCACGAACTGCCCACCGACCAGCCCGGGGTGCTGCCGTTCGAGATCGGGACCTTCGCGGGCCTCGGGCCGCACTCGCACTCCCCGGACCCGCACCGGCACACCTTCCACGAGGTCGTCCTGGTCACCGGCGGCACCGGGGCCCACGTGGTGGACCTGGAGCGCCACCCGCTGGGCCCGCCGCAGCTGTACGTGATCGCGCCCGGGCAGGTGCACCACTGGGAGGACGAGGACCTGACCGGCTGGGTGCTGGTCTTCAACGAGGAGTTCCTGCTCCCGCACCCCGAGGACGCCGAGGCGCTGCGCACCCTGTCCCGCCGGCCGGGGCTGCGGCTCGGCGGGCCCGAGGCGGCGCGGGTCGAGGCGCTGTTCGGCGCGATGGCGGAGGAGTACCGGCAGGCCGATCCGGGCTTCGCCGGGGTGCTCGCCAGCTACCTGCACATCCTGGTGCTGCGGGCGCTGCGGCTGCCCGGGGCCGGGACGGCGGCGGGTGCGGCGGGCGGCCCGACGGCCGACCGGGCCGGTGAACTGGCGGCCCGGTTCAGCCGGCTGATCGCCCCGCCCGGTGCCCGGGAGCGCTCGGTCGGCCTCGACCGCTCGGTCGGCGCGCTGGCCCGCGAGCTCGGCGTCTCGGCCGGCCACCTGCACGAGGCGGTGAAGCGCACCACCGGCCGCACCCCGGCCCGGCTGGTCCGCGAGCAGCAGACTCTGGAGGCCAAACGGTTGCTGGTCGGCAGTGACTTGACGGTTCGTCAGATATCCGAGCGGGTGGGGTTCGGCGACCCCTCGTACTTCTGCCGGTTCTTCCGGCGGGAGAGCGGGGTGAGTCCGGGCGCGTTCCGCCGGGCGGCGAGAGGACACCCGGTCAGGCCCTGACGCGGTTCAGGGCCGCGCCGGCGGCCGAGGGAACGCTTCCGTCCGAAGGAATCACCACGTTCCCCGAGCCTGGTCCATCGTCGGGCCGCGGGCGGGCGCATACCTTGCTTGGCATGGCTCAGCCATTCCCCGCCCACCTCCCCGGGCGGGGGACCCCCACGGCGGCCACTCCCTGCACCAATCCCGCCTTCCCCCGAGCACAGGGAGCTCCACCAGCCATGAGCGAAGATCCCGCAGCCGGTAACCTCACCCGGAAGACCCTGCTCAAGGCCGCCGTCCTGGCCACCGCCGCCGCCCCGCTGCTGATCGGCGGCTCCGTCGCGCTGGCCCGGGACCGGGGCGCGAGCGGCCGCCCGCTGGCCGTCACCCCGGACTGCACCGACGGCGACCAGCCGACCCACGACAACATCGAGGGCCCGTACTTCAAGCCGGACTCACCGCTGCGCAACTCGCTGGTCGGCCCCGGCACCGTCGGCACCCCGCTGACCGTCAGCGGCTACGTCTTCGACCTGTCCTGCCGGCCGGTGGCCGGGGCCCTGCTGGACTTCTGGCAGGCCGACGACAGCGGGGCGTACGACAACACCGGCTTCGACTTCCGCGGCCACCAATTCACCAACGCGGACGGCAGCTACCAGCTGACCACCATCGTGCCGGGCCTCTACCCGGGCCGTACCCGGCACATCCACGTCAAGGCGCAGGCGCCGGGCCAGCCGATCCTGACCACCCAGCTGTACTTCCCCGGCGAGCCGCGCAACAGCACCGACGCCTACTTCGACCCCGCGCTGCTGATGACGGTCCGTCAGGCGGACGCGGGGAACCAGGCGAGCTTCGACTTCGTGCTGAACCTGACCCAGCCCTCGCCCACGCCGACCCCGACCCAGTCGCACGGCCCGACGCCGTCCCCGTCGCCCAGCGGCACCGCGGCGGCCCAGCCCTGGGCGCCGGACACCGCCTATCAGGCCGGGGACCTGGTGACCTACGGCGGGGCGGTCTACCAATGCCTCCAGGCGCACACCTCGATGACGGGATGGGAGCCCCCCGCGGTCCCGTCGCTCTGGCAGCGCCTGTAGGGAGGGCGGGGCCGTCGGCACCCCCATGGCCGGCGGCCCCGCGACGCCCGAGGGGCGCCGGCTACTCCGCGTCGAAGCCCTCGGTGCCGTCGGCGCCTTCGGCCGGCTGGTCGGCGAAGTCGAAGCCCTGGCGGCGCACCTCGTAGCAGCCGACGGCGAGCGCGGTGGCCACGTTCAGCGAGCCGACCTTGCCGAGCTGCGGCACGAACACCACGGCGTCGCAGGAGTTGAGGGCCTCGGCGGAGACGCCGCGGTCCTCGTGGCCGACCACCAGGCAGACGTCGCTGTCCAGCCGGGCGGCCGGCAGCGGGACGGACTCGTCGGCGAGCTCCAGCGCGACCAGTCGGTAGCCGTCAGCGCGGGCCTTGGCGGCCGCCTCCTTGAAGGTCTCGAAGCGCTGGACCGAGAGGTAGCGGTCGGTGCCCATCGAGACCTTGCGGACGCCGGCGATCTGCACGTCCGGGGTCCGGCCGGCCAGGTAGAGCGACTCCGCGCCCATCGCGGCGGCGGTGCGCACGATGGAGCCGACGTTGAACGGCGACTCGACGTGCTCCAGGAGCACGGCCAGCCGGTTCTCGTTCCTGCGGCGCCAAGTGCGGTGCAGGCGCTTCAGGTCGGTGCCGCCGAGCTGCTGCATGAGGGGGTCGCTCCTGTCTTCACGTGGTGCGGTGCGTCGGGCTGCTGCCGGACGGTCAGCCGGCGGTCTTCTCGGGGGCCGAGGGGGCCTCGGGGGCTGCGGAGGCCTCGGGGTCGGAGCCGACGGCCTCGCGGGGGCGGGTGGTCCGCAGGATGCGGAAGCCCTCGCGCGAGATGAGGCGCTCGGTCGGGAATCCCTGTTCGTTCAGCCACTTGGCGAGGGAATCCGAGCCCAGATTGCGCTGGACCACCATGAAGGCGGCCCCGTCGGGGGTCAATCGCGGCAGCCATTTCAGCAGCAGCTCGTGGAGTGCCGCCTTGCCGATCCGAATGGGCGGGTTCGAGTAGATGAAGTCGAACTCCAGGCCCTGCGGAACTTCTTCCGGGCGGCAGGCCTTGACGTTTTTCAGGCCGGCCCGCGCGCTGTTGTCGCGAACCAGTTCCAGGGCCCGGTTGTTGATGTCCACGGCCCACACCTCGGCGCGTCGCCGGGTCGCCGCCATCGTCGTGGCGATCGGGCCGTAGCCGCAGCCGAGGTCCAGATAGCGGCCGCGGTTCGGCGGCGGCGGGACGTGCTGCAGCAGGATGCGGGTGCCCTTGTCCAGCTTTCCGGCGGAGAACACGCCGACGTCGGTCTGGAGTTCCAGGGTGACGCCGCGGGCCGAGATCTCGATGCTGGTCCGGGCGCTCTCCACGGCGGGGTCGGCCGAGAAATAGTGCTGCGGTTGTGCGGCACCTTCGGATTCGGTATCGGGCCCGGATTCCGGACCGACATTCCCCCGCCTCGGCTGCGCCATGCTTTTGACTCCGGATGACCCTTGATTGTAATTCCGCACTCGTCGTTCCCAGACTACCCCATGGTCACCGGCCGACGTGCCGTGTACCGGCGGGAACCGAACGGGTGGATGATGGCGTGTCACATCTCGCACTCGGTACGGCACTTCACTCGGGGAGGGCTGATGGGGTCAGTTCGGCGGGCACTGGCGGTGACCACGGCGGTGCTGGTGGTGGCGGGGGCCGCCGGGTGCTCGCAGGGGGCGACGCACGGCCCGCCGCCGGTGGGCCAGGGCCGGCCCGCGCCGAGCGCGGCCCCGACGCCGGCGCAGGCGGCCGCGGATCCGGGGAACTGCGACACCCACGCCAGCCCCTACCGCCCCTCGCAGGCCGGCGGGCCGACCGTCGACGCGATCAAGGCGCGCGGCTACCTGATCGCCGGCATCGACCTCAACGACTACGAGTGGGGATTCCTCGGGCCGGACGGTCGGCCGCAGGGCTTCGACGTGGACATCGTGAACGCGATCGCCCAGTCGCTCTTCGGGCGGGCCGACCCGCAGACGGTGCACTACGTGCCGGTCGACGACGACCAGCGAATACCCCGCCTGCGCTCGACCGATCCGCAGCAGCACGTGGACCTGGTGGTGCACACCATGACGGTCACCTGCCAGCGGCAGCAGCAGGTGGCGTTCTCCACCGTCTACTACCAGGCGGGCCAGCGGGTGCTGGTGCCCAAGGCCGGCAACCGCTCCGACGAGAGCGGGCCCGATGCGCTCAAGGGCAAGCGGGTCTGCACGGCCGTCGGCTCCACCTCGGCCGACCTGCTCGCCGCGGACGCCCGGCTGCCGGAGGGCCAGCAGCGCTTCCCGGGGGCCGTGGTGCACACGGAGCAGAACGAACTGGACTGCCTGGCCCGCGACCTGCAGCAGCACCGGGCGGACGCGGTCCTGACCGACGACGCGATCGCCTACGGCCTGGCCGCCCAGGACCCGGAGACCATGGTGGTCGGCGCCGCGCTGACCGAGGAGCCGTACGCCGTCGCCATGCCGAGCACCTCCAAGGACCTGGTCGCCTGGGTCAACCAGGTCCTGGAGGACTACCGGAGCAGCGGCCAGTGGAAGCACAGCTACGAGACCTGGCTGCTGCGCTACCTGCCCGCCGGCCAGCCGGAGCCGACGCCCCCGCCGGCCGTCTACGCCCCCTAGAGCACCATGCGCAGGGTGACCAGCTGGAACGGGCGCAGCACCAACTCCAGCTCACCGTCGCCGAGTTCGGGGTGGCCGTCGGCCAGCGGGCGCTCCAGCAGGTCGCAGGCGTGCACCCGGCGCACCGGCAGGTCGGTGCGCAGGGTGGTGCGGGTGCGCGCGCCGGTCGCCTGGTAGAGCCGCACCACCAGGTCGCCGCTGCCGTCGTCGGCCAGCTTCACCGCGCTCAGCACCGCCTCCTCGCCGGCCAGTTCGACCAGCGGCGCGACCGGTCCGGCGCCGGGCAGCCGGCGCTCGGGCAGGTTGACCAGGTGGCCCTCGCGGACCGCGTCGGCGATGGTGGCGCCCGGCACCAGGGCGTGCCGGAACCGGTGCCGGCCCTGGTCGGTGTGCGGGTCGGGGAAGCGCGGGGCGCGCAGCAGCGAGGCCCGCACCGTGGTGGTGGTACCCGCGTCGGTGGCGCGCACGGTACGGGTCACGTCGTGGCCGTAGGTGGAGGCGGTGACCAGCGCGACGCCCCAGCCGGGCTCGGCGAAGTGGGTGAAGCGGTGGTTGCAGGCCTCGAACTTGGCGGCCTCCCAGCTGGTGTTGGTGTGGGTGGGCCGGTACTGGTGGCCGAACTGGGTTTCGGCCGCGTACCGGTCGGCGTGCAGGTCGAGCGGGAAGGCGAGCTTGAGGAACTTCTCCCGCTCGTGCCAGTCCACCTCGGTGTCCAGGTCGAGCCGGTTGGTGCCGGCGGCCAGGGTGACGGTCTGGGTGACCGTGGAGGAGCCGAACGAGCGGGTCACCCGGACGGCGACGGCCTCCGGCTTGTCGGCGAGCACCGTCAGCTCGTCGACGCCGGTCAGGTCGGTGCCGGTGTTGCGGTAGAACTGGTCCACGTCCCAGGCGTCCCACATGTTCGGGAAGTCCGGGTGGAGTTGCAGCAGGTTGGCGGCGGCGCCGGGGGCGATCGTCTCGCGCTGTCCGACCAGGTCGTGGACGGAGACCAGCAGGCCGCGCCCGTCCACCTCGACCCGGAGCAGCGCGTTGGCCAGCACGAAGCCGCCGCCCGCGCGCGGGCGCAGCGTGCAGTCGCCGGTCGGCGCCGCGGCGGGGGCGGCGCCGCCGGCCGGGACTCCGCAGCGGTGGTGCGGCGCGGAGTTGAAGACCAGCTCGGCCTCGCCCTCGCCGGCCAGTGCGCGCTGGGCGGCCTCGATGACGCCGGTCAGCTCGGCGGCCACCCGGGCGTAGGTCGCCTCGGCCTCCCGGTGCACCCAGGCGATCGAGGAGCCGGGCAGGATGTCGTGGAACTGGTGCAGCAGCACGGTCTTCCAGATCCGGTCCAACTCCTGGTACGGGTAGGCGAAGCCGGCCCGCAGTGCGGCGGTGGCGGCCCACAGCTCGGCCTCCCGCAGCAGGTTCTCGCTGGCCCGGTTGCCCTGCTTGGTCTTCGCCTGGCTGGTCAGGGTGGCCCGGTGCAGCTCCAGGTAGAGCTCGCCCACCCAGACCGGCGGATCGGGGTACTCGGCCTGGGCGGCGGCGAAGAACTCGGCCGGCTTCTCCCAGCGTACCGTCGGGGAGCCGGCCAGGTCGCGCAGCCGGGCCGCCTTGCCGAGCATCTCGCGCGTCGTGCCGCCCCCGCCGTCGCCCCAGCCGGTCGGCGCCAGTGACCGGGTGGCCCGGCCCTTCTCCTTGAAGTTGCGCTCCGCGTGGGCTAGTTCGCTGCCCTTCAGGGAGCAGTTGTAGGTGTCCACGGGCGGGAAGTGGGTGAAGATCCGGGTGCCGTCGATGCCCTCCCACCAGAAGGTGTGGTGCGGGAAGGAGTTGACCTGGCTCCAGGAGATCTTCTGGGTCAGCAGCCACTTGGCGCCGGCCGCCTTGATGATCTGCGGCAGGCCGCCGGTGAAGCCGAAGGTGTCCGGCAGCCAGGCCTCCTCGTTCTCCGTGCCGAACTCCTCCAGGAAGAACCGCTTGCCGTGCACGAACTGACGGGCCATCGCCTCCGAGCCGGGCATGTTGGTGTCGGACTCCACCCACATGCCGCCGGCCGGCACGAACCGGCCCTCGGCCACCGCCTGCTTCACCTTGGCGTAGACCTCGGGGCGGTGCTCCTTGATCCAGGCGTACTGCTGGGCCTGTGACATGGTGTAGACGAACTCGGGGTGGTCGGCCAGCAGGGCGGTCATGTTGGCGGTGGTGCGGGCCACCTTGCGGACCGTCTCGCGCAGCGGCCAGAGCCAGGCGGAGTCGATGTGGGCGTGGCCGACGGCGCTGATCCGGTGCGCGGCGGGCGCGGCCGGCACGGCCAGCGCGCCGGCCAGCTCGGCCCGGGCGGCGGCCGCCGTGGTGTTGACGTCCTGGAGGTCGAGCGCGTCCAGCGCCCGTTCGACCGCGCGCAGCAGCTCCCAGCGCCGGGCGCCGTCGACCGGCAGCTCGGCCATCAGCTCGCCGGCCACCTCCAGGTCGAGCACCAGCTCCCAGACCGTCTGGTCGAGCACCGCCAGGTCCAGCCGGGCCAGCCGGTACTGCGGCTCGCTGCCGGCCGTCGCCTTGTCGCCCAACTCGGTCGGCAGAAACGGGTGGTAGTCCAGGATCACCGGATTGGCGGCGGCCTCCACGTGCAGCAGCACCTGCTCGCCGCCGACCGCGCGGTCGGCGATCCGCACCCACTGGTTGTTCGGGTTGATGCCCTTCACCGGGCTGCCGTCCGGCCGGTAGACCAGGCCCTCGCACTGGAAGCCGGGCATGTTCTTGTCGAAGCCCAGGTCGATCAGCGCCTCGACGCACCGCCCGGCCCACTCGGCCGGCACGGTGCCGGAGACGGTCAGCCAGCTGGTGCTCCAGGGCGCGCCCCAGCGCTCGCCGGCCGCGATCGGGCTGCGCGGGGCCGCCAGGCCCTCGGCGACCGGGACCGGTTCTCCCGGTGCGGTCCAGATGCCGGCGGTGAGCGGGACCGAAGCGGGGTAGAGGGCGGGCCGGACGCGCTCGTCGAGCACGCGCTTGAGCCGGGCCTCGACCAGGGTGCGGTCGTCGTGCATGGAGCTCTCCCAATCTGACGGTGCGTCAGCTGACGTCTTCGACGGTGACGATCTCGGTGATACCCCGGGCGGACAGCCCCGCGTGGTCCGCCACGCGCTCGGCCAGCAGCACGGTGGGGCGGGCGCCGTCGGCGGCCAGGCGCATGAAGGCCTCGAAGAAGGCGCCGCCGGGGCCGCAGGTCGAGCGCTTCGGCGCGGCGTCCGGCAGGTCCAGCACCAGGGCGGTGGTGCGCGGGCGGGGCGGGTGCCAGTCGTCCCGGGCGGCGGCCAGCGCGCCGGCCAGCGCCCGCCCGGCCGGCTTGACCCGCTGCTCGGTGGTCAACAGACCCAGGCTGTACTCCAGTTCGGGGAAGTCGGCGAGCGAGCGGTCCACGTCGTGCGAGCACCACCAGGTGACGCCCCACAGGTCCGGGCAGTCCAGCACGGCGGCCACCGTCCGGCGGGTGAACTCGCCGGCCCGGTCGGCGGCGACGTGCGGGGCCGGCGCGCCGACCTCCTGCAGCCAGACCGGGCGGTGCGGCTGCCCGGCCCAGGCCTTGCTCAGCTCGACCAGGTAGGCGGCGTGCTGGGCGCCGGCCACCGAGTCGGCGCCGTAGCGCTGGGCGGTGCCGTTGAACACCCAGGAGTGCACGGCCGTGACCGCGCCGAGCCGGGCCGAGTGCGCGGGGGTGAAGGGGTGGTCGTCCTGGTAGAAGGCGGCGTCGTAGGAGGCGTGCAGGTGCAGCCGGCCCGGGGCGCCGCGCTCGCAGGCGGCCAGCAGCCGGGTCAGCCAGTCGGCCGCCTGGGCGGGGGTGATCCGGTCCGGGTCGGGGTGCGGGTCGCCGGAGAACTGGTTGACCTCGTTGCCCACGGTCAGGCCGAGGAAGTTCGGCCGCTCGGCCAGCGCGCCGGCCAGCGCCTCCAGGTAGGCGGCCTGGGCGCCGACCACGTCCGGGTCGGTGAACAGGTTGCGGCGGTGCCAGGTGGTGGTCCAGCTCGGCAGGAAGTCGAAGCTGGACAGGTGGCCCTGCAGGCCGTCCACCGCGACGTCCAGGCCGCGCTCGCCGGCCGCGTCCACCAGGGCGGCCAGCTGCTCCAGCGCGCGGGGGCGGATCAGCGTGCGGTTCGGCTGGAAGAGCGGCCAGAGCGGGAACACCCGCAGGTGGTCGAGGCCGAGCGCGGCGATCGCGTCCAGGTCGCGGCGCACCGGGTCCAGGTCGAAGTCCAGCCAGTGGTGGAACCACCCTCGGCTCGGGGTGTAGTTGACGCCGAACCGCGGTGCGGCGGGGGAATGCGTCATACGGGGTCTCCGGTCTCCGTGTTCGGGTCGGGGGGCTCAGCCCTTGACGGCGCCCTCGCCGACGCCGCGGAAGAAGTACCGCTGGAGCGCCACGAAGAGCGCGAGCACGGGCAGCAGGGCGATCATCGCGCCGGCCGCGATGGTGCGCGGGTCGGCGGTGAACGCGCCTTGCAGGTAGGAGAGTCCGACCGTGAGGGTGAGCTTGTCGGGGCTCTGCAGCACCAGCAGCGGCCAGAGGAAGTCGTCCCAGGCGCCGATGAAGGTGAGGATGGCGATCACGCTCAGGGTGCCCTTGACGGCGGGCAGCGCGATGAACCGCAGCCGCTGCCAGACCGTGGCGCCGTCGATCACCGCCGCCTCCTCCAACTCGGCCGGGACGGCCAGGAAGGCATTGCGCATCAGCAGCACGTTCAGCGCGCCGATCACGCTGGGCAGGGCCACGCCGAGCAGCGAGTCGCCCAGGCCCAGCCGGGTCACCGTCTGGTACTGCGAGATGATCGTCACCTCGCCCGGCAGCACCAGGGTGGACAGGAAGAGCCCGAGCACCAGGCGCCGGCCGCGGAAGCTCAGTCGGGCCAGCGCGTAGCCGGCGGCGGTCGCGCCCGCCAGGTTGCCGGCCACGTCGATCACCGCGACCAGTGCCGAGTTGAGCGCGAAGTGGCCGATCGGGATCAGCCGGCCCACCCGGCCGTAGTTGCCCAGGGTCGGGTGCCGGGGGAGCAGGTGCGGGCTGGCGGTGTAGACGTCCTCGGTGATCGCCTTCAGCGAGGTGGAAAGCTCCCAGAGCATCGGCCCGACGGTGATCGCCAGCACGGCCAGCAGGGTCAGGTAGCGCACCGTCAGTCCGAGCGGGGTCACCGCGTCGAAGACCGGTGAGCGGCGCCGGTGGTGATGCCTCATCAGTCCGTCCTCCGGTTCCAGCGGGCGAGCAGCAGCAGCGGGCCGACGGTGAGCACGAAGAGGAAGACGCTGAGCGCGGAGGCGTAGCCGAGCCGGCCGTCGCTGCCGGCGGCGGCCTGCTGGATCAGCATCACCAGCGAGACGTCCTGGCCGCCCACCCCGCCGGTGCGCCCGCCCAGCACGTACAGCTCGGTGAACACCCGCATCGCGCTGACCGCGATCAGCACCGAGACCAGCGCCATGGTGCCGCGCACCCCGGGCACGGTGACGGCCCAGAACCGGCGCACCGCGCCCGCGCCGTCCACCGCGGCCGCCTCGTGCAGCTCCCGGCGCACGTTCCCGAGCGCGGAGAGGTAGAGCACCATGTAGTAGCCGAGGCCCTTCCAGACCGTCAGCGCGATCGCGCTGGCCAGCAGCAGCCAGCGGTCGGTGAGGAACGGCACGGCCGAGTGGACCAGGCCGGCCTGCCGGGCCAGCCCGTTGACCAGGCCGCGGTCGTCCAGCAGCCACTGCCAGATCAGCGCCACCACCACGGCGGAGGCGATCACCGGGAAGTAGAAGACGGTCCGGAAGAAGCCCATGAACGGCAGGGTGCGCTGCACCAGCAGGGCCAGCAGCAGCGGCAGGAAGGTCAGCAGCGGGACGCAGACGGCCATGAAGACCAGGGTGTTGACGATCGCGTCGCGCAGCTGCGGGTCCTGCCACATCAGTTGGTAGTTGTGCGGCCCGATGAACTGCCCGCCGCTCAGGGTGTGCACGTTGGTGAAGGAGAGCACCGCGGTGTTGAGCGCGGGCCAGAGGCTGAAGACGGCCAGCCAGCCGAGCGCCGGCGCGATCAGCAGCCAGGGGGTGGACCGGCGGTGGGTCCGCGGCGGACGTGACGGCATCGGTGCCCTCCCGGCGGTCACTGGTTCAGCAGCTGGTTGGCCCGGTCCTGGGCGTTGTGCAGCGCCTGGGCGCTGCTCTCCTTGCCCGTCATGGCGAGCGCGATCTGCTGGTTGAGGTAGGTGTCCATGGCGGAGGTCCACACCGGCGGGGTGAAGTTCACCGCGTTCTGCATGTCCTGGTAGGCGAAGACCGAGGCGTCGCCCTGCGCGGTGCCGTCGCTCTTGCTGTAAGAGGGGTCGTCGGCGGCGGCCGTGGTGCCGGGCAGGTAGCCGGGCGCCAGCTTGACGAAGGCCGCCTGGTTGGCGTTGTCGGTGGCGAACTGGGCGAAGGCCAGCGCCAGCGGCAGGTTCTTGCTCTTCGAGGAGACCGACAGGCCCTGCACGTAGAGCGGGGCGGTGTCGAGGGCGGGGGAGGGGACGATCTGCGGCACCAGGCTGGGGTTGGTCTGCTGGGTGCTGGCGATGTAGTTGCCGCCGCCGGTGGTCCAGGCGACCACCTGTTTGTTGAACAGCGCCGAGTTGCCCTCGTAGGTGCTGGTGAGCACGTCGGAGGGCAGGTAGCCGGCCGCGTAGGCGGCGGTGTACTTGTCCAGCATGGCGGCGGCGCCCGGGGTGGCGAAGGCGAACGTCTTGCCGTCCGGAGTCATCAGCGGGGTACCGGAGTTGACGATGTCGGAGAGCCCGGGCGGACGGCTCATCAGGTAGTCCTTGCCGCCGGAGCGGTCGTGCATCACCTTGGCCTGGGCGAGCAGTTGGTCGAAGGTCTTCGGCAGGTTCGCCGGGTCCAGGCCGTCGCGCTGGAGCATGCCCTTGTTCCACAGGCTGATGTCGGTGCCCAGGTACCAGGGGAAGCCGTAGGTGGCGGCGGTGCCGAGGTCGCCGTAGGTGTAGGCGGTCAGGCCGCTGCGCACGTAGTCCTTGCTCAGCGTCGGCACGTTCTTGGCGAGGTCGAGCAGGCCGCCGACCTTGGCCACCGAGTGCGCGATGTCCGGCGGCAGGTTGACCACGTCCGGCAGGCTGCCGCCGGTCACCTGGCTGGTGACCTTGTCGGGGTAGCCGTCGCCCGGCTGGTCGACCCAGGTGACCGTGGTGCCGGGGTGCCGGCTCTCGAAGTCCTTGATCAGGGCGGTGAAGTAGGGCGTGAACTTGTCGTTCTTCAGGGACCAGGTCTGGAAGGTGACGGTGCCCTTGAGCGGGGCGTCGGTGGCCACGGCCTTGTCGCCGCCGGCCGCGCTGCTGCCGCCGACGCCGCAGGCGGTGAGGGTGAGCGACGCGAGGGCCGCGAGGGTGAGGGCTGCCCTGACTCTGCGCATGGGAGTTCTCCGGAGGGAGGGGTGCGGGGTGAGGGGGAGCGAATTCTGCCGACCAGTCAACTAAACCGGTATAGCGAATGTGTGGGACTATGCTCCTGCGCGGCAGGGGTGTCAAGAGAGGAACACGACACGTGGGCAGACCGACGATCGACGACATCGCCCGCGCGGCGGGGGTCTCCAAGGGCGCGGTGTCCTTCGCGCTGAACGGGCGCCCCGGGGTCAGCGAGCAGACCCGCCGGCGGATCCTGCAGGTCGCCGAGGAGATGAACTGGCGCCCGCACAGCGCCGCCCGGGTGCTCGGCGGGGCCCGGGTGGGCGCGGCCGGCCTGGTGCTGGCCCGCCCGGCCCGCACCATCGGGGTGGAGCCGTTCTTCGCCCAACTGCTCTCCGGCCTGCAGGCGGAGTTCTCCCGCTGCGCGACCGCGCTGCAGCTGCTGGTGGTGGAGGACACCGCCGCCGAGATCGAGGTGTACCGCCGCTGGGCCTCGGAGCACCGGGTGGACGGCTTCGTGCTGGTGGACCTCCAGGTGCGCGACCCGCGGATCGCCGTGCTGGAGGAGCTCGGCATGCCGACCGTGGTGCTCGGCGGGCCCGGCCGGCACGGCAGCCTGCCCAGCGTCTGGGCGGACGACCGGGAGGCGATGCTCTCGATCGTCGAGTACCTGGCCGCGCTCGGGCACCGGCGGATCGCCCACCTGGCCGGACTGCCCGCCTTCCAGCACACCCAGCGCCGGATCCGGGCGCTGCGCGACGCGGCCAGGCGGCTCGGCCTGAGCGAGGCGGTGTCGGTGCCGACCGACTTCAGCGACGCCGAGGGGGCTTCGGCCACCCGGGCGCTGCTGGCCCGCCGGGAGCGCCCGACCGCGATCGTCTACGACAGCGACGTGATGGCGGTGGCCGGGCTCGGGGTGGCCACCGAGATGGGCGTGCGGGTGCCGCGCGACCTCTCGGTGGTCTCCTTCGACGACTCGGTGCTGGCCCGGATCGTCCACCCGCCGCTGACCGCGCTCTCCCGGGACACCTTCGCGCTCGGCGAGCAGGTGGCCCGGGCGCTGCTCGGCCTGCTGGACGACCCGGCCTCGGCGGCCGACCTGAAGACGCCGACGCCCCGGCTGACGGTGCGGGAGAGCACGGGCAGCGCTTTTCCGCGTACCTGACAGAAAGTCAAGAGTGCCAACCGGCGCGCGGGGCATTGACGCTCCCGCTAAATCGCTTTAGCGTCCCGGGGCGAAGTGGCCGCTTCCCACCCTCGCCGACCCCTGCCCAGGGAGCAACCATGCCCGGTCGCGTCATCCGCGCCGCCACCGCCTTGTCGGCCGCCTGCGCCCTCGCGCTCGCCGCCCCCGTGGCCGCACACGCCGCCCCCGCCCCCCACGGCCACCGCGACGGCAGCAGCCGCCACGTGGTCGCCTACTACCAGACCCAGTACGACAACGGGACGTACGTCTCCCCGCTGCCGCTGGCCGGCACCGCCACCGACATCGAGCTGGCCGCCTTCCACCTGAACGCCGGCGGCGCCATCCACCTCAACGACGACCCGCCCTCCGCCGCCAAGTTCAGCCGGATGTGGCAGGAGCTGGCCACCCTGCAGCGCTCCGGAGTCCGGGTGGAGGCGATGCTCGGCGGCGCCGCCCAGGGCAGCTACGCCGACCTGCACAACGACTTCGCCACCTACTACGGCCAGTTGCGCGACACCCTGCGCACCTACCACCTGGACGGCATCGACCTCGACATCGAGGAGAGCTTCTCGCTCGCCGACACCGAACACCTGATCAACCAGCTGCGCCAGGACTTCGGCAGCGGCTTCGTGATCACCCTGGCACCGGTGGCCAGCGACCTCTCCGGCGGCTCGAACTTCTCCGGCGGGTTCGACTACACCCAGCTGGAGGCCGACATGGGCAACCAGATCAACTGGTACAACGCCCAGTTCTACTGCGGCTGGGGCGACCTGAGCGACACCTCCGCCTACGACGCGGTGGTGGCCAACGGCTTCGACCCCTCCCGGGTGGTGGCCGGCACCGTGACGAACCCGGCCAACTGCGACGGCTACCAGGACCCGGGCACGCTCGGCTCGACGATCGGCGGGCTGGTCTCGGAGTACCCGGGGTTTGCCGGGGTAGCGGGGTGGGAGTACTTCAACGCCGTCCCGGTGAACGGCAGCGGACCAGCCTCCTGGTACGCCGCCGTGAAGCAGGACATGGGCGCCTGAGCACGTTGAGCTGACGGACCAGCAGAGGACCAGCAGAGAGAGGAGCGACCAGTGCCGGTCGCCATCACCGCCGTCGAGTGCACCGACCTGTTCGTCGGCACCGCCACGGCCCCGCGCCAGGTACTGCGGGTCACCGTGGCCGGCCCCGCCGGGCCGGTCAGCGTGCAGGGGGCGGGGGTGCGCGGCAGCGCGACCGGCACGGGCCTGCTGGAGGTGCCGCTGGAGCTGCCGCCCGGCGCGGCTCCGGGCACCGAGCTGGCGGTCACCGTGACCGCCGGGGAGGCGAGCGCGCAGGCCGTGGTCACCGTCGCCGAGCCGGGCTGGACCATGTACCTGGTGCCGCACTTCCACTACGACCCGGTCTGGTGGAACACCCAGGCGGCCTACACCTCCCCCTGGGAGCTGCTGTCCGGCGACGCCACCACCCGCCCGCTCTGGGAGCGCAACGGCTTCGCCCTGGTCGAGGCGCACCTCGAACTCGCCCTGCGCGACCCGGACTACGCCTTCGTGCTGGCCGAGATCGACTACCTCAAGCCCTTCTTCGACCAGCACCCCGAGCGCCGCGCCGACCTGCGCCGGCTGCTGGCCGAGGGCCGGGTCGAACTGGTGGGCGGCAGCTACAACGAGCCCAACACCAACCTGACCGGCGCCGAGACCACCATCCGCAACCTGGTGCTCGGCATCGGCTACCAGCGCGCGATCCTCGGCGGCGACCCGCAGACCGCCTGGCAGCTGGACGTCTTCGGCCACGACCCGCAGTTCCCCGGCTACCTGGCCGGCGCGGGCCTGACCGGCAGCGCCTGGGCCCGCGGCCCGTTCCACCAGTGGGGCCCGATCCAGAAGAACTTCCGGGCGGCCAAGGACGACGCCACGGTGATGCAGTTCCCCAGCGAGTTCGAGTGGCTGGCCCCCTCCGGCGAGGGCGTGCTCACCCACTACATGCCGCACCACTACTCGGCCGGCTGGTGGATGGACTCCTCGCCCGACCTGGCCAGTGCCGAGGAGGCCGTCTACCAGCTCTACCGCAAGCTCAAGCCCGTCGGTGCGACCAGGAACCTGCTGCTGCCGGTCGGCACCGACTACACCCCGCCGAACAAGTGGGTCACCGAGATCCACCGCTCCTGGGCCGCCAAGTACGTCTGGCCGAGGTTCGTCTGCGGCACCCCGCGCGACTTCCTCACCGCGGTGCGGGCCGAGCTCGCCGCGACCGGGCGCCGGCCGAGCCCGCAGACCCGCGACATGAACCCGGTCTACACCGGCAAGGATGTCTCCTACATCGACACCAAGCAGGCCCAGCGGGCCGGCGAGGCGGCCGCCCTGGACGCCGAGAAGCTGGCCACCCTGGCCGCCCTGCAGGGCCTGGGCCGCTACCCGCAGGCCGCGCTGGACAAGGTCTGGCGCCACCTGGCCTACGGCGCCCACCACGACGCGATCACCGGCTCCGAGTCCGACCAGGTCTACCTGGACCTGCTCGGCGGCTGGCGGGAGGCGCACGACCTGGCCGCCGAGGTGCGGGACACCGCGCTGGACGCGCTGATCGGCCGGATCGACACCCGGGGCGAGGGGCGGGCCGTGGTGGTCGCCAACACGCTCTCCTTCGACCGCTCGGGCGTGGTGCGCCTGGAGCTGCCGGTCGGCCTGGCCGACGTCCGGGTGCTGGACGACGCCGGTGCGCCGGTGGCCTGCGCGGTGGACGCCGGGGTGCTGCACTTCCTGGCCGACCGGGTGCCGGCGCTGGGCTGGCGCAGCTGGCGGCTGGTCGACGGGGAGGCCGAGCCGCTCTGGCGGCCGGCCGAGGGGCACACGGCGGCCAACGAGCGCTACCGGGTGACCGCCGACCCGGCCCGCGGCGGCCACCTGAGCTCCGTCCAGGACCTGCTGGACGGGCGGGAGTTGATCCGCGACGGCCAGGTCGGCAACGAGCTGAGGCTCTACCAGGAGTACCCGCAGCACCCCGACTTCGGCGAGGGCCCCTGGCACCTGCTGCCCGCCGGCCCGGTCACCGGCTCGCGGGAGCGGGCCGCCGAGGTGCGCCGCCAGACCGGGCCGCTCGGCGAGCGGCTGGTGATCGCCGGGGTGGTGGACGGGCTGGTCTACCGGCAGACCGTCACGCTGTGGCGCGGCGAGGCCCGGGTGGACTGCCGCACCCGGGTGGTGGACCACGGCTCGGCCGACCGGCTGCTGCGGCTGCGCTTCCCGCTCGACCTGCCCGGCACGCTGCCGGTCAGCGAGGTGGCCGAGGCGGTGATCGGGCGCGGCTTCGCGCTGCCCGACGTGGACGTGGCCGAGGCGCCCTGGACCCTGGACAACCCTGCCAACACCTGGTTCGGGCTCGGCGCCACCGCCCGGGTGCGGCTGACCGCCCCGGACGGCACGCCGCTCGGCGACCGGGCGCTGGGGGTGGCCGAGGTGGTGGTGCCGGAGCTGGACCAGGCGGCCGGCGCCCGGGAGCTGGTGGTCGCGCTGGCCCGGGTCGGGGTCACCGCGACCACGGCGAGCGCCGACTGGTCCCGCTACGGCTGGCTGGACGTGGACTCCAACCTGCCGGACTTCCGGATCCTGATCGGCGGCCCGGAGCACAACCCGGCCACCCGGGAGCTGCTGGAGCGGGCCGGCGCCGAGTACGCCGGGGTGCTGGCCGAGCACGGCCGGGTCTGGGTGCCGGCCGAGAAGGCGCTCGCCGAGGTCTGGCAGCCGAACGCGGACCTGCGCGACCTGCGGGCGCTGCCCGCCCTGGTGGTTGCCGACCCGGCGGAGCTGGCGGCCGACCTGGCCGACGCCGTGGTGGCCGCCCGCTGCCCCGGCGAGCTGCCGCCGGGCGAGCGGCTGACCGACCACACGGCGGCCCTGCTCACCTACGGCCTGCCCGGCTTCGCGGTGGACGCCACCGGCGCGCTGCACCTGTCGCTGCTGCGCTCCTGCACCGGCTGGCCGTCCGGGGTCTGGATCGACCCGCCGCGGCGCACCGTTCCTGACGGTTCGTCATTCCAGTTGCAGCGCTGGACCCATGAGTTCGACTACGCGCTGGTCTCCGGCGAGGGCGACTGGCGGGCCCTCCAGCTGCCGTCCCAGGGACAGGAGTTCAGCCATCCGCTGCTGACCCGGGTGGTCGACGGCCACCCCGGCCCGCTGCCCGCCGAGCACTGCTGGCTGCGGGTCGAGCCCGCCCGCGAGGTGCGCCTGGGCACCCTCAAGCCGGCCGGCAACCCGATCGCCTTCGGCGAAGCCGGCGCGGCCGAGCCGGCGGCCGGGGTGGCGCTGCGGCTGACCGAGTCCACCGGGCTGGGCCGCACCGCCGTGCTCGGCGGGGCGCTGGAGCTGCGGGACCGGTGCTGGGGCGACCTGCTGGAGCGGCCCGGCGAGCCGGTCGGGGAGCTGGAACTGACGGGTTCCCAGGTGGCGACGGTGCTGGCCGTCCCGGCTGCGGCGGCCGCGCCGACCGGGCCCGCGCTGGGCGCCGAACGGGAGGCGGCCCAGCCGCTGTTCGCCCGCTACTGGCTGCACAACCGGGGTCCGGCGCCGCTCGGCTACCTGCCGGTCTCGGTCGGGATCAGCCCCGGACTGCTGCGCGACGGCGCGGGCGAGCTCTCCGTGGTGCTCTCCTCCCAACTCCGGGACGCGGCAGTGGAGGGCACGCTCGACCTGGTCGCGCCCGAGGGCTGGGAGGTGAGCCTGCGCCGGCGGCCGTACCGGCTGGAGCCGGACGGGCACCTGCGCTTCCCGGTCACCGTCACGCCGCCGGCCGGTGCCGTGCCCGGCCTCTACTTCGTCGCCGCCCGCACCGAGTGGGACGGTCAACTGGTCGAGGACGTGGCCACGGTGGCGGTCGGCGGGATGCCCGGCTTCCGACCCGCCACCGGCCCGGCGCCCGAGGAGGGCGCGCAGATCGGCGGCTGCGGGGACGCGGGCGGCCGGGACACCGGCCTGGCCGTCGGCGTGGTGGAGGAACTGGTCCGGGTGATCCCGGGCGGGCTCGGCGTGCTGGAGGTCACCCTGGCCAACCGCACCCGCAGCGAGATCCGCGGCGAGCTCCAGGCCGTCTCCCCCTGGGGTAGCTGGGACCTGCTGGCCGACCCGGTCCGGGGGTTCACGCTGGCCGCGGGCGAGCGGCGCACCGTCGCCTTCCCGGTCACGGCGCCCGAGGCGATGGCGCCGGGGGCCTACTGGGCGGTGGTGAAGGTGATGTGGTTCGGGCGCTGCCAGTACGCGCCCACGGTGGCCCTGGTGGTGGCGAAGTGACGGGCCTGCTCGGCTACTTGGACGGGCGGGCACTGCCGCGCACCGAACTGGACGCGCGGTTGGCCGCGTTGCGGGCCGGACCGCGCGCCACCGCGCTGCCCGCGCCGGGCAGCCCGGAGGACCGTCAACTGACCCGCTGGGTGGCCCAGGTGCTGCTCACCCAGGAGCTCTGCGCGGCCGAGGCGGCTGACCGTGGCTTGCCGCTGGGCGCGGGCGGCCCGGTCCGGCTGGACCAGCGGGCCGCCGTCGAGCTCGGCTCGATCACGGCGGCCGCGCTGGAGGGCAGCGCGGCCGTCCGGGCGGTCTACCGGGCGGTGACGGCGGAGGTTACCGTGCCCGCCCGGGAGCCGGTGCCACCCGAGGCGGGTGTCCGCTGGCGGCTGGACACCCCCGACGGCAGCTTCGACGCCGACCCGGCCACCCTCCCGCGCGCACTGGCCGACGCGCTGCGCACAGCGCCGCCCGGCACCCCGGTCACGGCGGCCGGCTGGACGGCCACCCTGGTCGCCGAGCTCACCCCGCAACCCGCCGCACCCCCGGACGACCGCCTCGACTGCGCCCGCCGCCTCGCCTTCGCCCGCTGGCTCGACCGCGCCCGGTCCGACCGGCTCACCCTGGTCCCGGGCCTGGAACACCCGGGCGACCCGGCCCAGCCGGACAACCACCACCGGCACTGACGGAGCATCAGCGGACGGTCCGTCAGGCCCCGCTGGCCCGCAGCATGTCCTCGCGCTCGACCACCTTGACCCGCTCGCGGTCCTCGGCCGTACCGAGGGCCCGCTCGTGGGCGTCGAGCAGCTTCCAGCCGTCCCAGGTGGTGAACCGGACCTGTTGGGCCGTCAGGTGGGCGACCACTGCGGCCGGGTCGGGCTCGGCGGCGCCGGCGAGCCGGCCGGCGCCGTGGTCGTCGAGCAGGCAGGCGACGGTCTCGTTGGCGTCGCCCTTGGTGTGGCCGATCAGGCCGACCGGGCCGCGCTTGATCCAGCCGGTCACGTAGGTGGCGTCCTGGTGGCTGCCGTCGGCGGCGAGCACCCGGCCGGCCGCGTTGGGCACGGTGCCGGAGACCGGGTCGAAGGGCAGCTTGGGCAGCTCGTCCGAGTAGTAGCCGACGGCCCGGTAGACGGCCTGCACGTCCCAGTCGGTGAACTTGCCGGTGCCCTTGACGTTGCCGGTGCCGTCCAGCTCGGTGCGCTCGGTGCGCAGGCCGACGACCTCGCCGTCGGCGCCCAGCACCTCGGTCGGCGACTCGAAGAAGTGCAGGTAGAGCTTGTGCGGGCGGTCGCCGGTGTCGCGGATCGCCCAGCGCTCGACGGTCGCGGCCACCAGGTCGACGTGCTTGACGGCGCGGCGCTCGGCGATCGAGCCCTCGTCGTAGTCGATGTCCTCGGGGTCGACGATGACCTCGATGTTCGGCGAGTGGTCCAGCTCGCGCAGCTCCATCGGGCTGAACTTGGCCTGGGCGGGCCCGCGCCGGCCGAAGACGTGCACCTCGACGGCCTGGTTCTGCTGCAGCCCGGCGTGGACGTTCGGCGGGATCTCGGTGGGCAGCAGCTCCTCGGCGGTCTTGGCGAGGATCCGGGCCACGTCCAGTGCGACGTTGCCCACACCCAGCACGGCCACCTTGCGGGCGGTGAGCGGCCATTCGCGCGGCACGTCCGGGTGCCCGTCGTACCAGGAGACGAAGTCGGCGGCGCCGTAGGAGCCGTCGAGCTCGATGCCGGGGATGTCGAGGGCCCGGTCGGCGGTCGCGCCGGTGGAGAAGACCACGGCGTCGTAGAACCGGTGCAGGTCGTCCAGAGTGAGGTCGGTGGGGTAGTCCACGTTGCCGAAGAGCCGCACGGCGGGCTTGTCGAGCACCTGGTGGAGCGCGGTCACGATGCCCTTGATCCGCGGGTGGTCCGGCGCCACGCCGTAGCGGATCAGCCCGAAGGGGGCCGGCATCCGCTCGAAGAGGTCGATCGACACGCCGGGGTCCTGCGCGGCATCGGACTTGAGCAGGGCGTCGGCGGCGTAGATGCCGGCGGGGCCGGCACCGACTATCGCGACACGGATGGGACGGGCCATGGCGGTGCACTCCTCCGGCGCCTGGGACAGCATACGCACCAACCGTAGACGGGCCGCTACGGGGGCCAGTAGGGGGCCCCGGCCTATGACCTCATAAACCAAGGTTATGGGTAAAGAAGCTCCGGCTTATGCAACGACTCTGCCCTGTTCGACCGTCCTAGGCAGTGTCCCCCCGGGCAGCGGATTGCCCCGGCGGACGCCATGTGAAATTGCACCGAGTCGACGGGTGCCGTCCGACGGGGCCTCAACGGGTTTCGACGGTAGCGGAGTTCACCGTTCCGCCGCAGTCTGCCCCTGAGGGCCCATCAACTTCCCGAGAGGGCCGGGAAAACAGTTCCGACGGACATGAACCCGGCTGCCCTCACGGTCCGTTGTCAAGGTACGAGAGTCTGTAAAAGCGGCAAACGATTGGGGGGCACGCCTGTGTTGCGACTGTCCGAGACGCCGACCGAGGCGGCCAGGGTCACCGTGGAGGTGCTGGCGCCCGACCCGATCTCGCGGGTCGGGGCGACCAGCCAACTGCGGCAGTACCCCGAAGTGAGCGTGGTGGAGGCCGGGGGACCGGACGGGGGAGCGACGGTCCGGATCCTGCTGGTCGAATCGCTGGACGGCGAGTCGATGGCCCAACTGCGCCGCCTGGTGCGCGGCGGCGCCGCCAAGGTGGTGCTGGTGGTCGGGCGGATCCGCGAGCCCGAGCTGATGGAGGCCGTCGAGTGCGGGGTCAACGCGATCCTGTGGCGCAACGAGGCCACCCCCGAGCGGCTGCGCCGCGCCGTGCTGGCCGCCGCCCGCGGCCAGGGCGACCTGCCCGCCGACCTGCTCGGCCGCCTGCTCAGCCAGGTCGGCCGGCTGCAGCGCGGCGGTGGCGAGGGCGCCCCCGGCGACCCCGGCGGACTGACCGCCCGGGAGACCGAGATCCTCCGGCTGGTCGCCGAGGGCCTGGACACCGCCGAGATCGGCGCCCGGATCGGCTACTCCCAACGCACCGTCAAGAACGTGCTCTACGGCGTCACCAACCGGCTGCGGCTGCGCAACCGGGCGCACGCCGTCGCCTACGCACTGCGTGAGGGCTACATCTAATGATCCATGAGATCGACGAGGTGCTGCGCGGCGTGCTGCGCGGCGGGTCACTGGCCGGCACCGAGGTCGAGGTGGTCTTCGACGCACCGACCCGGGACTGGGCGGCCCGCCGCAACACGCCGACCGTGGACGCCTACCTCTACGACATCCGGGAGGAGGTGTCCCGGCGCGAGCGCGGCCTGATCTCGGTGCGCGACGAGCGCGGCGTGGTCACCAGCCGGCGCCAGCCGTACCGCTGGTTCCGGCTCTCCTACCTGGTCACCGCTTGGACCAGGCGGCCGGAGGACGAGCACCGGCTGCTCTCCGCCGTGCTCGGCACCCTGCTGCGCCGCGAGTCGCTGGCCCCCGAGGAGCTGACCGGCCCGCTGGCCGCGCTCGGCGTGCACGTGCCGCTGGTCGCGGCCGTCCCGCCCGACCGCTCGGTCGCCGACATCTGGTCGGCGCTCGGCGGCGAACTCAAGCCCTCCCTGGAGCTGGTGGTCACCATGCCGTTCCCGGCGACCCCCGAGTACCCGGTCGCGCCGCCGGTCACCGAGGGCGCCGCGGTGCGGGTCGGCGACATGCAGGGCGAACTGCCCGACCCGCCGCTGCGCGCCCACCGGCCGCCGCTGTCCGGTGCCGGGCGGTGAGCGCGGCACTGCTGCACCGGCTGGCCGGGCTGCGCGGGCGGACCGCCGAACTGGTGGCGGCCCGCAGCGCGTCCGACCCCAGCGCCGGGGACCCGATGCGCGGGCTGCTGCTCACCCCTGAGGCGGTCGACCACCTGCTGACCGCCCGGCCGGAGCCGGCCCCCGACTGGCCGTCGCAGGCGGCGGACGACGAGCCGGCGGACGGTCAGCAGGACGAGCTGCACCGGTTGGCCGCGCGCGCCGGACTGACCGAACTCGACCTGCGGCTGCTGCTGATCGCGCTCGCCCCCGACCTGGACCGGCGCTTCGAGCAGTACTACGGCTACCTCAACGACGACGTCAGCCGCCGCCGCGCGACCGTCGGCCTGGCGCTCGACCTGTGCGGACTGCCCTGGCACTCCGCGGCCGGCCGGGCCCGGCTGCACGCCGGCGCGCCGCTGCGCCGGGCCGGGCTGCTGCTGGTCGAGGAGGAGGACCAGCGGCCGCTGCTCGGTCGGGCACTCACGGTGCCCGATCGGGTGGTCGCCCGGCTGCTCGGAGACACCACGCCCGACGCCCGGCTGGCCGGCGCGGTCCACCCGGTGGCGCCGGTCGAGGGCGGGCCGGACGGCGCGCCGCTCGACGGGCTCGCCCTGCTGCTGGCCAAGCGGCTCGCCGAGGGCGGCCCGGTCTTCGCCCACCTGCGCGAGCCCCGGCCCGGCGCCGCCCTGCCGTTGGCGGCCCGGGCGCTGCGGGCGGCCGGGCTGCCCGGGCTGCGGTTCGACCCGCGCCCGGCGGACGCGGCCGCCCTGGTGCCGGTGCTGCTGCGCGAGGCGCTGCTGGCCGGCGCCGCCCTGGTGGTCGGGCCGCTGCCGGCCGAACCCGGCCCGCTGGTCAAGGCCTTGGCCGCCGCCCAGGTGCCGGTGCTGCTGACCGGCCCGCAGCCCTGGGACGCCGAGTGGACGGACCGCCGCCCGCTCACCCTGGACGCGCCCCGCGCGGCCGGCGGCGACCCGGCGGCCTGGGAGCGCGAGTTGACGGCCGCCGCCGGTGCGCCGATCGGCTTCGACCTCGCCGACGCGATCGCGCCCTACCACCTGACGGACGATCAGATCGGCCGGGCCGCCAGGATCGCCGCCGAGCTGGCGGCCTTCGAGGGCGTCCCGCTGACGGCCGGTCACCTGCAGCGCGGCGCGCTCGCCCAGTCCGCCTCCGGCCTGGAGCAGCACGCCCGGCGGATCCGCCCCGGCGTCGACTGGTCCGACCTGGTGCTGCCCGAGCCGCCGCTGGTCCAGCTGCGCGAACTCGCGCTGCGCGCCCGGCACCGCGACCGGGTGCTCGGCGACTGGGGCCTGCGGGCCGGCGGCGGGCGCGGGCGGGGCGTGGTGGCGCTCTTCGCGGGCGACTCCGGCACCGGCAAGACGCTGGCCGCCGAGGTGGTCGCCGCCGACCTCGGCCTGGACCTCTACGTGGTCCAGCTCTCCTCGGTGGTGGACAAGTACGTCGGCGAGACCGAGAAGAACCTGGAGCGGATCTTCACCGAGGCCGACCGGGTCGACGCGGTGCTGCTCTTCGACGAGGCCGACGCCGTCTTCGGCAAGCGCTCCGAGGTGAAGGACAGTCACGACCGCTACGCCAACCTGGAGAGCGCCTACCTGCTGCAGCGCCTGGAGTCCTTCGACGGCATCGCGCTGCTCACCACCAACCTGCGCTCCAACATCGACGAGGCGTTCACCCGCCGGCTCGACCTGGTGGTCGACTTCCCGTTCCCGGACGCCGGCCAGCGGCGGGCGCTGTGGCGGCACAGCCTGGCCCGGGTGCCGCGCGCGGACGGGCTCGACCCGGATGGCTGCGCCGAGGAGTTCGAGCTGGCCGGCGGCGCGATCCGCAGCGCCGTGGTGACCGCCGCCTACCTGGCCGCCGGCCGGGGCGACGAGGTGACCGCGGCCGACCTGCTGGAGGGCGCCCGCCGGGAGTACCGCAAGTCCGGGCGGCTGGTGCTGGACGGCGGCTCCGACTGGTGAGCCGGCCGGGCCGCTGAGACGCCGGGCAGACCTCGGTGGAACGCCGACGGGCCGTGGGGAGCACCCCACGGCCCGTCCGCTTCTCCCGGTGGGTCAGTTGACCGGCCCCGGGATCCAGTTGTCCGCGCTCACCGTGCCCGGGTTGGAGCCGCCCTTCACCGCTCCGGAGAGCAGGGCGCCGTAGGTGGCGGTGTCGATGGTGCCGGTGACCGGCAGGTTCACGTCCTGCTGGTAGGCGCGCACGGCCTGCTGGAAGCCGGAGTCCGCCGTCGCGTTGGCCTGGGCGCGACCGGTCAGGTAGTAGATCCCGTACTGGGCGTACTGGGCGTCGCGCGCCGCGTTGTCGTGGTTGACGTCCGTGTACTGGGCCCACTGCAGCGCGCCGGAGGCCGCGAGCACCTGGAAGTTCGACTGCCCGTTGGCGACCAGGGACTGCTGGCCGGCGAAGCCGAAGGACCAGAGCGCGGTCATCGTCTCCCGGCCGAGCACGCCGTTCTCGTCCTGCACCAGGTGGCCCTTGCGCGCCGCGTCGGTGGCCTTCTGGAAGCAGCTGAGCGAGGCGACCGTGGGGCCGTCCAGGCGGCCGGGGGAGACCTTCTGGGTGAGCGTGCAGGGGTTGCCCGAGTTGAGCGCGGCCAGCCGGTACTGGGCGAACTGGACGAAGACGTTCGCCGGGTCGGAGGGCTTGATCGGCAGCGAAGCGCCGGCCTTGGGGGGCGCGCTGCTGGCCGGAGCACCGCCCCCGCCACCACCGCCCCCGCCGCCGCCACCGCCACCGGCGGGGGCCGGGTTGCCGGGGGCCGGCGCCGGCGCGGCCAGTGTGGGCACCCCGCCCGCGGGGGCCGGGTTGTTCGGCGCCCCGCCGCCGGGCGCCGGCAGCGCCCCGCCCGGGAGGGCCGGCACCGAGGGGCCCGGCTGCGCGGGCGCGCTCGGCGGCGGCGCCAGCACCGGCCCGGGCGCCGGGCTGATCGCCGAGGAGTTGGCCACCGGCGAGCCGTCCGAACCGTCCGCGAGCTCGTGCGCGTTGCTGCCCACCGAGGGCCGCACCGCGAGCCAGAGCGCGACGAACGCCACGGCCAGCGCACCGAGCAGTCCGCCGAGCGTCATCAGCCAACGCGGCATCACCGAGGGCTGCACGTAGCTGCCGTCGACCTTGACGGTCTCCGCGCCCGAGCGCTGGATGGTGATCCCGAACGGGCGGGTCTCCTTCTGGCCGGTCCACAGCACCCGGTTCGGCTTGATCCGCACCTTGGTGAACGCGGCCCGGCCGGGCTCGATCTGCAGGCTGCCGGGGCGGATGTCGAAGCCCAGCTGGTTCCCGGTGTCCTGCCCGGCGAGCGAGGCCGTCAGCTTGACGTTGCCGAGGTTGTCGATCGCCAGCTTCGGCCGTCCGCGGAACCGTCCGCGACTGGTCGGCGGCAGCAACTCGGCGCGGATCTCGGTGAACGGAGTGATCGTCAGGTTCCCCTCCGGCACCGTGGTGCTGTCGGGGAACTCGGTCGGCACGACCTGCAGCGCGTACGGGTTCGGCCCCGCCGTGGCGTCCGGCGAGCGCGGCGGCCGGAAGGTGATCTGCACGCTCCCGGTGGTCCCGGGGTACAGCTTCAGCCCGGTCGGCTCCACGGTGGCCCAGGCCGCCGGCTCGCCCACCGGCACGACGCGGTACTCCTCCACCACGTCCCCGGTGTTTCGTATCCGCAGCGTCACGGTCACACTGCCGCCCGCCTCGACGGTGGCGGACGGGGGTTCGAGGGAGGTCCAGATCGTCACCCGGGAAGGTTAGGCGCCGCCGGGCCCGCTGTCTGCGGCCGCGGGGCCCGCGTGCTGGGCAGTCCTGTTGCCCCAAAGGGCCGACATCTGTGACTGCGGTGCCGCTCCGGCACGCCGAGAATACCCGCACCCACCCGACGGGAGGCGCGAACGCCGTCGGCGGGCCGCCCCCGGGGAGGGGCGGCCCGCCGACGGCGGTGCTGCGGGTCCGCTCAGCTGGCGCCCTTGCGGCCGAAGAACTCGATCTCGGCGATCGCGACCTGCTTGTCGGGGGTCGCGCCGTAGGCGGCCTTCAGCACGAACCGGACGTTGCTGACGCTGCGGTGACGGAAGGTGAAGTGCTGCACGCCGCCGTCGTCGAGGGTCAGGGTCTGGGTGGTGGTCTTGCCGTCGGGGGTGGTGACGATGGCGTCCATCTGCTCGGGCAGGGCGGACAGGGTGGTCTGGTCCGGGCGGGCGGACTCGCCCGGGGTGATCACCAGGTCCAGCAGGTCGGTGGGCTGGCCGAAGTCGGCCTGGATCCACTGGCCGTCGGCGGCGCCGCCGTAGCCCGGGCCCCACCAGCTGTTGCTCACCTCGTCGAAGGCCTTCTCCGGCCCGTGGTCCGGGTAGGAGTGCGAGGCCTCGTAGCCGGTCGGGTGGACGGCGGCGCGGCCGGCGAAGTGGTCCTCGATCGCCTCGGCGGCCGGGTTCCAGGCCATCAGCAGGCCGACCACCAAGGCCAGTCCGATCACCCCGAAGATCGCCATCCGCAGCAGCTGCCCGATGTCCCGGCGCAGCCGCGGCCGCTCGCCGGCCCAGGGGGCCTCCCGGTTGCGCCAGTCGGTGATCCGCCGCCACCACGGTCGGCGGGCCGGTCCCTCGGGCTTGTCGGCCAGCCGCATCGCGCAGCGCCGGCAGAAGTGCCGGTCGGTCTGGTTGGCGGTGCCGCACCAGGGGCAGCCGATGCCGTTCAGCGGCCCGGCGTCCGGCTCGGCGGTGCGCACCGTCGGCCGGGCGGCCTCCGGGGTGCCGGGCAGCACGGGGGCGACCGGCGGCGGCGTCTCGGTGGGGCGGCTGCGGTCGGCGACCGGCACCAGCAGGGCCCGGGCCCGCTCCATCTCGGTGGTCTGGGCGGGCGGCGCGGGCGCGGGCGCGGCCGGGTCGTGCGGCGGCAGCTCGCGGGTGGCGGCCTCGGACTCCGCCGCCTGGGCGTGCGGGCGGTCGCCGGCCGGGGCGTCGGGCGCGAACAGGTCGTCCGGCAGCTCCATGGCCGGCAGCACCACCGCTGACGGGGCCTCAGCCGCCGGAGCGGCCTTGGGAGCCGGCGGCGCAGCAGGTGCGGCGGGTGCCGCAGGTGCCGGGGTTGCCGCGGGAGCCGGGGCCGCGGCGGGCTTCGCCGGCTCGGCGGCCGGCTTGGCCGCCGCGGGCGGTGTCGGTGCGTCAGGGGTGGCGGCCGCCGCGGTCCCCCAGTCCAGGAACGCCCCGCAGTCGTCGCAGAACGCCTGTCCGGGCGTGGCCGTGGCCCCGCACTCCTCGCACGCCTTGCCGCTCACCTCAGGTCCTCTCGATCGGTATCACCTGCACGGTGCAGGGAATGTGCGCGGGCCGGGCGGCCCGCACCAGGTCGTTGAGCCGCCGCTGGTCCACGGCCGCCGGGTCCGGCACCCGCAGCACCACGGTGAGCGCCGCCACCGGGTCGCCCGGGAACTCGCCGAGCGGGCGCGCCGACCACTGCGCCCCGCCGCTCTCGTGGATCTCCGGCAGCACGCCGAAGGCCAGCCGCACCGCCTCGGCCAGGCCGCGCGCGGTTCCGCGCAGGCGGTGCAGCGCGGCGGCGGCGGCCACGGCCTCGCGCAGCATCGCCTCCGGCTCGTCGTCGGTCAGCTCGGCGCCCACCCAGGAGCCCAGCCAGGTGGTGAAGTCGCGCGGGGCCAGCGCGGGGTCCAGGTAGGCCTCCTGGCAGTCCAGCACCGTCAGCAGCGGCGCCAGCACCCCGTCCAGTCCCTCGGTGAACCGCTGCATCAGCGGGTCCTCGGCGAAGGCGGCCGGCAGTTGCGCCCCGATCGGGTGCCGGGTGCCCAGCCCGTCGATGCCTCCTCGCACGCCGTCAGCCCCCGATCACGCGGACGCGGTGGTCGAAGGAGAAGACCAGCGCCGGGCGCTCCAGGTCGATCCGGTCGGTGGCATCGCCGCGCTTGCCGGTCAGCGGGTCGGCCGGGTGCAGCAGCACCTGGTCCACCAGCTCCACCCCGGGCACCCGCTGCAGCACGGCGAAGATCTCGCCGGACTGCACCGGCCGCCCGAACGGCCAGCCGGTGCCCAGCGCGCCGCCGACCAGCGGGTCCAGGTGGCGGTGCAGCGCGTCCAGCGCGGCCAGCCGCACCCGCTCGGCCTCGCCGGCCCGGTAGGCGTGCAGCGTGGCGACGACCGTGACGCCCTGGTAGAACGGCGGGCCGACGGCGAGCCGGGTGCCGATCGGGCGGCGTTCGTCCAGGTTGCGGGTGATCTTCTCCAACAGCTCGTCGCCGGGCACCAGTTGCTCGAACCGCAGCCGCCCGCCCAGGTCCGGCACCGCCTGCGGGACGACCAGCACCCGCACCGCGTTCTCGCCGTGCCGCGACTCGTCGGCGGCCAGGCAGGTGATCCGGGCCGCCTCCGGGGCGGCCCGGCGGGCCAGCTCCTCGTAGTCCCGCACGGTGACCGCGCGGTCCTGGGCCCGCAGCGTGACGGGCGCGCGCACCTTGGCCTCGGCCACCGTCTCGCCGTCGACCCCGCCGCGGGCCGACTCGCGGTTGTCCACCCGGGCGATGTACGGGATCGAGCTGCGCAGCACCTTGATGCTGCCCCGGGCGATGTTGCCGCTCTTCCCGCCGCCGGTGCGGTAGCGCCTGGCCCGGATCGCGGAGCCCTTGACCGGCACCGCGCCGTACTGGCGCAGCGAGCCGTCGGGCTCGCGGACGGCCGGGCCGAAGGCGATCTCGCCGGTGGCCGCGTCCAGCGTGACGTGCGGGTCGGCGGGGCCGGAGGAGGCGAAGTGGGTCACCACGGTCCAGTCCGTCCAGCCCTCGCCGTCCGAGACCTGGAGCTCCAGCGGCGGCTGGTCGGCCAGCACCGGGGCGTTCGCCAGCCGCACCCGCTGCCCGGGCACGCCGCTGGACTCGCCGAGCGGCTCGTCGGTGACCACGTCGGCGTGCACCGAGCGGACGGTCCCGCCGATGGTGAAGGCCGAGGCCGAACGCACGGTCGGCGAGAGCGAGTAGAACGGCTGCCCGGGCACCGGCTCGGTGACCCGGCAGCGCAGCCAGCCGGCGTCGAACCGGCCGAGCCGGGAGGGCGCGTGGCCGGACGGCACGTGCAGCACCACCTCGCCGGGCCGGTTGAGGCCGCCGGTGGTGTCCCGCTCGATCCGGCACTCCCGCCAGCCGTCGGCCGTCCAGGCCTCCCAGACCAGCGGGGGCTGGCGCGGGTCGACACCGACACCGTCCACCCGGCTGCCCAGGCGCAGCACCACGGCGCAGTCCGGCACCGCGGCGTCCAGCCCGAGCAGCATGGTGTCGCCGGGCTGCGGGGCCTCCTGGAAGCAGGAGACGTCCTGACCGTCCATCACCTCGGTGGTCACCTCGGCCGGCGGGTTGCCCTGGTGCTGGAGCAGCACCCGGTCCAGCGCGCACGGCACGATGGTCAGGTCCCGCTCGGTGGCGAAGACCACCGCCTCCTCGGTCTCGGTGCGCTGGGTGGCGGTCTGGGTGCCGGCCGGCAGCAGCAGCGGCTGCTGCTGCGGTGCGGAGAGCCAGAAGGTCACGTCGGTGTAGGCCGCCGACGGCGGGAACAGGGTGATCCCGAGCAGGTCGAGGAAGGCCAGGTAGTTCTTGTCCGGCACCCGGTTCAGCCGGTAGACGATCTGGTCGGCCATGTGGGCCACGGTCTCGATCAGCGTCACCCCGGGGTCGGAGACGTTGTGGTCGGTCCACTCGGGGGCGCGTTGCTGGACGTAGCGCTTGGCGTCGTCGACGAACTGCTGGAACCGGCGGTCGTCGAGGTTGGGGGAGGGCAGCGCCATCAGGCTTCGCTTTCGGTGGGGGCCGCACTGGCAGCGGACTCTGACGGGTCGTCGTGCGACGGGATGACGTAGAACGGGAAGACCAGGCTGCGCGGGTTGTTGGTGCCGCGGATCGAGTAGCGCACGTCGATCAGCAGCACCCCCTCCTCGTCCGGGTCGGCGGTCACCGAGACCTCGCGCACCTCGATCCGCGGCTCCCAGCGGTCCAGGCAGGTCCGCACCTCGTACTGGATCCGGCCCGCCGTGGCCTCGTCCACCGGCGCGAAGACCAGGTCGTGGATGGCGCAGCCGAACTCCGGGCGCATCGGCCGCTCGCCCGGCGCGGTGCACAGCACCAGCTGGATCGCCTCCTCGATCTCCCGCTCCCGGCTGACCAGCGCGATCCCGCCGGACGGCGAGATCCGCAGCGGGAAGGCCCAGCCGGAGCCGACGAACTGCTCAGCCACGGCCGCACCCGCCGATCGGTGGCTGCGGGGTCCGTGGGGTCTTCATCTGCTTCTGCTCCTCCATCTGCTGATGCCGCATCAGACGACCGGCAGGCCGTTGGCGGTGACGATGCCGGCCAGCTCGACGGTGACGGCGGCGGCGGTCAGCGTGCCGACGGCGGTCAGGTCCACCGCGCCGGCCGCGGTGACGCTCGCGTCACCGGCCGCCTCCATCGAGACCGCGCCGGCGGCGCTCATACTCGCGTCGCCGACCGCCTCGATGGCCACCGCGCCGCCCGCGTTGATGTTGACCGCCCCGCCGGCCTTGATCGAGACGGTGCCGCCGGCCTGCAGGTTGAGGTCCGCGCCGGCCTGCACGCTGACCGTGGTGGTGCCGTCGATCAGGATGCTGCCGTCGCTCTGGATGGTGATCTTGGTGCTGGTGTCGTCCAGGTGGACCTTGAGCGTGCGGTCGCCGGTGCGCAGCCGGATGCCGCGCTCGGCGTGCGTCTCCGCCTCCAGCAGCTCGACGATGTCGCCGCGCCGGTTCGCCACGCTGCGCCAGTTGACCGCCCCGCTGGTGCCGTCCACCGGATCGATCCCGTCCGGGTCCGGGGTCGGCCGGTCGATCCCGTTGTACAGGCCGGCGATCACGTACGGGTGGTCCAGCGAACCGCGGTCGAAGGCCACCAGCACCTCGTCGTGCACGTCCGGCAGCATCAGCCCGCCGCCGCGCACCCCGCCGAACTGCGCCACCCGGCACCAGTCGCTCTCGTAGTCCTCGGACAGCCAAGGGAAGGAGAGCTTGACCCGGCCCTGCCGCAGCGGGTCCTGGATGTTGGTGACCAGCGCGTTCGCCACCCCCGGGATCCGCGGCGCGGTGTCCGCCCCGCCGGACGCCAGGCCGTACAGCGAACGGAACTGACGGCCCGTCACGGTGACCCAGGTCTGGTACTGGGTACCGCCGGAGAACACGTGCCGGGTGCCGGTCACGGTGTACCGGCCCTCGAAGGGCTGGCCCGCGCCCTTGACCGCGACCGGCCGACCCGGCTTCAGCTCCGGGTTGCCGACCACCACGACCTCCAGCTCGGCGAAGCCCGCGGTGATGTCCTCCATCAGGCCCTTGGACGCCTTGGTGACCTCGGCCTGGGTGTCGAACGGCACCTCGGTGCCGGTCAGCCGGGCCGTGCCGAAGACCGCCACCAGCTCGTCCGGGGTGGTGCCCGGCAGCACGTCGGGGTTTCCGCTGGTCGGCGTCAGCGCCGTCAACGCCCGCTTGGCGGCCACGTTCCAGCCACGGACGTCGACCTCGGAGACCTGCCCGGCGGCGGTCACCGTGGCCCGGCTGCGCAGCATGGTGGTCTCGAAGTCCAGCACGAACTGGCTCTGCGCGGCGGGCACGGTGTCCGGCGGCGCCGCCGAGGCCGGCAGCAGCGAGGTGAACTGCAGCAGGCCCAGGTTGTCGACGAACAGGTAGAGGTCGTTCTCCCGGGCCAGCCGGCACAGGAAGTCCCAGTCGGTGACGTTCGGCTGGGTGCACAACTCGTAGATGGTGCTGGTGCTCTGGACCGTGCCGAGCGGCACCCCGCACTTGCCGGCCAGGGTGCGGACGATCTCGTCGGCGGTCATGTTCGGGTAGCCGGCCACCCGGCGGGTGCGCAGCAGCCGGTGTGCCTTGTCGAAACCGCGCACCACCAGCTGCTTGGACGTCGTGTCGGACTCCGACTCCAGCGCGGTGATCTCACCGGTCACCAGCGCCGCGCCCTTGTTGCCGTCGGTGTACGGGTAGAGCACCGCCTTGGCACCGATCCGCAGTTGCGGGAAGTCCTTGGTGATCTCCCGGCCCTGGTCGTTGAAGACCAGCTGGAAGGCGGCCGGGACGTTGACGCTCGCGTCGACCCAGCCCTCCTGCAGTTGGTCGGCCAACTTGTCCGGCAGCGGCGCGCCTTCGATCTCGACGTAGAGGATGTTGGAGTAGGTACCGAGGCTCATGGTGGTGTTTCTCCGACTCCCTATCGGTGGACGTCTTCGGCGGCCGGCAGCAGCAGCTCGGTGCCGGGCTCCAGCACCATCGGGTCGTCGATGTCGTTGGCCTCGGCGATCACCCGCCAGACCGTCGCGTCGCCGTACTCCCGGTAGGCCAGCGACTGCAGCGAGTCGCCCGCCACGGTGCGGTGCACCCGACGGGCGTTCAGTGCGCCGGAGGTCGGGTTCTGACCGCCCGTGATCAGCGGGATCTCGGTCAGCGCGAGCGTGACGGTGGCCCGGGTCGGCTCCCCGGTCGGGCTGAACAGCGTGAAGCTCGCATCCGCCCTGGTCACGTAGGCGACGAACTGCACCGTGCTGAACGAGCCCCAGGAGAACCGCACCCAGGGCGGCGACGGCCGCTTGGTGAACAGGCTCGGCGGGTACACCTCGCAGCAGGAGAGCAGCTGCTCCACCTGTGCCTGCACCTTGACCGAGCTGCCGGGCGCGTTCGCGTCCAGGAAGATCGGCACCGTCATCTGGGCGGGCTCGGCACCGGTGAACCGCGGCAGCGCGCCGAGCCGGTACCCGACCGATTCCGCCTTGTGCCAGTTGGCGCCCCGGCTCAGGCTCAGCTCCTTGGGGTTGAACTGGAAGTCCACGCTGCCGATCTCGCCGCCGAGCGCCATCAGCATGCTGGTCGGCGGCTCGTGGATCCACAGGCTCGCACGGACCAGGCTCGCACCGGGCTGGGCCATCGCTATGCCCCCGCCACGGTGAAGCCGTGGTGCGCGATCTCCAGCACCTCGGTGGCCACGGCCGGGCTCGCCGGATCCAGGGTCGGCCCCTGCCAGCGCACCGGCAGCACGTCCAGCAGGCCCCAGCGGGCGACGATCGAACCGTCCGCCCGCAGCGCCGCGATCTGCGCCGTCGGCCGCTGGATGCCGGTCGCCACGGTGGAGATCCAGGCCGCCACCTTCGCGGTGTCGGCGGTCAGCGGGCGGGTCAGCCGGATGTTGGAGAACCGCACCCGGGAGGGCAGTTGCCAGACGAACCCGTTGTTGCCGCCCTCCTCGTGGGTCTCCACGTCCACCTCGGAGGCCAGGCCCTCGCAGCCGTTGAAGAGGCCGAGATCCTGCCCGTCGATGGTGAGCGTGAAGAAGATCGTGGAGCCTGGATCGAGGGAGGTGGTCATGTGGCGGTGCTCCGGGTCTGGGTGGTCGGTGCGGTCGGGGTGGTCGGGTCGGCGCGCTCGGTCAGCGGAGCGGGTCGCGGGGGCGGCCGATCCGCTCGCGGTCGTGGCGCAGCTCGGCGCGCAGCAGGCGGCTCAGCGGGTTGATCAGGCGGCGGGCCAGGTCGTCGAGTTCGGCATCGCTCCAGGCGTGCGGCTCGGCCGGGGACTCGGCGGGGCGCGCGGCCGAGGTGGTCGAGCCGCCGGCCTCCCGCTGGACCGGGGGCGGGGTGGTGTTGCGGGGCTGCGGTGGCCGGGTGGCCGGGGGCGCCGGGGGTGCGGCCGGGGTGCGCTGCACGGGGGGCTGCGCGGGTGCCGGCGCGGCGGCGCGGCGCTGCACGGTGGGGAGGGGGAGGTCCGGCTGGGGTGCGGGGGCGGCCGGGGCGGTGCGGGCCACGGGGGCGCCGAGGCCGGGGCGGCGGGTGGTGGTGCGCGCGGGGGGCGGGCTGAGGGGTGTGGGGGTCGGGGAGGTCGGGCTCAGCGGGGTGCGCTGGACCGGGGGTGCCGGGGGAGCCAGGGGTGCGGGGGGCGTGGGCAGCTGGGGTGGGGCGGGCTGGGCAGCCTGGGCAGGCTGGATGGGCTGGGCCGGGGTGGCGGCCGGGGCGCGCTGCACGGTCGGTGCGGCGGCGGGTGCCTGGCGGTTGAGCGGGGAGCCGAGGCCCGGTCGGCGGGAGATGGGGGGCATCCGGCGCGCGGGGGTGGCGGGTGACGGTGCACCGGCTGACGGTGCGTCGGTTGATGGTGCGTTGACCGGCGGGGTGGTGGGGGCGGCGGTGGGCGCCAGGGCCTTGGCGGCGCGCTGCACGGCCGGCGGGAACGGGCTGGCGGCGGGCGCTGCCGGGGCCGACGGGGTCGCCGGCGGGCTGACGGGCGCCGGCGGGGTGGGGGTGCTGGGCTGCTGCATCGGGCTCGGGTTCGGGCGCGGGGGCATGGGCACGGCGGGCCTCGCGTCGTTGGTCGGCGCCGGCGCGAGGGCGCGCTGGACGGCGGCCGGTGCGGGCAGGGACGGCTGGACGGGGACGGCGGGGGTGGTGAACACGGGTGCGGCTGCGGCGCGTTGGACGGACGCGGCCGGGCCGGTCGGAAGGGTCGGCCCGGCCGGGCGCACGGCGGCTGCGGGGGCGGGCGCCGGTGTGACGGCGCGCTGCATCGGCGCGGTGGGGACGACCGGGCGGGTGCCCGTGGCGGCGAGGGGAGCGGCGGGAACGGCGGTGAGCGGCACGACCGGCGTCGGCGCGGCGGCCGGTGCGGGCGCGGCCGGTTGGGCGGCGGCGGACACCGGCCTCGGCGCGCTGCCGGCCGCCCGCGCGGGGGCGGGCCGACCGGGGGCCGCGAGCGCGCGCTGGGTGGTGAGGGTGGCGACCGTCGGCCGGGCGCTGACCAGCGGGGCGACGGTGCGCGCGGGCCGCACCGAACCGTGCTGCAAGGTCGGCGCGTTGGGGGCCGGGGCCTGGCTGGTGGTCGGGCCGGGGGCCGGCGTGGCGGCGCGGGTGGCAGCCGGGGTGACGGCGGGCGTGGTCGCGGGCGGCACCGGGGTGCTGCTGCCGGCGGTGGCCGGTCGCGGCGCGGGAGCGCTGGTGGCGGCGCGCTGCACGGGCGGGGTCGCCGTCGCCCGCTGGACGGTGGGTGCCACGGGCAGCTCGGCGGGCGTGGTCGCGGGTGCGGGGGCCGGCGAGGCGGTGGGCGCGGGCGTCGCCTTCCGCTGGACCGGGTGATCCTGCGCCGGGCCGGCGCTCGGCCGGGCGGCCGCCGTGGGCGTGGCGGCGGGGGAGGGGGTGCTCGCGGGGGTGTTGGAGGCGGCGCGCTGGACGGCCGGAGTGGGCGTCGCCGGCCGGGGGCTCGGGGCGCTCGGGGTGTTCAGAGTCTTCGGGGTGTTCGGAGTGGGAGCTGCCGCCGCGCGGGGGGCCGGAGCGTCCGCGACTCGACGCTGGACGGGGGCGGGCGCGACCGCAGCGGGCGCGGCGGTCGGGGTGGCTGACCGCACGGGGAGGTCGGGCATCGGGGCGGTCGGGGCGGCCGGAGTAGCCGGTCCTGACGGTGCGACAGCCGACGCCTTGCCAGGTGCGTCGGGCTTCGCCACGGGGGCCGCAGGCGCGGCGGCCTTCACGGGCGGCACGGCGGCGCCGCGTGTCGGCGCCGGCGCGCTCGGCGTGGCAGGCACCGGGGACGGACTCGGCGTGCGGGGCGCGCTCGAAGTACCGGGTGTGCGCGGTGCGCTGGGCGTGCTCGGCTTGGTCACGGCCGCAGGCGCGGCCGACCGCTGCACGGGCGCGGCCGGGGCCGCCGCAGGCGTGCTGGGTGTGGTGGGCCTGGTGGGCGTGGTGGGCGCCTTCACGGGCAGCGCCGCGGAGGTCATCACCCGCTGACCCGGCGTCAGCGGAGCAGGAGCAGGAGCAGCGACAGGAGCAGGCGCCGGAACGGGAGCAACCGGGGGAGCGGCTGCCGGAGCCGCCGCTCGCGCGGAGTCGTCGGAGGCGTCCGGCACGGCTGCGGCCGGGGTGGCGGCAGGCCGGTGCGACGCGACGCGCCGCAGCACCGGCAGGGTGGGGCGGGCCGTGGTCAGCGAGGGGCGGGCCGCCACGGCTCGCCGCTGCACGGGGGCACCGGCGGCACTCGTGGCGCGGCTCACCGGGCGAGCCGCGCCCGCCGACGTTGGTGAACCCGCCTGCACCGCAGCCGGCTTCGCAGCCGCCGGAGTCGTCGCGGGGCTCGCCGCCTCCCGGGTACCGGCGGACTTCGACGTGGGCGTCACCGCGGGCACGCTCGGCGTTCTGGCAGCTCCCGGAGCGACCGCCCGCGCCACCGGCACCGACACCGGTACTGGCGCGGCCGCCGGAGCAGCCGAGCCCGGTCCCGCCGCGAGCCCCGAGGTCCGGACGGTCCGCGAGGTCCCCAGCAGGCCGGTCTCACCCCAACCCGCGCCCTCCACCGCCGGGTTCGCCGCCACCGCACTCACGACCGGCAGCCGCAGCGCGGGCAGGCCGAGCTCGGCCGACCGCACGGGCACCGCGCGGAGCAGCCCGTGGGCCAGCCCGGCGGGCGCGCTGCGCTGCACCGAGTGCGACAACTCGCCGACGAACGAGGGGTTCTGGAACGCCGTCAGGGTTCCCCCGAACCCCGCCGCGCTGACCGCGCGCACCCCGTCGCCCAGCACCGGCCGCAGCGGTGCCAGGGCGGGCCAGTCCCGCACCCGGGGCCGGGCGGCCGGAGCGGCCTCGGCGGGCGCCTCGGCCGCCGCTCCCGCAGTCGGGCCGGAGTCCGTGGCCGAGGTCGCATCCGTGCCCGAACCCGCCCGGCGGCCACGCCAGTTCAGGATGCCCATCGGCGTCTCCTCAGCCCTCTGCTCCGGCGCGGGCGACGAGCCCCGCGATCTCCTCCACGTACCGGCGTCGGTCGCGGTGCTCCATGTCCAGGATCTCGTCCTGACCCCAGTGGAAGTGGTAGGCGATGTACGCGACCTCCTGGTAGAGGCGGTCGGTCGCGTACGTCACTATTCCCCCAGGCGGCTCCCGCCCAGCTCGACCTCGAAGGGCTGCTCGCAGTGCGGGCAGTTGACCGCCGCGCGGGTGTGCCCCTCGGAGTTGACCTGGCGGTAGAAGTCCTGCAGGAAGGCGAGGTCGGAGGCGAACATGTTCTCCACCACGCCGTCGTGCACCATCGGCAGGTCGCCGAGCCGGGTGATCACCCGACCGAGCAGCACCACCGACAGGTACGCCGGGTTCTCCTGCACCCGCACGTCGCGCAGCGGGATCAGCTCGTCCCGCGCGGTGGCCAGCCGCATCGCGCCGCGCCGGTGCACCGTGCCGGAGTCGTCCACGTACCCGCGCGGGAGCTCGAACTCGAACTCCGTCTGCAGGGTCTGACGCTGCGTCACGGGTGCGGGCGGAGCGGCCGCCGGAGCGGCCGCACCTGGAGCCGTGGCCGGAGCCGGGGCCTGGAAGGGCCCCGGCGCGACCGTCGCTTGACGACGCATTACTCGATGACCAGCTCTTCGTAGGTGATCGAGATGGTCTCGGTGAGCGCCGAGGCCTCGCCGGCCTTGACCGTGCTGGCCTCCACCGAGCTGCACCAGGCGTTGCGCATGTGGTAGCGCTTCACCGGGGCGTTGGTGTAGTCCATCATGATGATGGTGGCGTTCTTGCGGGCCGACGACATGTTGCCGTAGATCGACTCCTGGATCCACTGGCTGAACGCCGCCGAGTGGGTCATGCCGCGGACCACGGTGCACTCGCCGGCCTGCTTCACGCCGGGCATCTTCTTGGTGACCAGCTGACCCTGCGGGGTCACCTGCTTGTACTCGATCACGTCCTGCTTCATCGACAGGCCGCTGACCTCCTGCAGGTACTCGACGAGAACACCGTCGATCTGCAGGCCGAAGTTGTGTGAGGCGAGCGCGTCGCCGGGCTGCATGCTCATGAGCTAGGGCTCCTTCCGGGAAGTGGGGGTGGGCTGGCTGGACCGGTCCGGACTACTCGTCCAGCTCGCCGCCGCCGCTGGAGAACTGGGCCAGACGGAAGACCACGAATTCGGCCGGCTTGACCGGCGCGACCCCGATCTCGCAGACCACCCGGCCGAGGTCCACCGACTCCGGCGGGTTGGTCTCGGCGTCGCACTTCACGTAGAAGGCGTCCTCCGGGCGGGCGCCGAACAGCGCGCCGCTGCGCCACTCGGTGACCAGGAAGGCGGAGATGTTGCGGCGGATCCGGGCCCACAGCGCCTGGTCGTTGGGCTCGAAGACGACCCACTGGGTACCGACGAGGATGGACTCCTCAAGGTAGTTGAAGTAGCGCCGCACGTTCAGGTAGCGCCACGCCGGGTCGGAGGCCATGGTGCGGGCGCCCCAGACCCGGATGCCGCGGCCGGGGAAGGCCCGGATGCAGTTCACGCCGATCGGGTTGAGCAGGTCCTGCTCGCCCCGGGTGATCTGCAGCTCCAGGTCGACCGCGCCGCGCAGGATCTCGTTGGCCGGGGCCTTGTGCACGCCGCGCTCGGCGTCGTTGCGGGCCCAGACGCCGGCCACGTGGCCGGACGGGGGCACCAGGCGGGACTGGCCGCTGGACGGGTCGAAGACCTTGATCCAGGGGTAGTAGAGCGCCGCGTACTTGGAGTCGTAACCGGCGGTCTCCTGGCGCCACTTGCGGATGTCGCGGGCGTTCAGGCTGGGCGGCGGGTCGATCACGGCCATCCGGTCGCCCATCAGCTCGCAGTGCGAGATCAGGCCGAGCTGGACCGCCTTCAGGGCGTCCTGGTCGAGCGCACCGCGCTGGTAGGCGGCCATCAGGTCGGGCACGGCGACGATGGAGATCTCGTCGTACGCCTCCAGACCGCCGAAACCGGTGCGGTCGGCGGAGTCGCCCAGGTACTGGGCCGGGGTGGCGGTGACGCGCGCGGGCGCGGCCGGAGCGGCGGCGGCCGCCGGGCCGGCCGCGGGGGCGGCGGGCACCAGCACGGCCTGGTTGTCCGGGCGGGCCAGCTGCGCGGTCGGCACGGCCTCCTCGACGGCGATCAGCCGCGAGCGCTCCTTGACCTGGGTGACGACGTAGGCGCGGCCGCCGCGCTTGGCGGTCGCGTCGAAGGTCTCGACGACGGTCTCGCCGTCCTTGACCACCAGCTTGAAGCGCTCGGCCGGGCCCTCGCCCTCGGCGTCGGCGACCTCGACGGTCAGCTGACCGCCGGACGGCGCGGCGGCGATCGCGGTCACCTTGAAGGTGCCGAGCGCGGTCGGCTCGGCGGCGGGCAGCGCGGCCACCGGAGCGGCGGCACCGAGCTGGGCCTGGCCGGCCTCGGCCGGCACGCCGCCGGTCACGCCGCCGACCCGGACCACGTAGGCCGCGGAGCCGCCGTTGTTGAAGAACCCGTAGACGGCGTGGGCCAGGTAGTAGCCGTCGGTGAACTCGCCGAAGGACGCCGTGTACTGGGTCCAGTTGGTGACCAGGGTGGGCTCGTCCAGCGGGCCGGTCGGGGCGAGGCCGACGAAGGCGGCCACGGAGGTGCCGACACCCTCGATCGGACGCGAGCCGGAGGCCACCTCCTCCACGTACACGCCCGGCGACAGGTATGACGGCATGCTCTGTTCTCCTCGCAGGTCCTGGGACACGGGGTTTGACGGCCCGTTCGCCGGACCGGAACGGAGCGACCGGTCAACGGGCGGGCCTTACCGACCGCACGCAGCACCGTCCGGGCCGACCTGCCACGACGGGGCGGGCCGGTCTAGATTCCAGCAGTAGCGACCCGTCCGGCGAAAGGCTCATCGAGCCCGAACCGTTGCCCTTTCGTGCCGAACGTACTGCCCGGTAGGTACCGCTCCGGGTTCCGATTGCGCCGGTGACGAGGAGGAATGCGTCCGGTCCGGCCCCCGCGCGCCGTGCGGGACCGGACCGGACTTCGGGGCAACCGGGTCGTGCACCGTTCGATGCGGCGTCAGCCCGGCGGGCCGTCAGCAGGGTGCTCCGTCGGTCGGGTGCTCCGTCGGCCGGTTGCGGTGTCACGCGGCGTCGTGGAAGACCAGGCCCAGGGTGTGCCGGCGGCCGGAGCGGACGGTGCTCACGCCGTGCCGCATCGGTCCGGCCGACCAGCCGCGCCGGCTCGGGACCGGCCGCTCGCGGGTGGTGAAGACCAGGCCGTGGCCCTGCGGCAGGGTGGTGGCGGAGCCGCGGGACTGGGCGCGCGGGCGCTGCTCGGTCATCACGAACTCGCCGCCGGTGTAGTCGGTGCCCGGCACGTCGAGGCCGATCACCACCTGGAGCGGGAAGAGCAGGTCGCCGAACACGTCGCGGTGCAGCGCGTTCCAGTCGCCCGGGCCGTAGCGCAGCAGGATCTGCGCGGACTTGGCCTGCCCGGCGGCGTGGCACATCGCCAGCCACTCGGCCAGCTCGTCCGGCCACGGCGCCGGGGCGCCGAGCCGGGCGGCCCAGTCGCGCGCGATCGGCAGCAGGCGGGGGTAGCACGCCTCGCGCAACTCCCCTACCAGGGTGGGCAGCTCGTGGGTGAAGTAGCGGTACCGGCCGGAGCCGAAGCGGTGGCGGGCCATGTCCACCGTGCTGCGGAAGCGCTCGGGCTCGTCGAACAGCGCGGCGAGCGTCCGGCATTCGGCGGGGGTGAGCAGCGGGCCGGTCAACGCGTGGCCGTGCTCGTCGAGTTCGCCGGACAGGGCGGTCCAGTCGGTGCCGTCGAGGCGGCTGGGAGCGGGCATCGGTGGTTCCTCTCGCAGCGGTCGCCGTGCCCTCGATCATGGGCACCGCCTGCCCGCGGTGCTGGCGGGATCCGGACGGCGCGCTGCGCCACTGGTAAGCCGCCGGCGTGCGCGCTCCGCCCAACAGGTGAGAGATCCGCTCGGACGAGTGAGCGGAGTAGGAAGTCGGCCAAAGGTTTCTCCTAGCGTCCGGGCTCGTGAACGATGCTCTCCTCCTCCTCGACCGGGCGGCAGCGGCCGCTGAGGCCGACGACCCCGACCGGTTGGCCGCGGCCCTGGACCGGGCCGACGCGGTCCGGGCCGACGACATGCTGCTGCTGACCTTCTTCCTGGCCGGGCTCCGGGCCCGGCTCGCCCCGCCCACCGCCCGGGGGAACCCGTACCTGCGGGACGACGGCACGGCGCAGATCGACCTGTTCGCGGTGATGCTGCGTCACCTGCCGCTGCTGCGCGCGGGCCGGCTGGCCACCGAGAGCCTCCTGCCGCACCTGCACGGCGCCACCCGGGCCACCGTGCTGGCCCTCGGGATCGGCCACGGCGGCCAGGAGCGCGACCTGATCGCCCGCGCCGACTGGCTGGAGCAGGTCACCGTGGTCGGCGTCGACGTCGCGCCCGACAGCCTCGCCGCCGCCGGGCGCACCCTGCACGCGGCCGGCCGCCAGGCGCGCACCGCGGTCGACGTCCAGCAGGTGGCCCGCGCGACCGAGGACCTGGACGACGCGTTCTGGGAGGCGCTGGCCCGCCTGCCGCGCCCGCTGGTGGTGACGGCCTCCTTCGCCCTGCACCACATGCGCGACACCCCGGGCGGCGACGCGCGCACCGCGCTGCTGCGCCGCCTGCACGCCCAGCGGCCGGCCGCCCTGGCCCTGTGCGAGCCGGACAGCGACCACCACCGGGCGCCGCTGCGCACCCGGCTGGCGAACGCCTGGCAGCACTACGGCACGCTGTTCGCCGCGATCGACGCGACCGGCGCGAACCCGGCGGAGAAGGGGGCGATGAAGCGCTTCTTCGGCCGGGAGATCCTCGATGTCGTCGGCGCCCCGGAGGAGGACCGCCACGAGCGGCACGAGCCCACCGCCGTCTGGCTCGCCCGGCTCACTGCGACCGGCTTCCGCCCCCAGCCGCAGCAGCCCGCCCCGCCGCTCGGGCAGCCGGGCTTCACCGCCACCCGCCGGGCCACCCACACCGAGCTCGCCTTCAAGGGCGTGCCGCTGGCGGCCGTCATCACCGCCGTGCCCCGCTGACGCCGGACCCGGTGAGGTCAGGAGGGCTGGACCTCGTCGAAGTGCGCGAGGGCTTCGGCGGGGTCCGGGTTGACCAGGCGTTCCAGGCCGGCCGTCGTGATCTGTGCCCACCGGCCGGCCCGGGCCCACATCCGCTCCTCGAAGGCGCGGACGGCCTGGTCCAGTTCGCCGGGGCCGGGAGCGGCGGCGATGGCCTCGGCGAGTTCGGCGCCGTCCAGCATCGCGAGGTTCGCGCCCGCCCCCAGCGGGGGCATCAGGTGGGCGGAGTCGCCCAGCAGCGTCACCCCGGGGACGTGCTCCCAGGTGTGGGAGACGGGCAGGACGTGGACCGGATGCTCGGTGAAATCCGCGCCGTGGCAAAGGAGTTCGAGGACGGGAGCGGACCAGCCGGCGAACAGGGCGAGCAGCCTCGACCGCACGGCCTCGACGTCGGCCAGGTCCAGGCCGGCGTGCCAGTCCAGCGGCGCACGGAACCGGGCGTGCACCTTGACGTGGCCGCCGCTGTTGCGCTGGGCAACGAGACTGCGGTTCGCGCCGTACACGCCCACGGACCCGTCGCCGATCAACCGGGCGAGCTCGGGGTGGCGGGTGTCGACCTCGTCCAGCGAGGTCCCGACCGAGGTGATGCCGGTGTAGTGCGGCGTCACCGGCGAGACCGCCGGGCGGGTCCGGGACCAGGCGCCGTCCGCGCCGACCACCAGGTCGAAGGCCTCCTGCCGCCCGTCCGCGAACCGGACCAGCGTGCCGTCCCGGGTCCCCGGCACTACCTGCGTCACGCCCCGGCCCCACTGCACGTCGAGCGGGCCGAGCAGCAGGTCGCGCAGCTGTCCGCGGTCGATCTCGGGATTGGCCCGCTCGTCCGGCCGCGGGCGCCAGTCGCGCAGCACGGTCCCGTCCGGGTCCAGGATCCGCATCGCCTGCCCCTCGGGGCGCGACAGCTCCTCGAACCCCGCCAGCAGCCCCGCCTTCTCCAGCGCGAGCTGGCCCAGGCCCGTGTGCAGGTCCAGCGTGCCGCCCGGGGGCCGGGCGTCGGGGCCGGGATCGCGTTCGAAGACGGTGACGGGGTGGCCGTGGCGGTGCAGGACACGGGCGAAGGTGAGGCCGGCCGGGCCGCTCCCGACCACTGCGATACGCTGTCTCATGTCGATACACTGTATTTCGTAGGTGTGCTGACCCGCAATGGAACGGTGTGACCATGACTGTCTGGGACCGGCCCGAGCCGCCGACCGCCCCCGTGCCGCTCGACCGGGAGCGGATCGTCGCCGCCGCCGTCGCGCTGGCCGACGAGGGCGGGCTGGAGGCGGTGTCGCTGCGCAAGGTCGCCGCCCGGCTCGACGCCGGCCCGATGCGGCTGTACGGATACATCTCCACCAAGCAGGACTTGGTCGACCTCATGCTGGACGAGGTCCACGCCGAGATCCTCCCCGCGGAGCGGCCCGGCGAGCCCGGCGACTGGCGCGAGGCGCTGCGCACCCTCGCCCACCGCACCAGGGCGGCGGCGCTGCGGCACGAATGGCTGGCCGACCTGCTCGGCGGCCGTCCGACTCTCGGCCCGAACGCCCTCGCCGTGACCGAGGCCCGGCTCGCCGCCCTCGACGGCCTCGCCGACATCGACACCGCGATGCGCGCCGTGGAGACCGTCGGCGCCTACTGCACCGGCGCGATCAGGCGCGAGATCGCCAACCTGCGGGCCGAGCGCGCCACCGGCCTGTCCGAGCGCGACTGGCAGCGCGCTAACGGCCCGCACCTGACGGGCCTGCTGGCCACGGGCCGCTTCCCGGCGCTGAGCAAGGCCGTGCACGACGGCGCGGACGTGGACGCCGAGACGTCCTTCGCGACCGGCCTGGAGTGGGTCCTCGACGCGGTGGCCGGTCGGCTCACCCGGCCGGCGTGAGGCTCCTGGTGACGGCGAGCTCGACCTCCCGGAACGGGACGTCGGCCGGGACCAGCACGGTGGCGCCGGTGGGTTCGAACCCGGCCTTGCGGTAGAGGGCCTGGGCCCGGGCGTTCTCCTCGTGCACGAAGAGGCGGACCCGCTCGATCCGCGGCTCGGAGAGCGACCAGGACCACGCGACGGCGGCGGCCAGGAGCTCCTCGGCGATGCCGGCCCCGCGTGCCGCGGGGCGCAGGAAGACGCCGACCACATGGGTCTGCGGCGCCTTCGGCTCGCCGCCGAACGCCGAGGTGTCGCCGGGCAGTTCGACGCGCGCGGTGACCGTGCCCAGCCACTCGCCGTCCGGCGCCTCGGCCACGAACTGGCGCAGCGAGGTGCCTTCGGCGGAGGCCCGCGCGCGGTCCTGCCAGAACTCGTCGGGCCTGGCGAGCCCCTGCTCCAGCGTCTCCAGGAAGGCCAGGTGCGCGATCGGATCCCGCAGGGCCGCCAGGCGTATTTCCTTGGCCTTGGCCCAGTCCTCGGCCGGCACGGTCTTGATGATGTGGGTCATGCCCGGATCATCGCACCTGGTCGGACCGTGTCCGTACTGGTTTTGCCCGGCGATCGCGCGGCGGCTCAGCCCCGGTAAGGCGGTGTCAGCCCCCAGTCCCAGCGCGGCATCGGTGCGTCCGGCAGCGGGGGCGGCGTGGGTCCGGCGTAGAGCACGGCCATCCGGGTGCCCCATTCCAGGTAGTAGGCGAGGACGGCGCGGAACTCGGGGTCGGCGGGCAGGCCGACCTCGTCCGCCGTGTCGAGCAGCAGGTTCACCCAGCGGCGGCGCTGTTGCTCGCCGATGCCCCGGCCGAGGTGCTGCCCGGCCATGTGCCGGTGGCCGCCGTGCTCGGCGCTGTACACCTGCGGCCCGCCGAAGACCTCGCCTAGCCAGGCCGCCACGTGCTGGGCGTGCTCGGGGTGCTTGTCGGCGAAGAGCGGCGCCAGCAGCGGGTCCTGGTCCACGTGTTCGTAGAAGCGGGTGAAGAGCCGCTCCAGGGCCTCGGCGCCGCCCGCCCACTCGTAGAGGGTCGGGTGGGCGCCGCCGCGGCCCGCCACCTGGGTCGGCGCGTAGTGGCGCATCTCCTCGACGGCGCCGACGTACGGTTCGATCTCGGTGAAGAAGGCGCGGAACTCCGGGCCCTCGCGAAAGCCCCGCAGGTGGTCCTCGGTGGAGGTCCAGCGGATCCGCAGCACGTAGTCGCCGGGCTGTTCGGCGCAGGCGGTCAACTCGTAGTCCAGGCACTGCTCCGCCCTGGCGAGCGGCTGCGCGGCGCGGGCGTAGGCCGCCTCGAAGGCGGCGCGCCGGGGTTCGTCGATCCGGTAGCGGATGTACTCGACAATCATGGTCAGGACTCAATCGCAGCGGGGCGGCCGGAACAAGGACCGGCCCCGCGGCGTGCACCTGGACGGCGCAACGGTGACGGGCCGTCAGCCCGCCAGGCCGGCGGCCGTCAGCCCTCCGGTCGGGTGAACCCGTAGGCGCGCTCGACCTTGGTCACGTGGAGCGCGTACGAGCTGTACCAGTGCTCACGGCCGTACTTGCGGGCCAGCGCGTGCTCCGCGTGGTTGCGCCAGGCGGCGATGGACTGCTCGTCCTGCCAGTACGTCACCGTGATCCCGAGGCCGTCCGCGCCGCGGGCGGCGTCGACACCGAGGAATCCCGGCTCGTCGGCGGCCAGTTCCATCAACCGGTCGTCCGTCTCCTGGTAGCCGTTGTCGCCGGAGGTGCGCACGGCGGTGAACACCACGGCGTAGTAGGGCGGGGCGGGCAGTCGGGCGGGCGCACGATCGGTCACGGAGGTCCTCCAGGAGACGGCGTCGGCAGTACCGCCACAAACCATCTCGCGCACCCGCCCCAACTCACAACCCCGTTAGCGAGTTGCGCACAGTGCGTGGTCGACCAGCCGGGTCTCGGCGTCCTCCACGCGCCGCACGTCGGCCGGGGTGGCGGCCTGGACGCCCGAGAGCGAGACCGTCACGCTGCGCCGCCCGTCGGCGGTGACGCCGTCGCCGGTGATCCAGCCGGCGTCGCCGCCCTCGTGGCCCCAGTACACCCCGCCGCAGGAGAGCGGGCGGGAGAACAGCCCCAGCCCGTCTCGGGCACCCGGCATGAGCTGCGCGAAGTCCGGGCTGACCGGCACCGTCCCCTCCAACTCGGCCAGTTGGGCCGGTGCCAGCAGCCGGCCGCCGAGCAGGGCGCGGAAGAAGGCGTCGAGGTCGGCGGTGGTGGAGACGAGCCCCGCCTCGCCGTTGGTGCCCGAGCCGACCTGCTCGGTGACGTCGACGAACGGCTCGCCCGGGGCGAACCGCTGGTAGGTCTCGGCGTGCGGCTGCGGCAGGGCGGGCGAAGTGCCGGGCCAGAAGGTGTGGTCGAGGCCGAGCGGTCGGACGATCCGGTCCCGCACCTGCTGGTGCCAGGAGTCTCCGGTGACCCGCTGGATGATCATGCCGAGCAGCACGTAGTCGGTGTTGGAGTAGCCCCAGGCCGTGCCCGGCGGGAAGTCCGGCCGGTGGCGCATCGCCCGGGCGACGAGCTGCTCGGGCGTGTAGGTGTCGTACCGGTGCTGCTGGAAGTCCGCCGCCGAAGTGTAGTCCGGGTAGTCGTCGTGCAGCCCGCTGGTGTGCTGGAGCAGTTGGCGGACGGTGATCGCGCGGCCGTCGTTGCCGTTGCCGGCGACCACGCCCGGCAGCCAGCGCTCGACCGGGTCGTCCAGCGAGAGCCGCCGCTCGCCGACGAGTTGCAGGGTCACGGTGGCCACGAACGCCTTGGTGACGCTGGCGATCCGGAAGTACCCGTCGGGCCGCACCGGCTGGCGGCCCGTCAGGTCGGCGACGCCGCTGGTGGCGGTCAGGTCCGGGCGGCCGGCGGCGCTCAGGCGGGCCTGAACCCCCGTCACACCGAGCGCGGTGATCGCGTCGGCGTCGCGCTGGAGCAGGCTCCGGTCGGCCGATCGCGCATCGGCCGTCGTGCCCGGCGCGGTGGTGGCCAGGGTCGCGGTCAGCAGGGCGGCCAGGGCGAGGGTTCGCCGGCGGGGTGGGGCAATGGGTGAGCTGGTCATGGGTGTTGACGCTAGGTGCGGCCGAGGGGCGACGGCGCTACCGCTCACCCGTGGGAAAAAGGGGTAGTGGGCTGTAGTGCCGGACCCGGAAGCGGTGGTTCAGACTTGGGCGGATGAACCGACGTGTGACCCACCGGGTTTCGGCGACGGGGCGCGGTCTGGGCTACCTCCTGGGGAGCCTGTGCACCGCCGCCCTCGCCGTGTTCGCGCTGCCCGTGCTGCTCGTCCCGGGGGCGGCCCGCAGCTGGGCGTCCTGGCACCGCCGCCGGGCCGACCGGATGCTGCGCGCACCGCGCTCCGGCCCCGTCCGGCTCGGCGCCTGGCGGGTGCTCGGCTGGCTGTGCGTCAGCACCGTGAGCGGGCTGGCGTTCGGGCTGGTGGCGCTGCTGTGCGCGGGCAACGCGGTGAGCACGGCCGTCACGGTGCCGCTGTGGTGGGCGCTGCCCGCCGGCACCCGGGCGGGCGGGTTCGGCGCCGGCGTGCCGCTGACCGGGTGGGGCACGGCGCTGACCCTCGGCACCGCGCAGTGCGCCGTCTTCGCCGCCCTGACCTGCTGGCTGGTGCCGCCGCTGGCGCGCCTGCACGCCCGGACCTGCGTCGCGCTGCTCGCACCGTCGGCCGCCGGGGAGTTGGCGCAGCGGGTGGCGACGCTGACCGAGACCCGGGCCGATGCCGTCACCGCGCACGGCGCCGAACTGCGCCGGATCGAACGCGACCTGCACGACGGCACCCAGGCCCGGCTGGTGGCCATCGCGGTGCGCCTCGGCGTGGCCCGCGAGTCGCTCGACGAGGACCCGCACCTGGCGGCCAGGCTGCTGGCGGAGGCGCACGAGAGCACGGAGCAGGCGATGGTGGAGCTGCGTGCGGTGATCCGGACGATGTACCCGCCGATCCTCGCCGACCGCGGCCTCGCCGGGGCGCTGGCGGCGCTCGGCAGCAGGTCGGCGGTCGAGACCACCCTGGACGTCGGCGAACTGGGCCGCGTCCCGGCCGCCGTCGAGGCAGCGGCCTACTACACGGTCGCCGAGGCGCTCACCAACGCCGCCAAGCACAGCCGGGCGACCCGGACGGCCGTCCGGGTCGCCCGGGACGGCGACCGGCTGACGGCCTGGGTCAGCGACGACGGGGTCGGCGGCGCCGACGAGGCGCTGGGCACCGGCATCGCGGGCATCCGCCACCGCGTCCGCGCCCTCGACGGCACCGTGCACCTGCACAGCCCCGGCGGCGGTCCGACCACCATCACCGTGAGCCTGCCGTGCGGGTCGTGATCGCCGAGGACAACGTGCTGCTGGCCAACGGGCTGGAACTGCTGCTGGCGGCCAAGGGCTTCGAGGTCGCCGCGATCGTCGAGGACGCACCCGGCTTCGCCGCCGCCGTCGCCGAGCACCGGCCGGACGTCGCGATCGTCGACGTGCGCCTGCCGCCGACCTTCCGCGACGAGGGCATCCACGCCGCCATCCGGGCCCGCCGCCGGCACGCCGGCCTGCCCGTGCTGGTGCTCTCCCAGTACGTCGAGCAGCAGTACGCGGGCGAGCTGCTCTCCGACGGGCGCGGCGGTGTGGGCTACCTGCTGAAGGACCGGGTCAGCCGGGTGAGCGAGTTCACCGACGCGCTGCGGCGGGTCGCCGCCGGCGGGACCGTGATGGACCCCGAGGTGATCGGGCAGCTGCTCACCGGCCACAGCCACGACCCGGTGGCCGCCCTCACGCGCCGCGAACGCGAGGTGCTCGCCCTGATGGCCGAAGGGCAGGACAACGCCACGATCGCGGCCCGGCTGGTGATCACCGAGAACGCCGTGCACAAGCACATCGGCAACGTCTTCGCCAAGCTCGGGCTGTCGCCCGCGGACAGCGGCCACCGGCGGGTGCTCGCGGTGCTGACCTACCTCAGCCGGCGCTGACCCCTGCTACTTGGCGTCTGCTACCGGGCGCCGGGTCAGCCCTTGCCGTGGGGCTCCTTGCCGTGGCGCTCGAACGGGTACCGCTCGCCGGCCTCGACGGCGACCCGCAGGCGGTTCTCGGCGGGCGGCAGCGGGCAGGTGGCGTGCTCGGTGTAGGCGCAGGGGAGGTTGGTCGCGCGGTTGAAGTCGAGCACCACCCGCTGGTCGTCGTCGGGGGCCGGGACGGCGAGCGAGCGGTTCGCCGGGTAGGTGGTGGTGCCCGAGGTGGCGTCGGTGAACAGCACCTGGAGGGTGCCGGGGCGGCCGCCGTTGAAGGCGGTGAGCCGGTGGGTGGCGCCGTCCAGCTCGAACTCCAGCTGCCCGGGCGCCTGGTAGACGTGCTGGATGCCCTCGACCGCCGCGCCGACGGTCACCGGGCGCGGGGCGTCGAAGGGGACGAAGCGGGCGGGCACGGCCCAGCGCGGGTCCGGCTCGTAGGCGGCGGTGCCGGCGTAGTCGGCCAGCAGCTCGTTGCCGGGGTGGCGCGGGCGCAGGATGTCCTTGCCGCCGCGCTTGGCCACCTCGATCACGGCCTCGCCGGCCCGCACCAGGAAGCCGGCGCGCTCCTCGATCACCCCGAAGTGGTGGGTGCCGTGCACCGGGCTGCCGTCGATCACCAGCTCCTCGTCGACGGCCAGCTCGACGGTGACGCCCTCGGCGGTGCTGGACCAGCTGCCGGGGGCGTCCGGGTACCGGGTCGGCTCGGCGTCCAGCCAGTTCAGGCTGGTGACGGCGAGGAAGCCGTGCGGGTCGGTCCGCACCCGCTCGTGCTCGGCGTGCCACGCCTCCCACTGGCGGACGAACTCGCTGTGCTGGCCCTGCTGTTCGCTCATGGTCGCTCCTCGGCCGGGGGTCTCGCAGGGGAACGTAACCCGGGCGCCGGGCGCCGCACAATGCGCTCCGCGGGCCCGAAGCACCGTCGAAACGCACGTCAATCTGCGGGAAACGAAGAGGGTTCACCCACTCTTGATCAAGAATCAGATCGTATGGTGGGTTGACCGATCATCATCTTGGCTACACTCGCCGCAGCTTCGTAAGAACCTGAAGGGGAGTGGTCGGGATGGGCACGGACGAACTGCGGCAGGACGCACCCCCGAGCGCTGCCCTGCGGCAGGACATCCCGCACAGCGCTCGGATGTACGACTTCTTCCTCGGCGGCAAGGACAACTACCCGGTGGACCGGCAGGCCGCCGAGCAGGTGCTCAAGGTGTTCCCGACCATGCGCACCGCCGTCTGGGCCAACCGGGCGTTCATGCACCGGGCCACCCGGGTGCTGGCGCAGCGCGGGCTGCGGCAGTGGCTGGACATCGGCACCGGCATCCCGACCTCGCCCAACCTGCACGAGGTGGCCCAGTCCGTGGCCCCCGAGGCGCGGGTGGTCTACGTGGACAACGACCCGATCGTGCTGGTCCACTCCCGGGCGCTGATGACCAGCTCGCCCGAGGGCCGCACCGCCTACGTGCACGGCGACGTGCGCGACCCGGGCGCGATCCTGGAGGCCCCCGAGATCGCCCGCACCCTGGACCTGACCCAGCCGGTGGTGCTCTCGATGGTCGCGCTGCTGCACTTCGTGCCGGACCTCGCCGAGGCCCGCGCCATCGTGGACCGGCTGCTCGGCGAGCTGCCGTCCGGCTCGGCGCTGGTGCTCTCGCACGCCACGGCCGAGCTCGACCCGCAGGGCGCGCTCAAGGTGCAGGAGATCTACAACCAGGCCGGCACCAGCCTGAAGCTGCGCCCGCGCGCCGAGTTCGCGACGCTGTTCGAGGGCCTGGAGATGCTGGACCCCGGCATCGTCCCCGCGCACCGCTGGCACCCGCAGGAGCAGGTGGTCGGCGTGAACCGGCTGCCCGCCGACGTGACGGACGCCCAGGTCTCTTTCTACGCCGGGATCGCCGTCAAGAAGTAGCCCGCCCGGGGCGGTCCGGCGGGAAGTGCCCCCGGACCGCGCCCCGGTGGGCATAGAGTTGCCGGGTGGCCGAGGAGATCTACAACAGCACCGAGGACAACCACAACAACAGCCTGGACGGGCACGTCAGGGTCACCGGCGCGGTGGTCCAGGCGCGCGACATCCAGCACGTGCACGTCCACCAGCCGGCCCCCGCGCACCGCCCGTTCCAGGTGCCGCCCGAACTGCGGCCGTTCACCGACCGGACGGCCGAGCTGGCCGCCGTCCGCCGGGCGGCCGGCGCCCGGGGCGGGCAGGGCGGGCAGGGCGGGCAGGGCGGCCCGCTGGTCGTCTCGCTCACCGGCATCGGCGGGATCGGCAAGACCGCGCTCGGCTTCCAACTCGCCCGCACGCTCGGCTCGGAGTACCCGGACGGGGTGCTCTACCTGGACCTGGACGACCTGCGCCAGGACGGCACCGTCGAGGTCGCCGACGCGCTCGGCGACCTGCTGGACGGGCTCGGCGTCGAACCGTCCTGGCGCCAGCAGTCCTACGCCGGCCGGGCCAAGCAGTACTGGTCCCGCACCCAGGGCCGCCGCCTGCTGGTGATCATCGACAACGTGCGGTTCGGCAGCGAGGCCACCGCACTGCTCCCGGCCTCCGCGCACAGCCTCGCGGTGCTCACCAGCCAGGGCGGCCTGCACGACCTGGCCGGCGCCGACCTGGTCGAGCTGCCGGTCCGGCCGCTCGCGCCCGAGGCGGCCGTGGAACTGCTGCGCACCCTGGTCACCGACAACGACACCCGGTTGACCGCCGAACCGGAGGCCGCCGACGCGCTGGCCGACAGCTGCGGCGGACTGCCGGCCGCGCTCACCGTGGCCGGCCACCTGGTGCGCCGGTACCCGCGGCGCAGCCTGGGCCGACTGGTCGCCGAACTCACCGCCGACCTGCGGCAGAAGGGCATCCCGATGGTGGAGGCGGTCTGGGACGCGGGCTACCAGGGGCTGGAACCCGAGGCGGCCCGGCTCTACCGGGCGCTGCCGCAGCACCCGGCGCCCGTGGTCACCGCGCCGGCCGCCGCCGCGCTGCTCGGCTGCCCGCCGCAGGACGCCGAGGACGCCCTCGAACTGCTGCTCACCGCGGGCCTGCTGGAGCAGGACCGGGACGGCGACGGTTACCGGCTGCACCCGCTGCTGCGCGGCCACGCCGAGCGGCGGGCCCGGCAGGACGACCCGGCCGGCGAGCAGGGCACGGCCGCCCGGCGCCGACTGGTCCACTGGTACCGGCGGCAGGCCGCCCGCGCCGACCTGCTGAAGGCCGGCCCCCGCCTGACCTTCGCCGAACTCCCGCCCGCCCTCGACCAGGTGGCGGACGTCGAGTTCACCGACGGCTCCCAGGCGCTGCGCTGGCTGGAGGAGCACCGGCACGCGCTCTACGGCTGCGTCCGGCTGGCCCACGAGTCCGGCTGGGACGCGGACGCGGCGGCGCTCTGCGAGCCGCTCTGGACGCACTTCCTCGACTACCAGCACTACGCGGACGTCACCGACGCCTTCCGCCTCGGAGTGGCGGCCGCCGACCGCGCGGAGCACCTGCCGGCGATGATCCGGCTGCGCTGCCAACTCGCCCGCCCGCTCTGGGAACAGGAGCGCTACGAGGAGGCCGGCGAGCAGCTGCGGCAGGCGCTGGGCGCGGCCGGCGGACTCGGCGGCTCCGCGGCGGACCGCAAACTGCGCGCCTCCGCCGTCGAGTTCGGCGGCCTGCTGGAACTGGCGCAGGGCCGCTGGGCGGCCGCGGCCACCGCCTTCGAGGCCTCGCTGGCCGAGCACCGGGAGATCGGGAACCAGTACGGCGTGCTGCTCCAGACCCACCTGCTGGGCAAGGCCGCCTTCGGCGCCGGCGACCACCGGGGCGCGGTCGAACTCTTCGACCGGGCGCACCGGATGGCCGTCGAGCAGCGGCGCGAGCGGATGACGGCGCGGACCGGCTTCGAGCTGGCGCGCTCGCTGCGCCGGGTCGGCCGGGCGGAGGAGGCGCCGCCGCTGGTGGCCGCCGCCCTGGCCGCCGCGCGGGACCGGGGCGCGAGCCGGGAGGAGGCGCGGGTGCTGGCCGAGGCGGCGCTGCTCGCGGACGACCTCGGACAGGCCGAGGAGGCGGCCCGCTACCGCGCCGAGGCACAGAAACTGACGCTGCGTCACGGTGGCCTGACGGAGCATCAGGACTAGCCGCTGCTCGGGGTCGGACTCAGATCTCCTGCTCCAGCTCCGCCGGGGTTGGCCGGGCGAGCTCGACCCGGACCGTGAACGGGCCCGCCTGGCAGCGCAGTTCCGCCTCCCGGGGTGGGGCGGCGGGTGCGGTGGCCAGCCAGGCGTGCACGGCGGAGAGCACCGCCGCCGGGTCGGCGCGCAGCACCCGGCCGTCGGCGCGGCAGGGCGCGATCCGCACGCTCCACGGGCCCGTGGAGCGGTGGCGCAGCAGGCAGCGCCCGGCGTCGAGGACGACGGCGGCAGTCACGCAGGCGGGGTGCTCCGCGAGCATCCGCCCGGTCCAACCGGCTGCCGTCCAGCTGCTGCTGTGCGGCGCGGGCGGGGCGGTGCGGGCCCGGCGCCAAAGCACCGCGGCGCTCTGCAGCGCGCGCGGTCCCGCCTGCGGGTGCTCGGCGGCCAGGTGGTGGGCGGGCTCCGGGGTGTCGGCCGGGAAGCGCTCGACGGTGACCTGGTCGCCGTCCACCAGGGCCCGGACCGCGAGCGCGGCCGGCCCCGGACGCGGGGCGGCGGGGGAGGGGAAGGGGCGTGCCTCCAGCGGGACGGCCGGCGGGCGCAGGCCCAGCAGCCGGTACAGCTCGCGCCGCAGCCGGGGCAGCGACTCCCCGGGCAGCTCGAACGCCGCCCGGGCGAGTTTGCGGCCGTCGTCGCCGTCCGTTCCGGCGGCGAGCGCCTCGGGCAGCCCGGCGGGCCCGGCCAGCCGCGGCGCGCCGTCGAGCAGCGCGGCCATCGGGCTGCCGGGCAGCAACTCCGCGCCGCCGTCGTAGGCGTTGACCACCAGGCAGCCCGCCGCCGCGGCGTACAGCGCGGTGGACCCGTGGTCCGTGACCACCGCATCGGCCGCCACCAGCAGCGCCGCCCACTCCTCGTGCGGCTCGGCCAGCACCAGCCCGGCCGCCAGGGCCGGCGCCAGCCGGCGCGAGAGGTCGAAGGAGCCGACCGTGCTGTACGCGTTCGGGTGCAGCACCAGGCCGACCTGGTAGGCGTCGTGCGGCAGCACCGCCAGCAACTCCCGTGGCAGCTCGGGCCGGCGGGCCAGCAGCGACTCCGCACCCCAGGTCGAGGTGAGCACCACCAGCCGCCGCCCGCCGGTGCCCAGCACCGAGCGGTGCGCCTCCCGGTACGGCAGCGAGGCCAGCACCCGGTCCAGCGTCGGATCGCCGACCACGGCCGCCCGGTCCGCCGCCGGCGGGCAGTACTCGGCCAGCCGGTCCAACTGGTTGGCGTGCGCCAGCCCGTGCAGCGCCGCCAGCGGCTCGCCGTCGTCCAGCAGGAAGTGCGGATCCAGACCCGACGGGGTGTCAGGTGAGCCCTCGTCAGGGATCGACTTGTTGAACCCCGCCCCGTGCGGCACCAGCACCCGCGGCCCCGACAGCGCCCGCAGGGCCCCCTTCGGCGAGGCGCTCAGCACCAGGTGGTGCGCGCCGGCCAGCGCCTGCGCCCAGGTCAGCACCCGCACCCCGGCCCGCTCCACCGCCGCCAGCGCCTCCACGCCGAACTCCGAGCCCGGCACCAGCGTCACCCGGCAGGCGATCCGCCGGTCCCCGGCGAACACCGGCAGCACGTCCAGCACCCGGTTCAGCGCCCCCGCCGAGCGCACCGCCAGCAGCACGGTCCGCTGCTCGCTCTCCGGTTCGCCTCGGCCCGTGTGCGGCATGTCGGCGATGCTACCGGCAGCCCGTGCGCGTGATCACCGCGACGCCGCCGGGGCGGCGGGGGAGGCAGGGGCGGCGGGGGCGGCTGAGGTGTTCGAGGTGGTTGGCGTGGTTGGGGTGGGCGACCGGTGCCGGCGGAACGCGGGGCAGGCGAGCACGAGGAGCAGCATCACCGCGACGGCGGCCAGCCCGCCGCCGGCCACCGCCCAGACCGGGCCCACCACGGCCGCCGCCGCACCGTGCGCGAACCCCGCCAGCCGGGGACCGCCCGCCGCGACCACGGTGTCGGCGCCCTGCAGCCGGCCCCGCAGGTCGTCGGTCACCACCGTCTGCAGGACGGCCTTGCGGAAGGCGCTCAGCACGATCAGCGCGCCACCCGCGACGGCCAGCAGACCGGCCGCCAGCGCCAGCGGCCGGGCGAACGCGAACGCGGCGATCGCGCCGCCCCAGGCGCAGACCGCGCCGGTGATCGCCAGCCCCGGGCGGCGGATCCGGGTGAAGCTCCCCGAGAACAGCCCGGCGAGCACCCCGCCGACGGGGACCGCCGCGTACAGCACGCCGACCTGCCCGAGCCCCCAGCGGGCAGCGGCCAGTTGCGGGAAGAGCGCGCTGGGCAGGCCGAGGAAGAGGGCGGCGAAGTCGGCGAGGTAGGTGACCAGCAGCACCCGGTCGCGGACCAGCACCCGCAGGCCCGCGCGCACCCCGGGGCGGGGGGTGCGTGCGCTGCCCGCCACGGGGTGCGTGGGCAGTGCGGGCAGCGCGGGCAGGCACCGGACCGCCCAGAGCGTGGCGCCCATCGCCACGGCGTCCGCCAGGTAGAGCGTCCGCGCCCCGAGCACCGGCAGCAGCGCGCCCGCGAGCAGCGGCCCGGCGATGCCGGCGGACCAGTCCACGGTCGACTGCAGCGTGTTGGCCGCCGGCAGCAGCGGCGCGGGCACCAGCCGGGGCGTCACCGCACCGCCCACCGCCGCGTTGGCGCCGAAGAACGCCTGCTGCACCGCGACCAGCAGGAGCAGCACGCCCACCGACTGCTGGAGCGCCAGCAGCACCGAGGTCAGCCCGATCCCGCCGTTGGTGACCAGCAGCATCCGGCGGCGGTCCACCCGGTCGGCGACCGCCCCGCCCCACAGCGCGGCCAGCACCATCGGCACCAGGCCCACCAGCCCGGCCAGGCCCACCGCCGCGGACGACCCGGTGCGCTGGTAGATCTGCAGGGGCACCGTCACCGCCGTGAGCTGCGCCCCCAGCGAGGTGACCGTCCGGGCCCCCAGCAACCGCCGGAACTCCCGTTGCCGCAAGGGCTCCACGTCCATCAGTACCCGCACCCGCCCGCTCCCTCCGCGTTCGCCGTCGACCGCACCGACCCTGGGGCTTCCCCCAGGGGCAAGGTCAACGGGCGAGCGGGGAAGGTACGAGTTTTCCCGAACCTGACGTACAGTACGATGAAGTTCGTACTATTGCCGAGCGTGGAGGACCGTCACGATGGCCGCGATCGCCGCACCGCCGTTCAAGGACCACCCGCCGCGCCCCGGGGTGCCCGAGCCGCTGCCCGAGCCGGCCCTCGACGAGCTGCGCCTGGAGCAGGTGCTGGGCGCGCTGGCCGACCCGCTGCGGCTGACCATCGTTCAGAAGCTGCTGCTGGAGGCCGAGGAGTTCGACCACCCCTGCGGCTGGTTCGGCATCGACCGCCCGAAGTCCTCGCTGACCCACCACTTCAAGGTGCTCCGGGAGGCCGGCGTCACCCGGCAGCGCCAGTACGGCCTGGAGCGCCGCAGTCAGGTGCGGGTCGCCGACCTGGAGCGGCGCTTCCCCGGGCTGCTCGCCCTGATCGCCGCCTGGGAGGCCCGGTAGGCCGGGTGGTCCTGGCGGTACGAGGAACTGCGCCGCCGCCCCGACGCGTCCTGAGCAGCGGATGCGCGGTCCGGTCCGAGTCCTCCCGGGCGGTTTGACCGGCGGCGAGCTGGGCATTAGCGCTCGCACGACGGCTCCCGGAGAGCGCGCCGACCGGATCGGAGGCGTACGAGATGAGCGGTGACGAGGCAACGGTGGCAGTGACGGCCGAGGTCGCGGTCGAACTGCTGGTGCCCGGCCAGGACGAACGGATTCCGCTCCGCTCCACCTGGGCGTACCACAGCTACGACCCGCTGGCCGTCCGGGTGGACTTCCTGCTCCCGCTCGGCGCACCCGAGCGCTGGACCTTCGCCCGCGAGCTGCTGGCCGAAGGGCTGGACGCGCCCGCCGGCGACGGCGACGTGGTGCTCGAACCCGAGGCCGACCTGGACCACGTCCTGGTGCTGCTGCGCGGCGCCGACGGCGCGGCCGCCGTGCTGCGCGCCGAGGAACAGGGGCTGCGGGACTTCCTGGACCGTAGCTACGCCCGGGTGCCCTCGGGCGGCGAGCAGTGCGCGGCCGCGCTCGACCACTGGCTCGGCGCGGTCCTCGACACCGGGGAGCGCGAGCACGACCAGGGGATCGATGACTGACGGTCAGTCAGTCGGCCGGGTCAGAGTCGGTAGGCGTGCACCCCCGCCGGCAGCGGCCGCTCCGGCAGCCACTGCGACAGCACCCAGGAGGACGGTCCGAACATCGGCTCCGGCAGCTCGTCCAGCCCGACCCGCTCCCACCCGGCGCAGGCGTGCGGCTCGGTCACGAAGGCCGGCGCGTCACTGGCCGGCGCCAGCACCGCGGCGGTCAGCCGGGGCCGTCCCGCCAGGTGGTCCAGCAGCACGCCGAGCACCCGCATCCGCTCGGCCGGCAGCACGATCCCGGTCTCCTCGGCCAACTCGCGGGCGGCCGCCTGCTCGAAGGACTCGCCCGGCTCGTCCGCCTTGCCGCCCGGCAGGCTCCAGGTCGGCGGCTCGCCGGCCGCGGTCCGGCGGCCGATCAGCACCTGACGGCCGTCCGTGCTGGGCACGATCACGCCCGCGCCGATCAGGTGTGTCCCGGTCACAGTTCCCACGGATCCCGCCTCTCCCGACCGGCCGCCCGGGCCGCTCGGCTCACCAGTTGGAAGGCTCGAAGTCCTTCAGGAAGCAGCCGTACAGGTCCTCGCCCTGCTCGCCGCGGACGATCGGGTCGTACACCCGGGCCGCGCCGTCCACCAGGTCCAGCGGCGCGTGGAAGCCCTCGTCGGCCAGCCGCATCTTGTCCGGGTGCGGCCGCTCGTCGGTGATCCAGCCGGTGTCCACGGCGGTCATCAGGATGCCGTCGGCCTCCAGCATCTCCCGGGCACTGGTCCGGGTCAGCATGTTCAGCGCCGCCTTGGCCATGTTCGTGTGCGGGTGGCCGGCACCCTTGTAGCCGCGGGAGAACTGACCCTCCATCGCGGAGACGTTCACCACGTACTTGCGCCGCGCCGCGGACGCCGCCAGCGCCGGACGCAGCCGGCTGACCAGGATGAACGGCGCCGTCGAGTTGCACAGCTGGACCTCCAGCAGCTCGATCGGGTCGACCTCGCTGACCGTCTGCACCCAGCTGTTGGTGTCCACCAGGTCGGGCACCAGGCCGCCCGCGTCGATCGCCGTGCCCGCCGCGATCCGGGCCGGCGACGCCGAACCGGTCACCAGCGCCAGCTCGGCCACGTCCTGCGCCGAGAGCCCCTCGCCGCCGGCCAGGCCCGGCAGTGCCGGACGGTCCACCGCGCCGCTGCCGAAGGCACCGATCACCTCGCTGGCCGGCAGCTCGCCGGTCGGCAGCGGCGCCGCCTCGGCGGCCACCAGCTCGGCGTACGCGGCCGGGGAGCGGCGCACCGTCTGCGCCGCGTTGTTGATCAGGATGTCCAGCGGACCGTCCGCCGCCACCGAGTCGGCCAGCGCCACCACCTGCGCCGGGTCGCGCAGGTCGATGCCGACGATCTTCAGCCGGTGCAGCCACTCGGCGCTGTCCGGCATCGCCTTGAAGCGGCGGATCGCGTCCTTCGGGAAGCGGGTGGTGATCGTGGTGTGCGCGCCGTCACGCAGCAGCATCAGCGCGATGTACATGCCGATCTTCGCCCGGCCACCGGTCAGCAGCGCCCGACGCCCCGTCAGGTCGGCCCGCTGGTAGCGGCGCGACCGGTTCAGCTCCGCGCAGTTCGGGCAGAGCTGGTGGTAGAACGCGTCCACCTCGACGTAGCGCTGCTTGCAGACGTAGCAGGAGCGGGGGCGCTGCAGGATGCCGGCGAGCTCGCTGGTGGTGGTCGGCGAGGTCAGGCCGAAGACGCCGGCCGTCTCGTCGTCGATCCGGCCCGGCGCACCGGTCGCGGTGCGCGAGGTCACCTCGCGGTCGTTCGCCGTCTTCTTCGCCCGGTACTCCTGGCGGCGGCGCTGCTTCACGGTGCGGAAGATGTGCGCGACGGCGCGGCGGACGGCGATCGCGTCCGGGTGGTCCACGTCCAGCGAGTCCAGCTCGCCCAGCACGTCCAGGCAGAACTGCAGCCGCTCCGGGTCGATGCCGGGTCCGAAGTCCGTCACGGTCTCGTTCTCGGCCACGTCCACGGCCACGTCCACGGCCATGTGCACGGCCTCGGTCTCGTGCACGGCTTCGGCCGCGTTGCCGTTCACGGCCTGGTCCACGTCCACGATCTCGTGCACGGCCTCGTCCTGCTGATCCGTCGCCTCCGCTGCCCTCGTCATTCCGCTGCCGCTTCCCTGCTCGTCCTGGTGTCCGCCCCGATTACTCGATGAATCGTACGGAGTGCGCAGGCCCCGGCCAAACGGCCCCGGTGGCGAGGAGGGAGGAGGGCGTCGGCCGACGCAGGGCGGTGGGGTGCCCCGCGCGGCGGTGGGTAGATTGCGGGGCATGATCGCCGCACCCGCCCCCGTGGTCCTCACGCCCTACTCCGCCGAGCAGCTCCCCGGCCTGCCCGCCGACGGGCTCGAACTGCACACCTTCGACGGCGAGCGCACCGACGGCCGCCCCGGACCGCCGCCCGCCGAGCTGCTCGCCCGGGTCGAGCTGCTGGTCACCCCCTACCTCAAGACCGGCACCGTGCTCCCGCTGCTCGACCGGATGCCCCGGCTGCGCGCCGTGCAGACCCAGACCGCAGGGGTGGACGACATCGCCCCGCACGTGCCCGTCGGCGTCACCCTGAGCAACGCGCGCGGCGTGCACGACGCCAGCACCGCCGAGCTCGCCCTCGCGCTCACCCTCGCCGCGCTGCGCGACCTGCCCGCCTTCGTCCGCGGCCAGGACGCCGAGGACTGGCGGGCCGGCTTCTACCCCGCGCTCGCCGACAAGAACGTGCTGATCGTCGGCTACGGCTCGGTCGGCGCTGCGATCGAGGCCCGGCTGCTGCCCTTCGAGGTCACCGTCGAGCGGGTCGCCCGCACCGCCAGGACCGGCCCGAGCGGCCCCGTGCACGCGCTCGCCGACCTGCCCGCGCTGCTGCCCCGGGCCGACGTGGTGATCCTGGTCGTGCCGCTCACCGAGCAGACCCGGGGCCTGGTGGACGCCGGCTTCCTGGCCGCGATGAAGGACGGCGCGCTGCTGGTCAACGTCGCCCGCGGACCGGTCGTGCGCACCGAGGCGCTGGTGGCCGAGCTGACGACCGGTCGGCTGCGCGCCGCCCTGGACGTCACCGACCCCGAGCCGCTGCCCGCCGGCCACCCGCTCTGGCACGCGCCCGGAGTGCTGATCACCCCGCACGTGGGCGGCAGCTCCTCGGCCTTCCTGCCCCGGGCGCAGCGGCTGGTCGCCGAGCAGCTGGCCCGGTTCGCCAAGGGGGAGCCGCTGGCCCACGTGGTCAACTGAGCCCGCTGTCAGCTGAGTTGCTGTCAGCTGAGCCGCTTCACCTCGTCGAGGGTGAGCTCGATGCCGAACAACTCGCGGTAGGCGGACCGCTGCTCCTCGGCGGTGGTCAGCTCCTCGCGGGTCTGCTCGCCGTCGACGGTGCGGATCAGCACACCGCCGACCAGGGTCTCCCGGCCCTGCGGGGTGAGCCGCGAGCAGAGGGTGCGGCCGGTGAACGGGGAGTCCGGCGAGGTCGACTGGTACCAGCACGCCGGCACGAAGTCGGTCAGCTGGTACGGGCGCTGGTCCAGTCGGAACTGGACCTCGCCGTCCTGCGCCACGTCCAGGTCCGGCAGCGGGTCGGTCGTGGTGCCGCTGACGCCGGTCGGCAAGTGCTCGGTGATCCGGAAGGTGCCGAACGCGTCCTGCTGCTCGCCGCGTTCGGCGAGCCGCAGCGGCTCGGCGCTCAGCTGCCCGAACCCGACGTCCACCAGCCACGCCTCCCCGTCCAGCCACACCCGCAGCGCGAGGTGGTCGAACGGCAGACCCGCCCCGCCCCGGGCCAGCACCCGGCCGCTGAGCAGCTCCACCCGGTAGCCGAGCGCGGTCAGCAGCGCGGCGAACGCGCCGTTGAGCTCGTAGCAGTAGCCGCCCCGGCGGCGGTCCAGCACCTTGGCGACCAGCGCCTCCTCGGTGAGCGTGATCGGCTCGCCGAGCCGGACGCTGAGGTTCTCGAACGGGATCGCCATGGGGTGGGCGCGCTGCAGGGTGCGCAGCGCGGCGAGGTCGGGCGCGGCGGGGCGGGGCGTGCCGAGCCGGGCCAGGTACTCGGTTACGCGGGTGTGGTCCATGGGGTCCCCCTCGGGTGGTGCGCCGAACACCGGAACGCCGGTGGGCGGAGTGTTCGTACGGGTGCACGGTTGATCGCTCGTGTGATCGTTCGTCAGCGTAGCGCTGGGGGCCGACGGTCGCTCAGGCCCCTGGCCAGCAGCAGGGTGGTGGCAAGTGAGGCCGTAGCCAGCACGGCGATGGCGGTGCTGGGGGAGGTGTGCTCCGCGAGTGCACCGGCGAGGGCGGCACAGCACCCCTGGGCGGTGAGCATGCCGGCGGAGTGCAGACCGAGTGCCTGGCCGTGGCGGTCGGCCGGGGTGCGGTCGAGCAGGCGCTCCTGCAGGGGGAGCGCGGAGGCGTACCCGATCGAGGCGACGGTGACGGCGACTGCGACGACGGCGATGGGCGGCGGCGGACGCAGCGCGAGCAGCGGGTACGGGGCGGCGAGCAGCAGACAGAGCGGCACGCCGAGCCGGGCGCGCAGGCGCGGCGGCGTGAACCGGCCGGTCACCGTGTCGCCGAGCAGCATGCCGGCGGCGGCGCAGGCGAGCAGCAG